>JBGAQP010000006.1:0-144185 GCA_044220635.1 Usitatibacteraceae bacterium
ACCGGCCGCAGTTCTACTTCCGCACGACGGACGTGACGGGCTCGCTGGAGCTTCCGGCGGGCACCGAGATGGTGATGCCGGGCGACAACATCAAGATGACGGTGACGCTGATCGCGCCGATCGCGATGGAGGACGGGCTTCGCTTCGCCATCCGCGAGGGCGGACGCACCGTGGGCGCCGGCGTGGTTTCAAAGATTCTCGAGTAGTCCAGGCGAAAGATTCCCCGAAATGGCACAGAACCTCGCAAAGCAGAAGATCCGCATCCGCCTCAAGGCGTTCGACTACAAGCTGATCGACCAGTCGGCGCTCGAGATCGTGGAGACGGCCAAGCGCACGGGCGCGGTGGTCAAGGGCCCCGTGCCCATGCCCACGCGCATCGAGCGCTTCGACATCCTGCGCTCGCCGCACAAGAACAAGACCTCGCGCGACCAGTTCGAGATCCGCACGCACCTGCGGCTGATGGACATCATCGAGCCGACGGACAAGACGGTGGACGCGCTGATGAAGCTCGACCTCCCCGCCGGGGTGGACGTCGAGATCAAGCTCTGAGGCAGGACCGCCCGGGCCAGGCGCCCGCCGCGGAAGGTGAAGGGCCGGCCAATTGCAGCCGGCGCCCGGCGGGCGACCGCAGGGGATAGAGAAGAAAGGAAGGCAGGAACATGAGTCTCGGACTCGTCGGCCGCAAGGTCGGCATGATGCGCATCTTCAACGACGACGGCTCCTCCGTCCCGGTGACGGTGCTCGACTGCGCGGGCAACCGCGTCGCACAGATCAAGACCCCCGAGTCGGACGGCTACTGCGCGATCCAGGTCGCGTTCGGCAAGCGCCGCGCCTCGCGGGTGAACAAGGCCGCCGCCGGCCATTTCGCCAAGGCGGGCGTCGAGGCGGGCAGCGTGCTGCGGGAGTTCCGCGTCGCGCCCGAGGCGCTCGGCGAGCTGAAGGTCGGCGCCGAGCTGAAGGTCGACATGTTCGCCGTGGGCCAGAAGGTCGACGTCTCGGGCACGACCATCGGCAAGGGCTACGCGGGCGTGATCAAGCGCCATCACTTCTCCTCGAACCGGGCGACCCACGGCAACTCGATCTCGACCAATTCGCCGGGCTCCATCGGCATGGCGCAGGATCCGGGCCGCGTGTTCCCCGGCAAGCGCATGTCGGGCCACCTCGGCGACGTCGCGCGCACGATCCAGCTGCTCGAGGTCGCGCGCGTGGACGCCGAGCGCTCGCTCATCATGATCAAGGGCTCGGTCCCCGGCGCGAAGAACGCCGCGGTGGTCGTGCGGCCCAGCGTCAAGGCCAAGGCGCCGAAGGGAGGCCGCTGATGGAACTCAAGGTCATCAACGAGAAGGGCGAGGCGCTCGCCCCCGTGGCCGCCTCCGAGGCTCTCTTCGGTCGCACGTACAACGAGGCGCTCGTCCACCAGGTGGTCGTCGCCTACCACGCGAACGGCCGCGCGGGAACCCGCGCGCAGAAGGACCGGGGCGTGGTGCGCCACTCCACCAAGAAGCCCTGGCGCCAGAAGGGCACGGGCCGCGCGCGCGCCGGGATGACGTCGAGCCCGCTGTGGCGCGGCGGCGGGAAGATCTTCCCGTCCTCGCCCGACGAGAACTTCACCCAGAAGCTGAACCGCAAGATGTACCGCGCGGGCATGGCCTCGATCCTCTCGCAGCTCGTTCGCGAGGAGCGCCTTGCCGTGGTCGACGGGTTCAGCGTCGAGCAGCCAAAGACGCAGCTCCTCGCCCGCAAGCTCAAGGCCATGGGGCTCGACGAGGTCCTGATCATCACCGACCGCCTGGACGACAACTTGGCGCTGTCCTCGCGAAACCTTCCGAACGTGCTGGTTCTCGAGGCCCGCCACGCCGACCCCGTGAACCTGATCCGGTTCCGGAAGGTGCTGCTCACCAAGGGCGCGGTCAAGCATCTCGAGGAGGCGCTGGCATGAACGCGGAACGACTGATGAAGGTGATTCTCGCGCCGATCATCTCGGAGAAGGCGACCCTCGTGGGCGAGACGCGCCGCCAGGTGGTGTTCGAGGTGCTGCCCGACGCGACCAAGGCCGAGATCAAGGCCGCGGTGGAGCTGCTCTTCAAGGAGCAGAAGGTCGAGGTGGGGGCCGTGAACGTCGTGAACGTCCGCGGCAAGGAGAAGCGCCACGGCCGGTTCGTGGGGCGCCGCCGCAGCTTCAAGAAGGCCTACGTGAGCCTCAAGGGCGAAGGCGACATCAACTTCGTGGAAGGAGTGGCCTGACATGGCTCTGGTCAAGACCAAACCCACGTCGGCCGGACGCCGGTCGATGGTGAAGGTCGTCAACGCGACCCTGCACAAGGGGGCGCCGCACGCCGCGCTCGTCGAGAAGCAGTCGCAGCGGGCGGGACGCAATTCCTTCGGCAACATCACGACGCGGCACAAGGGCGGCGGCCACAAGCACCACTACCGCATCGTCGATTTCCGCCGCGACAAGGACGGGATTCCGGCGAAGATCGAGCGCCTCGAGTACGATCCGAATCGCAGCGCGAACATCGCCCTGCTGTGCTACGCCGACGGCGAGCGCCGCTACATGATCGCGCCGAAGGGCGTCGAGGTGGGCCAGCGCATCGAGAGCGGCTCGGAGGCCCCGATCAAGGCCGGCAACGCGCTTCCGCTCAGGAACATCCCGGTCGGCACGACGGTGCACTGCGTCGAGATGATGCCCGGCAAAGGCGCGCAGATCGCGCGCGCCGCCGGCGCGGGCGTGCAGCTGCTCGCGCGCGAGGGCGAGTACGCGCAGATCCGGATGCGCTCGGGCGAGATCCGCCGCGTCCACGTCAACTGCCGCGCCACGATCGGCGAGGTGGGCAACGAGGAGCACAACCTGCGCCAGATCGGCAAGGCAGGCGCCAACCGCTGGCGCGGCATCCGCCCGACCGTCCGCGGCGAGACGATGAACCCCGTCGACCACCCGCTGGGCGGCCGCACCCGCGGAAACCGCCATCCGGTTTCGCCGTGGGGGCAGCCGGCCAAGGGCAAGAAGACGCGTTCCAACAAGCGCACGCAGACGATGATCGTGCGCAGCCGCCGCAAGAAGGCCTAAGGGGTAGCCATGGCACGTTCCATCAAGAAAGGCCCGTTCGTCGACGGGCACCTCATGAAGAAGGTCGAGGCCGCGACGGCCGCGAAGGACAAGCGCCCGATCAAGACCTGGTCGCGGCGCTCGACGATCCTGCCCGACTTCGTCGGCCTCACGATCGCGGTCCACAACGGCAAGCAGCACATTCCCGTCTACGTGACCGAGAACATGGTCGGCCACAAGCTCGGCGAGTTCGCGCTGACGCGCACCTTCAAGGGCCATTCGGCCGACAAGAAGGTCGCGGCACCCGCGTCGCCGGCGCCGAAGAAGTGAGGAGAACCGCGATGCAAGTCGAAGCGAAACTCTACGGTGTGCGGCTCTCGGCGCAGAAGGGCAGGCTGGTCGCCGACCTGGTGCGCGGCGCGAGCGTCGGCCGGGCCCTCAACATCCTCGCCTTCACCCCGAAGAAGGGCGCGCGGATCATCAAGAAGGTCCTCGAGAGCGCGATCGCCAACGCCGAGCACAACAACGGCGCGGACATCGACGAGCTCAAGATCACGAAGATCCACGTCGAGAAGGGCCCGGTGCTCAAGCGCTTCCACGCGCGCGCCAAGGGTCGGGGCAACCGCATCCTGAAACCCACGTGCCATGTCTTCCTGGCCGTGGGCGACGGAAAGTAGGAGCGAAACGATGGGACAGAAGATCAATCCGACGGGCTTCCGCCTCTCGGTGAACCGCAACTGGGCCTCGAAGTGGTATGCGAACAGCAAGCACTTCCCGGCCATGCTCGCCGAGGACATCCAGGTGCGCGAGTACCTGAAGAAGAAGCTCGGGCATGCGGCCGTGGGCCGCGTGGTCATCGAGCGCCCGGCCAAGAATGCGCGCATCACCATCTTCTCGGCGCGCCCGGGGGTGGTGATCGGCAAGAAGGGCGAGGACATCGAGGGCCTGCGCAACGCCCTGCAGCGTCTCATGGGCGTGCCGGTCCACGTGAACATCGAGGAGATCCGCAAGCCCGAGCTCGACGCGCAGCTGATCGCCGACTCGATCACGGGCCAGCTCGAGAAGCGCGTGATGTTCCGCCGCGCGATGAAGCGTGCCATGCAAAACGCCATGCGCCTCGGGGCCCAGGGCATCAAGATCACGAGCGCCGGGCGGCTCAACGGCGCGGAGATCGCCCGCACCGAGTGGTACCGCGAGGGCCGGGTGCCGCTGCACACGCTGCGCGCGGACATCGAGTACGGCTTCTCGGAGGCGCGCACGACCTACGGCACGATCGGCGTGCAGGTCCTCGTCTTCAAGGGCGAGGTGCTCGGCAAGGGCGAGCAGCCGGTGGCGGCCGCGCCCGAGGCGGAGAAGAAAACCAGGAAGCCGGGGGTGAAACATGCTGCAGCCAGCTAGAAGGAAGTACCGCAAGGAGCAGAAGGGCCGGAACAAGGGCGTGGCCACCACGGGCGCCAAGGTCTCCTTCGGCGAGTTCGGGCTCAAGGCGACCGGGCGCGGCCGCCTGACGGCGCGCCAGATCGAAGCCGCGCGCCGCGCCATGACGCGCCACATCAAGCGCGGCGGCCGGATCTGGATCCGCATCTTCCCGGACAAGCCGATCTCCAAGAAGCCCGCCGAGGTCCGCATGGGCAACGGCAAGGGCTCGCCCGAGTATTTCGTCGCGGAGATCGTTCCGGGCAAGGTGCTCTACGAGATGGACGGGGTGGAGGAAGGGGTGGCCCGCGAGGCGTTCGCGCTGGCGGCGGCCAAGCTCCCGATCCGCACGACGTTCGTGCAACGCTCCATCGGCTGACGGGGGAAGACATGAAAGCGAAGGAACTGCGCTCGAAGGGCGCGGAAGAGTTGACGAAGGAGCTCCTGGAGCTTCGCAAGGCCCAGTTCGGCCTGCGCATGCAGCTGGCCACCCAGAGCCTCACCCGCAACAGCGAGATCGAGCGGGTGCGGCGCGACATCGCGCGGGTCCACACCGTGCTCAACGAGAAGTCGAAAGCGAGCGGGAAATGAGCGAGACCGCCAAGAACCAGCGACAGCTCACGGGCAAGGTCGTGAGCGACAAGATGGCCAAGACCGTGACGGTCCTGGTCGAGCGCCAGGTCATGCACCCGATGATCGGCAAGGTTGTGCGCCGCACCAAGAAGTACCACGCCCACAACGAGGGCAACGAGGCGAAGCTCGGCGACACGGTCGTCATCGAGGAATGTCGCCCGCTGTCCAAGACGAAGGCTTGGAAGGTCGCCCGGCTCCTGGCCCGCGGTCGGGCCGACTAGTTGCCGCGTCAGGACGAATGCTGCTATAATCATCGACTTTTCCGCTTCCGGCCGGGGCTTCGAAGGCCGGGGAGAGCGTGAACGAGCCCGGGCCCCAGGCCCGGGGATCACCCGGCCGCCAGCCGAAGCCGCAGCACCAAGCGCCCGGGACCAGAAGCATTCCAAGCCAGCCGTCGGCGGCCCTTCCCGGTCCGGCGACGGTCGAAGACGGATCCAAGACTGGCCGGACGGGGGCGTTCCCCGCCGGGTTAAGTTGGAGTGAAGACAAATGATTCAGATGCAGTCGATTCTCGACGTCGCCGACAATACCGGCGCGCGCTCGGTGATGTGTATCAAGGTGCTCGGCGGCTCGAAGCGTCGCTATGCCGGCATCGGCGACATCATCAAGGTGAGCGTGAAGAGCGCGGCGCCCCGCGGGCGCGTGAAGAAGGGCGAGGTCTACAGCGCGGTCGTCGTGCGCACGGCCAAGGGCGTGCGCCGCCCGGACGGCTCCGTCATCCGGTTCGACTCGAACGCCGCCGTGCTCCTGAACCCCAAGCTCGAGCCGATCGGCACGCGCATCTTCGGACCGGTCACGCGCGAGCTGCGCACCGAGCGGTTCATGAAGATCGTGTCGCTCGCGCCCGAAGTCCTGTAGGAGCGAACCATGCAGAAGATCCGAAAGGGTGACCAGGTGGTCGTCACCACCGGCAAGGACAAGGGCAAGAAGGGGACGGTCCTGCGCGTGCTCGACACCGGCAAGCTGGTGATCGAGGGCGTGAACCGCGTGAAGAAGCACCAGCGCCCCAACCCCGTCAAGGGGCAGACGGGCGGCATCATCGACAAGGAGATGCCGATCCATATCTCCAACGTGATGCTCGTGAATCCCGCGACGGGCAAGGGCGACCGCGTCGAATTCCGGACCCTCGAGGCCCAGGGCGCCACCGCCGCACGCAAGGTGCGCTTCTTCAAGTCCAACGGCGAAGTCGTGGACGTCTGAGCCGGAGAACCGAGACCATGGCGAACCAAGAGCAGAAACCGGGCAAGGAAGTGAAGCCCGCGAAAGAGCAGAAGCCGGCCAAGGGCGCGAAGGAGGCCAAGGCCGCGAAGCCCGCGAAGGGCTCGGCCCCAGAGGCCCCGTCCCAGCCGCCGCGCTTCCAGGTCCATTACCGCGAGACGGTCGTGCCCGCGCTCATGAAGCAGTTCGGCTACAAGTCGGTGATGCAGGTGCCGCGAATCGCGAAGATCACGGTCAACATGGGCGTGGGCGAGGCGGTGGCCGACAAGAAGATCCTCGAGAACGCCGCCGGGGACCTCGTGAAGCTCGCCGGCCAGAAGCCGGTCATCACGAAGTCCAAGAAGTCGATCGCGGGCTTCAAGATCCGCACGGGCTACCCCGTGGGGACGATGGTGACGCTGCGCGCGCGGCGCATGTACGAGTTCCTCGACCGCCTGGTCACGATCGCGCTGCCGCGCGTGCGCGACTTCCGCGGCGTCTCGGGCCGCGCCTTCGACGGCCGGGGCAACTACAACCTGGGCATCAAGGAACAGATCATCTTCCCGGAAATCGAGTACGACAAGATCGACGCGCTCCGGGGCCTCAACATCAGCATCACCACCACCGCGAAGACCGACGAGGAAGCCAAGGCCCTCCTCGCCGCGTTCCGGTTCCCGTTCAAGACTGAGAGGGCGTAATGGCCAAGCTCGCCGTCATCAACCGCGAGGCGAAGCGCCGCGCGACCGTGAAGAAATACGCGGAGAAGCGCAAGGCGCTCTTCGCGATCATCAAGGACCCGAAGGCCACGGACGAGGCCCGCGACGAGGCGCTCGCGAAGCTCCAGGCGCTGCCGCGCGACGCCTCCCCGGTGCGGCTGCGCAACCGCTGCGCCATCACCGGCCGGCCCCGCGGGACCTTCCGCAAGTTCGGGCTCGCGCGCAACAAGATCCGCGAGATCGCGATGCGGGGCGAGATCCCCGGCGTGATCAAGGCCAGCTGGTAGGAGCCGAACCATGAGCATGAGTGACCCCATCGCCGACATGCTGACGCGCATCCGCAACGCGCAGGCCACGGACAAGACCAGCGTCGCGGTGCCCGCCTCGAAGGTGAAGCTCGCGATCGCCCAGGTCCTGAAGGACGAGGGCTACATCGAGGACTTCGCCACGCGCACGCTCGAGGGCAAGGCCTTCCTCGAGATCGGCCTCAAGTACTACGCGGGCAAGCCCGTGATCGAGAAGCTCGAGCGGGTCTCCCGCCCCGGGCTCAGGATCTACAAGGGCCGTGACGACATCCCCGCCGTGATGAACGGCCTGGGCGTGGCGATCGTGTCGACGTCCAAGGGCGTCATGACCGACCGGCGCGCGCGCCAGACGGGCGTGGGCGGCGAAGTCCTCTGCATCGTGGTCTGAGGAGCGCGCCATGTCCCGAATCGCGAAATATCCCGTCGCCGTTCCCGAGAAGGTCGAGGTCACGGTCGGCGCCTCCGAACTCACCGTGAAGGGCCCGCTCGGCACGCTCAAGCAGCCGATCTCCCGCGACGTCGTCGTGAAGCTCGAGCAGGGCAAGGTCACTTTCGAGGCGGCCTCGGCGACCCAGCAGGCGAACGCCATGTCGGGGACGCTGCGCGCGATCGTGGCCAACATGGTTCACGGCGTGAAGCAGGGCTTCGAGAAGCGCCTGACGCTCGTCGGCGTGGGCTACCGGGCGCAGGCCCAGGGCTCGAAGCTCAACCTGAGCCTCGGCTTTTCCCACCCGATCGTGCACGCGCTGCCCGACGGCGTGAAGGCCGAGACCCCCACGCAGACCGAAATCGTCCTGAAGGGCGTCGACCGCCAGAAGGTCGGCCAGGTCGCCGCGGAGATCCGGGCGTACAAGTCCCCGGAGCCGTACAAGGGCAAGGGCGTGCGCTACACCGGCGAGCGCGTGGTCATCAAGGAAACGAAGAAGAAGTAGCGCCCGAGCGAGCAAGAGAGAGAAACGAACATGGACAAGAAGGCATCGAGACTCAGGCGCGCCGCGAAGACGCGGGTGCGCATCGCCCGGCACAACGCCGTGCGCCTCACCGTGCACCGCACGAACCAGCACATCTTCGCGCAGGTGGTCGACGCCACCGGCGGCAAGGTGCTGGCCGCGGCCTCCACGCTCGAGAAGGAAGTGCGCGAGAAGCAGCCCAACGGCGGCAACAAGGCCGCGGCGGCGCTCGTGGGCGCGCGCATCGCCGAGAAGGCGCGGGCCGCCGGGGTGAGCGAGGTCGCCTTCGACCGCGCGGGCTTCAGGTACCACGGGCGCGTGAAGGCGCTCGCCGACGCCGCCCGCGAGGGCGGTCTCAAGTTCTAGGGCACGGCCCCGGAAGATTCAAGGACCAGACATGGCGAAGATCGAACAGAGCGACGACCGCAGCGACGGCCTCCGGGAGAAGATGATCTCGGTGAACCGCGTCACCAAGGTCGTCAAGGGTGGCCGGATCCTGGGCTTCGCGGCGCTCACCGTCGTGGGCGACGGCGACGGCTCGATCGGCATGGGCAAGGGCAAGGCTCGCGAGGTGCCCGTCGCCGTCCAGAAGGCGATGGAGCAGGCCCGGCGCAACATGGTGAAGATCCCGTTGAAGAGCGGCACGATCCACCACGAGGTGCTCGGCCGCCACGGAAGCGCGCGTGTCTTCATGAAGCCCGCGGTCGAGGGCAACGGCATCAAGGCGGGCGGGGCCATGCGCGCGGTCTTCGAGGTGATGGGGGTGTCCAACATCACGGCGAAGTGCCACGGCTCCACCAATCCGTACAACGTCGTGCGCGCCACGCTCGACGGGCTGCAGCAGCAGCGCCGCCCGTCCGAGATTGCCGCGAAGCGCGGCAAGAAGGTCGAAGAGATCGTCGGCTGAGAAAGGGCTCGCGATGACTGCCAAGCACAAGCCGGCGCCCGGGGCGGCCGGCGGGAAGATCAGGGTGACGCTGGTGAAGGGCCTTCGCGGCACGCTCGCGAAGCACCGCGAGTCGGTGCGCGGCCTGGGGCTGCGCCACCGGGAGCACACGGTGGAGCTCGAAGACACGCCGGCGGTGCGCGGCATGATCAACCGGGTGAGCTACCTGGTGAAAGTCGAGGGGTGAGGCCATGGATCTGAACACGATCAAGCCCGCCGGCGGCGCCAAGAAGGCCGGGAAGCGCGTCGGCCGGGGCATCGGCTCGGGCCTGGGCAAGACCGCCGGGCGCGGCCACAAGGGCCAGAAGTCGCGCGCCGGGGGCTTCCACAAGGTGGGCTTCGAGGGCGGGCAGATGCCGCTGCAGCGCCGCCTGCCCAAGCGCGGATTCCTCGCGACGACCATCGCCGAGACGGTGGAGGTGCGCCTGGGCGACCTCGCACGCGTCGAGGGCGAATCGGTCGACCTCGCGTCGCTGAAGAAGGCCGGCATCATCCCGGGCCGGGCGGCGCGCGCGAAGATCATCCTTGCGGGCAAGGCCGAGCGCGCCTACAAGGTGCAGGGCGTGGGCGCGACCAAGGGCGCGAAGGCGGCGATCGAGGCCGCGGGCGGCTCGGTCGCGACCGCGGCCGCGGCCGAGGCCTGAGGAAAGGAACCGGCTTGTCGGCCAATCCCCTCGCCACGCTCGGCAAGTTCGGCGACCTCAAGCGCCGGCTGTGGTTCCTGCTGGGCGCGATGGTCGTCTACCGCATCGGGGCGCACATCCCGGTGCCGGGCATCGACCCCGCCGAGCTCGCCAAGCTCTTCCAGCAGAACCGGGGCGGGATCCTGGACATGTTCAACATGTTCTCGGGAGGCGCGCTCTCGCGCTTCACGATCCTCGCGCTCGGCATCATGCCCTACATCTCGGCCTCGATCATCATGCAGCTGCTGACGGTGGTCTCGCCGCAGCTCGAGGCCCTGAAGAAGGAGGGCGAGGCGGGGCGGCGAAAGATCACGCAGTACACGCGCTACGCGACGGTGGTCCTCGCCACCTTCCAGGCGCTCGGCATCTCGGTCGCGCTCGAGTCCCAGCCGGGGCTCGTGATCGACCCGGGCCTCGCCTTCCGGTTCACGACCGTCATCACGCTCATGACCGGGACCATGTTCCTGATGTGGCTCGGCGAGCAGATCACGGAGCGCGGGCTCGGCAACGGGATCTCGATGATCATCTTCGCCGGGATCATCGCGGGGCTGCCCTCGGCGATCGGCGGCACGCTCGAGCTCGTGCGCACGGGCGCGATGTCCGTCGTGATCGCGCTGCTCATCTTCGCGCTCGTGATCGGCGTCACCTACGTGGTCGTGTTCATCGAGAAGGGCCAGCGGCGCATCCTCGTGAACTACGCCAAGCGCCAGGTGGGCAACCGCCTCTACGGCGGGCAGAGCTCGTTCCTGCCGCTCAAGCTCAACATGTCGGGCGTGATCCCGCCGATCTTCGCCTCCTCGATCATCCTCTTCCCGGCCACGCTCGCGAGCTGGTTCGGGACGAACGAGCACATGACCTGGCTCAAGGACTTCGCGGCGGCGCTCTCGCCGGGCGAGGCGCTCTACGTCGTGCTCTACGCGGCGGCGATCATCTTCTTCTGCTTCTTCTACACGGCGCTCGTCTTCAACTCGAAGGAGACGGCGGACAACCTGAAGAAGAGCGGCGCCTTCGTCCCGGGCATCCGCCCCGGCGAGCAGACGGCGCGCTACGTCGACAAGGTGATCACGCGCCTCACGCTTATCGGCGCGGCCTACATCACGCTGGTGTGCCTGCTGCCCGAGTTCCTGCGCACCCAGTACAACGTGCCGTTCTACTTCGGGGGCACGTCGCTGCTGATCACGGTGGTGGTGACCATGGACTTCATGGCGCAGCTCCAGGCCTACCTCATGTCGCACCAGTACGAGAGCCTTCTCAAGAAGGCGAACTTCAAGGGCGGCCCCGGGCTGGGCATCCGCTAGGCGCCATGGCGAAGGAAGAGACGATCCAGATGCAGGGGGAGATCCTCGAGACCCTCCCCAACGCGATGTTCCGGGTGAAGCTCGAAAACGGCCACGTGGTCCTCGGCCACATCTCCGGGAAGATGCGGATGCACTACATCCGGATCCTGCCCGGCGACAAGGTGACCGTCGAGCTCACCCCGTACGACTTGACCAAGGCGCGGATCACTTTCCGCGCCAAGTAAGGAGAAGGACGATGCGAGTTCAGGCTTCCGTCAGGAAAATCTGCCGCAAGTGCAAGATCGTGCGGCGCAAGGGCGTGGTGCGCGTGATCTGCTCCGACCCCCGCCACAAGCAGCGCCAGGGCTAGGGCCCGGCGCCGCACGCGAGTATAGCGAGGACTATCCATGGCCCGTATTGCAGGCATCAACATCCCCAACCACCAGCACGCCGCGATCGCGATCACCGCGATCTACGGCATCGGCCGCTCGCGCGCCCGCCTCATCTGCGATGCGGCGGGCATCAAGCACGCCGCGAAGATCAAGGACCTCACCGACGCCGAGATGGACAAGCTGCGCGAGCAGATCTCGCGCTTCACCGTCGAGGGCGACCTCCGGCGCGAGACGTCCATGAACATCAAGCGGCTGATGGACCTGGGCTGCTACCGGGGCGTGCGCCACAAGAAGGGCCTGCCCGTCCGCGGCCAGCGCACCCGCACCAACGCGCGCACCCGCAAGGGCCCGCGCAAGGCCGTGCGGCTCACGAAGTCGGCCTCCGCCGCGTAACCGATCCACGATCCAGGAATCCCGAGCATGGTCAAACCCGCTGCGACGCGCGTCCGGAAGAAGGCGAAGAAGAACGTCTCCGAAGGAATCGCGCACATCCACGCCTCGTTCAACAACACGATCATCACGATCACCGACCGGCAGGGCAACGCCCTGTCGTGGGCGACCTCGGGCGCGGCCGGCTTCAAGGGCTCGCGCAAGTCGACGCCCTTCGCCGCGCAGGTGGCGGCGGAGTCCGCGGGCCGCGCGGCCCAGGAGTGCGGCGTGAAGAACCTCGAGGTCCGCATCAAGGGGCCCGGGCCCGGCCGGGAGTCGGCCGTGCGCGCGCTCAACGCCCTGGGCCTGAAGATCCTCTCGATCGCCGACGTGACGCCGA
This sequence comes from Usitatibacteraceae bacterium, assembly GCA_044220635.1. Lineage (GTDB taxonomy): Bacteria > Pseudomonadota > Gammaproteobacteria > Burkholderiales > Usitatibacteraceae > JBGAQP01. The sequence continues at coordinate 12,331 of JBGAQP010000006.1, forward strand.
TCCCCCACAACGGCTGCCGGCCGCCCAAGCGCCGCCGGATGTAGGGCCGAGAACGAAGACGCCCCGCCCCGGCGGGGACCCGAGTACGACAGGAGAACACCCGTGGCACGTTATACCGGACCCAAGTGCAAGCTCGCCCGCCGCGAGGGCACCGACCTCTTCCTGAAGAGCGCGCGCCGCGGGCTCGACACGAAGTGCAAGCTCGATTCCCGTCCCGGCCAGCACGGCGCGAAATCGACGCGCATCTCGGAGTACGGCACGCAGCTGCGCGAGAAGCAGAAGATCCGCCGCATCTACGGCGTGCTCGAGCGCCAGTTCCGCAACTACTTCGACAAGGCTGCCCAGAAGAAGGGCGCGACCGGCGAGGTCCTGCTGCAGATGCTCGAGAGCCGCCTCGACAACGTCGTCTACCGGATGGGGTTCGCCTCCACCCGCGCCGAGGCGCGGCAGCTCGTCTCCCACAAGGCGATCGAGGTGAACGGCAAGCCCGTGAACATCCCCTCGTACCTGCTGCGCCCGACCGACGTGGTCGCCGTGGGGGCGCGCGCGCGCGGGCAGCTGCGCATCAAGAGCTCGCTCGAGCTCGCGGAGCAGAACGGCTTCCCGAGCTGGGTCGACATGGATCCGAAGAATTTCAAGGGCGTGTTCAAGAGCCTGCCCGATCGCGCGGAGTTCGCCTCCGACGTGAACGAGCAGCTGGTGGTCGAGCTCTACTCGAAGTAAGAGTGACGGCTCGCTCCCTCAACCGCATTTGGCAGAGGCCTACCGCATGCAAAGCACCGCGAACACCTTCCTGAAGCCCCGCATCATCGACGTGCAGAACCTTTCGCCGACGCACGCCAAGGTGATCATGGAGCCGTTCGAGCGCGGCTACGGGCACACGCTCGGCAACGCCCTTCGCCGGATCCTGCTCTCCTCGATGCCCGGCTACGCCGCCACCGAGGTCAAGATCGCGGGCGTGCTGCACGAGTACTCGACGATCGAGGGGGTGCAGGAGGACGTCGTCGACGTCATCCTCAACCTCAAGGGCATCGTCATGAAGCTGCACAACCGCGGCGAGGCCACGCTCAAGCTGAAGAAGGCCTCGGCGGGCGCCGTCGTCGCCTCCGACATCGAGCAGACGCACGACGTGGAGATCATCAACCCCGACCACGTCATCGCGCACCTCACGCAGGGCGGCAAGCTCGACATGACGATCAGGATCGAGAAGGGCCGCGGCTACGTCCCGGCCACGGCGCGCCGCCAGGACGACTCGCGCTCGATCGGCTCGATCCTGCTCGACGCCTCCTTCAGCCCGGTGCGCCGCGTGAGCTACCAGGTCGAGAGCGCTCGCGTCGAACAGAGAACCGACCTCGACCGCCTGGTGATCGACATCGAGACCAACGGCGTGATCGAGCCCGAGGAGGCCGTTCGCTACGCCGCGAGCGTGCTCGTCGAGCAGCTCTCGGTGTTCGCCTCGCTGCAGTCGACGAGCGAGGAGCGCGTCGAGTCCGCCCAGCCGCAGGTCGACCCGATCCTGCTGCAGCCGGTCGACGACCTCGAGCTCACGGTGCGCTCGGCCAACTGCCTCAAGGCCGAGAACATCTACTACATCGGCGACCTCATCCAGCGCACCGAGAACGAGCTGCTGAAGACTCCCAACCTCGGGCGCAAGTCGCTCAACGAGATCAAGGAAGTGCTCGCCTCCAAGGGCCTCACCCTCGGCATGAAGCTCGAGAACTGGCCGGTCGCCGGCCTCACGAAGTGACGGCGGGGCCGTTCGCGCCGTCATCCCCGCGCAGGCGGGAAACCATTCCGAACCCACAACACCAACAAGGCTGAACAAGCCAAGAGAGTCGAAAGGAAAGCACCATGCGTCACCGCCAGGGCCTCAGAAAGCTCAACCGCACCAGCAGCCATCGCCTCGCGATGCTGCGCAACATGACGGTCTCCCTCCTCAAGCACGAGGTGATCAAGACGACGCTGCCCAAGGCGAAGGAGCTGCGCCGCGTGGCCGAGCCGATCATCACGCTGGGCAAGAATCCCACGCTCGCCAACCGTCGCCTCGCCTTCGACCGGCTGCGAGACCGCGAGATGGTCGTCAAGCTCTTCGACGAGCTGGGGCCGCGCTACAAGGCGCGCAACGGCGGTTACCTGCGCATCCTCAAGTTCGGCTTCCGCCAGGGCGACAACGCCCCCATGGCGCTCGTGGAGCTCCTCGACCGGCCCGAGCCGAAGGAAGAAGGCGCCAAGGAGCCCAAGGCCGCCTGAGCGGGCGCCTCGCGACCCCGGAAGGCCGACCCGCGGGTCGGCCTTTTTCATTCCCGGCTCCCGGCGCTCAGGAGCGCGCGGCGCCCTCGCCCTGCGCGGCGAGGCGCGTGAGCGCCCGCGAAAAGGCCTCGGTTCCCCCCGCGGGCCCCAGGAGGTCCTCGCGGTGGCCGCGGATGCGCGCGGCCAGGGACTCGCGCAGTTCGCGCCGGGAAGCGACCTCGAGGGCCACGCGCACGAGCTCTCCGGGGCTGCGGGCGACGAGCTCGGGAACGCCCAGCCGCACGAGCATCGCCGCGCTCTGCCGCGAGCGCATCAACGGCCCGGGGCAGGTGGCCACGGGAACGCCGCAGGCGAGCGCGTCGAGGCTCGTGTTCCCCCCGGACCAGTGCAGCGGATCGACCACGACGTCCGCGAGCTGGAGCGCGCGCCGGAACTCGACGGGCGCGAGCCGCGGCAGCAGCTTGACCTGGCGGGCGGGCGGCACGCCGCGGCCGCGCAGCGCGGCGAGCAGGCGGTCGATGAACGCGAGGGCGGCGGGCTTGCCGGAGGACTGGCCCTGGAAGACGACGAGGACCGCCCGGGGGTCCGCCGCGAGGACGTCGGCGAGGACCTCGTCGCCGTCCGGGTGCAGCTTGAAGAGCGAGTGGGGCACGAAGACGAGGTGCTGGCCCTCGTCGAAGCCCAGCTGGGCGCGCTCGAACGGGGGCGGCACCTCCGGGGCGGCGTAGTCCACCCCGAGGCCCGGAAGCGTGACGAGCCTTTCCGTGTAGTGCGCCTGCGAACCTTCCGCCTCCATTTCGGCGCAGCTGAGAAAGGCGTCGATGTGGCGGCTTCCGGTCGTCTGCGGGTGGCCCCAGCCGGCGGCCTGGACGGGGGCGAGGCGCATGCAGGCGAGCAGCCGCGTGCGGGCGTCCATCCCGATCTCCGGAAAGACGAGGACGTCGAGCTGCTCGCCCTGCAGGAGCCGGGCGATCTCGGCGACCGGGCGGTCGGCCTGCACGAAGCGCGCGCAGCCGGAGGCGATGCGTTGGGTGAAGGCGTCGTGTGCGGGGCCCGTCACGTAGGCCCGCACCTCGAAACGGCGGGGATCGAGCCCCAGGATCCAGCTCGAGAAGTAGCGACCCACCGTGCAATCGTGCAGGAACGCCGAGACGAAGCCCACGCGCAGGCGCTCGCGCGGCAGGGCCGGGCGCGGCTCGAGCCATTCGGGATGCGACCAGCGGATCAGCGACTCGAGGCCGCCCGAGAGGAGCTCTTGGAGCTCGCGGTCGTCGCGCCCCTGGTAGGCGAGCAGGAAGTTGCTGCGCGCCATCGAGAGGATCTCGGCCGCCCGCGGGGCGTAGCGCGGCGCGGCGGCCACGAAGGCGCCGAGCCGCGTCGCGTAGCGCAGGCGCCAGCGTTCCAGGTCGTCGCGGTCGCGGTAGACCATCGGCAGGAGCGTGGCGTCGGCGAGCGCGAGCGAGGGACTGCCCGGGTCGCGCCCGACCGCGAGGCCGAGCTCGCGCTCGGCCGCGGGCGTGTCGCCGAGCTCGCCGTGAACCGCGGCGGAAAGCTCGTGCGCGGGAGCGCCGGCCCCCGAGTGCACGGCGCGCTCGAGCGCTCGCCCGGCGCTCTCGTAGGCGAAGCGCATCGCGAGCCGCGTGCCCAGGTGCATCCACAGGCGCCCGGTTTCGGGCGCGGTTCGCGGCAGGGGCTCGAGCAGGGCGAACGCGGCCTCGATGTCGCCCGCCTCGACGGCGCGGTCCACGCGCGAGGCGAGTTCCTGCGCGGATTCGCCGGGGCCCAAGCTCGAGCTCCTATTGGACGAGGATGACGCGGTAGTCGTTCACGTTGGTGCGGGTGGGCCCGGTCACCACGAGGTCGCCGAGCGCCGCGAAGAAGCCGTAGCCGTCGTTGGCCGCGAGCATGCGCCCGGGCACGAGCCCGAGCGCCGCGGCGCGGGCGAGCGCATCGGGCGCGAGCACCGCTCCCGCGTTGTCCTCGCTGCCGTCGATGCCGTCGGTGTCGCAGGCGAGCGCGAAGGTCCGCTCGAGGCCGTCGAGGGCGAGGGCGAGCGCGAGCAGGAACTCGCTGCATCGCCCGCCGCGGCCGGCGCCGCGCACCGTCACGGTGGTCTCGCCCCCGGAGATGACGGCCACCGGCGGCTTGAAGGGATGCCCATGGCGCCGCAGCTGGCGGGTGATCGCCGCGTGAACCTTGGCCACCTCGCTCGACTCGCCCGTGACCGTGTCCCCGAGCACCATCGGCGTGATGCCGCGGGCCTGCAGGAAGGCCGCGGCGCCCATGAGGCTCGCGTGGGCGGTGGCGATCACGCGGTTCGCGACCCGCCGGAACGCCGGGTCTCCGGGCTTGGGCGTTTCGGGCACGGCCCCCGAGGCGCCGCGATCGAGGTGCGCGGCGACGGCGGGCGGCGGATCGACGCCGAAGCGCGCGAGGATGTCGATCGCGTCGCGGAAGGTGGTGGGGTCCGGCGAGCAGGGCCCCGAGGCGACGTGCGTCGGGTCGTCGCCGGTCACGTCCGAGATGACGAGGGCGAGCACCGGCGCGCGGCAGGCGAGGGCGAGGCGCCCGCCCTGGATCGCCGACAGGTGCTTGCGCACCGTGTTCATGTCCTGGATCGGCGCGCCGCTCGCGAGGAGCGAGCGGGTGACGGCGCGCAGGTCCGCCATCGTCACGCCCTCGACCGGCGCCGAAAGGAGCGACGAGCCGCCGCCGGAGACGAGCACGAGCATCAGGTCGTCCTCGCCGAGGGTGCGCGCGGATTCGAGGATGCGGCGGGCCGCCGCCTCCCCGCTCGCGTCGGGCACCGGGTGCCCGGCCTCGACGAGGCCGATGCGCTCGAGCGGCAGGCCGTGCCCGTAGCGCGTGATCACGAGCCCCTCGAGCGGGGCCGCCGCGGGCCAATGGCGCTCGACCGCGAGCGCCATGGAGGCCGCGGCCTTGCCGGCGCCCACGACGAGCGTGCGGCCGCGGGGCGGGGCCGGGAGGTGATCCGGGACGATTCGCAGGGGGTCGGCCGCCGAGAGGGCCGCCTGGAAGCTCGCGACGAGGAGCTCCCGCGGGCTCACGCGCTCGCCGCCTTGCGCCGGGGCGGGGCGAGCAGCGCCTTCAGGAACCGCCCCGTGAAGCTCTCGGGGGCGTCCGCGATCTCCTCGGGTGTGCCCTCGGCGATCACGCGCCCGCCCCCGTCGCCGCCCTCGGGCCCGAGGTCGACGACCCAGTCCGCCGTCTTGATCACGTCGAGGTTGTGCTCGATCACGACCACGGTGTTGCCGTGGTCGCGCAGGCGGTCGAGGACCTTCAGCAGCAGGTCGATGTCGTGGAAATGCAGCCCCGTGGTCGGCTCGTCGAGGATGAAGAGCGTGCGCCCCGTGTCGCGCTTGGAGAGCTCGAGCGAGAGCTTCACGCGCTGCGCCTCGCCCCCGGAGAGCGTGGTCGCGCTCTGCCCGAGCCGGACGTAGCCCAGGCCCACCTCGATCAGGGTCGCGAGCTTGCGCTCGATCGCCGGGACCGAGGCGAAGAACTCGCGCGCCTGCTCGACCGTCATGTCGAGGACCTCCGCGATCGAGCGGCCCTTGTAGAGCACCTCGAGGGTCTCGCGGTTGTAGCGCTTTCCGTGGCAGGTGTCGCAGGGCACGTAGATGTCGGGCAGGAAATGCATCTCCACCTTGATCATGCCGTCGCCCTGGCAGGCCTCGCAGCGCCCGCCCTTCACGTTGAAGGAGAAGCGCCCGGGGCCGTAGCCGCGCGCGCGCGACTCCGGCACGCCCGCGAACAGGTCGCGGATCGGCGTGAAGAGCCCCGTGTAGGTCGCCGGGTTCGAGCGCGGCGTGCGCCCGATCGGGCTCTGGTCGACGTTGATCACCTTGTCGAAGTGCTCGAGCCCCTCGATGGCCTCGTGCGGAGCGGCCTCCGCGGCCGAGCCGTAGAGGTGGTGGGCGAGCGCGTTGTAGAGCGTGTCGTTGATCAGCGTGGACTTGCCCGAGCCGGAAACCCCGGTGACGCACACGAAGAGCCCTACGGGCAGCTCCACGGTGACGTCCTTGAGGTTGTTGCCGCGCGCGCCGGCGATCCGCAGCTTGCGGCGCGGGTCGGGACGGCGCCGGCGCGCCGGCACGGCGATGCTCTTCCTCCCGGAGAGGTACTGCCCGGTGAGCGAGCCGGGGTGGCGCCGGATGTCCTCGGGAGTGCCCTGGGCGACGATCTCCCCGCCGTGCACGCCCGCGCCGGGGCCGATGTCGATCACGTGGTCGGCGGCCTCGATCGCCTCCTCGTCGTGCTCGACGACGATCACCGAGTTGCCGAGGTCGCGCAGGCGCTTGAGCGTCTCGATGAGGCGGGCGTTGTCGCGCTGGTGCAGCCCGATCGAGGGCTCGTCGAGGACGTACATCACGCCCGTGAGGCCCGAGCCGATCTGGCTCGCGAGCCGGATGCGCTGCGCCTCGCCCCCGGAGAGCGTGTCGGCCGAGCGGGTGAGCGAGAGGTAGTCGAGCCCCACGTTGTTCAGGAACTGCACCCGGTTGGCGATCTCGCGCACGATCTTCCCGGCGATGGCGCGCTTGGCACCCGGCAGCTCGAGCATCTCGAAGAAGGGCTGCGCCTCCTTGAGGGGCATCGCGGAGATCTGGTGGATGTTGCGCCCCGCGACGAGGACGTTGCGCGCCTCGACGCGCAGGCGCGTGCCCCCGCACTCCGGGCAGGCGCGGGTGTTGAGGTACTTGGCGAGCTCCTCCTTGACGGCGACCGAGTCGGTCTCGCGATAGCGCCGCTCGAGGTTGGGCAGGATCCCCTCGAAGGGATGCTCCTTCACCGACGAGCGGCCCTTCTCGCCGGGGTAGCGGAACGCGATCGACTCCTCGCCCGATCCCCGGAGCACCACCTCCTGGGCGCGCTCGGGCAGCGACTCGAAGGGCGCGTCCACGTCGAAGCGGTAGTGCTGCGCGAGGCAGGCGAGCATCGAGAAGTAGAACTGGTTGCGGCGGTCCCAGCCGCGGATGGCGCCCCCGGCGAGCGACAGGTGCGGAAAGGCGACCACGCGCCGCGGGTCGAAGAAGGTGATCTCGCCCAGCCCGTCGCAGCGCGGGCAGGCCCCCATCGGGTTGTTGAACGAGAAGAGCCGGGGCTCGAGCTCGGGAATCGAGAAGCTGCAGATCGGGCAGGCGAACTTCGAGGAGAAGAGGTGCTCGGCGCCGCCGTCCATCTCGACCGCGAGGGCCCGGCCGTCGGCATGGCGCAGCGCTGTCTCGAAGGACTCCGCGAGGCGCTGGCGCGCGCCCTCGCCCGCTCCCGCGGGCCTCTCCACCTTCAGGCGGTCGATCACGATCTCGATCGTGTGCTTGCGGTTGCGGTCGAGGCGCGGCAGCCGGTCGATCTCGTGCACCTCGCCGTCGATGCGCAGCCGCACGAACCCCTGCGCGCGCAGCTCCTCGATGAGGTCGGCCTGCTCGCCCTTGCGCCCGACGACGAGGGGGGCGAGCACCATCACGCGCGCGCCCTCGGGCAGCGCCAGCACGTGGTCGACCATCTGCGCCACGCTCTGCGCGGCGAGGGCGACGCCGTGCTCGGGGCAATGCGGGTCGCCCACCCGCGCGAAGAGCAGCCGCAGGTAGTCGTGGATCTCGGTGACCGTGCCCACGGTCGAGCGCGGGTTGTGCGAGGTCGCCTTCTGCTCGATGGAGATCGCGGGCGACAGGCCCTCGATCAGGTCCACGTCGGGCTTCTCCATGAGCTGGAGGAACTGGCGCGCGTAGGCCGAGAGCGACTCGACGTAGCGGCGCTGGCCCTCGGCATAGAGGGTGTCGAAGGCGAGCGAGGACTTGCCGGAGCCCGACAGCCCCGTGATCACCACCAGGCGGTTGCGCGGAATGTCGAGGGTGACGTTGCGCAGGTTGTGCGTGCGGGCGCCGCGGATTCGGATCGTTTCCATCCCTGGGGGCGGTCGGGCCGGTGCGGGGGCGTTGCCGCCTCCGGGCCCGGCGAAAAAAGTGAATCTGCTAATATACCTCAGCCTCCTTTCCCTCTCGAATCCCCCCCGTGGCGAGTCCTTCGGCGCGCATGAATCCCCGCGAGCTGCGAGCGAGCCTTTCGCTCGCCTCGATCTTCGGGCTGCGCCTGTTCGGGATGTTCATCATCCTGCCGATCTTCGCCCTGCACGCGCAGGGGCGTCCCGGGTGGGACCTCGCCCTGGTGGGGATCGCGCTGGGCGCCTACGGCCTCACGCAGGCGCTCCTCCAGGTGCCCTTCGGGTGGCTTTCCGACCGGCACGGCCGCAAGCCCGTGCTGTATTTCGGGCTCGCCCTGTTCGCGGCCGGCAGCTTCCTGTGCGCGGCCTCGGAGTCCCCCTTCTGGGTGATCGCCGGGCGCATCCTCCAGGGCACCGGAGCGATCTCCGGCGTCGTGATCGCCATGGCCTCGGACCTCACGCGCCCGAGCCAGCGCACGAAGGCGATGGCGATCATCGGCTCGACCATCGGCGTGGCCTTCGCCCTCTCGTTCGTCCTCGCCCCGTTCCTGCGCCACGCGATCGGCGTGGCGGGGATCTTCGCGCTCACCGGCGCGCTCGCGCTCGCCGCCTGCGCGGTCGTCGCCTGGGTCGTCCCCGAGGCCCCCGCGAAGGCGCGCGAGCCCGTGGACTGGAACGCGGTGCTGCGCGACCCCGAGCTCCTGCGGCTCAACGTCGGGATCTTCGTCCTCCACGCCGTGCTCATGGCGCTCTTCGTGGTCGTCCCGGTGGCGCTCGTCGCGGCGGGGCTGCCGGCCGTGGACCACTGGTGGTTCTACCTGGGCGTGGTCGGCGCGGGCTTCGTGATCGTGCTGCCCGCGATCCTCGGGCGCGGCCGGCTCAGCGAGCGCTCGCTCTTCCTCGGCTCGGTCGCCGCCGTCGGGCTCGGAGTGCTGCTCCTCGCCGCGGGCCTGGGCCACCTCGCGGTGATCGTCGCCGCGATGGTCATCTTCTTCGCGGGCTTCAACGTTCTCGAAGCGAAGCTTCCCGCGTTCGTCTCGCGCGCGGCGCCGGCCGCGGCCAAGGGCTCGGCCTCGGGGGTCTATTCGAGCGTGCAGTTCCTCGGCACCTTCGTGGGTGGCGCGGCGGGCGGCGCCGTCGCCGAGCACCTGGGCTTCGCCGCGGTGCTCGTCGGCTGCGCGCTCGCCACCGCCGCCTGGCTCGCGGCGGCGTGGGGCATGGGCAGGATGGACGCCTCGTACGACGAGCCCGACGAGGGGGGCGCCCCCATCGCGCAGACCGGCGGCTCGCCGGCCTCCCGGACCTGAACTTCAAGGAGAAACTCCATGGCATCGGTGAACAAAGTCATCCTGATCGGCAACCTCGGGCGCGACCCGGAAACCCGCTACATGCCCGACGGGGGCGCGGTCACCAACGTCTCCATCGCGACCACGGAAGCGTGGAAGGACAAGAACGGCGAGAAGCAGGAGAAGACCGAGTGGCACCGCGTGGCGTTCTTCGGCAAGCTCGCCGAGATCGCGGGCGAGTACCTGAAGAAGGGCAGCCAGGTCTACGTCGAGGGGCGGCTGCAGACGCGCAAGTGGCAGGACAAGGACGGGCAGGACAAGTACACCACGGAGATCGTCGCGAACGCGATGCAGATGCTCGGCTCGCGGCAGGGCATGGGCGGCGGCGGCGATCGCGACCGCGAGGCGGCGCCCGCCCCGCGCGAAGGCGGCGGCAAGGCCGCGCCCAAGGCCGCGGGCTCGAAGTTCGACGATTTCGAGGACGACATCCCGTTCTGAGCGCGCCCGCCCGGGCGGGTAGAATCATTCCACCCCTTCCGCGCGCGGCCCGAATCCCCCCATGAAGAGAATCGTCCTGTTCCTCGTCACCAACCTGGCCGTGATGGTGGTCCTGTCCATCACGCTGTCCGTCCTCGGCGTGAACCGCTTCCTCACCGCCGAGGGGCTCAACCTCGGCATGCTCCTCGGGTTCGCGCTGGTCGTGGGCTTCACGGGCTCCTTCGTCTCGCTGCTGATGTCCAAGCCGATGGCGAAGTGGTCCACGGGGGCCCACGTGATCGACACGCCGCAAAGTGCGGACGAGCAGTGGCTCGTGGGCACGGTGCGCCGCCTGGCCGAGAAGGCGGGGGTGGGCATGCCCGAGGTCGCCATCTACGAGGGCGAGCCCAACGCCTTCGCCACGGGCGCCTTCCGCGACTCCTCCCTCGTGGCCGTGTCCACGGGGCTGCTGCGCTCGATGACCAAGGAGGAGGTGGAGGCGGTGCTCGCCCACGAGGTGGCCCACGTCGCCAACGGCGACATGGTCACGCTCACGCTGATCCAGGGGGTGGTGAACACCTTCGTCATCTTCTTCGCGCGGGTCGTGGGCTACGTCGTCGATCGCGCGGTGTTCCGGACCGAGCGCGGCGTCGGCCCCGGCTACTACGTGACGGTCGTCGTCTGCGAGATCGTCTTCGGCATCCTCGCCTCGATCATCGTCATGTGGTTCTCCCGGCAGCGGGAGTTCCGGGCGGACGCGGGCGCCTCGGGTTACATGGGCACGCCCCGCCCGATGATCGCGGCGCTGCGGCGCCTGGGCGGCCTCGAGCCGGGCGACCTGCCCAAGGCCTTCCAGTCCTCGGGCATCTCCGACAAGCCGGGGTTCATGGCGCTTTTCTCGAGCCATCCGCCGATCGAGGCGCGCATCGCCGCCCTCGAGGGCCGCGGCTGACCGGCATTCCCCCAGGGGTGCGGAGGCCGTGGGGGGGCGTGCGCCGCGGCGATGCCGCCTGGTCCCCGCTTCCGCCTGGCGCAGGGCACAATGCGCCAAGTGCTTGTGTTAAAATGCAAATTTTCCCCGGATCGAGGCCACCATGCCGATCTACGAATACCGCTGCACGAGCTGCGGCCACCAGAAGGAGGTGCTCCAGAAGCTGAGCGATGCGCCGCTCACGCGCTGCACGCAATGCGGGCAGGAGACCTTCGCCAAGATGGTGACGGCCGCCGGATTCCAGCTGAAGGGCAGCGGCTGGTACGCGACCGACTTCAAGGGTTCGTCGGCGAAACCCTCGGCGAAGGCCGAGGGCGCCGCGGGCGAAGCGAAGGCCGAGCCGGCGAAGGAAGCCTCGGGACACGCCTGCGGCTCCGGCGGCTGCCCCACGTGCCGCTAGCGCCGGCAATGCCCCCCGGACGCTCGCGCCCTGCGGGCCGGTGAGTCGCCGATGGCCACGCTGAGGCGCTACCTCGTCGCAGGGCTCCTCGTCTGGATCCCGCTCGGCATCACGATCTGGGTGCTGAAGCTGCTGGTCGACCTGATGGACCAGACGCTGCTGCTCGTCCCCGAGCGCTTCCGCAGCGAAGCGGTCTTCGGATTCCACGTGCCGGGCCTGGGCGTGATCCTCACGGCGGTCATCCTGCTCGCCACGGGCGCGCTCGCCGCGAACTTCTTCGGCCGCCGGCTCCTCGGCCTGTGGGATTCCGCCCTCGGGCGCATCCCGATCGTGCGCTCGATCTACGGGGGCGTGAAGCAGATCAGCGACACGCTCTTCTCCCCCGAGGGCAAGGCCTTCCGCCGCGCGGTGCTGGTGCGCTATCCCCACCCCGGCGCGTGGACCGTCGCGCTCGTCACCGGAAACCCGGTGCACGAGGTGACCGACCACCTCGGGCGCGACCAGATCGCGGTCTTCGTGCCCACCACGCCCAACATCACCGCGGGGTTCTTCCTCATCGTGCCGCGGGGCGAGACGATCGAGCTCGACATGAGCGTGGACGACGCGCTCAAGTACATCATCTCCATGGGCGTGGCCGAACCCGCGCGACGCCCGCCCCGGCCCGAGAGCGGCAACTCCGGGACCGACCTCAATCCGGCGCCGCCGTCGAGAACGTAGACGGCGGCGCCGCAAGCCACCGGAACCAACCCCCGTCGCCCCGGCGAGAGCCGGGCCCCGCCGACCGAAAGCGGATCCCGGCCCAGGCCGGGCAGGCGGCAAGACCTGCACGAAAGACCATGAGAACCAACTACTGCGGATTCATCGACACGCGCTACCTCGGCCAGAGCGTCACGCTCTTCGGCTGGGCCCACCGCCGCCGCGACCACGGCGGCGTCATCTTCATCGACCTCCGCGACCGCGAGGGCCTGGTTCAGGTGGTCTGCGACCCCGACCGGGGGGAGACCTTCGCGATCGCCGACCGCGTGCGCAACGAGTTCGTGCTGCGCGTGACCGGCCTCGTGCGGCCGCGCCCGGAGGGGACGGTCAACCCGAACCTCGCCAGCGGGGCGGTCGAGGTGCTCGCCCACGAGATGGAGATCCTCAATCCCGCCGCGACGCCGCCCTTCATGATGGACGACGAGAACCTCTCCGAGGAGGTGCGCCTCAAGTACCGCTACCTCGACCTGCGCCGCGAGCCGATGCACAAGGCGCTCAAGCTGCGCCACCGCACCGCGAGGGCGGTGCGCGAGTACCTCGACGGGAACGGATTCATCGACGTCGAGACGCCGGTGCTCTACAAGTCCACGCCCGAGGGCGCGCGCGAGTTCCTCGTGCCCTCGCGCATCCACGATGGCCAGTTCTACGCCCTGCCGCAGTCGCCCCAGCTCTTCAAGCAGCTGCTCATGATCGCGGGCTACGACCGCTACTACCAGATCGTCAAGTGCTTCCGCGACGAGGACCTGCGCGCGGACCGGCAGCCCGAGTTCACGCAGATCGACATCGAGACTTCCTTCCTCGCCGAGCGCGAGATCCAGGACCTCATGGAGGGGCTCGTCCGCCACGTCTTCCGCAGCGTGCTCGCGGTGGAGCTGCCCGCGTTCCCGCGCCTGAGCTACGCCGAGGCGATGGCGAAGTACGGCAGCGACAAGCCGGACCTGCGCGTGAAGCTCGAGCTCACGGAGCTCACCGACCTCATGAAGGGCGTGGACTTCAAGGTCTTCCGGCAGGCCGCGGACCTTCCCGACGGCCGCGTCGCGGCCCTGCGCGTTCCCGGGGGCGGCGCCGCGTTCACGAGGAAGGAGCTCGACGACCTGGCGCCCTTCGTGGCGATCTACGGCGCCAAGGGCCTCGCCTACATCCGCGTGAACGACCGCACGAAGCCCAACGAGGAGGGCCTGCAGTCGCCGATCGTGAAGTTCTTCAAGCCCGCCGAGCTCGCGGCGATCCTCGAGCGCACGGGCGCGCGCGACGGCGACGTGATCTTCTTCGGCGCGGACCGCCGCAAGGTGGTCAACGACGCGATGGGGGCGTTGCGCGTGAAGATCGGGCACGAGAAGGGGCACGCCGAGCCGGGCTGGCGCCCGTGCTGGGTGCTCGATTTCCCCGCCTACGAGTACGACGAGGAGGGCCGGCGCTGGCTCGCCGCGCACCATCCGTTCACGAGCCCGAAGGACGAGCACGTCGAGCTCATGGAGACCGAACCCGGCCGGGTGCTCGCGAAGGCCTACGACATCGCCCTGAACGGCTGGGAGATCGGCGGGGGGTCGGTCCGCATCCACCGCGCCGAGGTGCAGGCGCGCCAGTTCCGCACGCTCGGCATCTCCGAGGAGGACGCGCGCGCCAAGTTCGGGTTCCTCCTCGACGCGCTCTCCTACGGCGCGCCGCCCCACGGCGGCATCGCCTTCGGCTTCGACCGGATGGTGGCGCTCATGGCGGGCGTGGAGCAGATCCGCGACGTGATCGCCTTCCCGAAGACGCAGCGCGGCCAGGACCTCATGGTCGAGACGCCCAGCCGCGTCACGGAGCGCCAGCTGCGCGACCTGCACATCAAGCTGCGCAACGCCCCGGCGACCTGAGGCCCCCGATGCCCATCGCGCTCATCGCACACGGGGGTGCGGGCCGCTGGCGCCCCGGCTCGGACGAGGACGCCCTCGCCGGCATGAAGGCCGCCGCGCGCGCCGGCCGCTCGGTCCTCCTCGCGGGCGGCGGCGCCCTCGAGGCCGTGTGCGCGACCGTCGTCGCCCTCGAGGACAATCCGATCTTCAACGCGGGCACGGGCGCGGTGCTCAACTTCGACGGCTTCTGCGAGCTCGACGCCTGCGTGATGGTCAGCCGCGAGGCGCGCGTGGGGGCCGTCTCGGGCCTTCAGCGCGTGCGCAACCCCGTCCTCGTCGCGCGCAAGGTGATGGAGGAGACCGACCACGTGATGCTCACCGGCGACGGCGCCCAGCGCTTCGCGCGGGTGATGGGCTTCGCGGACTACGATCCCGTGACTCCCGAGCGGCGCGCCGACTGGCTCGACAAGCGCAACCACGTCGACGAGGTCCTCGGCAAGCACGCGCTGCGCATGCGCCGCTTCCTCAAGGAGCATCCCGAGTACGCGGGCGGCACCGTGGGCGCGGCGGCGGTGGACGCCGAGGGCGTCCTCGCCGCGGCGACCTCGACGGGCGGGGTCACGCTCAAGCTCGTGGGCCGGGTGGGCGACTCGCCCGTGCCGGGCGCGGGCAACTACGCCTCGGAGGCGGTCGCGGCCTCCGCGACCGGGACGGGGGAATTCGTGCTGCGCTCGCTCGCGACCCGCGCGATCGCCGAGCGCGTGGAGCGCGGCGCCGCGCTGCCCGCGGCCCTCGACGAGGTGCTCGCGGCGCTCGGGCGCGATTTCGACGCCGACGTGGGCTTCATCGCCGTGGACCGGGAAGGGCGGCCGGCGGCGGCGCACCGGACCCGGGACATGCCCCACGCGTGGTTCAGCGGCCGCGACGAGGTGGCGGCGCGGATGCGCGCGTGAGCGCCCCCGCGCCCAAGCTCCCCGTCTCCACGCTCGTGGTGATCCACACGCCCGCGCTCGAGGTGCTGCTCCTCGAGCGCGCCGACCATCCGGGATTCTGGCAATCGGTCACCGGCAGCGTCCACGAAGGCGAGACGCTGCGCGAGACCGCGATCCGGGAGGTCGGCGAGGAGACGGGGCTGGACGCCACGCGCTACGAGCTGGCCGAATGGGGCGTGCAGAACGTCTACGAGATCTACGCCGTGTGGCGCCATCGCTACGCCCCCGGCGTGACCCACAACACCGAGCACGTCTTCGGGCTGAGCGTCCCCGCGCCCCTGCCGGTGCGGCTCGCCGCGCGCGAGCACCTGGCGAGCCAGTGGTTGCCCTGGCGCGAGGCCGCGGCGAAGGTCTTCTCCTGGAGCAACCGGCGGGCGATACTGATGCTTCCGGAAAGGTCCGCCTGACGATGACCAGGAAGCACGCGCTCACCGTCGTCACCTACAACATCCACAAGGGCTTCTCGCAGTTCAACCGGCGACTGGTCCTGCACGAGATCCGCGACCGCCTCGCGGCGCTGTCGGCCGACGTCGTGTTCCTGCAGGAGGTGGTGGGCCAGCACCACCGGCACGCGCGCCGCCACGTGAGCTGGCCCGAGGTCGGGCAGCACGAGTTCCTCTCCCACGAGGGCGCGCACTCCGTCTACGGCATGAACGCGGTCCATCAGCACGGGCACCACGGCAACGCGGTGGTGAGCCGCCACCCCATCGTGGTCTCGGAGAACCTCGACATCTCGCACCACGTCCTCGAGAGCCGCGGGCTCCTGCACTGCGAGCTGGCGGTCCCGGGCTGGCGCGAGCGCCTGCACTGCATCAACGTGCACCTCGGCCTCTGGGCGAGGAGCCGGCGCTTCCAGATCGAGTGGCTGATCGATCGCATCCGGGAGGCGGTCCCCGGCGACGAGCCGCTCGTCGTGGCGGGGGACTTCAACGACTGGCAGCGGCGCGCGAGCGAAGTGCTGCACCGCGAGCTCGGGCTCGTGGAGGTGTTCGAGCGCGCCGAGGGCGGCCCCGCCCGCAGCTATCCGGCGCGACTGCCCCTGCTCTCGCTCGACCGCATCTACGTGCGCGGATTGCGCGTGGGCGCCGTCGAGCGCCTCACGGGCGCGCCCTGGGCGAAGCTCTCCGACCATGTCGCCCTCTCGGCCACGCTCATGAGGTAGGCGGCGAAGGCGGCGCGCGGCGATGGACCCCGTCCCCGGCAATCGCCTCACGCTGCTGCGTAGCGGCGCCGAGTACTTCCCGGCGCTCGAGGCGGCGATCGACGCGGCGCGCGCGGACGTGCGCCTGGAGACCTACATCTACGAGGACGACGAGACGGGGCGGCGCATCGCCGCCGCGCTCAAGCGCGCGGCTGCGCGCGGCGTGTCGGTGCGCATGATGCTCGACGGCTTCGGCTCGCGCCTGCTCCCGGCGCCGTTCCTCGAGGACCTGCGGCGCGAGGGCATCCTGGTGCAGGTGTTCCGCCCCGAGTGGCGCTTTCCCCGCGTGCGGCGCACGCGCCTGCGGCGCCTGCACCGCAAGATCGTGCTGATCGACGGCCGCGTGGGCTTCGTCGGCGGGATCAACATCGTCGACGACCGCGTGGCCTCGGCCCCGCGGGGGCGCCTCGACTTCTGCGTGCGCATCGAGGGCCCGCTCGTCGGCCGGATCTACCCGGTGGTGCACCGGCTGTGGTGGCTGGTGGCCACGCTCACGCGCAAGGTGCGCCGCGCCGATTTCGAGCCCCTCGCGGTGAACCCCGAGCCCGCGGGCGCGACGAGCGCGGAGTTCGTCTGGCGCGACAACCTGCGCCACCGCCACGACATCGAGGCCATGTTCCTCGAGGGCATCCGCGGCGCGCGCCGGGAGCTCGTGATCGCGAGCGCCTATTTCCTGCCGGGATGGCGCGTTCGCCACGCGCTGATCGAGGCGGCCGGGCGCGGCGTGCGCGTCGCCCTCCTCCTGCAGGGCTGGTCGGACCACCGCTTCTTCCAGCAGGCGAGCCGCGTGCTCTACCCGGCGCTCCTCGACCACGGCATCGAGATCTACGAGTACGAGGCGAGCGAGCTGCACGCCAAGGCCGTGGTCGCCGACGACCGCTGGGCGAGCGTGGGCTCCTCGAACCTCGACCCCTTCAGCCTGTGGCTGTCGCGGGAGGCGAACGTGGTGGTCCACGACGAGACCTTCGCGCGGGAGCTGCGCGAGGCGATCGAGCTCGAGATCCGCCTGGGCGCCCGCCCGGTGCGCCGGATGCTCTGGAAGCACCGGCCGTGGACGGCGCGGGTCGCGGGCTGGATCGCCTACGGCTACGCGCGCCTCGTCGTCGGCTGGGCCGGGATCGGGCGGCGCTGGCTCTGAGCTAGCGGCCGTTGGCGCCGCGGTTCGCCGAGGCGCCGCGGATCAGCGTGCCCACGCCCTCGCTGGTGAGCACTTCCAGCAGCAGCGCGTGGGAGACTCTCCCGTCGATGATGTGCGCGGTCTTCACGCCGTTCTTCACCGCGTCGAGGGCGCAGTCCACCTTGGGGAGCATCCCGCCGGAGATCGTGCCCTCCTCGATCATCTCGTGCACCTTCTGCGCGGTGAGCCCCGTGACGACCTTGCCGTCGCGGTCGAGGACGCCCGTCGTGTTGGTGAGCAGGATCAGCTTCTCGGCCTGCAGGGTGACGGCGAGCTTGCCGGCCGCGACGTCGGCGTTGATGTTGTAGGCCGTTCCCTGCTCGTCCGCGCCGATGGGGGCGATCACGGGGATGAAGTCGCGCTGGTCGAGCAGCTGGATGATCTCCGGGTCGATGCGCACCACCTCGCCCACCAGGCCCACGTCGATCTTCTTGCGCTTGTCGTCCTTGCTCGCGACCTTGAGCTTGCGCGCGTGGATGAAGTGCCCGTCCTTGCCCGTGAGGCCCACGGCGCGCCCGCCCGCCTTGTTGATGAGGGTGACGATCTCCTGGTTGATGAGGCCGCCGAGCACCATCTCGACGACGTCGAGCGTCTCCTCGTCCGTGACGCGCATGCCCTGGATGAACTCGCTCTGCTTGCCGAGCTTCTGCAGGAGTGCCCCGATCTGGGGGCCCGCGCCGTGCACGACCACGGGGTTCATCCCGATCAGCTTGAGCAGCACCACGTCCTCGGCGAAATCCTCCTGCAGCGCGATGTCGGTCATCGCGTTGCCGCCGTACTTGATGACGATGGTCTTGTCGTAGAAACGGCGGATGTAGGGCAGCGCCTCGATCAGGACGTCGGCCTTCTGCGAGGAGGACAGCTTCGGGGGCATGGAGGGGGAGGGCGGGGAGGGGAAGGCCGCTATTCTAGGGTTCCGGCCGGGAAAACAAAATGGCCCGCCGGGGAGGAGTCCCCTCCCCGGCGGGCCGTCCCGGGAGCCTGCCGCTTGCCAGCCGTGGCTTTACAGGACGGCGATCTTGCGCCCGGCGGCCGCCGCCTTCTTGGGAAGCGTGAGCTCGAGCACGCCGTCGGAGAACTTCGCGACCGCCTGCGACTCGTCGATCTCCTGGGGCAGCGCGAAGCGCCGGGCGGTCTTGCCGTAGAAGCGCTCGGAGCGCAGCCACTTCTCGTTGTCGCGCACGTCCTTCTCGCGCTTCACCTCGGCGGCGATCTGCACCTCGTTGCCGTCGATCTCGATCTGGATGTCCTCCTTCTTCACGCCGGCGAGCTCGGCGTTCACGGTGTAGCCCTCGGGCGTCTCGCGCACGTCGACGCGGATGGGCGCGGGCTCGGAGGCGCCCTCGAACACCAGCGCGGGGCGGAAGAAGTCGTTGAACAGGCCGTCCAGGCGGCCCACCAGGGGTTCGTAGCGCATCATCGGGTTCATCCTTTCCTCCACAGGGTCATGGTCCACGGGGCCCCGGCCCGGCCGGGGTTGCCTGATCGGGGGGCCGGGCTGCGGCTCCCCATGGCCCTTGACGTAGGGTCGCCGGCCGGGCCTTTCAAGCCCCGCCGCGAGGGGGCGGAATGCTAAACTGCCGGCACCCCGAACCCCCTCCCCGAGCGCCATGACCGACCCGCGTTTCGCGGAGATCGAATCCCACCGGCCTTACCTCCTGCGCTACGCCCTCGCACAGCTGCGCGACGCGCAGGCGGCCGAGGAGGCGGTGCAGGAAGCCCTGGTCGCCGCCCTGGAGAGCCTCGCGAGCTTCGAGGGAAAGTCCTCGCTGCGGACCTGGCTCACCTCGATCCTGCGTTTCAAGGTGACCGACCTGCAGCGGCGCGCCGTCGCGGAGCGCTCCCGCTTCGAGTCGACGGATTTCGCCGATGAGGGGGGCGAGGAAGGCTGGCTCGACCAGCTCTTCACCGACGAGGGCCACTGGCGCGTCGCCCCGCGGGCCTGGGCAGATCCGGAGGCGGCGCTCGAGCAGCGCCGCTTCTGGGAAGCCTTCGAGAAGTGCCTCGACCGGCTTCCCCCGGCGGGAGGGCGCATCTTCTTCAAGCGCGAGGTCCTCGGGGAGGATACCGAGACCATCTGTAAGGACGAGCGCATCACGCCGTCCAACTGCTGGGTGATCCTGCACCGCGCGCGCCTCGGCCTGCGGCAGTGCCTGGAGGGAAACTGGTTCGGAAAGGGGGGCGGCGATGGACGCTAGTGTGGACTGCCGCGAGGCGGCACGGCTGCTCTCGCTCGCCCTGGACCGCGCGCTGTCGGGGCAGGAGAGCGCCGCGCTCGACCTCCATCTCTCGCGCTGCCTCGCCTGCCGCAACTTCGGCGAGCAGCTCGCGTTCCTGCGAAAGGTCGCGGGGCGTTTTCGCGAAGGCGGCGCCTGAGCCCCGCGGGGCGAGGGCCGGACAATCCGTGGACAGGAGGAGACTCGCATGAAAGGGAAGAAAGCCGTTCTGCACTCGGCGGTGGCCGGCGTGATCGCCTTCGGGCTCGCCCAGGGCGCCCAGGCCCAGGGCCCCGACAAGGAGAAGTGCTACGGCATCGCCAAGGCGGGCCAGAACGACTGCGGCACCGCGAGCCACACCTGCGCCGGCAAGGCGAAGAAGGACAACGCCCCGGACGAGTGGAAGTACGTGGCCAAGGGCAGCTGCGAGAAGCTCGGCGGCAGGACTCGCCCGGGCAAGGCCTCGAAATAGCCCGGCCCGCGAACGCCCCGGCACCGCAGGCGGCGGCCGGCATGCTCGCACAGTCCCTCGACGCGACCCGTGCGGGGATCGGCCTGCGCGCGCCCCACTACGCCGAGATCGCCCGCCGCCGCCCGCCGCTCGCGTTCCTCGAGGTCCACAGCGAGAACTACTTCGGCGAGGGCGGGCAGCCGCTCGCCTGGCTCGAGCGGCTGCGCGCCGACTACGCCCTGAGCCTGCACGGGGTGGGACTCTCGCTGGGCGGCGCCGATCCCCTCGACGAAACGCACCTCGCGCGTCTCGAGGCTCTCGCCCGGCGTTTCGAGCCCGCGCTCGTCTCCGAGCACCTCGCCTGGTCCTCGGCGCTCGGGCGCCATGCGAACGACCTGTTGCCGCTCGCCTTCACTCCGGAGGCGGTGGCGCGGGTCGTCGCGCGGGTGCAGGCGGTCCAGGAGCGCCTCGGCCGCCCGATCCTGGTCGAGAACGTGTCCTCCTACCTGGAGTTCGCGGACTCGGTCCTCTGCGAATGGGAGTTCGTGGCCGAGGTCGTGCGCCGCTCCGGCTGCGGCGTGCTGCTCGACGTGAACAACGTCTGGGTGAGCGCCGCGAACCACGGCTTCGACCCCCGGCGCTACCTCGCGGCGATCGAACCGGCCTCGGTCGCCGAGATCCACCTCGCCGGGTTCGAGGCGGTCGGCGGCCTGCTGATCGACACCCACGGGGCGCGCGTTTCCGCCGAGGTCTGGGACCTTTACGACGAGGCCCTCGCGCGGTTCGGGCCCCGGCCCACGCTCGTCGAGTGGGACACGAACATCCCGGAGCTCGACGTGCTCCTCGCGGAGGCGGCATCGGCCGAGGCCCGCCTCGCGGCCCGCGCGCAACGGCGCCGGACCGGCACGGCCGGAGACTGAGCCGATGAGCCCGCTCGCCCGCCTGCAGAGCGACTTCCTCGCCGCGATCCTCGACGGCCAGACGGAAGCGATCGCCGGCCGCGTGCGCGCCGGCCGGGTTTCACCGGCCGAGCGCCTCGAGGCCTATCGCCGCAACGTCGCCGGGACCCTGCGCGCGGCGCTCGCCGCCGCCTACCCCGTGGTCGAGCGCCTCGTGGGCGCCGCGTTCTTCACCGAGGCGGCGGCGCGCTACGCCCGCGCGCACCCCTCGGCGAGCGGGGACCTTCATCGCTTCGGGGACGGGTTCGCGCAATTCCTCGCGGCCTATCCCCATGGCCGCGAGGTCGCCTGCCTCGCCGACGTGGCGCGCCTCGAGTGGGCCTGGCACGAGTGCTTCCACGCCGCCGACGGCGGGAGCCTCGACTTCGCGGCCCTCGCGGCCGTTCCCGCCGCCCGCCACGGCGAGATCCGCTTCCACCTGCATCCGGCCGTCCGCCTCGTGCAATCGCCGCATCCGGTCCTCGCGATCTGGGAGGCGAACCAGCCGGGGCGCGACGGGATCCCGGCGCGCTCCGAGTGGGGCGAGCGCGTGCTCGTCCACCGGGAGGACTACGCGGTTCGTCTTCGCGCGGCGGCTGCCGACGAGTGGAGTCTGCTCGCGGGCTTCGCGCGCGGCGCGACGCTGGAAGAGGCCGCGCGCGGGTGCGCCGACGACCTCCTGGGCGGGCTCCTGCGGCGCCTCGCGGCCGATCGCGTGATCGCCGGGTTCGCGCTCGGGCCGCCGTCGGCGTGAAGCCGCCGCCTTCCCGCCGGCGGGGGCGGCGGCGCTTCCTCGCGACGCTGCTCGCGGCCGCGCTGCCCGCGCGCGCGGGCCCCGCGGCCGGCGCGAGCGCGAATCTCGCGAGCCGCCAGCCGATGCTCGCCGAGCGCATCGCCAAGCTCCACGCGCAGATCGGCCTCGACATCCTCGCGGGGCGCTCGCCGCGCGCGCTCGCCGAGGCGGTGCGCGAGTTCGAGGCGGGGATGCGCCAGCTCGCCGCCGGCGCCTCCTCCCCCGAGGCGCGCGAAAGCTACCTGCTCCTCGGGCTCCTCTGGGACGAGTACCGCCCGCTCGCGCTGCGCAAGCCCACGCTCGAGAACGCGAAGAAGCTCGCGGAGCGCAGCGAGGAGATCGTGTGGGTGGCCTCGAAGGCGGCGAGGCTCGGCGCGACGCCGGGCGAGGCGCGGGCCATCTCCCTCGTGCGCACCGCGGGCGACGTGCGGGTGCTCTCGCAGCGCATAGCGAAGCTGCACCTGTACCGCCACTGGGGCGTGCGCGCCGCCCCGGCCGACGCCGAGCTGAAGGCGGCCGACAACGAATACCAGCTCGCGATGGCGATCCTGCGCGCGGCGCCGCAGAATACCCCGGAGATCGCCTCCGAGATCGTGCTCGCCGACAACCAGTATCTCTTTCTCGGGCAGGCGGTCGCGCGGCTTCGCTCGGGCGGCCAGGCGCGCCAGGAGCTCGAGTTCGTCGCGAAGACCTGCGACAACATCCTCGAGGTGATGGAGCGCGTGGCGCGGCTGCACGCCTCCGCGAAGCCCTGAGGCGCTCAGGCCGGAGGCAGGGGGTTGACGACGTCGAGGGCGATGCGCCAGGCGCCGCCCTCGAAGCGCCAGACGCGCAGGCCGTGGCCCCCCGGAACGGCGCCCAGCGAATAGGCCGAGACGGCGTAGCCGAACTCGCCCGAGCGTGCGCTTTCGAGACGCAGCACCCGCCATTCGAGGCGATCGTCCGCGAGGCGGCCGGGGACGAGGGCGGCCTCGCGCCCGATCGCGGGCCCCGCCCCGTCGCGGTACAGCCGCAGGGATTCGGAGGCGAACTCCGCGTACGCGGCACGCGCGCCGCGCGCTCGCGAAACGGCGTTGAAGGAAGCCTCTGCGGCGGCAAGTCCCGGCGCCGCGGTGGCCGACGGGTCCGCAACCAGTTGCCGCGCGCCGAGCGGCGCCGTGGCGAGGTCCGCGCCGGGGTGCCGGATGCCCAGGTCGACGGCGAGCCGCCAGGGCCCGGCAGGCGCGCGCTTCCACACGGAGACGAACTGGCCGTGGCGCGCGGGAGCCTTCGGGTCCGCCTTGCTCGTGATCGTCCAGGGTCCCGTGGACAGCCCGAGCTCGCCGGAAGCGGCCACCTCGACGTGCACCGGGCGCCAGTCGAGGACGAAAGGCGCCTCGGCCGGCACCTTCTCGAAGAGCTTGCGGCCGTCGACCGGCCCGGGCCGGAACATCAGCGAATCCTCGGCGAGGTTCGCGAGGAAGGCGCTGCGCATGCCCTCGCGCACCGACTGGGCGGCGAAGGCGGTCTCGGCGGCGGCGAGCTCGGCGGGTGCGTTCACGGAAGCGTCGGGGGCGAGGCCGCGGGCGCAGGCCGAAACGGCCAAGGCGGCGAGGAGGGCTCGGGCGGGCATGGGGCGATTGTAGGCGCCGGGCGGCGCGCCCGTGTTGCGCCCGTGTTGCCCCGCGTTACCGAATGCGATGGGCGCGCGCGCCGCCTCAGAGGATGAAGCGCGAGAGGTCGTCGCGGCCGGCGAGCTCGCCGAGGCGCGCGTCGACGTAGTCGGCGTCCACCGTGAGGCGCTCGATGGCGCGGCCTGCGTCGAAGGAGACCTCCTCGAGGAGCTTCTCCATCACCGTGTAGAGCCGGCGCGCCCCGATGTTCTCCGTGCGCTCGTTGACCGCGAAGGCGATCTCGGCGAGGCGCCGCACGCCCTCCGGCGTGAAGGCGAGCTCCACGCCTTCCGTGGCGAGCAGCGCCTGGTACTGGCGCGTGAGGCAGGCGTCGGTCGCGGTGAGGATGCGCTCGAAGTCCTCGACCGACAGGCTCGAGAGCTCCACGCGGATGGGCAGCCGCCCCTGGAGCTCGGGGATCAGGTCCGAGGGCTTGGCGAGGTGGAAGGCCCCGCTCGCGATGAACAGGACGTGGTCCGTGCGGACCATCCCGTACTTGGTGGTGACCGCGGTGCCCTCGACCAGCGGCAGGAGGTCGCGCTGCACGCCCTGGCGCGAGACGTCGGCCCCCGCGGTCTCGCCGCGGCTCGTGATCTTGTCGATCTCGTCGAGGAAGACGATGCCGTTGTGCTCGACCGCGCGCAGGGCCTCCAGGCGGACCTCCTCCTCGTTCACCAGCCGTGCGGCCTCCTCGTCGGTGAGCAGCCGCAGCGCCTCGCGGATCGCGAGCGTGCGGCGCTTGCGCCGGACGTTGCCGAGGTTCTGGAACATGCCCTGGATCTGCTGGGTGAGCTCCTCCATGCCCGGGGGCGCGAAGATCTCCATGCTCGCCGGCCCCTGGGCGAGGTCGATCTCGATCTCCTTGTCGTCGAGCTTGCCCTCGCGCAGCATCTTGCGGAAACGCTGGCGCGTGGAATTGGCGTCGTGGCCCTCGGTGGCGGGCACGCCCGGCAGCAGCGCGTCGAGCACGCGCTCCTCGGCGACGTCCTCGGCGCGCGGCCTCGCCTTGCGCATTTCCTGCTCGCGGGTGGCCTTGACGGCGACCTCGGCGAGGTCGCGGATGATGGAATCGACGTCGCGGCCGACGTAGCCCACCTCGGTGAACTTCGTGGCCTCGACCTTGATGAACGGCGCGCGGGCGAGACGCGCGAGGCGGCGCGCGATCTCGGTCTTGCCGACCCCGGTGGGGCCGATCATCAGGATGTTCTTGGGCGTGATCTCGGTGCGCAGGGGCTCGGCGACCTTCGCGCGGCGCCAGCGGTTGCGGAGCGCGATCGCGACCGCGCGCTTGGCCTCGGCCTGCCCGACGATGAACTTGTCGAGCTCGTGCACGATCTCCTGCGGCGTCATCATCGAGGCGCCCGCGTCCCCGGCGGGCGTGGCGGAGGCGGCGGAGTCGATGCGCGCGCTCACAGCGTCTCGATCACGTGGTTCTGGTTGGTGTAGATGCACAGCTCGCCCGCGATCGCGAGCGACTTCGCCACGATGTCGGCGGGGGCGAGTTCGGTTTCCGCGAGCAGGGCGAGGGCCGCGGCCTGCGCGTAGGCGCCGCCGCTGCCGATGGCGAGCAGCCCCCCCTCGGGCTCGAGCACGTCGCCGTTGCCGGTGATGAGCAGCGACGAGTCGCGGTCGGCGATGGCGAGCATGGCCTCGAGCCGGCGCAGGATCCGGTCGGTGCGCCAGTCCTTGGCGAGCTCCACCGCCGAGCGAAGGAGGTTGCCCTGGTGCTTGTCGAGCTTCGCCTCGAAGCGCTCGAACAGCGTGAAGGCGTCCGCCGTCGCCCCCGCGAAGCCCGCGAGGATGCGGTCCTGGTAGAGGCGGCGCACCTTGCGCGCCGTCGCCTTCACGACGACCGCGCCGAGCGTCACCTGGCCGTCGCCGCCCATCGCGACGCGGCCGCCCCGGCGCACCGAGACGATCGTCGTGCCGTGGAACTCGGGAAGGGGAGAGGTCATGGGAGGGCTATAGCGCGGCAGCGGGGCGGCGGTCGCCGGGAAATCCCCCGGCGGCCGATGGCGATTTCAGGTGGACTTGCGGCGCACGAGGATGGCGTGGCGGTTGAAGCCGAAGGCCTCCAGCAGGCCCGCGTTGAGCTCGTTGAGGTCCATGAGGATCACGCGCTTGCCCGCGAGCTGGATCGCCTTCACCACCTCGAAGAAAGCCGGGGCGTAGGCGAAGTCGATCCGAAGCACCCGGCCCATGTCGATGGTCACCTCGCCGTGGCCCGCCGCGTAGCCGTTCAGCTCGCCGATCTGGTTGGAGCTCGCCGCGGAGAGCACGCCCTTCATCTCGAAGGCGCCCTCGAGGGCGCGCTGCGCCACCGGGGCGGGCTTGCCGGCGGTCTTGGCCGCGGCCGCCGACACCGGGTTCACGTACACCTCCCAGTTGGGCGGCGACATCTCGAAGGCGACCGCGTACTCCAGGCCCAGCTCCTCGAACTCCTGCATCTTGCCCTCGAGGATGTAGAGCTCGAAGAGCAGCAGCCAGTAATGGCGCTGGATCTCGGTCGCCTTCTCGTTGAAGGCCGCGCGCAGCACCTTCTCGAGGCTCTCGAGGTTGTTGAACCACATCGGCGTCTTCTTCTTGCGCAGGTGCTGCAGCGTGTTCACGAAGAGCGTGGCGTCCTCGGCGCTGATCGCGCCCACCTTGCTCACGTCGAGGCGCACCGTGCCCATGGTCTCCGTGAAGGCGAGGAACTTCTCGATCTCGCCCGAGAGGTCTCCCGAGGCCGAGGGCTTGAGGGCGAAGAAGTCCTTGCGCTCGCGGCTCTGCGTGCGCCGGGGGTCGCCCGCGCCCTCGGCGCTCTCCGCCCACACCGGGGGCGATTGCTCGAAGGCGACCGAGAAGAGCATCGACAGCGAGTCGAACTCGGCGCGATTCTGCGCGGCCTCGTGCAGGTCGAAGAGCATGAGCCAGGCCTGCTTGTTCTTCTTGCCCGCGGGCTCCCGGATCTCGGACTTGAGCACCCGGATGGCGGCATCGGCGTGGCCGGCGGCGTAGAGCACCGCGGCTTCCTGGGCCGCGGACAGCGGCGCCGAGTGGAACTCCTCGCTGCCGGTGCGCCCCGCCGCGCGCGCGGCGGCGGCGCGCACGCCGCTCGCGGAGCTGCTGCCGACGACGGGGGTGGCCACGGTTTCGGCGCCTCGGGCGGGCCTCAGGGCTTGACCGCGCTCGCCTGGGTGAGCCGGTAGTAGACGATGTCGTCGTCGAGCACCGCCATGCGGCCGGCGACGACGATGGGCTCGTAGGTGAACTCGATGGCCTTGTCGGCGATCACCTCGACCAGCGACTCCGGGCCACCGGGAAGGCAGAACGAGCAGTGCGGCGGGAAAGCCGCCAGCAGGAAGCGCTTCTGCTGCTTCGCCTGGTCGAGCGGCATCATGAAGCCGTAGAGCTTGACCTGCTGCTTGTCGAGCTCCTTGATCTCGCGCGTGAAGACCGGGCCGAACTTCTTGTCGGCCTTCTGCACCGTCTTCGCCTGGAGCAGGAGCTGCCAGGGCACGGTGCCCGCGGGCGCCGGGTCGGCGCCGATGAAGAACCCCGGGGTGCCCGGTGCCCCGCCCTTGCCTTCCTGGGGCTGCAGCGCGAGCGCTGCGGGGGCCGCGGCGAGCAGTGCGGCGACGGCGAAGGTGCGCAGATTCATGTTCGTTATCCCTTGTCGCGTTCCGGATCCCGTGCGCGGGATCATCGCCTCAGGAGCACGGTCGCGGGATCGCGCCGGTAGGCCTGGGTTGCCGGAACCAGGCACGTCGCGAACCCTGCGGCGAGGACGCCGAGGACGAGCCACGTTTCCCCGGCCACCCAGGCGAGCCCCGCGACGGGCCACTGGTTCAGGCGCGCGAGCAGACTTCCCAGCGCCTCGACAGAACCGTGCCCGAGGGCGAGGCCCAGTATAACCCCCGCCACTACCAGCGTCACGCCTTCGGCGACCACGAGCCCGAAGAGGTCCGCGGGCCGCGCGCCGAGCGTGCGCAGCAGCGCGAGGTCGTAGCGCCGCTCCTGGAGCGCGGAGCTCAGCGCGATGAAAAGCGAAAGCGCTGCGCTCGCGATGAGGATCGCGGCGAATGCCGAGAGCGTCTCGGCGCCCGCGCCGACGAGGTTCATGAGGCGCGCAGTCTCGTAGGCGGGTGAGGCCGCCTGCAGGGACGTGGTCGCGTTGACCTGGCGCGGCATCATCGCCGCCGCGAGCGGAGTCCGGTAGCGCACGAGAAGCGCCGTGATCTCGCCGCCGCTGCCGTGCTCCTCGTGGACATGCCAGACGCTCTCGACGGAGGTGAGCACCAGCCGGTCGATGACTCCGCCCGTGGGGGCGAGGATGCCGGCGACCGTGTAGGGATGCTGCTCGTGACCCGCCCCCGCGCCGCCGGCGGAAGCGGCCAGGCCGTGGGTGCCCGTGAACTTCGCGCCCGGCTCGAGGCCCGAGCGCCGCGCCACCTCGGCGCCGAGAACCGCTTCCATCTCGCCGGAGAACGCGACACCCCGGACGAAGCGCGCGGAGTAGAGCGCGAGGAAGGAGGCGTCGGTGCCGACGATCCGGAATCCCCGGAAGCTGTCGCCCAGGGCGAGTGGCGTGGCCGAGGCGACCATCGGGTGGCGCCGGATCGTGTCGGCCTCGGCGAGCGCAATGTTGCCCGTGGGGACGTCGGCATGGAACACCGAGGAGAGGATGAGCTGAAGCGGGCTGCCCTTGGCGCCGACCACGAGGTCCACGGGCTTCGCGTCGCGCTCGAGTCGTTCCTCGGCCTGCGCGGTGACGAGCAGCAGGAAGACGATGGTCGCGACGCCGAGGGATAGCAGAACGACATGCAGGGCCGTGAGAAGGGGACGCGAGGCGAGATAGGCCCACGCGAGGCGTGCGAGGCTCACAGCGCGAGGCTCCGGGCGAAGCGGCCGCGGATGCGCCGGTCGTGGGTGGCGACGACCAGGCTCGCGCCGCACGCTGCCGCCTGGCCCGCGAGCAGATCGATGGCACGCTCGCAATTCGCGTCGTCGAGGGCGGAGGTGGGCTCGTCGGCGAGGATGAGCCCGGGGCGGTTCACCACGGCGCGGGCAATGGCCACGCGCTGGGCCTCCCCGACGGAGAGCTCGCGTGCCCTGCGCCCGCCGTATCCCCCGAGACCCAGGCTCGCGAGCAAGGCCTCGACCGCTGCTTCGTCCGGGGGCAGTCCGGCGAGCCGCCGGGCGAGCAGGAGGTTGTCGCGCACCGTGAGCACGCCCACCAGATGCAGCGTCTGCAGGACCAGGCCCACGTGGCGGGCGCGGAAGCGGTCGCGGGCGGCGGGGCCGAGCCGCGTCACGTCCTGGCCGGCCACGCGCACGCTTCCCGCCGTGGGGGAGAGCAGGCCCGCGATCGCCGCGAGCAGCGTGCTCTTGCCGCTGCCCGAGGGACCGAGCACCAGGCCCGATTCGCCCGGTGCGATCTCCCACGAAGGCACACGCAGCACGGTCCGGCCCGCGTATTCGTGGCGCAGGTCCCGGATCTCGAGCATGGGCGCGGCGCCGGCGCTAGGCGATGCAATAGGCGAGGCCCTCTTCGAACAGGCGTCGCGGGAGCTTGCGGCCGATGAACACCATCGTGCTCTCGCGCGCCTCGCCCGCGGCCCAGGGCTTGCCCGGCGAGCCGCCCATCAGCATGTGCACGCCCTGGAAGATCATGCGCCGGGGCTCGCCCTGGATGTTCAGCACGCCCTTGTAGCGCAGCAGGTCGGGACCGTAGTTCTGCGCCATGAGCGAGAGGAAGGTCTCGATCTTCTCCATGGCGAGCGGCCGCGGGTCCTTCCACACGAAGGACTGCACGTCGTCGTCGTGGTGGTGATGGCCCTCGGCGAGGAACGCCGGGTCGATCTCGAGGACGGCGTTGAGGTTGAAGCCGCGGATGTCGAGGATCTCGACGAGGTCCGCCTCGCCGAAATGCACGCGCTTCTGGTGCGCCCGGGGGTTCATGCGGCGCAGCCGCTGCATCAGCGCGGCGGTCTCCTCCTCGGCGACGAGGTCGGTCTTGGAGAGCAGGATGCGGTCGGCGAACCCCACCTGCGCCCTCGCCTCGTCGTGCCGGTCGAGCTGCTCCTGCGCGTGCTTCGCGTCCACCACGGTGAGCACCGCGTCGAGCAGGTACTGGCCGTGGACTTCCTCGTCCATGAAGAAGGTCTGCGCCACGGGCCCGGGGTTGGCGAGCCCCGTCGTCTCGATGATCACGCGGTCGAACCGGAGCTTGCCCTGCCGCCGCTTCCTGCCGAGATCGCCGAGGATGCGCACCAGGTCCCCGCGCACGGTGCAGCACAGGCAGCCGTTGTTCATCTCCACGATGCTCTCCTCGCGGTCCTCCACGAGGATCTCGTTGTCGACGCCCGTCTCGCCGAACTCGTTCTCGATCACGGCGATGCGCTCGCCGTGCTGCTCGTGGAGGATGCGGTTGAGCAGCGTCGTCTTCCCGCTGCCCAGGAAGCCGGTGAGGATGGTGACGGGGATCAGGTCTTTCTCGGCGGTGGCCATGGATCACCTCGGGCGGGAGACGGGGGGCGGCGCGGGGGCGCGATGGCGGGGGTCGGCCGCGCCGGCGAGTGAGTCCAGCGTCCGGGCGACCGGCGATTCTTCGAGGTCCCGGGCGATGATGACGATGCGGGTGGAGCGGTCGGCGTCGGGCCAGTCCGGGAGCCGGGCGGGCGGGTAGAGGGTGTGCCCGACGGCGTGGATCGCCGTGGGGCCGCTCTCGCCCGCGACGTTGACGAGCCCCTTCACGCGCAGGATCCGGTCCCCGAAGAGATCGAGGAGCGTGGCCATCGCGTTCTCCAGGGCCCCGCGCTCGAGCGGCTCGTACGCGTTCCAGACGAAGGAGCGGATGCGCGCGTCGTGGCGACCGAGCCCGGGCGGCGCGGCGCGGGCATGGCGCCAGGCGCCGGCGTCGAGCCAGCCGCGGGCCTCGGGGGCCGCGCCTGCCGCGCGCGAAAGCCCCGTGTCGAGGAGCGCGGCGGGGTCCGCCTCGCCCCGCGCCGCGCGCAGGATCGGCGCACCCGGGTTGAGCGCCGCGAGCCGTGCGGCGAGCGCCACGAGCGCCTCCTCGCGGACGCGGTCGACCTTCGTGAGCACCAGCCGGTCGGCGATCGCCGCCTGGCCGACCGCCTCCGGGTGCTCGTCGAGCGTGCGCATGCCGTGCTCGCCGTCGACCGTGGTCACCACGCCCGCGAGCGAATAGCGCGCCGCCACGAGCGGCATCTCGATGAGCGTGGTGAGCAGCGGCGCGGGGTCGGCGAGCCCCGTGGTCTCGACGATCGCGCGGCGGAAGGCGGGGATGCGGCCCTCGGCGCGCTGGAAGTGCAGCTCGCGCAGGCTCTGCACCAGGTCGCCCGCG
Source organism: Usitatibacteraceae bacterium (assembly GCA_044220635.1). Lineage (GTDB taxonomy): Bacteria > Pseudomonadota > Gammaproteobacteria > Burkholderiales > Usitatibacteraceae > JBGAQP01. The sequence continues at coordinate 43,059 of JBGAQP010000006.1, forward strand.
ACCCGGCAGCACACGCAGCCCCCGGCGAGGACGACGACGTTGCCCGAGGCCTGGCGCACCAGCGCATGGTCGATCGCCGCCTCGCCCAGCTCGTTGACGATGAAAGCCGTGTCCGAATAGCCGGGATGGGCGAGCAACCGGTTGGCGAGCGTGGTCTTCCCGCTGCCGAGGAACCCGGTGAGGACGGTGACCGGCGTGACCCCGCTCGCGACCATGCCCCGCGCTCCTTCAGTGGCAGGAGGCGCAAAGCCCCTTGAGGTTCATTTCCACCTCGCGCAGCACCCAGCCGCGCGGCACCCGCGAGGGCGCGCGCACCGCCACCCGGTCGAGGCAGATGGTCCGGCCGCAGGAGGAGCAGGTGAAATGCGCGTGGGCCCCGGCGCCCGGGCGGCTCGCGACGAAGCGCCAGACGCGGTCGTCGCCGGCGATGCGGTGCGCGAGCCCCGAGGCCGTGAGCCACTCCAGCACGCGGTAGATGGTGACGCGGTCGACGGCCCGGCGGCGCAGCGCCTGCCCGATCTCGTGGTGGGTGAGGGCGCGCCCGGAGCCGATCAGCGCGGCGAGCACCGCAGCGCGTGGCGCCGTGAGGCGCTCGCCGCTCGCGCGGATGCGTCGCTCGGCCTCGGGGGCGCGGCCGGCCCTGCGGTTCCCGGGGGATTTCATGCGCCACATTCTACACGGGCGCACCCCGCGCAGATGCAATCGGGTTGCGTGGGAGGGCTACTTCCGCCGCCGGGCCCGCGGGTGCGCCGCGTCGTAGACCTTGGCGAGGTGCTGGAAGTCGAGGTGCGTGTAGACCTGGGTCGAGGCGATGCTCGCGTGGCCGAGCATCTCCTGCACCGCCCGCAGGTCCCCGGAGGACTGCAACAGGTGCGAGGCGAAGGAGTGGCGCAGCATGTGCGGGTGGACGTCGGCCGCGAGCCCCGCGGCCGCGGCGCGGCGCTTCACGAGCCGCTGCACCGCGCGCGGCGTGAGCCGGCGACCGCTGCGCCCGACGAAGAGTGCGCGCTCCCCGGGCCGAGCGAGCCGCGCGCGCGCCGGGAGCCACTTCGCGATCGCCTCGAGGGCGGCCTTGCCGACCGGCACGATGCGCGCCTTGCCCCCCTTGCCGTGCACGCGGATCTCGCCGGTGGCGCGATCGAGGGCGTCGAGGTCGGCGCCGGTGAGCTCCGAGACGCGCAGTCCCGAGGAGTACGCGAGCTCGAAGAGCGCGCGGTCGCGCAGCCCCGCGTCGTCGCCGTCCTCGAGGGCCACGAGGCGCACCGCCTCGTCGGGGGAAAGCGCCTCGGGCAGCCGCCGCGCGGCCTTCGGCGCGCGCACGCCCGCGCAGGGGTTGGCGGCGATCTCGCGGCGGCGCGCGAGCCAGCCGAGGAAGCCGCGCCAGCTCGAGAGCACGCGCGCGAGCGAGCGCGGGGCGAGGCCCCGGGCATGGAGCGCGGCGATCGCGCGGCGGATCTCGGCGCTCCCGAGGCTCGCGAGCGGACGCTCGCCCGCGAGGACGACGAGGAGGCGGCCGTCGCGGGCGTAGGCGGCGAGCGTGTGCTCCGAGAGCCGGCGGGCGTTGCGCAGGTGCGCGAGGTAGCGCTCGAGGGCGCTAGCCGCCGTGCCCACGGACCGGGGTGACGAAGCGCCAGAGCGCGTGGCTGAGGAGCTCGCCGATGCGCTGCAGGTGGAGCGTGCCCATCTCGGGATAGAAGCGCTTCGGGTCCTCGGAGGCGAGGGCGACCACGCCGAAGCCGTGGCCGTCGTGGCGCAGGGCCACGAGCGCGAACGATTTCAGGTGCGCGGAGGCTTCCCCGAACCAGGACTGGCTCTCGTAGACCGCGTGGTGGCCGCAGACGGGCGCGGGCATCTGCTCGACGAACTGGCGCATCTCGGCGGCGACCGGGGCGAACTCGCGGGTTTCGGGGTTCTCCTCGGCCACGCCCCACAGGCGCACGGCGACGTGGGGGACGGCGAAGTGGTCGAGGAGGTCGAGGTAGAGCGTGTCGAGCGTGGCGTCCAGGCTCGTCGCGCCCATCAGGCGGCAGGCGAGGCGGTGGACCTTCTCCCCGACGGCATCGTTCTCCTCGCCGAACTGGATGAGCTCGCGCAGCTTGTCCTCCAGCAGCCGGGTCTTCTCGCGCACCGCCACGAGCTGGCGCTCGCCGATCGACACCGCCCGCCCCCCGTGGGGGTGCGGCACCTGCAGGTTCATCAGGATGTCGGCGTGGCTCTCGAAGAACCCCGGGTTCTGCCTCAGGAAATCGGCGACTTGCTCGGCGGTCAGCAAAACGGGTTCTCCCCTCGGTCCCTCAGACTTCGATCTCGCCCTCGAACACGCGCGTGGCGTCGCCCGTCATCATAACGGGAGCGTCCCCGCCCAGCCAGCGGATCGCGAGCTCGCCGCCGCGCGTGGCCACGCGCACGTCGGGGCCGAGGAGCCCGCGCCGGATGCCCGAGACCACGGCGGCGCACGCCCCCGTGCCGCAGGCGAGCGTCTCGCCCGCGCCGCGCTCCCAGACGCGCAGCTTCGCGCGATCGGGCGCGAGCACCTGCAGGTAGCCCGCGTTCACCCGTCGCGGGAACGCGGGGTGGTTCTCGATGAGCGGGCCCTGGGTCGTGACGGGCGCGCGCTCGACGTCGGCCACGACCTGCACCGCATGGGGATTGCCCATGGAGAGCACGCCCACCTCGAGCGTCTCGCCCGCGACCTCGAGCGCGTGCGTCACGGCGTCGCCCGCGGCGAGGAACGGCACCTCGCGCGGATCGAAGCGCGGCGGGCCCATGTCCACGGTGACCTGCCCCGAGGGCTCCACCACGGGCTGGATGACGCCGCGCGCGGTCTCCACCCGGAGCCGCGTGCGCGTCGTGAGGCCCTGGTCGAGCACGAAGCGCGCGAAGCAGCGCGCGCCGTTGCCGCACTGCTCCACCTCGCCGCCGTCGGCGTTCCAGATGCGGTAGCGGAAGTCGTTGTCCGCCGAGGCCGCCTTCTCGACGACCAGCACCTGGTCGCAGCCCACGCCGAAGTGGCGGTCGGCGAGCCGGCGCACCTGCCCGGCCGAGAGCGCGACCGCCTGGCGCACGCCGTCGAGCACGACGAAGTCGTTGCCCTGGCCGTGCATCTTCGTGAACCGCAGGCGCATCGCCCGATTCTAGCGCCTGCGGTAGGGCGAGGGCTCGCCCGGCGGGCGCGTCTTGAAGCGCTTGTGCGCCCAGAAGTACTGCTCGGGCATTTCCCTCACGCGTTCCTCGATGAAGGCGTTCATGCGCCGGACGTCGGCCTCGAGGTCGTCGGTCGGGTAGTCCTCCCAGGGGGGGTAGACCACGACCTCGTAGCGGTTGCCGTGCTGGCGCGTGACCATCGGCACCACGGTCGCGCGGGCGAGCTTCGCGAGGCGCGGCATCGCGGTCACCGTGGCCGCGCTCACCCCGAGGAAAGGCACGAAGATCGCGTCGCGAGGCCCGAAGTCCATGTCGGGCAGGAAGTAGAACATCCGCCCCTCGCGCAGCGTCCTCACGATCGCGAGCATCCCGTCCTGGCGCGAGAGCATCTTCGGGTTCCCGAAGCGAACGCGCCCGTGGTAGAGCAGGCGGTCGAGGACCGGGTTCTTCTGGCGGCTGTAGACGCTCGCCGAGCCGGGGTACTCCCAGGCGACCTTCGGGCCCCCGAGGTTGAGGCCGATGAAGTGCGGGGCGAAGACGATCACGGGCTTGCCCCGCAGGCGGTCGAAGTGCTCCCGGCCCGTGAGCGTCACCATGCCCATCGCGCGCTCGATGCGTCCGAACCAGAACACCGTCTGGTGCGCGAGGGCTCGCCCCAGCGCGCGGAAATGGCGCTTGCCGATGCGCTCGCGCTCGGCCTCGGGCAGTTCCGGGAAGCAAAGCGCGAGGTTGATGCGCGTCACGCGCCCTCGGCCGAACCGGTAGGCGATGGAGCCGAGGAACGCGCCGATCGCGCCGATCGCCGGCGTTGGCAGCCAGTGGATGAGCCAGAGAACGGCGAGCCCGAGCCGCGAGCCCGCCTGGCTGAGCAGCCTCACGCCGCACCCCCCGGCGCTGCGGGCGCGCCCGCCGGGCGCTTGTAGCGGTTGTAGCCCCAGAGGAACTGCGCGGGGCACTGGCGCACGAGCTTCTCGACCATCGCGTTCACCGACCGCGCCGCGGCGGCGCGGTCGGCTCCGAGCGGCGCCTCGAGCGGGGCGAGGTGCAGGCGGAAGCCCTCCCCGCGGGGCAGGCGCTCGGCGAAGCAGAAGACGATCGCCGCCCCCGAGGCTTCCTGAAGGCGTCCGAGGAGCGTCATCGTGTAGGCGGGGCGGCCGAAGAACTCGACCCATTCGCCCTCGCCCTCGCCCGGCACCTGGTCGGGGAGCACCACGCTGCACCCGCCGCGGCGCAGGTGCTTGAGCACCATGCGCACGCCCGCGAGCGTGGCGGGCGCGACGTTGGTGCCGTCGGGCGCCGCGCCGCGGTTGCGGCCCTCGCGGATGAGCTCGTCGAGCCAGCCGATCTTGTGCGGGCGGTACATGGCGAGGATCGGCACGTGGGTCCAGAGGTAGCGCCCGGCGACGTCGTAGCCGCCCAGGTGGGGGGTGGCGAAGACGATCGCGCGGCCCTCGGCGCGCAGGCGCTCGACGGCCTCCCAGCCGACGCGCTCGCGCACCGTGGCGGCCACCTCGTCGAGCGGCCGGAAGAGCGCCCAGGCGAGCTCGCAGGCACCCTTGCCGATCTCGGCGGCGTTCTCCCGCGCGAGGCGCCGCAGCTCGCCGGCGTCGCGCGCGATCCCGCTCGCGCCCAGGTTCTGGAGGGTGCGGCGCCGGAAGCGCGGCGAGAGCGCGAAGACCAGCCGGCCGAGGAAGGCGCCCAGGGCGTGGTTGGCCGCGAGGGGCAGGCGCGCGAGCAGTCGGAAGAGGAATCTCACTCGCGGGCCGGAGGCGGCGGAGTTTTTGCTAAAATACCCGGCTTCACTCGCGACTGTGGGGCTACCCGATGAAAAGCGAATTCCTGTTCACGTCGGAATCGGTGTCCGAAGGGCACCCCGACAAGGTGGCGGACCAGATCTCGGATTCCGTCCTCGACGCCATTCTAGCGCAGGACCCCCGGTCCCGAGTCGCTGCCGAGACGCTGTGCAACACCGGCCTCGTCGTGCTCGCGGGCGAGATCACCACGCATGCCAACGTGGACTACATGCAGGTCGCGCGCGACACCATCAAGCGCATCGGCTACGACAGCAGCGACTACGGATTCGACTACCGGGGCTGCGCGGTGATGGTCTGCTACGACAAGCAGAGCCCCGACATCGCGCAGGGCGTGAACCATGCCCAGGACGACAACCTCGACCAGGGCGCGGGCGACCAGGGCCTCATGTTCGGCTACGCCTGCGACGAGACGCCGGTGCTCATGCCCGCGCCCATCCACTACGCGCACCGCCTCGTCGAGCGCCAGTCGCAGCTGCGGAAGGACGGTCGACTGTCGTGGCTGCGCCCCGACGCGAAGAGCCAGGTGACGCTCCGGTACAGGGACGGCAAGGTGGCCGGGGTCGATACCGTCGTCCTTTCCACCCAGCACGACCCCGACGTCACCAACGAGACGATCCGCGAGGCGGTCGTCGAGATGATCGTGAAGCCGGTCCTGCCCCCCGAATGGCTGAAGGGCACCCGCTACCTCGTGAACCCCACGGGCCGGTTCGTGGTCGGCGGTCCGCACGGCGACTGCGGCCTCACCGGGCGCAAGATCATCGTCGACACCTACGGGGGGGCCTGCCCGCACGGCGGCGGCGCGTTCTCGGGCAAGGACCCCTCGAAGGTCGACCGCTCCGCGGCCTACGCGGCGCGCTACGTGGCGAAGAACGTCGTCGCCGCGGGGCTCGCGCGCCAGTGCCAGATCCAGGTGAGCTACGCGATCGGCGTCGCGCGCCCGATCAACGTGACGATCTACACCGAGGGCACCGGGGCGATCCCGGACGCGAAGATCGCCGAGCTCGTCCAGGCGCACTTCGACCTGAGGCCGAAGGGCATCATCCAGATGCTCGATCTCCTGCGGCCGATCTACGCGAAGACCGCGGCCTATGGCCACTTCGGCCGCGAGGAGCCCGAGTTCTCGTGGGAAGCGACGGACAAGGCCGCGATCCTGCGCGAAGCCGCGGGCCTCAAGGGCGAGGCGAAGAAGGCGGTCGCGGCGGCCGACTGAGGCGCCCCCCGCCTCGGGGGGCGGGGCGAGACTCGTTTCCAGCAGGCGACGACGGGCGGCCGAGGCCGCCCGTTTCGTTTTCCGCCGCCGGCCGGTCACTGCATCCGGTAGGCGGCGTGGCAGGCCACGCACTGCGCGGTCACGCCGGCGAGCGCCGCGAGGGCGGGCTTCAGGTTGCCGGTGGCGTCCGCGTCCGTGGCGGCGAGCGCGAAGCGGCTCGCGGCGCGATGCATGCCGGAGCCGATCGCCTGCATGCCCGCGGGCATGAACTTCGCCACGTCGTGGGCGCCGTGCGCCGCGAGCGAGGTCATCCCGAGGCGCTTCTCGGCGACCTGCGCGGCCCGGTCGTGGGCGCCGTCGGCCAGCGCCTGCTGGATCTCCTGGAGCGCGAGGAGGTGGTCGCGCATGTTGGCGAGGGTATGCGATCGCAGCGGCTCCGGGAAAGCGACGGGCTCGCGCGCGTCGTGGACCGCGGCGGCGTCGTGATGGCCGTGGGGCGTGGCGGCGCAGGCGGCGGCGAACGTGGTGGCGAGGCAGGCGGCGAGAATCGGGCGCATCGCGTCTCCGGATCGGGTCGCGGAGCCCGACGCTGGATGGGCCTTGCCGGCTGCCGCTATGATCCGCATTCTACGTGGACGCCCCCGGATCGATGCCCCGCAACCGCTACGACCTGCAGGAGATCGCGGGCGCCTTCGGCGACGTCGGCACGCTCGTGCCCTTCGTCGTCGCCTACCTCGCGCTGGTGAAGATGGACGCGGGCGGCGTGCTCCTGGGCTTCGGCGCGGCCATGATCGCCGCCGGCCTCTTCTACCGCACGCCCATTCCCGTGCAGCCGATGAAGGCGATCGGCGCGGCCGCCGCGACGCAGGCCGCGGGCGCGGCCGTCCTCACGCCCGCCATGGTCGTGGGCTCCGGGGTCGTCACGGCCGCCATCTGGCTGCTTCTCGGCGCGACGGGGCTCGCGAAACGCATCGCCGACTGGGTCCCGCGGCCCGCGCTCCTCGGGGTGGTCCTGGGCCTCGGCTTCGCCTTCATGCTCGAGGGCGTGCGCATGATGTCGGGCGCGGTGCTCCTGTCGGCGGCGCTCCTCGCGTTGTCGCTCGTCCTGCACACGCGGCTGCCCACGATGTTCCTGCTGCTGCTCGCCGGCGTGGCGGTCGCGCTCCTCGAGCGGCCCGCGCTCGCCGGCGAAATCGCCGCGATCCGCCCCGAGTTCCGGCTCCCCGCCTTCGCCTGGCCCGCGCTCACGGCCTCCGACCTCTGGGCCGGGGCGGTCCTGCTCGCCCTCCCGCAGCTGCCCCTCACCTTCGGCAACGCGCTGCTCGCGATCAAGGAGGAGAACAACCGGCTCTTCCCGGACCGCCCCGTGGCCGAGCGCGGCCTCGCGGTGTCCACGGGCCTGCTGAACGCCTGGTCGAGCGCGGTGGGCGGCGTGCCGATGTGCCACGGCGCCGGCGGCATGGCGGGGCACGTGCGCTTCGGCGCGCGCACCGGCGGCGCGACGGTGGTCCTCGGTGTCGTGCTGACGGTTCTCGCGCTCTTCTTCGGCGGCTCGATTGGCACCCTGCTCGAGCTCTTCCCGCCGCCGGTGCTCGGCGTGATCCTGTTCCTGGCCGGCGCGGAGCTCGCGTTGAGCAGCCGCGAGGCGGGCGCGGAGCGCGTGGGCCGCTTCGTGCTGCTGTCGACGGGCGCGCTCGCCGTCGTCCACGTGGGCGCGGCCGTGGTCTACGGCATCCTCGCCCACCACGCCTCGAAGCGCGGCTGGCTGCGCTTCTAGGCGCCCTCGCTCAGCGCCCGAAGATCCCCTTCTTCAGGAGGTCGAGCGGGTTGGCGGGCTCCTCCTTCTTCTGCGGCCGGCCGCCGCCCGCCTCGCCGCCGAGCATCGTCATCGAGGTCGATTTCACGCGCACGCGCAGGGACCACTCCGGGTTCCAGAGGGCGAGGGCGCGCGCGTCGCCGGGGCGCGGCGGATGCACGAGGTTCAGCTCGTTGCCGTAGGCGATGGCGCGCAGCATGGCGCCCCCGGCCTGCGCGTAGATCCCGGCGGGGATCGGGCAGCGTTGGGTGGAGGAGGGCAGGAGGACCTTTTCGCGCACCCACTGGTCGATCTGGGTGTTGGAGATGTAGTCCATGAGGCCGATGCCCGCGTCGGGAAGCTCGCTCGAGCTCCAGAGGATGAGGTCGTCGCCGCCGCCGCCGACCGCGGAGAGGAAGTACGCGCGCGCGCCGGGCACGGCATTCCAGCTCGCGGCGATCGACCCGCGCGTCTCGCCCGGGGCCGCGAGGTCGAGCCGTTCCATGAAGTCCTGGCGCTCCCCGATCGCGAACCGGAGGCTCGGGGGGACGCCTTCGCCGCTCACCGCGTGATCGCCCCGCAGCGAGGCGTCCTTGGGCACGCGTTGCCGGTCCTTCTCGTTGGGCCAGATCGCGCGGCCCGGCTGGCTCGTGGCCCCGCGCTCGGGCGCGTAGCGGCCGACGAAGAACTTCGCGAAGTCCGCGGGGCCGGCGGTGGCCATGTCGAGGATGCGCGGTTGCCCGGGGCGCACGGACTCGCCGCAGCCCCAGTAGAGGAGCAGCCGTCCCTTCGGCTTCTCGTACTCCGTCGCCTCGGGGGCGGCGGTGCCGCCGGGCTGCGGCTTCGGCACGGGGTCGAGGGGCAGGCTCGCGCCCATCTTCTGCCCGGGCGGGATGGCATGCGTGCCCTCGGTCCCCGAGGGCTTCTGGCGGGTGTAGAGCGCGAGGTCGAGCCACTTGCCGGGCACGACACCGACCTTCGAGCCCCCGAACCAGTTGCCCATCATGCCGCCGATGAGCGGCATGTCGGCCATTTCCTGCACGCCGGGAATGGACACGTTCACGGTCGCGACGTCCATCCAGTAGTACGCGATGGGTGACTTCGCCGCGGCCTTGGGGGCCGTCTGGGCGAAGGCCTGGGGGGCGAGGGCGAGGGCGACGGCGAGCGCGAGGCGGATCGACGGGATGGGGCGCACGGGAACTCCGGTTCGAAGGGAAGGGGACCCGGCGACGGTAGCAAGCCCCGCCGCCGCGAGGCAAGGCAGGCAGCCTGCGATCGCCGCGTTCCTTGATCTGCGTCAGGCGAAATGCCGCGCGAGGACGGGGGCGAGCGCGGGCAGCGATCCGGCGCGCCCGGCGATCGCCGCGAGCGTCGGGGCCGAGGCCTCGAACCATTCGTGGCGCGGTCGCCAGCGCGTCATCGCCGCGAGGTAGAGGTCGATCGCCGAGAAGGTGTCGCCGAGGAACCACGGCGAGCGCGCGGCCGCATCTACCTGCAGCCACAGTGCCTGGCGGTGCCGGTCCGTGCTCTCGCGGAGCCTCTTCGCGCCCTGCGCGTCGGGGACCCACTTGCGGGGATCGTCGCCGTAGGTGAAGGTCGGATAGATCGCCGCCACGAGGAAGGTGCTCCAGCGCAGGAAATCGACCCGGGCCGGGTGGCCCGCGGCCGGGACGAGGTTCGCACCGGGCGCGAGGTCGGCGAGGTGGTGGACGATCGCAAGGCTCTCGGTCATGACGCGCCCGTCGGGCAGCACGAGGGCGGGCACCTGCCCCAGGGGATTGACCGCGAGCAGTCGCTCGCGCGTGGGGCTGCCGGGCTCGTAGTCGACTTCCTCCACCTCGAGCGGGATGCCGGCGAGGGCGAAGGCGCATTCGACGATCGCGGAACCGCAGCCCCGGCAGCCGAGCAGCCGGTAGCCCTCCATGGGACCTCCTTCGCGGGCCCGTCGGGCCGATTTGCGGTAGACTAGCGCAGTCCCCGAGGAGCGTTGCAACGGGCCGCCAAGGCCTGCCAGGCTCGGGGTTTCGAGATTCTTCGAACGGCGCTCGTTGATCCGTGACCGATGGCTCACGGGAGACGAGCGGACCGAGTCCCCCCTCCCGCGAAGCCCCGGTCGCCCTTTGACGAAAGGAACGACCATGAACGCACGCCTGAAACCCGCCGGTGACGATTTCCGCGTCGCCGACCTCGCCCTGGCCGACTGGGGGCGCAAGGAGATCGCCATCGCCGAGACCGAGATGCCCGGCCTCATGGCGATCCGGGAGGAATACGCCGCCTCGAAGCCCCTGCGCGGCGCCCGGATCACGGGCTCCCTGCACATGACGATCCAGACCGCCGTGCTGATCCAGACGCTCGAGGCGCTCGGGGCCGAGGTGCGCTGGGCCTCGTGCAACATCTACTCCACCCAGGACCACGCGGCCGCGGCGATCGCCGCCGGCGGCACGCCGGTCTTCGCGGTGAAGGGCGAGAGCCTCGCCGACTACTGGGATTACACGCACCGCATCTTCGAGTGGCCCGACCAGGGCTTCACGAACATGATCCTCGACGACGGGGGCGACGCGACGCTGCTGCTCCACCTGGGCGCGCGCGCCGAGAAGGACGCCTCCTGCCTCGCGAGCCCGACGAGCGAGGAGGAGACGGTGCTCTACGCCTCCATCCGCGCGAAGCTCGCGAAGGACCCGGCGTGGTACTCGACGCGGCTCGCGAAGGTGAAGGGCGTCACGGAGGAGACCACCACGGGCGTGAAGCGCCTCTACCGGATGGCCGAGGAGGGGACGCTGCGCTTCCCCGCCATCAACGTGAACGACTCCGTCACCAAGAGCAAGTTCGACAACCTCTACGGCTGCCGCGAGTCGCTGGTCGACGGGATCAAGCGCGCCACCGACGTGATGGTGGCGGGCAAGGTCGCGCTCGTCTGCGGCTACGGCGACGTCGGCAAGGGCAGCTGCCAGGCCCTGCGCGCGCTCTCCGCCCAGGTGTGGGTCACCGAGGTGGACCCGATCTGCGCGCTCCAGGCCGCGATGGAAGGCTACCGCGTCGTGACGATGGAGGAGGCGTGCGACAAGGCCGACATCTTCGTCTCCGCCACCGGCAACCTTCACGTCATCACGCACGAGCACATGAAGCGCATGAAGAACAACGCCATCGTGTGCAACATCGGGCACTTCGACAACGAGATCGACGTCGCCTCCCTGAAGCAGTACCGCTGGGAGAACATCAAGCCGCAGGTCGACCACGTCGTGTTCCCCGACGGCCGGCGCCTGATCCTGCTCGCCGAGGGGCGGCTCGTGAACCTGGGCTGCGCGACCGGGCACCCGTCCTACGTGATGAGCTCGTCGTTCGCCAACCAGGTGATCGCGCAGATCGAGCTCTTCACGAACACCGCGAAGTACCCGGTCGGCGTCTACGTGCTGCCCAAGCACCTCGACGAGAAGGTCGCGCGGCTGCAGCTCGCGAAGCTGGGCGTGCGGCTCACGCGGCTCACCGAGGAGCAGGCCCGCTACATCGGCGTGAGCCCGGAGGGCCCGTACAAGGCCGAGCGCTACCGCTACTAGCGCCCATGCGCGCGCGCGCCGTCCGGGCGGCCGCGGCCGCCCTCGCCGCCCTGCCGCTCGCGCTGCTCGCGGCGCCGGCGGTCGAGGAGTCCGTGCGCCGCGTGCCGGTGGGCGCGGCGGGCGCGCGCGCCGCGCCGATCGAGGTCACCGTCATGCGGCCCGCGGCGCCGGGCCGCTTCCCGGTGCTCGTGCTCTCCCACGGCAGCCCCCGTTCGGCCGACGAGCGCCGGCGCGCCGGGCGCGTGCGCTACGAGGCGCAGAGCCGCGCGTTCGTCGCCATGGGCTTCGCCGTGGTGCTGCCCACGCGCCGCGGCTACGGGGACTCGGGCGGCGAGTGGTCCGAAGGCTACGGCTCCTGCGCGAACCCGGACTACGTGGCGGCGGGGCTCGAGACGGCGCGCGACATCCGCGCCGCGCTCGAGGCGGTCCGGCGCGAGCCCTGGGCCGATGCGAGCCGCGTGGTGCTCGCCGGCCAGTCCGCGGGGGGCTGGGGCTCGATCGCCGCCGCCGCCGACCCGCCCCGGGGGCTCGTCGGCGTCGTGAACTTCGCCGGCGGGCGCGGCTCGGCCTCGCCCGGGATCGTGTGCCGGGAGGACCGGCTCGTCGAGGCCGCGGCGCGCTTCGCGCGCTCCGGGGGCGTGCCCCAGCTCTGGATCTACAGCGAGAACGACCATTACTTCGGGCCCGAGCTCGCCCGGCGCATGCACGCGGCGTTCGTGGCCGCGGGCGGGCGGGCCGAATTCGTCCAGGCGCCGCCCGCGGGCGCCGACGGCCACGGCTACTTCACCCGCGCCGTCCGGGACTGGGCGCCGCGCGTCGAGGAATTCCTGCGCCTCGCGGGCGCCATCGCCGGCCCCTAAAGCCCCGGAGCCACCGACACCATGGAATCGCAACGCCACCGCCCCCGGACCTTCAGCTTCGAGTTCTTCCCCCCGAGGACGCCCGAGGGGATGGAGAAGCTGCGCGCCACGCGGCGACAGCTCGCGCAGCTCAACCCCGCGTTCTTCTCCGTCACCTACGGGGCCGGGGGCTCGACCCGCGAGGGCACGCTTTCGACCGTCCTCGAGATCCGCTCCGAGGGCCAGGAAGCCGCCCCCCACATCTCCTGCATCGCCTCGACGCGCGAGAGCCTGCGCGAGGTGGTCGCGCAGTACCGCGCCCACGGCATCCGCCGGATCGTCGCGTTGCGCGGGGACCTCCCCTCGGGCCTTGCGGTCGCGGGCGAGTTCCGGTACGCCTCGGAGCTCGTGCGCTTCATCCGCGAGGAGACGGGCGACTGGTTCCACATCGAGGTCGCGGCCTATCCCGAGTACCACCCCCAGGCGCGCCGCGCCCAGCTCGACCTCGCGGCGTTCAAGGCGAAGATCGACGCGGGGGCGAGCTCGGCGATCACGCAGTACTTCTACAACGCCGACGCCTATTTCCACTTCGTCGAGCAGGTCGAGGCCCTGGGCGTGAACGTGGCGATCGTCCCCGGGATCATGCCGATCCTCAACTTCGCCCAGCTCGCGCGCTTCTCGGACGCCTGCGGGGCGGAGATCCCGCGCTGGATGCGGCTCAAGCTCGAGGGCTTCGGCGACGACGGCGCCTCGATCCGCGCCTTCGGCCTCGACGTGGTGACGGCGCTTTGCGAGCGCCTGCTCGCCCACGGGGCGCCGGGGCTGCACTTCTACACCCTCAACCAGGCCGGTCCCAGCTCCACGATCTGGCAGCGGCTCGGCCTCTGAGCGGTGCGCGGCCTGACGCGGGAGGCGCCGCGGGCTAGAATCCCGGCGCGGCGAGCCCCCACGCCGGAACCGAACGAGGTGAGTCCTTGAGCGCAACCGCGGCCCCCAGCACTCCCGACGCCCCGCCCTCGCTCGCCGCGCAGCTGAAATCGCGCCCCCCCGAGGAGGCCGCCGACCTCGCCGCGCTCGCCCCCGCCGCGCGCGCCGTCGAGGCCTTCGCGGAGCTGAACCCCTCCTTCGTGCAGCGGGTGCTCGCGGCGCTCGCCCCCGAGGCGCGCGCGCGCATTGCCGCGGCGGCGCCGCGCGAGGTCGCCGCGCAGTGGGAGCGCAACGCCGCCTACGAGCCCGGCAGCGTCGGCCGGATGATGGAGCCCGCCTACGCCGTCTTCGCGCCCACGATGACGGTGGGCGAGGCGATCGAGGGCCTGCGCCGCCTCGTGCGCTCCGCCTTCATCACCTACGGCTACGTCACCGACGCCGAGGGGCGTCTCAAGGGCCTGGTGACGATGCGCGACCTGCTATTCAACGAGCACGCGGCGCGGCTCGATGCGGTGATGCTCAAGGAGCCCTTCGCGCTCGCCCCGGAGCTCGAGCTCGCCGAGGCGATGAAGCGCATCCTCAACCGGCACTATCCCGTCTACCCCGTGTGCGACGCCGCGGGTCGCCTCCTCGGACTCGTTCGGGGCGCGGCGCTCTTCGAGGAGGAGGCCTTCGAGATCACGGCGCAGCCCGGCGCGATGGTGGGCGTGGAACGCGAGGAACGCGTCTCGACGCCGCTCGTGCACAGCTTCAAGTTCCGGCATCCCTGGCTGCTGGTGAACCTCGTTACCGCGTTCGCCGCGGGCGGCGTGGTCGCCCTCTTCCAGGGAACCGTGGACCGGCTCGTGATCCTCGCGACCTTCCTGCCGGTCCTCGCGGGGCAGTCGGGCAACACCGGCTGCCAGGCGCTCGCGGTCACGGTGCGCGGAATCACGCTCGGCGACATCCGCCCGGGCGGCGCGAAGCGCCTCGTCGCCCGGGAGGCGGCGCTCGGGCTCGCCAACGGCGCGGTCACCGGGGCGCTCACGGGCATCGCGATGTACATCCTCGCCCTCACCCAGGACTCGCCCGACGCGGTGCTGCTCGGGGTGGCGGTGTGCCTCGCGATGATGGGCAGCTGCGCCGTGAGCGGCATCTCCGGCGCGATCGTTCCCCTCACGCTCAAGCGCCTCGGCGCGGACCCGGCCACGGCCTCGAGCATCGTGGTCACGACCGCGACCGACGTGGCGAGCATGGGGCTGCTCCTCGGGCTCGCGACGATTCTCGTCCGCTAGGCGTATCATTGCCCGCCATGAACCGCCTGCACCGCTTCCTCGCGCTCCTGCTGGCCTCGGCCGCGCTCTCGGCGGCGGCCCAGGAGCAGGCCTTCACCAACCGCGCGACGGAGCTCCGCGACCGTGCCGCCAACGACGCCCGGGTCCTCGCCAGGCTCCCGGACGGCACGCCCGTGAAGGTGCTCGCGCGCTCGAGCGGGTGGACGCAGGTCCAGGCGGGGCAGCAGTCGGGCTGGGTGCGCGTCTTCCACCTGCGCTTTCCCGCGACCGTCGAGGCGTCCGCGTCCTCGGGCGGAACCCTCGGGGGCCTGAGCTCCATGCTCGGCTTCGGCCGCTCGCGCACCCAGGAGGCCAAGATCGCGACCATCGGCATCCGCGGGCTCTCGCAGGAGGACCTGACGAACGCGAACCCCAACCCCGAGGCGGTGCGCCGCATGCAGTCCTACCGCTCCGACCGGGCGGCGGCGGAGCGTTTCGCGCGCGAGGCGAAGCTCGCCAGCGCGCAGGTCGCCTACGTGGACGAAGGCGGAAGCCCGCTGCCCCAGGGAGGCCGCAAATGAAGCGCCTGATCCTCGCCGCCGCGCTCGCCGCCTCGGCCCCCGCCATGGCCCAGTTCGACATCGGGCGCATGCTCGATCTCGGCAAGAAGGCGGTCGACGCCTCCCAGAAGATCCAGGAGGCCACCAAGGAATTCACGCAGGAGGAGGAAGTCGCGCTCGGCGAGGGCATCACCTCCGGCTTCCTGGGCGCCTCCCCCCTGCACCCCGACGAGCGCGCGCAACGCTACGTGAACCGCGTCGGCAAGTGGCTCACGATGCAGACGGAGCGTGCGGACCTGCCCTGGTCCTTCGGCGTGATCGACACCGAGACCATCAACGCCTTCGCGTTGCCCGGGGGCACGGTGCTCATCTCCCACGGGCTGCTCAAGCGCTTGACGAGCGAGGGCGAGCTCGCCGGCGTGCTCGCCCACGAGATCGCCCACGTCCTGCGGAAGCACCAGCTCTCGGCGATCCAGTCGAGCGCGGGAACCGACGTGCTCGCGATGATCGGCAAGGAAGTCGCCGCGGAGAAGATCGGCCGCAGCGGGGGCGACGTCCTCGGCCTCAAGACGCAGCTCGCCTCCGCGGGTGTGGACCTGGTGAAGAACGGCGTGTTCCTCCGCCCGCTCGACCGCTCGATGGAATACGAGGCCGACCGCCTCGGCGTGGTCATCGCGGCCCGCGCGGGCTACGACCCCTACGGCCTCGTGGCCGTGCTCTCGATGCTCGCGCAGGTGAAGCCCGAGGAATCGGGCGTGTCGCTGCTGTTCACCACGCACCCGCCGCCCTCGGATCGCATCGCGGAGCTCGAGAAGATCGTCCCCGCCGTGCTCGAGAAGTACGCGGGGCGCCCGCAGCTCGAGGCGCGCTTCCGCCAGAACGTCGGCGCGAAGTAGCCCCGCCCGGGGCTAGGCGAGGCTCGCGACCTTCTTGCGCGCGTGCTGCGCGTCCGCGGCGTGCAGCGTCGCGTAGGCCTGGTGGGCCGCCGCCTCCGCCTCGCCGACCTTGATCGGCAACCCCATGTCCATCAGGACCGACCCGAGCGCCGAGAGGCACAGCATCACGTTGTCCGGCCGGCAGGAGTAGCCCATCAGGCCGAAGCGCCAGATCCGGCCCTTGAGGGGCCCGAGGCCCGCGCCGATCTCGATCGAGAACTCCGAGAGCAGCGTCTTCCTCACCGCTTCCTCGTCCACGCCCGCCGGGCACAGGACGGCGTTCATCTGCGGCAGCTGGTACTTCTCCTCCACGAAGAAGCGCAGCCCCATCGCCTCGAGCCCCGCCTTCAGCGCGAGGTGGTGGCGCTGGTGGCGCGCCCAGCAGTTCTCGAGGCCTTCCTCCTTGATGAGGAGCAGCGCCTCGTGCAGCGCGAAAAGCGAGTTCGTGGGCGCCGTGTGGTGGTAGGTGCGGGTGGTCGCGCCCCAGTAGCCGAGCAGCAGGTTCATGTCCATGAACCAGCTGTGGATCTTGTCCTTGCGCCCCTTCACGAATTCGACGACGCGCTCGGAGAAGGACACCGGGGAGAGCCCCGGCGTGCACGACAGGCATTTCTGGCTCGCCGAGTAGATCGCGTCGACCTTCCAGTCGTCGACGCGCACGGGCGTGCCCGCGAGCGAGGTCACCGCGTCGACGATCACGAAGGCGTCGTGGCGATGGGCGATCTGGGTGAGGGTCTTCGCGTCCGACTGGGCCCCCGTGGAGGTCTCCGCGTGGACGAAGGCGAGCACCCTCGCGTCGGGGTGCGCGCGGAAGGCGTCCTCGACCTTCTGCGGATCCACGGGCCGGCCCCACTCGTCGTCGACGACCACCGCCGTGCCCCCGCAGCGCTCGACGTTCTCGAGCATGCGCCCGCCGAAGACCCCGTTGCGGCACACGATCACCTTCGTGCCCGGGGCCACCAGGTTCACGAAGCAGTACTCCATGCCCACGGAGCCCGGCCCCGACACCGGGAAGGTGAGCGGGTTGTCCGTCTGGTAGACGTAGCGCAGGAGGGACTTCAGCTCCTCCATCATCTCCACGAACACCGGGTCGAGGTAGCCGATCGCCGGCTGGCTCATGGTCGTGAGCACGCGCGGGTGGATCTCGGTGGGCCCGGGGCCCATGAGCGTGCGTTGCGGCGGGTGGAAGGAGCTGATCTTCTTGGTCGGGGCGAGGTGCTTGAGGGTCATTGCGGTTTCCTTCGGGGTCCCCGGCGCTCGCGGCCGGGATGGAAAATCGTAGCAGGCAGGCGGCCGGCGGCCGGTTGACGGCCGTCAACCGCCGCGCGGGGCGAGGCGCGCGAGGAGCCGCGAGGCCTCGGCGGCCGGCGGGTCGAAGGCGGTGTCGCCTTCGGCCGGGGCCTGCCCGGTGGCCGCGAGCCCGGCGAAGTCGAAGAGCGCGCGATCCATGAGGTGCGAAGGCGCCACGCGGGAGAGCGCGTTGAAGATCGTGTCCACGCGGCCGGGGTGCCTGCGCTCCCACTCGCGCAGCATCGCCTTCACCTGCTTCCTCTGCAGGTGCTCCTGGGACCCGCACAGGTCGCAGGGGATGATCGGGAAACGGCGTTGCTCGGCGTAGGCCGCGAGGTCGCGCTCCTCGGCATAGGCGAGCGGCCGGATGACCACGTGCCGGCCGTCGTCGGAGACGAGCTTCGCCGGCATCGCCTTGAGCTTGCCGCCGTGGAAGAGGTTGAGGAAGAAGGTCTCGAGGATGTCGTCGCGGTGGTGGCCGAGGGCGATCTTCGTGGCGCCCAGCTCGGAGGCGACGCGGTAGAGGACCCCGCGGCGCAGCCGCGAGCACAGGCCGCACATGGTCGCCCCTTCCGGGATCACCCGCTTGACCACCGAGTGCGTGTCCTGCACCTCGATGCGGAAGGGCACCCCGCGCGAGGCGAGGTACTCCGGCAGCACCTCGGCGGGAAAGCCGGGATGGCGCTGGTCGAGGTTCACGGCCACGAGCTCGAAGGGCACCGGGGACTTCTCCCGGAGCGCGAGCAGGATGTCGAGCAGCGCGTGGCTGTCCTTGCCGCCCGAAAGGCACACCATCACCCGGTCGCCCGCCTCGATCATGGCGAAGTCGGCGATCGCCTGGCCCACGAGCCGGCGCAACCGCTTGGCGAGCTTCGCGGCCTCGAAATCGGCCTTGCGCGGGTCGCGGGCGGCAACGGCGGGTGTCGCGGGGTTCACGGGTTTCCTAGAGTCGGATGCTGCGCCCGCCGTCGACCGCGAGGATCTGGCCGGTGACGAAGGGCGCGTCGAAGAGCAGGTATTTTACCGCGCCGGCCACGTCCTCCGGTGTCCCGGTGCGCGCGAGCGGGGTGTGGGCGACGATGCGGCCCTGCTCCGCGGCGGAAAAATGCTCCCCCTCCTCGGGCCAGAGGATCGCGCCCGGGGAGACGCCGTTCACGCGCACCTCGGGGGCGAGCTCGACGGCGAGCGCGCGCGTGAGGCCCGCGAGGCCGGCCTTGGCCACGCTGTAGACGACGAAGCCGCCCAGCGGGCGCTCGGCGTGGATGTCGACGATGTTCACGATCGCCCCGCGCGCGGCGCGCAGCCGGGGGGCGGCGGCCTTCGCGAGGAAGAGCGGCGCGCGCAGGTTCGTGCCGACGAGGTCCTCCCAGTCGTCCCCGGAAAGCTCCTCGAGCGGGGTCGGATGGAACGACGAGGCATTGTTCACGAGCGCGTCGAGTCGCCCGAAGGCGCCGGCGGCGGCCTCCACGAGCCCGGCGAGCGCTTGCGCGTCGAGGAGGTTTGCCGCGACCACGGCGGCCGAAGCCGGGCGCGCCGCGTTCAGCTCCGCGGCGAGCGCCTCGGCCTCGCGGCGCGAACGGTGGCAATGGAGCACGACGCGGCCGCCCGCGGCGTGAAGCACCCGCGCGATGGTCGCGCCGATGCGCCGGCCCGCGCCGGTGACGAGGATGGCTCCTTCTCGCATGCTATAGTCCGCCGAAAATCCGCCGCGGCGCGCGCCCTTCGCGCGCCCCAGAGGCGAAGTGTAGCCGAACCCCCCCGCGATGCCGCTCTCCTTCGATCCCATCCTGCCCCCGCCGGCGCCCGAGGCCGCCGCCCATTCGCAGCAGCTCGCCGAGCACATCGCCTCGGTGATCGCCGCCGAGGGCGACTGGATCCCGTTCCCGCGCTTCATGGAGCTCGCGCTCTACGCGCCGGGGATGGGCTACTACGCCGCGGGCTCGCGCAAGATCGGCTCGCAGGGCGATTTCGTCACCGCCCCCGAGATCTCGCCGATGTTCGCGCGCTGCCTCGCGATGCAGGCGCGCCAGGTGCTCGAGCAGACCGGCGGCGACATCCTCGAGCTCGGGCCCGGCTCGGGCGTGCTCGCCGCCGACCTCTACGCGGAGCTGAAGTCGCAGGGCGCCGCACCCGCGCGCTACCTGCTGCTCGAGGTGAGCCCCGAGCTGCGCGAGCGCCAGCGCTCCCTCCTCGCCGAGCGCCTTCCCGGCGATCTCGGCCGCTTCGAGTGGATCGAGCGCATGCCCGAGACGATCCGCGGCTTCGTGGTCGCCAACGAGGTGCTCGACGTCGTCCCCTTCGCCCTCGTGCGCCGCGCGGGCGGGGAGTTCCTCGAGCGGGGCGTGGGCCTCACGGAGGCGGGCTTCGCCTGGGACGACCAGCCCATGCCCGACGGCGAGCTCGTCCGGCGCGCGCGCGCGATCTTCCCGCCGGGCGACTACGAGTATCTCTCCGAGGTGGGGCTCGCCGCCGAGGCGCTCGTGCGCACCGTGGCCGCCTCGCTCGAGGCGGGCCTCGCGCTCTTCATCGACTACGGATTCCCCGAGCGCGAGTTCTACCATCCGCAGCGGTCGATGGGGACGCTTCGCTGCCACTACCGGCACCGTTTCCACGGCGACCCCTTCTTCCTGCCGGGCCTGCAGGACATCACGGCCCACGTCGATTTCAGCGCGATGGGGCGGGCGGCGGAGCAGGGCGGCGCCGAGGTCCTGGGCTACACGACCCAGGCCTACTTCCTCATCTCCTGCGGGCTCGCCGTGCTGGTCTCGGGCGGCGACCCGGAGATGACGCTCTCGCGCCTCAAGGCGACGAGCGCCGTGCACCGGCTCATCAGCCCCTCCGAGATGGGCGAGCTCTTCAAGGTCCTCGGCGTGGGCCGCGGCCTGGACGGTCCCCTCGTCGGGTTCCAGTCCGCCCGGCCGATGGCGCTGTAGCTACCCCTTCAGGGCCCCCAGCACCTCGTCGAGCATCTTCTTCGCATCGCCGAAGAGCATGCGGTTGTTGTCCTTGTAGAAGAGCGGGTTGTCCACGCCCGCGTAGCCCGAGGCCATGCTGCGCTTCATCACGATCGAGGTGCGGGCCTTCCACACCTCGAGCACCGGCATTCCCGCGATGGGGCTCGAGGGATCGTCCTGGGCGCTCGGGTTCACGATGTCGTTCGCGCCGATGACCATGGAGACGTCGGTGTCCGGGAAATCGGCGTTGATCTCGTCCATCTCGAGCACGATGTCGTAAGGCACCTTGGCCTCGGCGAGGAGCACGTTCATGTGGCCCGGCATGCGCCCGGCGACCGGGTGGATGCCGAAGCGCACCGTCTTGCCCAGCTCGCGCAGCTGCTTCGTGATCTCGTAGACCGTGTGCTGCGCCTGGGCGACCGCCATGCCGTAGCCCGGCACGATGACCACGCTCTTCGCTTCCCTGAGGAGGTCCGCGGCTTCCTGCGCGGTGACCGGCACGACCTCGCCGGCGGGCTGGGCCGCGCCGCCCGCCGCGGGGGCGGCGGACTCGCCCCCGAAACCGCCCGCGATGACGCTGATGAAGTTGCGGTTCATCGCGCGGCACATGATGTAGGACAGGATCGCGCCGGAGGAGCCCACGAGCGCGCCGGTGACGATCAGCAGGTCGTTCGAGAGCATGAAGCCGGTCGCGGCCGCCGCCCATCCCGAGTAGCTGTTGAGCATCGAGACGACCACCGGCATGTCCGCGCCGCCGATCGCCATCACCATGTGCACGCCGAAGAGGAGCGCGATCACGCTCATGACGGCGAGCGGCATCACCCCCGCCTCAATCGACGGCGCGCGCAGGAACTCGTAGCCGAACCAGACGACGGCCAGGAGTCCCGCGAGGTTCAGCCAGTGGCGCGCGGGCAGCAGCAGGGGCTTGCCGCCGATGCGCGCGGAGAGCTTGCCGAAGGCGATCACGGACCCCGAGAGCGTCACGGCGCCGATGAGCACGCCGACGTACACCTCGACGTGGTGGATCGTGGCCTCGGCGGGGGACATGCCGGCCGAGGCGGTCGGGTCGATGTAGCTCGCGTAGCCCACGAGCATCGCGACCAGGCCCACGAGGCTGTGCATGAACGCGACCAGCTCGGGCATCTGGGTCATCTTCACCGTGCGCGCGAGATACAGGCCGATCGCGCCGCCGGCCACCAGCGCGGTCGCGATCCAGGCGATGCCGCCGGTCGTGACGCGCGGGCCGAACACGGTGGCGAGCACGGCGATCGCCATCCCGATCATTCCGTAGAGGTTCCCGCGACGCGACGTCTCGGGGTGCGACAGACCCCCGAGGCTCAGGATGAAGAGGATGATCGCCGCGATGTAGGAGACGGTGGCGAGGCTTGCGGACATGGGTTCGGTCCCCTATTTCCGGAACATGGCGAGCATGCGCTGCGTCACCGCGAAGCCGCCGAACATGTTGATCGCGGTGAGCGCGATGCCGGCCACGGCGATCCACCGGATGATCTCCTCGGGCCGCGCGGCCCCGCGCCGCCCGCGACCGCGGGCGGCGCGATCTGCACGAGCGCGCCGATGATGATGATGCTGCTGATCGCGTTGGTCACGCTCATGAGCGGCGTGTGCAGCGCCGGCGTCACGTTCCACACCACCATGTAGCCGACGAAGCACGCGAGCACGAACACCGTGAAGTGGCCGAGGAAGGCCGCGGGCGCGTAGGCGCCGATGAGCATGAACGCGACCGCCGCGACCGCGAACAGGATCGCGAGCGGGCCTGCCGCCATCGGCTCTCCACCGCCGTGGCCGTGCCCCTTGGGGGCCGGTGGTGGCATGGCGGGCTTGGCCGCCTGCACCGCCGCCGCGGGAAGCTTCGGCGGTGGCGCCGGCCAGGTGACCGTACCGTCCTTGATCACCGTCAGGCCGCGCAGGGCGTCGTCTTCCATGTTGACGTTGATGAGGCCGTCCTTGGTCTTGCAGAGCTCCTCGGCGAGACGGAACAGGTTGGTCGCGTACAGCGTCGAGGACTGCTTGGCCAGCCGGCTGGGCAGGTCGGTGTATCCGATGATGGTCACCCCGTGCCGCACCACCGCCTCGCCCGGCACGGTGAGCTCGCAGTTGCCGCCCTGCTCGCCCGCCATGTCGACGATCACGCTGCCCGCTTTCATGCTCTTCACCATGTCGGCCGTGATCAGCTTCGGCGCCGGCTTGCCGGGGATGAGCGCGGTCGTGATGATGATGTCGACCTCGCTCGCCTGCTTGGCGTACATGTCGCGCTGGGCCTTCTGGAAGCCCTCGCTCATCACCTTGGCGTAGCCGCCGCCGCCCGAGCCCTCCTCCTCGTAGTCGACCTTGACGAACTCGCCGCCCAGCGACTTGACCTGGTCGGCGACCTCGGCGCGCGTGTCGTTGGCGCGCACGATGGCGCCCAGATTCGCCGCCGTGCCGATGGCCGCGAGGCCCGCGACACCGGCGCCCGCGACGAAGACCTTGGCCGGCGGCACCTTCCCCGCGGCCGTGATCTGTCCACTGAAAAAGCGCCCGAAGGCGTTCGCCGCCTCGATCACCGCGCGGTAGCCGCTGATGCCGGCCATCGAGGTGAGCGCGTCCATCTTCTGCGCGCGGCTGAGCATGCGGGGCAGCGCGTCGATCGCGAGCACGGTGGCCTTGCGCGCGGCGAGGGCCTCCATGAGCTGGGGATTCTGCGCGGGCCAGATGAAGCTCACGAGCGTGGTGCCCTCGCGGATGAGGGAAACCTCTTCCAGGCTCGGGGCGCGCACCTTGAAGACGATGTCCGCCTTCGACCAGAGCGACTTCGCGTCGGGCGCGATCTCGGCGCCGGCGGCCACGTAGGTCTCGTCGGCGCAGTTCGCCGCCTCGCCCGCCCCGGACTCCACGATGACGCCGAAACCCAGCTTCGCGAGTTTCGGGACGACCTCGGGCACGGTGGCGACGCGCCGTTCGCCCGGGAACACCTCCCTGGGGACGCCGATCACTTGGGGCATGCGCTTCTTCCTTTCTGGAGCCGTCGATTGGGCCCGCGGACTGTGTGCCCGCCCGATTTTACTTGATCCGTCCCCCGCGTCCCTCTTCCTTGACTCGGCCCACGGGTGTCGCCGATACTTTTTCCGCCCGCGCCGGCCGGATCCCGTCCGCGTGAAGGGACCGAACCGCGAAGCGGACATTCCGGTGCCCCGGGTCGACGGCGCCAACCACCAAGGAGCAGAAAGCGATGAAACGATTCACCGTGATCATGGCCGCGGCACTCGCGGCCCTCGGGCTTGCGACCGCGGGCGCGCAGGAGAAGAAAGTGCGGCTGTCCATCGGCACGGGCGGCACCGCCGGCGTCTACTATCCCCTGGGCGGCGGGCTCGCCGCCGTGCTCTCGAAGTACGTGCCCGGGGTCGAGGCCACCGCCGAGGTGACCGGAGGCTCGGTCGCGAACCTGCAGCTGATCGGCACCGGCAAGTCCGAGGTCGGATTCACGATGGCCGACTCGGCCTGGGATGCGTACCAGGGCTTCGAGAAGTTCAAGGACAAGAAGGTGGCGGTGAGGACGCTCGTCGTCTTCTACCCGAACCGCATGCAGGTCGCCACGGTCGAGAGCACCGGGATCCAGAAGGTGACCGACCTCAAGGGCCGGCGCATCGCGACCGGCTCGCCGGGCAGCGGCACCGAGGTGATGTCGATCCGCATGCTCGAAGCCATGGGCCTCGACCCGAACAAGGACGTCACGCGCGAGCGCCTCTCGCTCGCCGAGAGCGTGGCCGCGCTCAAGGACGGCAAGGTCGACGCCCTCACCTGGGTAGGCGGCGTGCCCACGCCAGGCCTCACGGACCTCGCGGCCACGCCGGGCAAGAAGATCCGGCTGCTCGACCACGGTGACGCGGCCGAGGGCATGCGCAAGAAGTACGGCCCGATCTACGTGAAGAACAAGATCCTCGCCAACGCCTATCCCGGCGAGACGCGCGAGACCACGAACGTCGACGTCTGGAACCTGCTGGTCGTCCCCGAGAGCGCCGACGAGAAGCTGATCTACGAGATCACGAAGACGATGTTCGAGAAGAAGGACGAGCTCGTGAAGGTCCACAAGGACGCCTCCTTCCTGTCGCTCGACACGCAGCTCACGGGCGCCTCCCCGATCCCGTTCCACCCGGGGGCCCTGCGCTACTTCAAGGAGAAGGGGCTCAAGGTCGACTGAGCCCGCCGGCGCGTCTTCCCGCCCGACCGCGAAGGCCCGCCCCCGGCGGGCCTTCGTTCATCCGCGCCGGCGCGCGCGGGCGGGCCCCGCGGGCCCGGCCGCGTGCATCACGACGAGCGCCTTCGCCTCGCGCCCGAGGCTCCAGCCGCGGTGCGGCACGGCCGAGTCGAAGTAGAGGCTGTCGCCGGGGCCGAGGGTGAAGCGCTCGTCGCCGACCTGGAAGGCCACGCGGCCGCTCAGGACGAAGACGAACTCCTCGCCCTCGTGCTCGAAGTACACGTGCTGGTCGATCCTCGGGGGGAAGGTGAAGATGAAGGGCTCCATGCGCTTGTCGACGCGCGGGTGCGCGAGTCCCTCGTAGTCGTAGCCGAACGCCGATCCCCCGCGCACGACGGCGCGCCGCTCGCGGGCGCGCACCACGGTCGCGGGCCGGCGCTCGCCCGGCGCCTGCGGGCCGAAGAAGCCGCCGATGCCGATGCCCAGGGCCTGGGCGATGCGCGAGAGGGTCGCGATCGGCGGCAGCTTGCGCGAATTCTGGATCTTCGACAGGTAGCCCTTGGTGAGGCCGGTGGCGGCGGCAAGCCGCTCGAGCGTCATGCCGCTCGCCGCCCGCAGCTCCCGGAAGCGCTCGCCGATGGGGCTTGCCGCGGGCTGCGGGCTGGCGCGGCGCGCCGCGTTCCGGCTCATGCGACGAGGACCGGGAGGGCTTCCCGGTTGGCCCGCCAGGCGCGCGAGTACTCCATGATCCGGGCGGTCTCGTCGGCCACCCCGGGCCCCAGCAGGCGCGAGACGAGGTGCAGCGTCGCGTCGATCCCGAGCGTGACGCCGCCGCCCGTGAGCACGGCGCCGCAGTCGACGAGCCCGGCACCGGGCACGACCTCGATGCGCGGGAAGCGGCTGCGCATCAACTCGACGGGAGGGCGCTCGTCGCCCGCCACCTCGCGCTTCGTCGTGGCCTTGCGCCCGTCGAGCAGCCCCGCGGCGGCGAGCAGCATCGCGCCCGTGCACACCCCCGCGACGACGCGCCCGGGGGCGTAGCGGCGCAGGAAGGCGAGGGTCTCCCCGCTCTCGCATTGCGCGGCCCAGCCCGGGCCGCCGGTGACGATCAGCGCCTCGGCGTCCGGGCAGTCCCCGAATCCGTGGTCGGCGAGCACTCGCAACCCGCTCGCGAGCGCCACGGGGCCCGCGCGCGGGGCGACCGTGAACACCGAGATCGCGGGCTCGATGCGCCGCGCCATCGAGAGCACGCCGTAGGTGGCGAGGTCGACGGGCTCCACGCCCTCGTAGACGAGGACGGCGAACCTCACGGCCGCCGGTCCGCCGCGAATGTTGACTTCATGTTTCCCCATGGGCAAACTTTGGACGACGCCATTGTCGGCGACACCGCGCGAGGAGGTCAACATGGTCACCCCCGAGCAGATCGAGCGCTGGCGGGAGAAGACGAGGAAGCTCGAGCCCACCCCGAACGGCTCGGTCTACGTCCGTCCCCAGGACCTCGACTGGAGCCCCTCGCAGTTCCCCGGCATCGCGATCAAGGTCCTCTACAAGGACGAGGAGCGCGGCGAGATGACCTGCCTGCTCAAATGGGAGCCGGGCGCGAGGCTGCCGTTCCACATGCATCCGGAGATCGAGCAGACCTGGGTCCTCGAGGGGTCGTTCTCGGACCACGACGGCATCTGCCGCGCGGGCGAGTACGTCTGGCGCCACCCCGGGTCGATGCACGAGACGTACAGCGAGGAAGGCTGCGTCATCCTCGCGATCTATCGCAAGCCCAACATCTTCGCGAAGAGCGCGGGCTTCAAGCCCGGCAAGGGCGGGGGCGCCGCTTCCTGATCGGCGGATCCCCGCGCAGGGCGGCGGCGCGTCCGCGACACGCGTCCAATTCCACCAAGGAGACAGCCATGAATGCCGATCGTGACGCTCGTGCCGGGGATGCCGCGGGAGTGCTGAAGGGCCGGCGCCGGTTCATCGCCGGGGGCGCCGCGGGGGCCGCGGCCCTCGGCTTCCCGATGATCGCCCGCGCGCAGGCGCCGGTGAGCCTGCGCTTCCAGAGCACCTGGCCGGTGAAGTTCATCTACCACGAGTTCGCGGTCGACTGGGCGAGGAAGGTCGGCGAGCTCACCAACGGGCGCCTCAAGATCGAGATGCTGCCCGCGGGCGCGGTCGTGCCCGCCCTGCAGGTGGTCGACGCGGCGAGCAAGGGCGTGCTCGACGGCGCCCACGGCATCCCCGCGTTCTGGTTCGGGAAGAACACCGCCTTCGGGCTCTTCGGCGCGGGGCCCGACTTCGGCCTCGACGGCGACCAGCTTCTCGGCTGGATCGAGTACGGCGGCGGCAAGGAGCTCTACGCCGAGATCCAGGCCGCCGCGAAGCTGAACCTCGCGAGCTACCTCTTCGCGCCCCTGCCCTGCGAGCCGATGGGCTGGTTCAAGAAGGAGATCAAGGGGCCGGCCGACCTGAAGGGGCTCAAGTTCCGCACCTCCGGGCTCGCCGTGGACATGTTCAACGCCCTGGGGATGTCGACGGTGCAGCTCGCCCCGGGCGACATCGTCCCCTCGATCGACCGGGGCGTGCTCGACGGGGCGGAGTTCGCGAGCGCGACCGACGACCGGGTCATGGGCTTCCCGGACGTGGCCAAGTTCTACCTCCAGCAGAGCTACCACATGGCCAACAACTTCTGCGAGATCATGTTCAACAAGGACAAGCACGACGCGCTCCCGGCCGAGATCCGCACGATCCTGCGCTACGCCGCCCACGCGGCGAGCGCCGACATGCGCTGGAAGTCCATGCACCGCATGTCCCAGGACTTCATCGAGCTGCAGACCAAGGACAAGGTGAAGGTCTACCGCACCCCGCGCTCCATCCTCGAGGCGCAGCTCAAGGCCTGGGACTCGGTGATCGCCAGGCGCGGGGCCGAGAACCCGCTGTTCTCCAAGGTGATCGAGTCGCAGCGCGCCTGGGCGAAACGCGTGGTCTACTGGCACAACAACGTGGCCGTGAGCCAGTCCGCCGCCTATGCGCACTATTTCCCGAAGGGCCCCCTTGCCTGAGCGCGCGCCCGCGGCCGGGGGCGGCGCGTGAGCGCCGGGCCCCTCATCCGCTACTTCGGCTGGTCGGC
The DNA here is from genome assembly GCA_044220635.1 of Usitatibacteraceae bacterium. GTDB lineage: Bacteria > Pseudomonadota > Gammaproteobacteria > Burkholderiales > Usitatibacteraceae > JBGAQP01. The sequence continues at coordinate 70,650 of JBGAQP010000006.1, forward strand.
CCTGTCGCTCGAGACTGGCGACGGGGCGCTCTTCTTCGACCCGTTCTACCGCAGCTACTGCGGCGCGCGCTGGTTCGGGCCGGAGGACTTCCGGCGCGCCACGGTGATCTGCGTCACCCACGGCCACGAGGAGCATTTCCTCGACGTGCCGGGGATCGCCCGGGAGACGGGCGCCCGGGTCGTCGGGCCGCCCGCGGTGGCCCGGTTCCTTCGCCGCCGGCACGGATTGCCCGAGGAGCGGCTCCTCGCCCTCCGGGACGGCGAGACGCTCGAGCTGCCCGGCTTCAGGATCTCCGCGTTCCTCTGGCAGCACCGCGACATCAACCTTCTGAAGGCCCTGTCCCGGGCCGTCCTCCAGGGCAACACCACCCAGCTCTCCTGGGCCTGGAGCAGCGCCACCCGCGCTCCCTTCTACGCGCCCTACACCGGCTACCACGTGGAGCTGCCCTCGGGCCTCACGGTGCTCAACTACAACGAGGGCTTCAACTCGAAGATGACGGACGCGGAGATCGCCGCCCTGGGGCGGCGCTTTCGGACCGACGTGCTTCTCGCGGGCATGCAGCTGCACTTCACCGCCGACGTCGCCCGGGGCGCGGCGGCCCTCGACCCCCGGACCGTCATCCTCTATCCGCCCCACGAGAAGTTCCACGAGATGATGGGGGCGCAGGCCGCCCCCTGGCAGGCGTTCGCGGACGCCGTCCGGGCGGCCGTGCCCCGGGCCACGGTGGTCATCGCCGAGCCCGGAACCGTGGTCGACGCCGCCGACGGCCGCATCCTCGAGGCCGCGAAGCGCCCGAACCTCGCCGCCGCCGCCTGAGCCGGCGCCGGTCCCGCGCGCGGGGTCGCCGGCCCCCGCCCCCCACCCCCCGCGGACGCGCAAGTCCTTGATCGGGAAAGCGCTTCCCGGGCGCGAGGGCCGGGGATGCTGCAATGCGGAAATATTTTGGCCAAACCTCTTGACTCACGGGGAGAATGGCCTAAAATGCCGATTGTGCAGTGCAGCAAATGCCCCATCGCCACCCGCCCCGTCTAAAGAGGACCCGACCATGTTCAAGATCGACCAGATCACCGCCGCCAACGAAGCCGCGATCAACCAGTTCGCGCACTTCGCCCAGCTCTCCCTCGCCAACATCGAGAAGTTCGCCGAGCTCGGCCTCGGTGCCGCCCGCCAGTCCGTCGAGGAAGCCACCCGCCACGCGCAGACCCTCGCCGGCGCGAAGGACGTGCACGAAGTCATCGCCATCAACTCCGCCGTGCTGGAGCCCGCGATGAAGCGCGCCTACAGCTACTCGCGCACCGTGTACGAGACCGCCGCCGAGACCAACGCCGAAGTGAAGAAGGTCTTCGAGCAGCAGACCGCCGAATTCAACCAGGCCGCGATCGCCGCCCTCGAGGAAGCGTTCAAGTACGCGCCCGCGGGCTCCGAGACCGTCGTCGGCAACATGAAGTCGGCCCTGGCCGCCGCGCAGAGCGCCTACGACAACCTCACGGCGATCAACAAGCAGCTCTACGACACCGTCGAGAAGACCGTCGAGCAGAACGTCGCGACCGTGCAGGCCGCGGCGAAGCCCCGCGCCAAGGCGAAAGCCAAGGCGAAGCGCGCCCGCTGAGCCCGTGATCCGCCCGGCAGACCGGGCAGAGGTTGCAGCACCTACCCCCAGGTAGATAGCCCCCGGCGACGAGCCGGGGGTTTTTTTTCGGCCTGTTGCGCCCGCGATGGCCTGCCCGTCTCAGGGGCGTGCTATCCGTGCCCAAGGCCCTCGACGGCGGCGAGCCGCGCCCGGCGCACGGCGGCGGCGACCTCTTGCGGGTGCTCGCGGGCGATCGCGCCCGCGTCGACCGAGCGCGCCGCCTCGCGGGCGGGCACGAGGCGCGCACGCGCGGCCGTCGCGCCGTCGCAGGCCGCGACCTCGAGCAGGCGGTCGAGGCGCTCGGGGCGCCGGAAGGCGTCGGCGCGCTCGAGGAGCGAAAGCACGGCCCCGGCATCGAGGGCCGAGACCGCGTGCAGCCGGCCGCGCTCGCGCGCCGCGAGCAGCGCGAGCTCGCGGCACTCCGAGCTCGCGTTGAGGCGCGCGGCGAGGGCGGCCACGCCCTCGGGCCCGGCGTCGAGGACGAGGGCGGCGAAGCGCACGGCGAGCTCGAACCCGCCCCCGGCCGCAGCTTCAAGGCGCCGGTCGAGGCGCGTGCGCGCGGCACTGTCCGCGAGGCCCGCGGCGAGCTCGGGCATCACCCGGGCAAGCGCCCCGCAGGCCTCGAGCGCGGCCACCATGCGCGCGGGATCGGGCTCCATCAGGCCGCGCGCCACCTCCTGCCAGACGCGCTCGGGCACGAGCGCGTCGGCCTCGCCCGCGGCGACCATGCGGCGCATGAGCGCCATCGTCTCCGGCGCCACCGCGAAGCCGAAGCGCGCGGCGAAGCGCGCCACGCGCAGGATCCGCACGGGATCCTCGGCGAAGGCCTCGCTCACGTGGCGCAGGATGCCGGCGCGCAGGTCCGCCTCGCCGCCGTGGGGATCGACGAGCGCTCCGTCCTCGGCGCGCGCCATCGCGTTGATCGTGAGGTCGCGCCGGCGCAGGTCTTCCTCGAGCGTCACCTCCGGCGCGGCGTGGAAGACGAAGCCCTTGTAGCCGGGCGCGGTCTTGCGCTCCGTCCTCGCGAGGGCGTATTGCTCACCCGTCCCGGGGTGCAGGAACACCGGGAAGTCGGCGCCGACCGGGCGGAAGCCGCGCTCCAGCATCTCCCGCGGCGTCGCACCGACCACCACGTAATCGCGGTCCTTGACCGGCAGGCCCAGCAGCTCGTCGCGCACGGAGCCGCCGACCGCGTAGGTCTTCATGGCTCAGGGCGTCGCGTAGGGCTCGTCCTCGGCGACGAATTCCCGCTCCGAGAGCGCTCCCGCGACCCAGGCGCGCACGCCCGCCGAGGATTCGACCGCCTCGCAGTAGCGCCGCGCCTCGGGGCCGAGCACTACCGCATAGGTCCGGAACCGCATCACGACCGGCGCGAACATCGCGTCGGCCGCCGAGAACGCGCCGAAGAGGAAGGGACCCGCGGCGCCGAAGTTCCGGCGTGCCTCGCCCCACAGCGCCTCGATGCGCGCGATGTCCGACTGCACTTCCGCCGTGAGCCCCTTGCCGGGGTGCGAGGAGCGGATGTTCATCGGCATCCTCGCCCGGAGGTTGCGGAAGCCCGAGTGCATCTCGGCGCTCGCCGAGCGCGCGAAGGCGCGCGCCACGGCATCGCGGGGCCACACGCCCTTGTCCGGGAACCACTCGTTCACCGTCTCCACGATCGCGAGCGTGTCCCACACGGCCTGCGGCCCGCGCCAGAGCACCGGCACGAGCCCCGACGGCGAGCGCCTCCCGATGTTCGCGTCCCACTCGGCGCTGTGGAAGGCGAGGCGCAGCTCCTCGAACGCGATCCCGAGCTCGGTGAGCAGCACCCAGGGACGCATCGACCACGAGGAGTAGTTCTTGTTGCCGATGACGAGCGTGAGCCGGTGGTCCATGTCAGCGTCCTGCGCGGTGGCGGAAGTCGGGGAGGCGGCTGCGCGGCCCGGCGCCCCCGAGGTAGCCGGGAACGACCGCTTCCACGTCGGCGGGCGCGAAGCCGAAGACCTCGGGGAAGGGACCCGCGCACACGTTGTCCACGCTCATCGAGCGCAAGTTGTCAGGCGTCATGAGGGGCCCCGGCAGGGTCACCGTGAAGAAGGGCTGCAGGAGCGCGGCGGGCAGGTGCTGCAGGAGCGCGGCCTGCGCGAGCCCCGCCCACCGGGGCAGCGGCACGACGAGGCGCCTGCGGCCGGTGACCTCGGCCACGTAGCCCACGAGCTCGGCGAGCGTGTAGACCCGCGGGCCGCCCAGCTCGTAGGTCCGCCCCGCGGTGCCCGGGTCCCGGAGGCAGGCGAGGACCGCGCGAGCGACGTCCTCCACCCAGATCGGCTGGAAGCGCGCGCCCGCGCCCGCGAGCGGCACGACGGGGAAGAGCCGCACGAGCGTGGCGAAGAGGTTCAGGAAGGTGTCCTCGCGCCCGAAGATCACCGAAGGACGCAGGATCGTCACGGCCACGGGGCCCGCGGCGGCGGCGAGCGCGGCCTCGCCGCGCCCGCGCGAGCGCAGGTACTCGCTCGGGCCGTCGGCCGAGGCGCCGAGGGCGCTCAGGTGGACGAGGCGCGGCACGCCCGCCGCGCGGCAGGCGTTGGCGATGCGCCGCGGCAGGTCCACGTGCACCGCCTCGAAGCTCGCGCCCGCGCCCGCGTGGAGGATGCCCACGAGGTTCACCACGGCCCGGGCGCCGGCGAAATGGCGCGCGAGCCCGGCATCGTCGTGGGGATCGGCCTCGACGAGGTCGACGTCGGGCAGCACGAGGAGCGGCTTCGCGCGGCCGAGCGAGCGCGTGAGCACGCGCACCGCGCAGCCCGCGGCGCAGAGCTGCCCCACGACCGAGCGGCCGACGAAGCCCGTGGCGCCGATCACGCAGACCGGGCCCGCGGCAGGCATGCCCGGGGAAGGGGCGCTCATGGCAGGGACGAGGCGAGCGCGTCGGTGGTCCCGGCTCGCCCCGGCACCGTGCCCAGGAGAGCGCGGATGCTCGCGGTCCTGCCGGTGAGCCGGTGCGTGTAGTACCAGGCGTTGGCGACGACCTTCTTCACGTAGTCGCGCGTCTCGCTGAAGGGAATGGTCTCGGCGTAGATCGCGCCCTCCAGGGGAGCGGGGTCGCGCCAGCGCCGCGCCCGCCCGGGACCCGCGTTGTAGGCCGCCGTCGCGAGGACCGGGTCGCCGAGCTCGCTCAGCACGCGCCGGAAGTAGTAGCTGCCCATCTGCACGTTGGTCTCGGGCTGCGTGAGCATGGACGGGCGGTAGCCGGCGACGGGGAGGTTGCGGGCGACCCAGCGCGCGGTCGTGGGCATGAGCTGCATGAGCCCCGTCGCGCCCGCTCGCGAGCGCGCCTCGGGCATGAAGCGGCTCTCCTGCCGGATGATCCCGTAGAGCAGCGCCTCGTCGAGGTCCCATTGGCGTGCCGCGGCGGAGAGCGCGTCGCGGTGCGGCGTGGGATAGCGCTGCGCGAAATCGTGCAGCTGCACGGTGCGCTCCGCGGTGTTGATCGCGCGGTCCGGGACCTGGGCGAGGCGCGCCACCTCGGCCGCGGCGAGCAGGTCGCGGTCGTCGAGGCCGCGGATCGCCCAGACCCACTCCCGGAACGCCTCGGGGTCGAGCCCTGTGCGGTAGAGGGCGAGGGCGCGGGCGATCCCGGGGCGCGCGCGAACGCGTTCCAGGTCCGCTTCCGCCGGGCGCCAGCCGTTCCAGTCCGGGGCGACCGGCTCCCCGAGATCCTCGGCGGCGAGCAGGCCGTAGAAGCCGCGTTCCCGGGCGAGGGAGCGCAGGAGCGCGTCGGCCGCCTCGGGACTGCCGAGGCTGCGCAGCGCCCGCGAGCGCCAGTAGCGCCAGGCGGGCTCGCGCGCCTCCTCGGGCGAGAGCGAGCGGATCGCCGCGAACACCGCCTTCCAGTCGCCGGCGCGCAGTCCCGCGCGCGCCTTCCACGCCGCTTGCGAGTCGGTGAGCCCCGTTTCCGGCGCGAGCGCGTACCACTCGAGGGCGCGCGGGTGGTGCGCCATCGCCGCGTGGAAGGCGACCTGGCCCCAGGCGAAGCGCGTGTCCTCGGGCCCGAGCCGGCCGGCGAAGAGGGCCAGGCGCTCGGCCGCCTCGTCGGGCCTGGTGCGCGCGAGCCGCCCGACGGCGAAGAGCACGAGCTCGTGGGAGGCGCGCGCGAGGATCGGCGATTTCTCGCGCGCGAGGAAGCCCGCGGGGTCGGCCGCCGCCCGGTCGAGCGTGCGGTCGTTGAAGCCCCGGCCCCGCGGCAGCAGGTGGTTCGCGCGCTTGGCGTCCTTGAGCCGTCCCGCGGCGAGGAGCTTGCGCAGGCGCTCCCAGGTCTCGGCGGGCCCCGCGTGTGCCTGGGCGAGGAGCGCGGCGAACGCCGGCTCGCAGCTCTCGGGCGCTTCCTGGCCCGCGAGGAAGAGCGAGCGCACCTCGCCGAACACCTCCGCGTCCTGGCGGGCGAGGCGCTCCTGGAAGCTGAAGCAGGTGAGCTCGGGATCGTCGGCGACGAGCTTCGGGTACTCGGCGCGGAACGCCTCCCAGTCGCCCGCGGCGCCCAGCGCCCGGAGCCAGTCGCGGCGCAGGCTCTCGGCGAGCGGCCCGTCGGCGTGGCGCGCGAGGAAGGCGCGTAGCTCCGCGGGGTCGGCCTGCTCGATCCTCGCGGCGAGCAGCCAGTACGCGGGGTAGGCCTCGAGCGGATGGCCGGCGAAGCGATCGCGCCACTGCTCGAGAGCCTTCAGGTTGCCCTTCTGCGCGGCCTCGCGGGCGGCGGGGAGGTCCGCCTCGGTGGCCGGCGCCGCGGCGGTGGCGAGCGCGCAGGCGCCGAGCGCGACGAAGGCGGCGAGGATCTTGATGCAGGTCAATCGGGCGAAGGCCGGGCGTGACTTCATGGATGGGCCAAATTATAGTGGTCGGCGGCGCGCGACAGCGAAATCAACACAAAGTCGCGCTCGAGGGCCGGAAGGCGACCGCGGGAAGCGGCGTCCCCGGGGCCGCCACAGCGAGGGGGATCGCCACACGATGGAACCGATGGCCTGGGTAGCGCTGGTCATTTTCGCGATCGCGATCGTCGCGGTCATCACCAACGTGATCGACAGCACCGCCGCCGCCCTCGTGGGCGTGGTCGCGATGGTCTGGTTCGGCGTGATGACCGAGGTCGACGCCTTCAACTACGTCGACTGGAACGTGATGGCGATCCTCGCGAGCATCTGGATCATCGCGGGCTATTTCGGCAAGACCGGGGTGCCGAGCTGGCTCTCGGTGCAGGCGCTGCGGCTCTCCGGGGGCCGGCCGGGGCTGCTCGTCATGATCCTGTCGATGCTCGCCGGCGTCATCTCGATGTTCGTCGACAACGTGGTCACGATCCTCATGATGGCGCCGGTGGCGCTGCCGCTCGCGCGCGCCATGGGCCTGTCGGCCGTGCCGGTGGTGCTCATGATCGGTTTCTCGGCGAACTTCATGGGCACGGCGCTGCTGCTGGGCGACCTCCCGCCCCAGATGCTGCACAGCGTCTCGGGGGCGGAGTTCGGCGACTTCATCTGGCAGTTCGGCCGGCCCTCGTCCTTCCCGATCCTGATGGTGACCTTCGTCGTCACGCTCGCCGCGATGTACGCCTACGGATTCCGCGGCCGCGCGCGGATGAGCGTGGAGAAGGCCGGCATCGACTTCCGCATCCCCGATCCCCTGTTCGCCGCGATCGTCGTCGCGTGGTTCCTGCTCACGGTCCTCGGCATGGCGTTGCGCGAGCACCTGGGCGTGAAGCTCGGCTTCATCGCGCTCACGGGCGCGGTCTCCCTGGTGCTGGTGCTCGAGTTCATGGGCAAGCGCCTCAAGTCCCCGAGCTTCGAGGAGATCGTCCAGGAGCTCGACTGGCGCGCGATCTTCTTCTACATCGCGCTCTTCGCGCTGGTGGGCGGGCTCGAGAAGGCGAAGATCCTCGAGACGCTCGCGCACGCCATGACGCCGCTGTTCCGCGACAACCTCGTCCTGGGCGCGACCCTGCTCTACTGGATCACGATCCCGATCGTGGGCATCGTCGAGCACGACGCCTACATCCTCACGTTCCTGCACACGATCAAGGACCTGAAGGACGCGGGCGTCGAGCCCTGGCCCCTTTGGTGGATGCTGCTGTGGTCGGGCACGCTCGGCAGCAACCTCACGATCGCCGGGGCGCCGGCGCTCTACGTGGCGCTCTCGATCGCGGAGAAGGAGGAGAGCCGCAAGGTGTCCCTGCGCGAATTCCTCGCCTGGAGCGTGCCCTTCACGATCGTCGCCTGCCTCGTCTGCTACGTGCTGGGGCTCGTCATCTGGGTCCTGCCCTACGTGAAGTGAGGCCCCGGCAAGCCGCAACCCCAACCCGAGAGACGACCATGTTCAGCCACATTCTCATCCCCACCGACGGCACCGAGCGATCGCACCGGGCCGCCGAGGCCGGCATCGCGCTGGCGAAGTCCCTGGGGGCGCGGGTGACGGCGTTCTTCGCCGCGCCCCCCGCCACCCCGCTCGTCTACCGCGACCTCCTGCCGGTCGAGTACATGACGCCGGAGGAGCACACGGCCCTCATCCGGCGCACGGCCGCGCGCTACCTCGGCGCCGTCGAGAAGGCCGCGAAGAAGGCGGGCGTGCCCTGCACCCCGTTCACCGTCACGAGCGACTTCCCCGCGGAGGCGATCCTCGCGGCCGCGAAGAAGTGCAAGTGCGACCTGATCTTCATTTCCTCCCATGGCCGCAAGGGCCTCGCCAAGGCGATCCTGGGCAGCCAGACGCAGAAGGTGCTCTCCGAGGCGAAGATCCCGGTCCTCGTGCACCGCTAGGCGCCCGGCCGAGTTGACCCCGGTCAATCGAAATGCCGAGAATGGCGGGCGAGAATAGGTTTACCGAAGAGGGGTGGGCGGGTCCGCGGCGCGGCGGGCCCGGCAACGCCATGCCCCCACCAGTTCGTCGACAAACACACTGAGGAGCGTATCCATGAAGCAGACCAGATTGCGCAAGGGATTCATCGCATCCGTCGTGGCCGGGGCACTCGCCACGGCCGGCTCCGCGTTCGCCTGGGAGCCGACGAAGACCGTGGAGTTCATCATCCCGGCCGGCACGGGCGGTGGCGCGGACCAGATGGCGCGCTTCATCCAGTCCGTGGTCGCCAAGAACAACCTCATGAAGCAGCCCATGGTCGTCCTGAACAAGGGCGGCGGCGCGGGCGCGGAGGGCTTCCTCGACGTGAAGGGCGCCAAGGGCGACCCGCACAAGATCATCATCACGCTCTCGAACCTGTTCACCACGCCGCTCGCCACGGGCGTGCCGTTCAACTGGAAGGACCTCACCCCGGTGCGCATGCTCGCGCTCGACCAGTTCGTGCTCTGGGTGAACAAGGACGCGCCCTACACGACCGCCAAGGATTACATCGCGGCGGTGAAGGCGGGCGGCAACAACAAGTTCAAGATGGGCGGCACGGGCTCCAAGCAGGAGGACCAGATCATCACCGTCGCCCTCGAGAAGGTCGCCGGGTCGAAGTTCACCTACATCCCGTTCAAGGGTGGCGGAGAGGTGGCCACGCAGCTCGTCGGCAAGCACATCGACTCGTCGGTGAACAACCCGATCGAGGCCGTGGCCCAGTGGCGCGCTGGCAACCTCCGGCCGCTGTGCGTGTTCGACGACCAGCGCATGCCCTACAAGACCAAGGTCACCGCCGACATGTCCTGGAACGACATCCCGACCTGCAAGGAGGCGGGGGTGCCGACGGACTACGTGATGCTGCGCGGCATCTTCATGCCCGGCGGCGTGACCGACGAGCAGGTCAAGTTCTACGTCGACCTCCTCGAGAAGGTCCGCCAGACCCCGGAGTGGAAGGAGTTCATGGAGAAGGGCGCGTTCAACCAGACCGCGATCGCCGGCAAGGAGTACGTGGACTGGGTGGCGAAGGCCGAGAAGCTGCACTACGAGCTGATGAAGGACGCCGGCTTCCTCGCGGCGGGCAAGTAATCGCGCCACCGGGCCCCGGTGCGAACCGGGGTCCGGCGCGAGGCGCACCCGGCCCGGCGTCCTGCCGGGCGGCCGCATCCACCACAAGAGGGGAAGGCATGGAGGAGGAGCAGAAGCAGGGCCGCGCCGTCGGCTCCCTGAGAGCCTGGGACGCGGCCGTCGCGGTGGCCTTCCTCGCCTTCGGCGCGCTCGTCATGTGGGACAGCCGCCGGCTCGGCGTCGAGTGGGCTTCCGACGGCCCCCAGGCCGGCTACTTCCCGTACTTCATCGGCCTGCTGATCTGCGTCTCCTCGGTGGTGAACCTGGTGTCGGCGTTCGGCCAGGGCGAGTCGGGGCGGCGCGCGTTCGTCGAGTGGCACCAGCTCAAGATGATCCTGATCGTCATGGTGCCCTGCGTGATCTACGTCGCGCTGATCGTGAACCCCTGGTATTCGCTCGGCATCTACGAGGCCTCGGCGGTCTTCATCGCCTTCTTCATGGCCTACCTGGGCAAGTACAAGTGGCCCAAGATCGCCGCGGTGGCGATCGGCACGATGACCGTGTTCTTCCTCATGTTCGAGGTGTGGTTCAAGGTACCGCTGCCGAAGGGCCCCCTCGAGGCCCTCCTCGGCTTCCGCTAGGGGCGCGCCATGCAGGAACTCCAGTCCCTCGCGGGCGGCTTCGCCGTCGCGCTCACCTGGTTCAACCTCATGCTCATGCTCGCGGGCGTGACGCTCGGCGTGCTCATCGGCGTGCTGCCGGGCCTCGGGGGCGCCAACGGCGTGGCGATCCTGCTGCCGCTCACCTTCTCGATGGCGCAGCAGCCCGGGGGCACCACCTCGGCCATCATCCTGCTCTCGTGCATCTACTGGGGGGCGCTCTTCGGGGGCGCGATCACCTCGATCCTGTTCAACATCCCCGGCGAGCCGTGGTCGGTGGCGACCACGTTCGACGGCTACCCGCTCGCGCAGAAGGGCCGCGCGGGCGCCGCGCTCACCGCGGCGTTCACCTCGTCGTTCATCGGCGCGCTGTTCGCGGTGATCCTCATCACCTTCATCTCGCCGGTCATCGCGCGATTCGCCCTGCGCTTCGGGCCTCCCGAGTTCTTCTCCGTGTACCTGCTCACCTTCTGCGCCTTCGTCGGCATGAGCAAGGGCTCGCCCTTCAAGACCGTCACGGCCATGATGTCGGGCTTCGCGCTCGCCGCCGTGGGCATCGACACGGTCACGGGGCAGCTGCGCCTCACGTTCGGATTCACGGAGCTCCTGAAGGGCTTCGACTTCCTGATCGCCGTGATCGGACTCTTCGGCATCGGCGAGATCCTCCTCACCATCGAGGAGGGGCTGGTGTTCAAGGGGGCCAAGGCCAAGCTCGACATGCGCGTGGTCGTCGAGACCTGGAAGGAGCTGCCGCGCTACTGGAAGACCTCGCTCAGGAGCTCCATCGTGGGCTGCATGATGGGGATCGTCCCCGGCGGTGCCACGCCCGCGTCGTTCATGAGCTACGGCGTGGCGAAGAAGATGTCGAAGGACGGCGAGAAATTCGGCACCGGGCAGGTCGAGGGGGTGGTCGCGCCCGAAACCGCGGCGCACGCGGCCGGCACCTCGGCCCTGCTGCCCATGATCACCCTGGGCGTGCCGGGCTCGCCCACCGCGGCGGTCCTGCTCGGCGGCCTGCTCATCTGGGGCCTGCAGCCGGGGCCGCTGCTCTTCGTCGAGAAGGCCGACTTCGTCTGGGGCCTCATCGCCTCCATGTACCTGGGCAACATCGCCGGGCTCATCGTCGTGCTCACCTGCGTGCCGCTGTTCGCGGCGATCCTGCGCATTCCCTTCTCGATCATCGCCCCGGTGATCCTGGTGATCTGCGCGATCGGGGCGTTCACGGTGCACAACTCGATGTTCGACGTCTGGCTCATGGTGGTGTTCGGAATCCTGGGCTACGTGTTCAAGAAGCTCGACTACCCGCTCGCCCCCCTCGTGCTCGCCCTCGTGCTCGGCGACCGCGCGGAGGATTCCTTCCGGCAGTCGATGCTGCTCTCGCAAGGCGACCTGACGATCTTCTTCGCCAACGGGCTCGTGGGCTCGTTCACGGCGCTCGCCCTGCTGCTTCTCTTCTGGCCGGTGATCGGCCGCGGCATCGCGCTCCTGCGCGGCCGCCGCTAGCGCGCGGGCGCGAAAGGACTCCCCGATGGCGGTGCTGGCCTTCACGCAGGAGATGGCGACCCTCGGAAAGGACGTCGTGCTGGGCGTGTGCGAGGCGCTCGGCCTCCAGCAGGTGCGCCACGAGGTCGGCGACCACGTCGCCGGCAAGATGCACGTGAAGAAGAGCCTCATCCGCCGCATCCGCGAGGGCAAGGCCAGCCGCATCGAGAAATGGGCCGCCGACGAGAAGACCATCTCGATCTTCACGGCGCAGGAGGTCTTCGACCTCGCGGTGGCGGGCAACGTCCTCATCCGCGGCTGGGGTGCCACGGTGCTGCTGCGTCCGGTCTCGCACGTTCCCCGCGTGCGCGTGTGCTCGCCGATGGAGCTTCGCGTGCGCCGCCTGATGGAGCGCCTGGAGACCGACGACGAGACGCTCGCCCGCCACGAGATCGCGGTCGACGACGCGGCGCACGCCTCGCGCATGGCCGCCTTCGTGAACGTCACCTGGGGGGATCCCACGCTCTACGACCTCACGCTCAACACCGAGCGCGTGCCCGTGGCCACCTGCGTGGACCTCGTGGTGGCGCTCGCGAGGAGCCCCCGCTTCCAGGAAACGCCGGAATCGCGGCAGTGCCTCGCCGACCTCGCCCTGCAGGCGCGAGCGCGCGCGGCGCTGCGAGCGCGCGAGGACACCTCGGAGGTCGACATCGTGGTCGAGGTCGCGGACGGCCAGGTGGCGCTGCGCGGCATCGTGGCCGACGAGCGGGAGAAGGGGCGCTGCGCGGAGGTGGTCGCCGCCCTCGCGGGCGTGAAGGGCCTGACGAACGGGCTCCAGGTGATGTCGGGAAAGCTCTTCGCGTTCCCGTCGCAACTGAAGGACTTCCCCTCCCGCCCGAAGGGCTAGCCCAGGTTCCGGCCGACCTTCTTCGCGAAGGTCTTCGCGTACTCGGCGCCGAGGAACGAGGCGAGGATGCGCTCGGCGTCCCGGAGCGCGGCGCGCAGCTCCTCGGGCGTCGTGCATTGCTCGATCTTGATGGCGAGCGGGTCGCCCGTGGGGCCGAGCCGGTCGGAGACCTCGCGGATGGCGCGGCGGCGGATCTCGACGAAGGTCGTCGCGTCGATCCCCGCGAACTCGGCGCCGGCCTCCTCGGCGCCCGGGGGCGCCGCCTCGGTCGCGCCGCCCTCGAGCGCGACGTAGCCGCCGGCCTGGAGCTCGTCGAGGATCGCGGCGATCTCGCCCGGGCGGAAGAGCGGCGAGAGCTCGGCCACCGTCTTCACCCCGTCGATGAGGATCAGGCAGCGGCGAAACTTCGGCGAAAGTCCGCCGCCAGGCTGCGCCACCTCCGCATGTCCGCGCTCGGTCTTGTGGAAGACCAGGCCGTCGTCGAGCATCGCTCCTCCTGCCGGGAGTCTTGTGGCCCTACTATAGCGCCCGCGGCCCGGCGCCTGCCAGCCGCGCTCAGATCTTGCCGGCGTGCTTGAGGCGCGAGAGCGTCTCGGCCGACAGGTTGAGGTAGGAGGCGAGCTCCTTCTTCGGCACGCGCTCGGTGAGCTCGGGGTGCTTGCGCACGAACCGGTGCACCCGCCCCGGGGCGTCGAGCAGGTGCAGGGTGATCGTGTGCGCCATCACCTCGCTCATCAGGTACATGACCTCGTACTCGAAGTCCTCCTTGAGCTCGGGGTGGCGGTCGAGGAAGGTGGCCCACTGCGGCAGGGGGAGCTTCGCCACCTGCACCCGCGTCACCGCGCGGATCGAGTAGGGCGCGGGCGCGCGCAGCCTCCAGGCCGCGTAGCTCGTGTCCATGTCGTCCTCCTTGGCGAAGCGCAGGATCATCTCCTTGCCCTCGGGATTGGCGACCACCCGCTTGAGGATCCCGTCGAGGACGAAGTACTGCTCCATCTCGTGGGCGCCCTGGGAGAGCAGGACGTCGCCCTTGCGGTAATCGACGATGGCGAGGTGCGGCTCCAGCTCGTCGAACGCGCGCTTCTTGAGGCGGCGAAGGACGATGTTCTGCTGGAGGCGCGTGCGGATTTCCGCGCGTTGCGGATGGTTGACGAGCAGGGTCATGGTCGTTGACGCCAAAATTGACCGGCATCAAGGCTGCACCTTCAGGCACTTCCCTACCATTCTAGCCTGATTCGCGGCGGGCGCCCCCGCGCCCCGCGCCACCCAAATCCCGCGACGCGGGCCCGACCGGGGCCCGGCGACGCGGAACCGGAGGAGATGCCACCATGGGCACCGTCACCGAACCGGCCGCCACCGCGGCCCCATCCGCGCAGCCGACGAACCTCGCGAGCGGCGCGGCCCCCGCCCCGTCCCCGGAGACGACCGACGGATTCCACCTGGTCATCGATGCGCTCAAGCTCAACGGCATCGACACGATCTTCGGCCTTCCGGGCATCCCGATCACCGACCTCACCCGCAAGGCGCAGGCCGCGGGCCTGCGCGTGATCTCGTTCCGCCACGAGCAGAATGCGGGCTACGCCGCCTCCATCGCCGGCTTCATGACGCGCAGGCCCGGTGTCTGCCTGACGGTGTCCGCGCCCGGTTTCCTCAACGGCCTCACCGCGCTCGCGAACGCCACCACGAATTGCTTCCCGATGATCCTCATCAGCGGCTCGAGCGAGCGCGAGATCGTCGACCTCCAGCAGGGCGACTACGAGGAGATGGACCAGCTCGCCATCGCGAAACCCCTGTGCAAGGCGGCGTTCCGCGTGCTGCACGCCGAGGACATCGGCGTGGGCGTGGCGCGCGCGATCCGCGCGGCCGTCTCCGGCCGGCCGGGCGGCGTTTACCTCGACCTGCCCGCGAAACTCTTCCCGCAGACCGTCGACGCCGAGGCCGGGAGGAAATCGCTGATCCAGGTGGTCGATCCGGCGCCGCGCCAGATCCCCGCCCCGGACGCCGTGCAACGCGCGCTCGCCCTGCTCCGGGGCGCGCGCCGCCCCCTCATCGTGCTGGGCAAGGGCGCGGCCTACGCCCAGGCCGACGCGGACATCCGCGCCCTGGTCGAGAAGACCGGCATTCCCTACCTGCCGATGTCCATGGCGAAGGGCCTGCTGCCCGACACGCACCCGCAGTGCGCATCCGCCGCCCGCTCCTTCGTGTTGCCCGGCGCGGACGTGGTGATGCTCGTCGGCGCCCGCCTCAACTGGCTGCTCTCGCACGGCAAGGGCAAGACCTGGGGCGCGAAGGGCCCCAAGGACTGGGGCGCGCAGAAGTTCATCCAGGTCGACATCTCGCCGACGGAGGCCGACAGCAACGTCCGGATCGACGCCCCGGTCATCGGCGACATCGGCTCGAGCGTGTCGGCGCTCCTCGCGGGCATCGGCCCGGGCTGGGCCCGGCCGAGCGCGGAATGGCTCGACGCCGTCGCCGAGCGCAGGAGCAGGAACGTCGCGAAGATGGCCGAGACGCTGGCGAGGAACCCGGTGCCGATGAATTTCCACAGCGCGCTCAACGTGGTGCGCGACATCGTCAAGGCGAACCCCGGGGCGATCGTCGTCAACGAGGGCGCCAACGCGCTCGACTTCACCCGCAGCATCGTCGACATGTACCAGCCGCGAAAGCGCCTCGACGTCGGTACCTGGGGCGTGATGGGCGTCGGCATGGGCTTCGCCGTCGCCGCGGCCGTGGTCAGCGGCGAGCCGGTGATCGCGATCGAGGGCGACAGCGCCTTCGGCTTCTCCGGCATGGAGGTCGAGACGCTGTGCCGCTACAACCTGCCGGTGTGCGTGGTGATCCTCAACAACAACGGCGTCTACCGCGGCGACGAAGTCAATCCCACGGGCGGGCGCGATCCCTCGCCCCTCGTGTTCGTCAAGGGCGCGCGCTACGAGAAGCTGATGGAGGCCTTCGGGGGCGTGGGCGTGCTGGCCTCGACCCCGGAGGAGCTTCGCCAGGCGATGGAAGGCGCCATCGCCTCGCGCCGGCCCACGCTCGTCAACGCGGTCATCGACGAAGGCGCGGGCACCGAAAGCGGGCGCATCACGGCGCTCAACCCCACTGCCAGGAAGAAATAGGCCGGAGCGCCGAAAGGAGCCGGTAGAATCCCACCCGCCGACGATTTCCCGGAGACCCAGAATGGAAGCACTCAAGGGCGTACGCATCCTCGACATGACCCACGTGCAGGCGGGGCCCACCTGCTCGCAGCTGCTCGCGTGGATGGGCGCGGACGTGATCAAGTTCGAGAACCCGCAGGGCGACGCGACGCGGGGCCAGCTGCGCGACATCCCGAACGCGGACAGCCTCTATTTCACGATGCTCAACTGCAACAAGCGCTCGATCACGGTCAACATGAAGACCGCCGAGGGCAAGCAGGTGTTCGTCGACCTCGTGAGGAAGTGCGACATCGTCATGGAGAACTTCGGCCCCGGCGTGCTCGACCGCCTGGGCTTCACCTGGGAGAAGATCCACGAGATCAACCCGAGGATCGTGATGGGCTCGATCAAGGGCTTCGGCTCCTCGGGCCCGTACGCGGACTTCAAGGCCTACGAGAACGTTGCCCAGGCGATGGGCGGGGCGATGAGCACGACGGGCGTGCCCGACGGGCCGCCCTTCGTCACCGGCGCGCAGATCGGGGACTCGGGCACGGGCCTGCACCTGGCGATCGGGCTGCTCGCGGCGCTGCACCAGGCGAACCGCACGGGCGAGGGCCAGTACGTCGAGGTCGCGATGATGGACGGGGTGATGAACCTGTGCCGCGTGAAGTTCCGCGACCACCAGCGCCTCACGCGCGACTCGCTCGCCGAGTACTCGGTGCCCACCTACCAGAACATGGGCGACGTGCCGCGCGCGGGCAACGATTCCGGCGGCGGCCAGCTCGGCAACGCGATCCACTGCAAGCCCCACGGCGCCAACGACTGGCTCTACGTCGTCGTGCAGGAGGCGGTGTGGACCGCGCTCGCCAACCGCATCGGCCCCGACGTGGGCGTGCCCGAGCTCGCCAGCGACCCGCGCGTGGCCACGATCGGCGAGCGGCGCAAGAACCAGGCCCTCGTCTGGGCGCTGCTCAACAAGTTCGCCGAGAAGTACACGAAGCGCGAGCTCATGGCGATCCTCAACCCCCTCGACGTGCCCTGCGGCCCGATCATGTCCACCACGGACCTCGCCAACGACGAGCACATCCGCGGCCGCGACATGTGGGTCGAGCTCGACCACCCGCAGCGCGGCAAGTGGTTCAACGTCGGCATGCCCATCAAGCTATCGGCCTCGCCCGCGCTCATCAAGCGCAGCCCCACGCTCGGCGAGCACACCGACGAGGTCCTCAAGGAGGTGCTCGGCTACGACGAGGCGCGCATCGGCTCGCTCAAGGCCGCGGGCGCCTTCGCCGCGCCCCCGAAGAAAGCCGCTTGACCGGACCCGTCGGGCCGGTCAGCTCCGTCGGGCGTCCAACGGACAGGTGCCGTTGAACGCCCTCGTCGAAACGACAAGGGGAACGCAAAGCGCATGAAGATCGCGATCATCGGGCAGCAGGATTTCGGCAAGGCCGTCCTCGAGGCGTTCCTCGCCCGCGGCGACGAGGTGGCGGGCGTCTTCTGCGCGCCGGAGAAGGAAGGCGGCAAGCCCGACCCCATGAAGGTCGCGGCCCAGGAGAAGGGGCTCCGGCTCTTCCAGTTCCCCTCGCTCAAGGCCCCGGAGGCCGCGGCGGCGATGCGCGGGCTCGGCGCCGACATCGGCATCATGGCCTTCGTGCTGCAGTTCGCGCCCCAGGAGTTCGTCGCGATCCCGAAGCACGGCACGATCCAGTACCACCCCTCGCTCCTGCCGAAGTACCGGGGCCCGAGCTCGATCAACTGGCCGATCGCCAAGGGCGAGACGAGGACGGGGCTCACCATCTTCCGGCCCACGGACGGGCTCGACGAGGGCGCGGTGATCCTGCAGAAGGAGACGCCGATCTCGGAAAACGACACCCTCGGCACGGTCTATTTCGACCGCCTCTTCCCGATGGGCGTGGCGGCGATGCTCGAGGCGGCGGACCTCGTCGTCGCCGGCAGGCACCGGGAAGTCGTCCAGGACGAGTCGCAGGCCTCCTACGAAGGATGGTTCCGCGCCGCCGAGGCGAGGATCCACTGGGCGAACCACGTGGACTTCATCCACAACATCATCCGCGGCTCGGACCCCGCCCCCGGCGCGTGGACCACGATCGCGGGCAGGAAGCTGCAGCTCTTCGGCTCGCGCAAGCACCTCGTGCGCACCTTCGGCGCGGTGAAGGGCAAGATCGGCGAGATCGCCGAGGTCGGGGCGGAATCGATCCGCATCACCGCCCAGGGCGGCCAGATCGAGGTCGCGAAGGTGAAGCCCGAGGAGGGCAAGAAGGTGGCCGCCGCCGAGTGGGCGAGGGCGGGCGGCGCGGGCCCCGGGACGATCCTCGGCACCTGAGGCCCCGCAACCCTTCCCCGACGCCCCGCGACCGCGGGGCGTCGCGTTTGCGCGCTATGCTAGCCGTCGATTCCGAGGAGAACGAAATGCCCCACGCGATCCGATTCCACAAGACCGGCGGCCCCGAAGTCCTCCAATGGGAGGAGGTGGCGGTCGGCGACCCGGGCCCCGGCGAAGCCCGCATCCGCCTGAAGGCCATCGGCCTCAACTACATCGACACCTACCACCGCAGCGGCCTGTACGCGCTGCCGCTGCCCTCGGCGATCGGTCGCGAGGGCGCGGGCGTGGTCGAGGCCGTGGGCGCGGGCGTGACCGATCTCGCGCCCGGCGACCGCGTGGCGTGGACGACGGGGCCTCTGGGCACGTACGCCGAAGCGAAGATCCACCCCGCCGAGCGGCTGGTGAAGCTTCCCGACGGCATCTCCTTCGAGCAGGCCGCCTGCATGATGCTCCAGGGCCTGACGGTGCAGTACCTCTTCCGCCGCACCCATGCGCTCAAGGCCGGCGAGACGATCCTCTTCCACGCCGCCGCCGGCGGCGTGGGCTCGATCGCCTGCCAGTGGGCGAAGGCGCTCGGCGTGGAGATGATCGGCACCGTCGGCTCCGACGAGAAGGCGAAGCTCGCGCGCGAACTCGGCTGCGCGCACACGATCGTCTACACGAGGGAGGATTTCCTCGCCCGCGTGAAGGAGATCACCGGCGGCAGGGGCGTGCCCGTCGTCTACGACTCGATCGGCAAGGACACCTTCATGAAGTCGCTCGATTGCCTCCAGCCCCGGGGCCTCATGGTGAGCTTCGGCAACGCCTCGGGACCCGTCGACGCGTTCAATCTCGGCATCCTCGCGCAGAAGGGCTCGCTCTACGTGACGCGGCCCACGCTCGACACCCACATCGGCCGGCGCGAGGAGCTGCTCGCGGCCACGGCCGAGCTCTTCGGCCACGTGCTCGCCGGCCGCATCCGGATCGCCCCGCGCCAGAGCTACGCGCTCAAGGACGCGGCCCAGGCGCACCGCGACCTCGAGGCGCGCCGGACCACGGGCTCGACGATCCTCGTGCCGTGAGCGGCGGGCGGCGCGCGCACCTCGCCTTGATCGCGGTCACGGCCCTCGCGCTGGTCTCGCTGCTCGCCGTCCTCGTCGGACCGAAGGTGGGCCTCTTCTCCGGATCGCGCCCCGCGAACCTCGGGTATTCCCAGGGGCGGTTCCTGGCCGACGGCGACCGGCGGCCGAACTGGGTGTCGTCCGCGGTCCCTCCGGCCGAGGCGAAGCACTACGTTTCCCCGATCGCCTTCGGGGGCGATCCCGCGCGGGCCTGGGCGGCGCTGGAGGCGGCGGTGGCCGCCATGCCCCGCGCCCGGGTCGTCACGCGAACGCCCGCCTACCTCCACGTCGAGTTCGCGAGCGCGACCCTGGGCTTCGTGGACGACGCCGAGTTCGCCCTGGATCCGGGCGCAGGGGTCATCCAGGCGAGAAGCGGGGCCCGGCTCGGGATCCGCGATTTCGGGGTGAACCGGGAGCGCATCGAGGGTTTGAGAAAGATCATGGGCCGGCCCTGATGGCCGGGTTTATATGGCGTATCCTGCCGGGGCTGCGCCCCCGGGAGGCGCGAATGGAGAACCGATGAAGCACCCATCAGGCCGACTCACCGCCGCCGCCCTTGCCGCGCTGGGGCCGGGCGCCGCCCAGGCCTCGTTCCTGTCCGGCGACACGCTCGACAGCGCCGCCATGGCCCTGGCGTGGTTCATCATCTTCGTGGTGCCGATCGCCGTCGTCGCCCTCTTCCTGATCGTCCACGTGCTCCCCGAGAAGATCGCCGAGAAGCGCCACCACCCGCAGCAGAACGCGATCAAGACGTTGTGCTTCCTGTCGCTCGTCTTCGGGGGCATGCTCTGGCCCCTCGCCTGGCTCTGGGCGTTCACCAAGCCCGTGGCCTATCGGGGCGTGTACGGGACGGAGAAGCACGACAGCTACTTCCTCGAAATGGGCGAGAAGGCCGCGCGCGGGGAGCTCGACCTCGTCGAGCTCGACCACTTGCGCGAGGAGCTCGCCCAGATGGCCGTGCGGGGGCCGCTTCCGAAGGAGCTTCGCGATCTGCCGGGAATCCTCGCCCAGGCGCGGACGAGGGCCGAGGCGGCGGCCGCGACGGTCGCGACGGCCGCGGCCGGCACGAAAGCGGGAGGAGGCGCGTAATGGAACTGATCCTTCTCGCGATCTACTCGGCCATCGTCTGGTTCGTCTTCATCAAGATGAAGTGGCTGCCGTGGAACACGGTCTCGCAGGCGATCGTGGTCGTCATCCCGATCGTCGCGCTCACGGCGCTGATCCTCACGCTCAACGTGGTCGCGCCGTCCTCCGCGGACGTGCGCGTCCTCAAGTACGTGGTCAACATCGTCCCGCAGGTGCGCGGCCGGGTGATCGAGGTCCCCGTCGAGCCCAACCGCCCGGTGAAGAAGGGAGACGTGCTCTACAAGATCGACCCCACGCCCTACCAGCTGCAGGTGAACGCGCTCGAGGCCCAGCTCGAGAACGCGATCGGCACCTCGAAGGAGCTCGAGGAGCAGCTCGTCGGCGCGGCCGGCAAGGTCGCGGAGGCGCGCGGGGCGATCGCGCAGGCGAGCGCGCGCGTGGCCGAGGTCTCGGCGAGGGCCGAGCTCGCCCGCAAGCGCGTCGACCAGAACCGGGAGCTCGTCGCGACCGGGGCGGGGAACAAGTTCGACCTCGAGCAGGCCGAGACCAACCTGAAGGAGATCGAAGGGCAGCTCGACCAGGCGAGGAGCGTGGAGGCGCAGTCGCGGGCCGCCGAGGTGCAGGCCATGGCGAGCGAGCGCCAGATCCGGCAGAGGCTGGGGGCGAAGTCGAACGGCGAGTACGCGCAGGTCGCGCAGGTGAGAGCGCAGCTCGAGAGCGCACGCTGGGACCTTTCGCAGACCACCGCCTACGCCCCGGCGAACGGGTACGCGATCAACGTGCAGCTGCGGCCCGGCTCGATGACCGCGGCCTTCCCGGCGCTGCCCGTGATGACCTTCGTCGAGGACGAGCTCCAGGTGATCGCGCTCTATGCGCAGAACGAGCTGCACCAGGTGGAGCCGGGCAACGAGGCCGAGATCTCCCTGGAGACCTACCCGGGGCGGATCATCAAGGCGAAGGTGAACTCGATCGTCTGGGCGCAGGGGCAGGGCCAGTCGCCGGCGAGCATGGCGCTGCCCACGACCGGAGTCATGCCGGTGCATCCGAACCGCTTCCCGGTGAAGCTCGACGTGGAGCCGCGCGACAAGGGCCTGTTCCTCGCCGCGGGCGCCGCGGGGCACGCGGCGATCTACACCGACAACGCCCATGCGATCCACATCCTGCGCAAGATCCTGCTGCGCGTGAGCTCGATCACCAATTACCTCATCCTGAAGATGCACTGATGCGCGCGCCCCGCGAAAGGATCCGGACCCCGGCGTGGGCGGCCACGGCGCTTGCGCTCGCGCTCGCTGGCTGCGCCCTGCAGCCGTTGCCGGAGCCGAAGGAGACCCTCGGGCAGGCGATGCCGGGCCTCGCGGTCCCGGACTCCTGGCCGACGCTCGGGGCCACCTCGGGCACGCTCCTCGGCGATCCCTGGCTCGCGCTCTTCCGGGACGCGGGCCTGGAGGCCTTCGTGGCCGAAGTGCTCGCGAACAACCCCGACCTCAAGGTCGCCGCCGCCCGCGTCGAGGTGGCCGCGGCGTCGGTGAAGGCCGCCGGGGCCACGCTCTACCCGCAGGTCACCCTGATGGCCCGCGGCGGCGGGACGATGAGCGGGGATTCCAGCGGCCTGCAGGGCGGCGGAATCTTCGCGAACTGGGAAATCGACCTGTGGGGCCGGGTGCGCGCGGCCCGCGACGCGGCCTCGCTGCAGTACGAATCGGCCGCGCTCGATACCGAGTACGCGCGCCAGTCGCTCGCCGCGCTCGCGGCGAAGAGCTGGTTCCTCGCGATCGAGGCGCGCGGGCAGAAGGCCATCGCCACGGACATGGTCGCGGCCGCCGGGCGGCTGGTGTCGCTCGCGCGCGACCGCCTGCGGGTGGGGCCGGGCGACGACTTCGACCTCCGGCAGGCGGAAGCCAACCTGCAGACCTTCCGCGACGCGCTCGCGCAGGTCGAGCTGGCCGAGAAGCAGTCGCTGCGCGCGCTGGAATCGCTCGCCGGTCGCTTCCCGGCGGCCGCCATCGCCGTCACGCCGGAGCTGCCCGCCCTTCCGGGCCCGGTGCCCGTGGGACTGCCCTCGGAGCTCCTCGAGCGCCGCCCGGACGTGGTGGCCGCCCTTCGTCGCGTGGGGCTCGCGTTCCGCCAGGTCGAGGAAGCGCAGGCCGCGCGGCTGCCGCGCATCGCGCTCACCGCGAGCGTCACCAACGTCACGAGCGAGCTCTTCGTCCTCAAGGAGCGCGACAATCCCATCTGGAGCGCGGGCGCGAACCTCGCCGCGCCCCTCTTCCTCGGCGGGGCCCTCGAGGCCCAGGTCGAGGGGCGCACCGCGGAGCAGAAGGCGGCGATCGCCGACTACGGCCGCATCGGGTCGCGGGCCTTCGCGGAAGTCGAGAGCGCGCTCTCCTCGGGCTTCTACCTCGACGGGCGCAACGCCTTCCTCGAGCAGGCCGCCGCGGAGAACGAGCGCGCGCTGCGCCTCGCGGAAGTGCGCTACCGGGTCGGCTCCGCCGACCTGCGCGCGGTGCAGCAGCAGCAGATCGCCTTGCAGTCCTCCCGCGCCTCCCTCCTGCGCGTGCGCTCCGAGCGGCTCGTGCAGCGCGTGAACCTCCACCTCGCCCTCGGCGGCGGGTTCGGGGCCCCGCCGGCGCCCGCGCCGTCGGCTTCCGCGGCGCGCTGACCCGCCGTCGCCGAGCATCCCGGGCCGTCGCGGCCGCGGCGCGCTTTGCTAGAATTGCGCGCTCCCCACCCGAGTCCGTTCCCGCCATGGCGCTGCTGCTCAAGGAATCCGACGTCGAGCAACTGCTCACGATGCCGCTCGCGCTCGAGCTGGTCGAGCGCGCGCACCGCGAGTACTCCACGGGGCAGGCGATCGACGTCCCGCGGGAGCGCACGCGCCTGCCGAAGGCGGCGCTGCACATCCTGCAGGGTGCGGTCCCCTCCGCGGGCGTCTTCGGGTACAAGGCCTACACCTCCAGCCGCGAGGGCATCCGCTTCATCGTCTACGTGTTCGGCGCCGAGCGTGGCAACCTCGAGGCGATCGTCGAGGCGAACCGGCTGGGCATGGTGCGCACCGGCGCCGCGGGCGGCGTGGCGGCGAAGTGGCTCGCCCGCGACGACGCGAAGGTCGCCGGGGTGTTCGGCGCCGGCTGGCAGGCCGAGGGCCAGGTCGAGGCCCTCGCGCAGGTGCGCCGGCTCGAGCGCGTGAAGGTCTTCTCGCGCAATCCCGGCAAGCTCGCCGCCTTCTGCGAGCGCATGGGCGCGAAGCTCGGCCTGGAGGTCGTGCCCGCGGCCTCGGCCGAGGAGGCCGTCCGTGCGAGCGACATCCTCGTGACGATCACGACCTCGGCCACGCCCGTGTTCTCCGGGGACTGGGTCGCCGCCGGCATGCACATCAACGCCGCGGGCTCGAACTCGCTGCTGCGCCAGGAGATCGACGAGACGACCGTCCGGAAGTGCTCGCCGGTCGTCGTCGATTCGCGCGCGGTCGCGGTGAAGGAGGCGGGCGACCTGCTGCCCGCCTTCGAGAAGGGGCGGCTGCACGCCGGCGCCCTCACGGAGCTGGGCGAGGTCGTCGCCGGGATCCGCCCCGGCCGCACCGATCGCGCGCAGGTGACGCTCTTCGAGTCCCAGGGCATGGCGATCCAGGACCTCGTCATCGCCGCCGCCCTCGCGAAGATGGCGCGCGAGCGCGGGCTCGGCCGCGAGGTCGACCTCGGGAACTGACCGCGCGCACCCCCATGGAGTAAGATTCCGGGGTCGCGAAACGCCCGCCGCCCCGCCCGGGGCCGAAGACTCAGGGGAGAGTCCATGAAGAAAGCGTTCTGGAGGGCCGACTGGTTCATCGGCCTGGTCGTCGCACTCGCCCTGCTGGGCTTCGCCCGGGTCTCGGGCGTGATGCCGGGCCTCGAGCGCTGGGCCTACGACCTCGGCGTGCGCCTGTCGACCAAGAACCCGAGCGACCGGGTCGCGGTCATCGCCATCGACGACCAGTCGATCGCCAACATCGGCCGCTGGCCCTGGCCGCGCGAAGTCCTCGCGAAGCTCACCGACCAGCTCGCCGCCGCCAAGGCGAAGGTGATCGGCAACACCGTCTTCTTCTTCGAGCCGCAGAAGGACCCGGGCCTGCAGTACGTCGAGCGCATGCTCGACCTCTACAACAAGGCCTGGCCCGCGGCCGCGCCGCAGGAGGCGCCGGGCGTGTCGGCTTTCGCGGCGGCCACTCCCGCGGCGCAGGTCGCCGCGCCATCCCCGGAAGTGGCCGAGATCGGCAAGCTCCTCGGCGAGGCCGCGGTCGCGCTCAACAGCGACGCGCGCCTCGCGGCGAGCGTGAAGGCGGCGGGCAACGTGCTGGTGCCGCTCGCCTTCGACCAGATGTCCTACGCGCCGCCCCCGGGAAAGCCCGACAGGCCGCTGCCCGAGTACGTGGCGAGGAACACGATCGGGGGCTTCTCCAACGCGGGAGGGCAGTTCCTCTACGGCGCCGTCGCGCTCACGCCGATCGAGCAGGTCGGGGCTGCGGCCGCCGGCATCGGCCACCTCAACTCGAACCTCGACGAGGACGGCGCGACGCGCTTCGAGCCGCTCGTGATCGACTACTACGGGCAGCAGTTCCCCTCGCTCTCGCTCATGATCGCCGCGAAGAGCCTGAACCTCACCTCCAAGGACATCCAGGCGAACCTCGGCGAGAGCGTCTCGGTGGGCGGCAAGACGATCCGTACCGACGACCTCGCGCAGATGTTCACCTACTTCTACAAGGACCGCGACGGGCGCCCGGCCTTCCCGATCGACTCCTTCTTCGACGTCTACTCGGGCAAGATCCCGGCTACGAAATACACCGACAAGATCGTGCTGATCGGGGCGACGGCGGCCGGCGTGGGCGCCAACCAGGTCACGCCGATCTCGGCGCAGATGAACCCGGTCACCACGCTCGCGCACTCGGTCTCCTCGATCCTGCAGGAGCACTTCTTCGTGGCGCCGTCCTGGGGAGGGCTCGCTTCCCTGGGCGCCTACCTCGTCATCGCGCTCTACATCATCCTGCTGCTGCCGCGCCTCAAGGCGGGGATGGCCGCGGTCCTCACGGCGATCGTCCTCGTCGCGATCTTCGCCACGCACATCGGCCTCATGGTCGGACCCGGGATCTGGATCCAGCTGATGCTGCCCGCGACGCTGCTCGTGGTGGGGCACCTGCTGCTCACGACGACGCGCTTCCTCGTCACCGAGCGCGGCAAGGAGAAGGCCGACATCGAGGGGGCGGAGTCGAACCGCATGCTCGGCCTCGCCTTCCAGCAGCAGGGCCAGCTCGACATGGCCTTCGACAAGTTCCGCAAGTGCCCCTACGACGAGCAGGTCGGCGAGAACCTCTACTCGCTCGCGCTCGACTTCGAGCGCCGCCGGCAGTTCAACAAGGCCGAGAGCGTCTTCGGCTTCATCCACAAGAACGACCCGAAGTTCCGCGACGTCGCCGAGCGCATGCAGCGCGCCAAGGCGATGAGCGAGACGATCATCCTCGGGGGGTCGCCCGCCGCGCGCTCGAACGCCGCCACCGTGGTCATCCAGGGCGGGGGGGCCGAGAAGCCCATGCTCGGCCGCTACCAGGTCGAGAAGGAGCTCGGCAAGGGCGCCATGGGCGTGGTCTACGGCGGCAAGGACCCCAAGATCGGCCGCCTGGTGGCGATCAAGACGATGGCGCTGTCGGCGGAGTTCGAGGCCGAGGAGCTGCAGGAGGCGAAGGAGCGCTTCTTCCGCGAGGCCGAGACCGCGGGGCGGCTCACGCACCCCAACATCGTGACGATCTACGACGCCGGCGAGGAGCACGACCTGTGCTACATCGCCATGGAGCTGCTCAAGGGCAAGGACCTCGTGCCCTACACCAAGATGCCCAACCTCCTGCCGCCGGACAAGGTGCTCTCGATCGTCGAGCGCGTGGCCGACGCCCTGGGCTATGCGCACTCGATGGGCGTGGTGCACCGCGACATCAAGCCCGCGAACATCATGTACGAGCCCGAGGGCGACGTGCCCAAGGTCACGGACTTCGGCATCGCCCGCGTGACGGACTCCTCGAAGACCAAGACCGGCATGGTGCTCGGCACCCCTTCGTACATGTCCCCCGAGCAGCTCGCGGGCAAGAAGATCGACGGGCGCAGCGACATCTTCTCGCTCGGCGTGACGCTTTTCCAGATGCTCACCGGCCGCCTGCCCTTCGAGGGCGAGTCGATGACGCAGCTCATGTTCGCGATCGCCAACAACCCGCACCCGCGCATCCGCGAGCTCAACCCGCAGCTGCCGGCGTGGATCGACGCGATCATCGACAAGGCGCTCGCCAAGGACCTCAACGAGCGCTACCAGACCGGGGCGGAGTTCGCCGAGGCGATCCGCCAGGCGCGCAAGGGCGCGTAGGAGTCGATGCCGCTTCCCGAGCCCCGGGCCCCGCGCTCGGCCCTGCACCGGCGCCGCATCGAGATCGTCGGCTACCGGCGCGAGGACGGCCTCTACGACATCGAGGGGCACCTCCTCGACCGCAAGGACGTGGAGTTCAAGGTGGGCGGGGAATTGCGCCCCCCGGGCGCGCCCGTCCACTCGATGTGGCTGCGGATCACGGTCGATGCCCACCTGAGGATCGTCGACGCCGCGGCCTCGACCGACGCGATGCCCTACGCGGGCGAGTGCGACCGCATCGCGCCCGACTACCGAAAGCTCGTCGGGCTCACCATCGGCCCCGGGTACCTGCGGCGCCTGAAGGAGCTCCTCGGGGGCGTGCGCGGATGCACCCACGTCACCGAGCTCGCGGGCTCGCTCGCCACCGCCGCCTTCCAGACCTTCGCGGGGCAGGGCCTGTCGGACCCGCACCGCAAGCCCCCGCAGATCGACCGCTGCCACGCGCTCGAGTCGTCCTCGGCGGTGGTCGCGAAGTTCTATCCCAAGTGGTACCGCGGTCCCGGAACGCCTTCGGGCGGGGAGAGCGAGACCCACTGAGGCCGGGCCGGCGGGATCCTGCCCCAGGTCAAGGCGGGAGCGGCACGCCCGGCTGATAAAATCCGGGCTCCAACCCCGATTCCCCGTCCCTCCCTCCCGGATCCTCCATGAACATCCACGAATACCAGGGCAAGGAAATCTTTCGCAAGTACGGCGTGGCCACGCCCCGCGGCATCCCGGCCTTCTCGGTCGACGAGGCGGCGAAGGCCGCGGAAACGCTCGGCGGCAAGGTCTGGGTGGTCAAGGCCCAGATCCACGCGGGCGGCCGCGGCAAGGGCGGCGGCGTGAAGGTGGCGAAGTCGCCCGCCGAGGTGCGCGAGCTCGCGGGGAGGATCCTCGGCATGACGCTCGTCACGCACCAGACGGGCCCGGCCGGGCGCGTCGTCAAGCGCCTGCTGATCGAGGAGGGCGCCGACATCGCCAAGGAGCTCTACGTGGCGCTCGTCGTCGACCGCGCCGCGCAGCGCGTGACGCTCATGGCCTCGAGCGAAGGCGGCATGGACATCGAGGAGGTCGCCGCGAAGACGCCGGAGAAGATCCACAAGGTCGCGATCGACCCGGTCGCGGGCCTCGGCGACGCCGAGGCCGAGGGCGTGGCGCGCAAGATCGGGGTCCCGGAGGCGAGCGTGGCGCAGGCGCGCGAGCTCCTGAAGAACCTCTACCGCGTCTTCGACGAGTGCGACTGCTCGCTCGCCGAGGTGAACCCCCTCATCCTCACGGGCGACGGGCGCGTCGTCGCGCTCGACGCGAAGCTCAACTTCGATTCGAACGCGCTCTTCCGCCACCCGGAGATCGTCGCCTACCGCGACCTCGACGAGGAGGACCCGGCCGAGGTCGAGGCCTCCAAGTACGACCTGTCCTACATCTCCCTCGACGGCGACATCGGCTGCCTCGTGAACGGCGCCGGGCTCGCGATGGCGACCATGGACACGATCAAGCTCTTCGGGGGCTCGCCCGCGAACTTCCTCGACGTGGGCGGGGGCGCGACGGCGGAGAAGGTGACCGAGGCCTTCAAGATCATGCTGCGCAACCCCGAGCTGAAGGCGATCCTGGTCAACATCTTCGGCGGCATCATGAAGTGCGACACGATCGCCACGGGCGTGGTCACGGCGGCCAGGCAGGTCGGCCTCAAGGTGCCGCTCGTCGTGCGCCTCGAGGGGACGAACGTGGACCTGGGCAAGAAGATCCTGGCCGATTCGGGCCTGCCGATCATCCCGGCCTCCGACATGGGCGACGCGGCCCGCAAGGTCGTCGCGGCGGCGCGTGGTCGCGAAGCGCCGTCGACCTGAAGAAGAAGGGACTAGGGAACGGACATGAGCATCCTCATCGACAAGGACACCAAGGTCATCACGCAGGGCATCACCGGCAAGACCGGCCAGTTCCACACGCGCATGTGCCGCGAGTACGCCAACGGCAAGAACTGCTTCGTCGCGGGCGTGAACCCGAAGAAGGCGGGCGAGGACTTCGAGGGCGTGCCGATCTACGGCACGGTCAAGGAGGCCAGAGCGGCCACGGGGGCCACGGTGTCGGTCATCTACGTCCCGCCGCCCTTCGCCGCGGCCGCGATCGACGAGGCGGTGGACGCGGGCCTCGACTTCGTCATCTGCATCACCGAAGGGATCCCCGTGCGCGACATGATCAGGACGCGCTACCGCATGCAGGGGAAGAAGACGATCCTCCTCGGGCCCAACTGCCCGGGGATCATCACGCCCGACGAGATCAAGATCGGCATCATGCCCGGCCACATCCACCGCAAGGGCCGCATCGGCGTGGTCTCGCGTTCGGGCACGCTCACCTACGAGGCGGTGGGCCAGCTCACGGCGCTCGGTCTCGGCCAGTCCTCGGCCGTCGGCATCGGCGGCGACCCCGTCAACGGCTTGAAGCACATCGACCTGCTCAAGCTCTTCAACGACGACCCCGGGACCGACGCCGTGATCATGATCGGCGAGATCGGCGGCTCCGACGAGGAGACGGCGGCGCGCTGGGTGAAGGCGAACATGAGCAAGCCCGTCGTGGGCTTCATCGCCGGGGTCACCGCCCCGCCGGGCAAGCGCATGGGGCACGCGGGCGCGATCATCTCCGGGGGCAAGGGCACGGCGCAGGAGAAGCTCGCCGTGATGGAGGCGTGCGGGATCAAGGTCACGCGCAACCCCGCGGAGATGGGCACGCTCCTCAAGTCGGTGCTCTGAGGCCCGGCGCTCGCCCCCGCGGGCCGCGGGGGGCGCGGCCGCCCGCGGCGCTTGACCCCCGTCAAGCGGAATTCCGCCCCCGATTGGCTACTCTAGTGTCCGGCTCGCATCCGCCGGCTCGCGTCGGGCCCTCCGGGGCCGCGCGGATGCGACGCCCCGCCCACGAGGACCGCCCCAGGCCATGAACGACCGCGTCGTCATACCGCCTTCGCAGATCCGCCGCGCGCGCCCCACGCCCAAGGGCCGCGCCGTGGACGCGCGCGCGCGCGCGCAGGTCGCGCGCATCCTCGGGGATGCGCCGCGCGAGCGCGAGCACCTCGTCGAGAACCTGCACCGCATCCAGGACGCGCTCGGCCACCTCCCGGCCGCCGAGCTCGCCGCGCTCGCCGAGGCGATGAAGCTCTCCCAGGCCGAGGTCTACGAGGTCGCGACCTTCTACCACCACTTCGACGTGGTGAAGGAAGGCGAGGCCGCGCCCCCGGCGGTGACGGTGCGCGTGTGCGAGACGCTTTCGTGCGCGATGGCGGGTTCCGGGGCGCTGCTCGAGAAGCTGCGGTCCACGCTCGGCCCGAAGGTGCGCGTCCTCGCCGCGCCCTGCATCGGGCGCTGCGACGAGGCCCCGGCGGTGTGCGTGGGCCACAACGCCTTCGGGCATGCCAGCGCGGAAAGCGTGGCCGCGGCGGTGAAGGCGGGCGCGACGAAGGCGGCGGCGACGAAGCACGTCGGCTACGCCGCCTACCGCGCGGCGGGCGGCTACGCCGCCTGGCTCGATTGCGTGAATGGCCGTCGCGAGCTCGAATCGGTGCTCAAGGCGATGGAGGACTCGGGCCTGCGCGGCCTGGGCGGCGCGGGCTTTCCGGCGGGCCGCAAGTGGCGGATCGTGCGCGCGGAAGCCGCGCCCAGGCTCATGGCGGTCAACATCGACGAGGGCGAGCCCGGTACCTTCAAGGACCGCCACTACCTCGAACGCGACCCGCACCGCTTCCTCGAGGGCGTGCTCATCGCCGCCTGGGCCGTGGGGATCGACACGGTCTACATCTACCTGCGCGACGAATACCACGCCTGCCGCGAGACGCTCGGGCGGGAGCTCCGGCTCCTCGAGGCCGATGCGCCCGCGAAGCTCCCGGCGATCCACCTGCGCCGCGGCGCGGGCGCCTACATCTGCGGCGAGGAGTCCGCGATGATCGAGTCGATCGAGGGCAAGCGCGGCATGCCGCGCCTGCGCCCGCCCTACGTCGCGCAGGTGGGCCTCTTCGGGCGCCCCACGCTCGAGCACAACATGGAGACGCTGCACTGGGTGCGCGACATCCTCGAGAAGGGCCCGGCCTGGTTCGCCTCGCAGGGGCGCCACGGCCGGAAGGGGCTGCGCTCGTTCTCGGTTTCGGGGCGCGTGAAGAAGCCGGGGGTGCATCTCGCGCCGGCGGGCATCACCGTGAAGGAGCTGATCGCGGAATTCTGCGGCGGCATGCAGGACGGCCACGAGTTCCGCGCCTACCTCCCGGGCGGCGCCTCGGGCGGGATCCTACCCGCGTCGATGGGCGACATCCCGCTCGATTTCGACACGCTGCAACCCCACGGCTGCTTCATCGGTTCGGCGGCGGTGATCGTGCTCTCGCAGCACGACCGGGCGCGCGACGCCGCCGCGAACCTCATGCGCTTCTTCGAGCACGAGTCCTGCGGCCAGTGCACGCCCTGCCGCGCGGGGACCGCGAAGGCGGCGGCACTCATGGAAGCGCCGAAGTGGGACGCGAAGCTCCTCGAGGAGCTCTCGCAGGCCATGGCCGATGCCTCGATCTGCGGCCTCGGGCAGGCCGCGCCCAATCCGATCCGCTGCGTCCTCAAGCACTTCGGCGACGAGGTCTGAGGGCGAGGAGCGAGCCATGAAGATGAACGAGCCGGTGGGCGCGCAGGCGATCGAGTTCAAGCTCAACGGCGAGACGGTCTCCGCGCTCGCCGGCGAGACGATCCTCCAGGCCGCGGCGCGCCACGGCGTCGAGATCCCGCACCTCTGCTACAGGGAGGGCATGCGGCCCGACGGCAACTGCCGCGCCTGCGTGGTCGAGATCCAGGGCGAGCGGGTGCTCGCACCCTCCTGCTGCCGCAGCCCCGCGAAGGACATGGAGGTCTCCACCGAGTCGCCGCGGGCGCGCCACTCGCAGAGGATGGTGCTCGAGCTGCTGCTCGCCGACGCCCCCGCCGCGGACCTCAAGCCCGGCGCGAACGAGCTCGCCGACTGGTCGGCGCGGCTCGGCGTGAACGCCTCGCGCTTTCCCGCGCGGGCGCAGCCCGCGCCCGATCCCTCGCACCCGGCGATGGCGGTGAACCTGGATGCCTGCATCCAGTGCACGCGCTGCCTGCGGGCGTGCCGCGAGGAGCAGGCGAACGACGTGATCGGCTATGCCTTCCGCGGCTCCCACGCGAAGATCGCCTTCGATTTCGACGATCCCATGGGGCAGTCGACCTGTGTCGCCTGCGGCGAATGCGTGCAGGCCTGCCCCACCGGGGCGCTCGCACCCGCGAAGGGCGCCTACGCGGTGGCGGGCACGAGGAAGGTCGATTCGGTGTGTCCCTTCTGCGGCGTGGGCTGCCAGCTCACCTACCACGTGAAGGCGAACGCGATCGTGCGCGTCGAGGGCCGCGACGGCCCGGCCAACCACGAGCGGCTGTGCGTGAAGGGCCGCTTCGGCTTCGACTACGTCTCGCACCCCCACCGGCTCACGAAGCCGCTCGTGCGCAAGCCCGGCGCGCCCAAGCACGCGGACTTCCGCATGGACCCGCTCGCCTGGTCGGAAGTCTTCCGCGAGGCGAGCTGGGAGGAGGCGCTCGATGTCGCGGCCCATGGCCTCGCGAAGGTGCGCGATCGCGACGGCGGAAGCGCGCTCGCCGGCTTCGGCAGCGCGAAGGGCTCGAACGAGGAGGCCTACCTCTTCCAGAAGCTCGTGCGCACGGGCTTCGGCACGAACAACGTCGACCACTGCACGCGGCTGTGCCACGCCTCGTCGGTCGCCGCCCTCCTCGAGGGCATCGGCTCGGGCGCGGTCTCCAACCAGGTCTCGGACGTGGCGAAGGCCGAGGTGATCTTCCTCATCGGCGCGAACCCGACCTCGAACCACCCGGTGGCGGCGACTTTCATCAAGAACGCCACGCGGCGCGGCGCGAGGCTCATCGTCGCCGATCCCCGGCGCAACGACATCGCGCGCCACGCCTGGCGGTACCTGCAGTTCAACGCCGATACGGACGTGGCGCTCCTGAACGCCATGATCCACACGATCGTCGAGGAGAACCTCGTCGATCCCGAGTTCATCCGCCAGCGCACCACGGGCTTCGAGGCGCTCAAGGAGAACGCGAGGGGCTTCAGCCCCGAGGCGATGGCGCCGGTGTGCGGCATCCCCGCGGAGACGATCCGCGAAGTGGCGCGCGCCTACGCGACCTCGAAGGCCTCGATGATCCTCTGGGGGATGGGCATCTCGCAGCACGTGCACGGCACGGACAATGCCCGCTGCCTCATCGCCCTCACGCTCATGACCGGGCAGATCGGCAAGCCCGGCTCCGGGCTGCACCCGCTGCGGGGCCAGAACAACGTCCAGGGCGCCTCGGACGCGGGCCTCATCCCGATGATGTTCCCGGACTACCAGCGCGTGGACAACCCGGAGGCGAACGCGCGCTTCGAGAAGCTCTGGGGCCGCGCGCTCGATCGCAAGCCCGGGCTCACGGTCGTCGAGATCATGGACGCCGCCTGCGAGGGCCGCATCAAGGGCATGTACGTCATGGGCGAGAACCCCGCGATGTCGGATCCCAACGCGCACCACGCCCGCGAGGGCCTCGCGAGGCTCGAGCACCTCGTCGTGCAGGACATCTTCCTCACCGAGACGGCCTACCTCGCCGACGTCGTGCTCCCGGCGTCGGCCTGGCCCGAGAAGTCGGGCACCGTGACCAACACCGACCGCATGGTGCAGCTCGGCCGCCGCGCGCTCGACCTGCCCGGCGACGCGCGCCAGGACCTGTGGATCATCCAGCAGCTCGCCCGGCGCCTCGGGCTCGACTGGGACTACCCGGGCGAGGAGAGCGGTGCGGCCGCGGTCTACGAGGAGATGCGCCACGCGATGAACTCCATCGGCGGCATCTCCTGGGAGCGCCTCGAGCGGCAATCGAGCGTCACCTATCCCTGCCGCACCGAGGACGATCCCGGGCAGAGCGTCGTCTTCACCGACAAGTTCCCGACGAAGGACGGGCGCGGGCGCTTCGTCCCGGCGGACCTGATCCCGGCCAACGAGCGTCCCGACGCCGCGTATCCCTTCGTGCTGATCACGGGCCGCCAGCTCGAGCACTGGCACACGGGCGCCATGACGCGGCGCGCCTCGGTGCTCGACGCGATCGAGCCGCGGGCGACGGCTTCCTTCCACCCGCTCGACCTCGAGGCCCTGGGGGCCGCGCCGGGCGAGGTCGTCACGGTCGCCTCGCGCCGCGGCAGCATCGCGCTCAGCGCGCGCGCCGACGACGGCACGCCGCGCGGCTCGGTCTTCATCCCGTTCGCCTTCTACGAGGCGGCGGCCAACCTCCTGACCAATCCCGCGCTCGACCCCTTCGGAAAGATCGCCGAGCTCAAGTACTGCGCGGTGAAGGTGACGAAGGGCGGGGAGCTCGCGAAGCTCGCGAGCTACGGCGGCGGACAGTCGTTCGCGCCGGGCGCCTGAGGCGCAGGGAGCGCGCGTGTCCGAGTCGGCTCCCGCCCGCGGCGCCCCCGTCGCGCTCGCCGAGATCACGCGCGAAAACCTCAGCGAATACCTGCGCCTCAAGGTCGCGCCGGAGCAGGAGGGCTTCGTCGCGCCCAACGCGGTGTCGATCGCGCAGGCGCACTTCCATCCGCAGGCGTGGTTCCGCGGCATCGTCGCCGCCGGCGCGCCGGTGGGTTTCGCGATGCTCGAGGACTGGACGCTCGCCCCCGCCGCCGCCCCCGACGACTGGCGCCGCGAGCCGTACGTGTACCTGTGGCGGTTCATGATCGACCGGCGGTTCCAGTCGCTCGGCTTCGGCGCGGGCGCGATGGCCGCACTCATCGCCCACGCCCGCGCCCGCCCCGGCGCGCGCTGCATGTTGCTGTCCTTCGTGCCGGGCGAGGGCAGCCCGGAGCCGTTCTACCGCCGCTTCGGCTTCGCGCCCACGGGCGAGGTGAGCGAGGGCGAGCACGTGATGCGGCTCGCGTTCTGATCGCGTCGATATCCAGAAGAGGAGGAGAAGACCCATGCGCATGACCCGCTCGCTCGCCGCGATCGCGGCGATCCTCGTCGCCGCCGCAGTTCCCGCGCTCGCCCAGGCCCAGGCCTGGCCCGCGAAGACCGTGAGGATCATCGCCGTCTTCCCCCCGGGCGGATCGGTGGACCAGGTGGCGCGCATCTTCGCCGCCGAGCTCACGCAGCAGCTCGGCCAGCAGTTCATCGTCGAGAACAAGGCCGGCGCCGCGGGCTCGATCGGCGCGGCGGCCGTCGCCACCGCGCCGCCCGACGGCTACACGTTCGGGCTCGTCTTCGACACCCACGCGGTGAACCCCTCGCTCATCCCGAACATGCCCTTCGATACGGTGAAGGACCTCGCGCCGGTGATGCTCGTGGGAACGGCCGCGATGGCGATCGCGACCCACGCCTCGCAGCCCTTCAAGGACTTCGCCGAGGCGCTCGCCGCCGCCAAGGCGAACAAGGGAAGCGTCGCCATCGGCTCGATCGGCAGCGGCAGCCTCGGCCACCTCGCGATGGCGCAGATCAACAACCTCTCGGGCGCCGGGTTCAACCACATTCCCTACCGCGGCGGCGGGCCCCTCATGATCGACGCCGTGGGCGGCCAGGTGCCGCTCGCGATCGGCACCGTGTTCCTCGTGAACCCCCACGTGAAGTCCGGGAAGCTGCGCGCCCTCGCCGTCACCTCGGAGAAGCCCACGCCGCAGATGCCGGGGGTGAAGACCGTCGCGGAGCAGGGCGTGCCGGGATACTCGGCGCTCGCCTGGTGGGGCGTGATCGCCCCCGCCGCCACGCCGCAGCCGATCGTGCGCCGGATGCACGCGGAGCTCGCCAAGGCGCTCAAGAACCCCGCGGTGGCCGAAAAGCTCACCTCGCAGGGGATGGACGTCGTCGGCGGCGGGCCCGAGGAGCTCGACCGGTTCCTGCGCGGCGAGATCGCGCGCTGGGCGAAGGTCGTGAAGGACAACGGGATCAAGGCCGGCGACTGAGCCGGCCCGGGGCGCGCGCTCGCGCGCGCTCAGGCGAGGCCGACGAGGCGCGCGACCGCCTCGCGCGCGCTCATGCCCTCCGAGAGGCCGAGCCGGTGGCCGGTCGCGTTCACGCGCGAGAGCACGCCCGTCTCCCAGGTCGAGCGCCCGTCGCCGATGCGCGCGCTGCCCGCCCAGACCGTCCCCGCCGCGATGGAGCGCGGGTCGAGGACGGCGAGCCGCGCGTAGCCCGCGCCGTCCTTGCCGCCGCCCGCGTCGTTGAAGAAGGCGGCGAACACGTCCACCGCAAGCATGTCGTCGGGCAGGCCGCCGGGCAGGCCCCCGTCGGAACCCGTGAGCACGATCGCGCGCCGGTCCGACTCGCGCACGAGCGAGACCGAATCGACCGTCCAGACCTCGCGGCGCCCCGTCGAGGGGATGCGCTCGCGCGACTCGCCGAGCTCCGGGGGACGGGCGCTCGCGACCGGCGCGCCGTCGGCGAGGCGCTCGGCCGCCTCCCGGCAGGTCATGCCCGGCCTGCACCCGAGCGCCTCGGCCTGCGCATTGGCGTGCGAGAGCGTTCCGAGCGCGAGCATGTCCGCGCCGTCGCCGATCCTCGCGCTCGCCGCGTCGACGGCGCAGGCGGCGAGTCCCAGGCGCTCGAGCCACTCGAGGCCGCCGATGCCCGCGCCGTCCTTGCCCACGCCCGCGTCGTTGAGGATCACCGCGCGCACGCCCGCGCGCGCCGCGAGCCACGCCGGGTACACGCCGCCGTGCGATCCGCACACCGAAACGCGCCCCGCGGCGCCGGCGCCGAGACGGGTCGCGCAATCCACCACGAGGATCGGGTCCATGGCCGGATTCTAGCCCCGCTTGACGGCCGCGCCGCCCTGTATCAGAATGATATCATCGCAATAGCAGACGGCCCGGGAGGCCCCATGAGCGCATACCGTGCGGAAGGCAATTTCGAGCGTGCCGCGGGCACGCTCAACGGCATCGTGATGCTCGCCCTGCTGCTCGGGCTGGTCGCCCTCGAGGTGTTCGTCGTCGCGGTGGCGCGCGCCCCGGTTCCGGCGGTCGCGATCGCGGTGGCGATCGTGTTCCTCGCCCCCGGCTTCTTCATGCTCCAGCCCAACGAGGCCTCGGTGCTCACTCTCTTCGGGGACTACGCGGGAACCGAGCGCACCGCGGGCCTGCGCTGGACCTGGCCCTGGCTCATCCGCAGGAAGCTCAGCGTGCGTGCGCGCAACCACAACGTGGACACGCTCAAGGTGAACGACAAGCGCGGCAACCCCGTGGAGATCGCCGCGGTCGTGGTCTGGCGCGTGGAGGACACGGCGCAGGCCCTCTTCGACGTGGACGATTTCGAGAACTTCGTGCGCGTGCAGAGCGAGTCCGCCCTGCGCCACGTGGCCACGCGCTACAACTACGACGAGGGCGAGGAGCACGAAAAGGCGGAGGTGACGCTGCGCGCCGGGGCGGAGACCGTCGCCGAGGCGCTGCGCGAAGAGCTCCAGGCGCGCGTGCAGATGGCGGGCGTGCGCGTCGAGGAGGCGAAGCTCACGCACCTCGCCTACGCCGCGGAGATCGCGGGGGCGATGCTGCGCCGCCAGCAGGCCGAGGCGGTGATCGCCGCGCGCCAGAAGATCGTCACGGGCGCGGTCTCGATGGTCGAGATGGCGCTCAGGCACCTCGCGGAGAAGAACGTGCTCCACCTCGACGACGAGCGCCGGGCGGCGATGGTCTCCAACCTGATGGTGGTGCTCTGCTCGGAGCGCGACACCCAGCCGATCGTCAACACCGGCACGCTCTATCCCTAGGGCGCGGCCGTGGCCGAGCGCAAGGCCTTCCTCCTGAGGATCGACGCGCAGCTCTGGGCGGAGCTCGAGCGCCTCGCGCAATCGGAGCTGCGCTCGGTCAACGGCCAGGTCGAGTACCTGCTGCGCGAAGCACTCGCCCGGCGCGGGGTCGCGGCGCACGCCGCCGCGAGGCCGCGCCGGCCCGCCCGCCCCTAGGCCTCTTCCGGCGGCTTCACCTTGCGGAATTCGCGCCAGAGCGCGAGGTCGTAGCCGATCTTCGTCACGGCCGCGAAGACGAGCGGGGCCCCGAGCCCGGCGAACTGCATGAGGGCGCCGGCGAGCACCGGCGCGAGCGCCCAGCCGCCGGAGCGCACGAGGTTGGTGATCCCGGCCGCGGCGAGGCGCTCCTCGGGGCGCACGACCGCCATCACGTAGGACTGGCGGGTGGGCACGTCCATTTCGTTCAGGGCTTCTCGCAGTAGGAAGAAGAACGCGGCCCAGCCGAAGCTGTCGGTGGCCACGATCGTGAAGAGCAGCAGGCTCGAGGGCAGGTGGGTGAAGACCATCGTGTTGACGAGCCCGATGCGCCTGGCGAGCCACGCTGCGGCCAGATGCGAGGCGGCCGAGAGCAGCCGCCCGGCGCTGAACAGGATCGCGACGGTGGCCGCCGTCGCCCCGAAGCGCTCCGCGAAGTAATAGGCGAAGAGTGCGGAGCCGATGAAGCCTCCCCCGAAGGCGTCGACGAAGAAGAGCGCCGAGATCCGCAGCACGATCGGGCGGCTCGCGGGCGAGAGCTGCCCCAGGCTGACGGGGGCGTGCCCCGGCGCGCGCGGCGGAAGCCGCGCGTAGAGCGCGGCGGCGGCGGCATAGAGGACGCAGAAGAGGGCGAGCGCGGCGCGCAGGGCGTCGAGGGGGGCGAAGCCCCAGGCGGCCTCGAGGAGCGTGGGCAGCCCCGCGAGCAGCCCCCCCGCCGCATAGCCGGCGTCGAGCAGCACGTTGTACCAGGCGAAGACCCGCGTGCGGTCCGCGTCCGTGGTCGTGGCGGGGAACAGCGCCTGCTCGAGGATGGGAATCGCGCCGCGGTCGCGCCCGTGCACGTTGAACATGCCCACGAAGGCGGCGGCGGTGATCACCGCGAGCTCGCCCGTGGCGAGCAGGATCGCGCAGCCCAGCACGGGCAGCAGCGCGAGCGCGACGAAGAGGCTGCGCTCGGCGAAGCGTGCGCCCGCGAGCATCGTCGCGAGCGTGGCGAGCGCCGCGCCCCAGAGCGCGGCGGAGAGCACGAGGCCGATCTGCGCCGGGCCGTAGCCGAGCTTCGCCACGTACAGCCCGATGAGCACCGCCATGAGGCCCACGGCGAGCGCGCGCAGGAACGCGGCGGCGTAGAGGATGCGGCGCAGGCGCGCAGGCGTGGCGGTCACGCCGCGATGATACGCGCCGCGCCCGGCGCGCTCAGATGCTCGGCTTGCGGCGCAGGAACTCGACGCGGTCGATGGAGCGGATTCTCACCTCGCGCACCTCCGCGCCCTGGAGGATCTTCAGGCTCACCTCGACGCCCGGCGCGCCGGCCGACCAGATGCGCCGGTACATCTCGTCGAGCTTCTCCACCTTCTGTCCCGCCACCGAGAGGATGATGTCGCCGGGGCCCACGCCCGCCTTGTCGGCGGGACTGCCCGAGGTGACCCGCAGCACCTTGATGCGCCCGTCCTCCTCGAGGGAATTGATCCCGAGCCAGGGCCGGCGCCCCGCCTTCTGGGCGCCCGTGGCGACCATCTCGTCGAAGATGGGCTTCAACAGGTCGATGGGCACGAACATGTTGCCCGGCAGGCGCTCGCCGGGGCTCATCGCGTCCATCACGAGGAGCGAGCCGATGCCCACGAGCTCCCCGTCGCGGTTGATGAGCGCCGCGCCGCTGTGGTCGAGGCGCGGCGGCGAGGTGAAGATCGCCCCCTCGATGAAGTATTCCCAGTAGCCCGCGAACGGGCGCCGCGAGACCACGGTGGCGAGCGAGACCGCCGATTCCCCGCCGCCGGTGGCGATCATGAGCCGCTCGGGCGGATCGATCCCGCCCGAGGAGCCCAGGGCGATGGGCTTCACGTCGAGCGCTCCGATCGGGCGCAGCAGCCCGAAGCCCGTGGCATGGTCGTAGGCGACGACGGTGGCGGGCACGGTGCGCCCGTTGGCCGCCGTCACGTCGACCTGGTCCGCCTCGAGGATCAGGTAGCCGATCGTGAGCACGAGGCCCTGGGGCGCGATCAGCACGCCGCTGCCGCTGCGCTCCGCGCCCAGCGTCTCCGCGGTGCGCGCGTTGGCGAGCGCTCGCGTCCGGACGCCGACCACGGCGCCGGCGGCTTCGCTCAGCTTGCGGTAGGCGGCCTCGCCTTCGGGCTCGGTCGACTTCGCGGCGGGCGCCGGGCCGACCGCGGACTGGGCGGGCCCCCCGGCGAGGCCGGCGCAGAGGAGCATGGCGGGGAGCAACGAGAGCCGCGCTTCGCGGATTCCCATGGGCGCCTCCTGCGGCATCGCGCCGCGCTTTCCGGACCATGCTAGCACCATGGCCGCGCCCCGCAAGCGAGCGCGCGGACCCGGCCTCAGGAGAGCCAGCCGAGCGTGTCCTCGGTGCGTTTCGCGGGGCGGTACTCGGCCGAGACCCACCCCCGGTAGCCGTTCGCGTCGAGCCGCGCGAACAGGCCCGGGAAGTCGATCCGGCCGGTGCCCGGCTCGTGGCGCCCGGGCGCGTCGGCGAACTGGACATGGCGGATCGCGGGGGCGAGACGGTCGAGGCCCTCGGCAAGGTCCTCGCCCGCCATCGCCATGTGGTAGAGGTCGTATTGCAGGCCGAGGCCCTCGACCTCGCCGACGAGCGCCATCGCCTCATCCGAGGTCGCGACCGCGAAGCCCGGGACATCGACGCGGTTGATCGGCTCGACGACGAGGTCGACGCCCGCGAGGGCGCACTCGCGCGCGGCGAAGCGGAGGTTCGCAGCGAGCCGCGTGCGGATCTCGCCGGGGTCGCTCCTCGGGGGAGCCACGCCGGCGATGCAGTTGAGCCGCGGGCAGGCGAGGACGCGGGCGTATTCGAGGGCGCGCGCCACGCCCGCGCGGAATTCGTCCTCGCGCCCCGGGAGGCAGGCGATGCCGAAATCCCCTGCGGCCCGGTCGCCCATCGGCAGGTTGAAGAGCACGCACTCCAGGCCCGCGCCGGCGAGTCGGGAGGCGATCTCGCCCGGAGCGTGCTCGTAGGGCGAGTGGAATTCCACCGCGCGAAAGCCCGCGCGCGAGGCGGCCGCGAAGCGGTCGAGGAAGGCGTGCTCGGCGAAGAGGAAGGAGAGGTTGGCGGCGAAGCGCGGCACGGGCTCGGGGGGCCGGGAGGCGAGCGGCTATACTGGCGAAGCTTACAACGCGTCGTCCATGAACGCTCCCTCCGCGGCCCCCGCCGCCGCCCCGGCCGCCCCGGTCCTTCCCGCGACGGGCGCCCCACCCCCGGCCGGCGACCTCGGCGTCGTGCGCAAGCTCCTGCCCTATCTCTGGGAGTACCGCTGGCGGGTCGGGCTCTCGCTCGCCTTCCTCGTCACCGCGAAGCTCGCCAACATCGCGGTGCCGCTCGTGATGAAGCGCATCGTCGACGGCCTCTCGGGTCCCCAGGCGGTGCTCGCGGTGCCCGTGGCGCTGCTCGCCGCCTACGGGGCGCTGCGGCTTTCCTCGACGGTGTTCAACGAGTTGCGCGACGTCGTGTTCGTGAAGGTCGCGCAGCGCGCCATGCGCCGCGTGGCCCTCGAGGTCTTCCACCACCTGCACGCGCTGTCGCTTCGGTTCCACCTCGAGCGCCAGACGGGGGGCCTCACCCGCGACATCGAGCGCGGCACGAGGAGCATCTCGACGCTGCTCAACTTCATGATCTTCAGCGTGCTGCCCACGCTCCTGGAGATCGCGCTCGTCACGGGGCTGCTGATCGCGAAGTTCGACGTCTGGTTCGGGGTGATCGCGGTCGCGGCGATCGTGCTCTACGTGGCGATCACCTTCGTCATCTCGGA
The DNA here is from genome assembly GCA_044220635.1 of Usitatibacteraceae bacterium. Classification (GTDB taxonomy): domain Bacteria; phylum Pseudomonadota; class Gammaproteobacteria; order Burkholderiales; family Usitatibacteraceae; genus JBGAQP01. The sequence continues at coordinate 112,088 of JBGAQP010000006.1, forward strand.
GTGGCGCACGCACCACCGCCGCGCCATGAACGAGATGGACTCGAAGGCCAACACGCGCGCGATCGACTCGCTCCTCAACTACGAGACCGTCAAGTACTTCGGCAACGAGTCGTGGGAGGCGAGCCGCTACGACGAGAACCTGCGCCGCTACGAGAAGACCGTGGTGAAGAGCGAGGCGTCGCTCGGGCTGCTCAACGCCGTGCAGGCCGCGGTGATCGCGGTGACGGTCTCGCTCCTCATGTGGCGCGCGGCCGACGGCATCGTCCACGGCGCGCTCACCCTCGGCGACCTGGTGATGGTGAACGCGCTGCTCATCCAGCTCTACATCCCGCTCAACTTCCTCGGCGTCATGTACCGGGAGCTCAAGCAGGCCCTCACGGACATGGAGAAGATGTTCCGGCTGCTCGCGGAGAACCGCGAGGTCGAGGACCGCCCCGGGGCGGGGCCGCTCGCGGTCGCGGGCGGCGCCATCCGCTTCGAGAACGTCGACTTCAGCTACGACGGCGAGCGAGCGATCCTGCGCGAGGTCTCCTTCGAGGTCCCCGCGGGCGCCACGGTGGCGGTGGTGGGCGCGAGCGGCTCGGGCAAGAGCACGCTCGCGCGCCTGCTCTTCCGCTTCTACGACGTGGGCGCCGGGCGCATCCTCGTCGACGGGCAGGACATCCGCGAGGTGACCCAGGCGAGCGTGCGCGCCGCGATCGGCATCGTCCCGCAGGACACGGTGCTCTTCAACGACACCATCCTCTACAACGTCGCCTACGGCCGGCCGGGGGCCACCCGCGCCGAGGTGGAGGAGGCGGCCAAGGTCGCCCACATCGCGGATTTCATCGCCGCGCTCCCGCTGGGCTGGGAGACCACCGTGGGCGAGCGCGGCCTCAAGCTCTCGGGCGGCGAGAAGCAGCGCGTGTCGATCGCGCGCACCGTGCTCAAGGCCCCGCCGATCCTCGTCTTCGACGAGGCGACTTCCGCCCTCGACTCGAAGACCGAGAAGGCGATCCAGGCCGAGCTCGCCGAGATCTCCCGCGACCGCACGACGCTCGTGATCGCCCACCGCCTCTCGACCATCGTCGATGCCGACGAGATCCTGGTCATGGACCAGGGACGGATCGTCGAGCGCGGCTCCTTCCGCGAGCTCCTCGAGGCCGGGGGGCGCTTCGCCGAGATGTGGCGGCTCCAGCAGCAGGAGCGTTCCGCCGCCGAGGCGGCGCTCGCCTCGCCCGCCCCGGGCGCCGCCGCGCCGCGCGAGGCGTAGACTGGTCCTGCACGCCCGGATCCGGCCAGGCCCGGGCTGATGCCGGAGTGCCCGCAACGCCCGCGCCGTCCCGCACCCTCCACCAGAAGGCCTGGCCCTCCGCCCGGGCGGCATGACGACAGGAGGGCGAGACATGGATACCGAATCGATCGTGGCGCGGCTGCGTCGGCAGCCGTTCGTGAAGGGCATGAAGCCGCTTCAGGTCGAGAAGCTCGCCGCGCTCGCGAGGCAGGCGCTCTTCGAGCCCGGCCAGGTCCTCTTCCGGGAGGGCGAGGAGTGCACCGAGCTCTACCTCATCGAATCGGGCCTGGTGGCGCTCGAGATCGCCCCGCCCGGCGAGGTGATGCGGGTGGACACGCTCGGCGAGGGCGACGAGCTGGGCTGGTCCTGGGTCCTGATGCGCGGCACGCAGTTCCAGGCGCGGGTGCTGCGCGAGACGCGGGCCCTCGCGTTCGACGGCGCGGACCTGCGCGCGTTCTGCGAGGAGGACCCCGCCTTCGGCTATGCCCTGATGCGCCGCCTCGTGGCCGTGGTCGCCGACCGCCTGCAGGTCACGCGGCTGCACCTCATGGACAGCCACTGGCCGGTGGCCCACAAGGCGGGAGCGTGAGGCGGGGACCTCCGGCGGGGTAAAATGGGTGTTTTTTCGCGCGCTCCGCGCCCCGTCGGGGCGGGGCGCGCCCGGACCCCCGTTCGCCCATGCCGCTTCCCGCCGAAATCGCCCGCCGCCGCACCTTCGCGATCATCTCGCACCCGGACGCGGGCAAGACCACGCTCACCGAGAAGCTGCTGCTCTTCGCGGGCGCCATCCGCATCGCGGGCAGCGTCAAGGCGCGCAAGGCCACGCGGCACGCGACCTCGGACTGGATGGAGATCGAGAAGCAGCGCGGCATCTCGGTGGCGAGCTCGGTGATGCAGATGGAGTACCGCGACTGCGTCATCAACCTGCTCGACACGCCGGGCCATCAGGATTTCTCCGAGGACACCTACCGCGTGCTCACCGCCGTGGACGCGGCCCTCATGGTGATCGACGCGGCCAACGGCGTGGAGGCGCAGACGCTGCGCCTGCTCGAGGTCTGCCGGGCGCGCAACACCCCGATCCTCACCTTCATCAACAAGATGGACCGCGAGGTGCGCCCGCCCCTCGACCTCGTCGACGAGATCGAGCGCGTGCTCGGGATGCCCGCGGCGGCCTTCACCTGGCCCGTGGGCATGGGAAAGATCTTCGGCGGGGTGTTCGACATCCGGCGCGAACGCATGCGCGTCTTCCGGCCCGGGGAGGACCGCGTCGGCGACGAAGACGAGATCATCGCGGGCCTCGCCAATCCCGAATGCGCGCGGCGCTTCGGGCACGCCTTCGAGCAGGCGCGCCACGAGATCGAGCTGGTGCAGGTCGCCTCTCCCGCCTTCGACCGCGAGGCCTTCCTCGCCGGGAAGCAGACGCCGGTCTTCTTCGGCTCGGCGATCAACAACTTCGGCGTGCGCGAGGTGCTCGACGCCCTCGTGGACCTCGCGCCCCCGCCGGGGCCGCGCGCCGCGATCCAGCGCGTGGTGCGCCCGGAGGAGCCCAGGGTCGCCGGGGTCGTCTTCAAGATCCAGGCCAACATGGACCCCGCGCACCGCGACCGCGTGGCCTTCGTGCGCCTGTGCGCGGGGCGCTTCGAGCGCGGCATGCGCCTCAGGATCTGCCGCAACGGCAAGGAAGTGCGCACGAACAACGTCGTGTCCTTCCTCTCGCAGCGCCGCGAGGTGCTCGAGGACGCCTGGCCGGGCGACATCATCGGCATTCCCAACCACGGCCTGCTGCAGCTCGGCGACACGCTCACCGAGGGCGAGACCCTGCAGTTCACGGGGCTGCCGTTCTTCGCCCCGGAGCTCTTCCAGAGCGTGGAGCTCGCCGACCCCATGAAGGCGAAGCAGCTGCGCACGGGGCTCACGCAGCTCGGCGAGGAGGGCGCGATCCAGGTCTTCCGACCGCACCAGGGCGGCTCGCTGCTGCTCGGCGCCGTGGGCCAGCTCCAGTTCGAGGTCGTCGCGCACCGCCTCAAGCACGAGTACGGGGTCGACGCGCGCATGGCGGGCACCCCGTACAAGTACGCGCGCTGGGTCACCTCCGACGACCCGCAGGCCCTGCGGCGCTTCATCGACGCGAACGCGCACCGCATCGCCCACGACGTGGTCGAGGCGCCGACCTTCCTCGGCAGCCACCGCTCCGAGCTCGAGGTGGCCGAGGAGCTCTGGCCGGCGATCCGCTTCCACGCGCTGCGGGAGCACGCGGGGCTCGTCTTCCAGGCGAAGCTCGGCGCCGCCTAGGCGGCGAGGAACTCCGCGAGCACTCGTCGCAGCGCGACCGGCGCCTCCGAGGGCATGCCGTGGCCGCCGTCGAGCACGACGAATCGCGCGCCGGGGATGGCGGCGGCGAGCGCGCGCGCCCCGGCAAGCGGGGTCATGAGATCGCCCGTGCCCCCCGCGACGAGCGCGGGGACGGCGAGCTTCGCGGGCTCGGCGCGGTAGGCGTTGCACGCCGCGAGGCCCGCGTGCTGCACGCCGGGGCGGCTGCGGCCGATGAGCTGCCGGGACGCGCCCAGCAGCCGCTGGCCCGGCACGGGGCTCGCCGCGAGCGGCGCCGCGCGCGCGTGCCCCCAGACCGCCTCCATGTCGAAGGCCGCGGGCGAATCGTCCTTCGCCGCCGCGAGGAAGGCCTCGCCGACGGGCATGGGCACCGAGGCCCCCACGAGGGCGATGCGCGCGACGCGCCCCGGATGGCGCAGGGCTGCCTCGAGCGCGACGAGCGCGCCCAGGCTGTGGCCCACGAGGGCCGCGCGCCCGAGCGCGGCCGCGTCGAGGAGCGCGATCACCCATTCGGCGAGGGCGGCGACCGAATCGCGGGCCGTGCCGGGGCTGCGCCCGTGGGCGGGAAAGTCCGGGGCGAGCACGCCGAAGCCGTGGTGCGCGAGGTAGCGCGACTGCCATTGCCAGACGCTGTGGTCCATCGCCGCCCCGTGGAGCATCACCACCGCGGGGCGCTGCGGGTCGAAGGGCCGCCCGCCCGTGTAGGCGAAGGCGGGGTAGCCCTGGACGATGAACTGCACGGGCTCAGGCCTTCCCGGCCGCGTGCAGCGAGCGCGAGAGGTCCTCGACGAGATCGTCGGGGTGCTCGAGCCCGATCGACAGGCGCACGGTCCCGGGCGTGATGCCCGCCGCGGCGAGCGCCGCGTCGTCCATGCGGAAGTGCGTGGTCGAGGCGGGGTGGATGACGAGCGATTTCGCGTCCCCGATGTTGGCGAGGTGCGAGAAGAGGGCGAGTCGCTCGATGAAGCGCCGTCCCGCCTCGCGCCCGCCCTTCAGCTCGAAGGAGAGGATCGCGCTGCACCCGCGCGGGTAGAGACGCCGCGCGAGCGCGTGGTCCGGGTGCGAGGCGAGATCCGGGTGGTGCACCCGCGCGACGGCCGGGTGGGCAGCGAGGAAGGCGGCGATCTTCGCGGTCGTCTCGACGTGGCGCGGCATCCTGACGTGCAGGGTCTCCAGGCCCTGGAGGATCTGGAACGCGGTCATGGGGGCCATGCAGGCCCCGAAATCGCGCAATCCTTCGCGCCGCGCCCGGAGCAGGAATGCCGAGACCGGGGACTCCTCGGCGAAGACCATCCCGTGGAATCCCCCGTAGGGCTCGGTGAGCGTCGGGAAGCGCCCCGATGCCGCCCAGTCGAAGCGCCCGCCGTCGACGAGCACGCCGCCGATCACCACGCCATGGCCCGAGAGGAACTTGGTCGCCGAGTGCAGCACGAGGTCGGCGCCCGCCTCGAGGGGACGGCCCAGGTGCGGCGTGGTCACGGTCGCGTCCACGAGCAGGGGGATGCGGTGCTCGCGCGCGATTGCGGCGAGCGCGGGAATGTCGAGCACGTCGACCGACGGATTGCCCACGGACTCGCCGAAGAGCAGCCGTGTTTCCGGGCGAATCGCGCGCCGCCAGGCGTCGTGGTCGCGGGAAGGGACGAACGTGGTCTCGATGCCGAAGCGCGGCATCGTGTAGGCGAGCAGGTTGTGCGAGCCCCCGTAGAGGCTCGCCGAGGACACGACGTGGCCGCCGCGGCCCATGAGGGTCGCGAGCGCGAGGTGCAGCGCCGCCTGCCCGCTCGCGGTGGCGATCGCCCCCACGCCATCCTCCAGGGCGGCCATGCGCTCCTCGAAGACGGCGACCGTCGGGTTGGACAGGCGCGAGTAGACGTGCCCCGGGCTCTCCATGTTGAAGAGCGCCGCGGCGGTGTCCGTGTCGGGAAGCACGTAGGACGCCGTCTGGTGGATCGGCACGGCCCGCGCGCCGGTGTGCGGGTCCGGCGATTGGCCGGCGTGCACCGCCAGCGTGTCCGGATGGGGGGTCTTCGGGCCTGAATGGGCCATGAAAACAGGCGCTTGTGGGGCGTTCTTGAGGCGAGGCTGAAATCTTGTCACGAACCCGCTTTCTTTGCTATGGTGGCGCCTGTTTTGCTCGGAATCCGCCCCTTGAAGCGTATCGCCGCCACCACCGTCTTCCTCGTCCTCGCCGCGTTCAGCGCCGGCGCGGCCGACACCGCGCGCGCGAAGCCCCGCGCCGCGAAGGCCCCCGCGGTCGCCGACGTGAACGGCGAGGGCGAGCCGAACCTCCTGTCGTCGGCCGCGCTCGTCCTCGACGCGCAGACGGGACAGACGCTCTACGCGAAGAACGCGGAGCACGCGGTGCCCATCGCCTCGATCACCAAGATCATGACGGCGATGGTGATCCTCGACGCGAAGCTCCCCCTCGACGAGGCGATCTCGATCTCCTCCGAGGACCTCGACACCATCAAGGGCACGAAGTCGCGCCTGCCGGTGGGCGCGAGCTTCCGCAGGGACGACCTCATCCGCCTGGCGCTCATGGCGAGCGACAACCGCGCCGCGTGGGCCCTCGGGCGCAGCTACCCCGGCGGGCGCGAGGCCTTCGTCCTGGCGATGAACGCGAAGGCCGCCGCCCTGGGGCTGCAGCAGACGCACTTCCTCGACCCGGCGGGACTCGACCCCGCCAACGTCTCCAGCCCCCAGGACCTCGGGCGGCTGGTGGCCGCCGCCTCGTCCTACGAGCTGATCCGCGAGTACTCGACCACGCCCGCGCTCGACGTGACGCTGCCCAACTCCCGGCGCAAGATCGGCTTCGTGAACACCAACGCGCTGGTGCGCAATTCCGACTGGAACATCGGCCTGTCGAAGACCGGCTACATCAGCGAGTCGGGCAAGTGCCTCGTGATGCAGGCGATGATCGCCAACCAGCCCATCGTGATCGTGCTCCTCGACTCCTGGGGCCGGCTCACGCGTATCGGCGACGCGAACCGCATCCGCCGCTGGCTCGAGAAGAATCCCCGCCTCATCGCCGCGAGCGCCCTGCGCGCGGGCTGAGGGCTCCGGGGCCCGGCCCCGGCCCGGTTTGCGGGGCATAATGCCGGCATGAAGGTCGGCCTGTTCGTCACCTGCCTCGTGGACCTCGTGCGCCCGAACATCGGCTTCGCGGCGCTCAAGCTCCTCGAAAGCGCCGGCTGCCAGGTCGTGGTCCCCGAATCCCAGACCTGCTGCGGCCAGCCGGGCTACAACTCCGGGGCGCGGGAAGACGCGAGGGCGCTCGCGCGCAAGGTCCTGGCGGAATTCCGCGATTGCGACTACGTGGTCGCGCCCTCGGGCTCCTGCTCGGGGCAGGTGAAGGTCCATTACGTCGAGGACCTCTTCGCCGGCACGCCCGAGCAGGCCGAGTTCGAGAAGCTCGCGGCGAAATGGCACGAGCTGTCCGACTTCCTCGTGAACGTGATCCGGCTCGAGAGCGTCCCGGGGCGGTTCCCCGAGTCGGTGACCTACCACGACAGCTGCGCGGGCCTGCGCGAGCTGGGCGTGAAGCGCGCGCCCCGCGAGCTGCTCGCGAAGGCGGGGGCGGAGGTGGTCGAGATGGCCGACTGCGAGAAGTGCTGCGGCTTCGGCGGCACCTTCTCGATCAAGCTGGGCGAGATCTCCACGCGCATGGCCGAGAACAAGTGCGCCTCGATCCGCGCCTCGGGCGCCGGCGCCGTCGTGGGCGGCGACCTGGGGTGCCTGCTCAACATCGAGGGGCGGCTGCGCCGCGCGGGCGACGAGCGCACGAAGGTGCTGCATTTCGCCGAGGTCGCCGCCGGGATGACGGAGCGCTGAGATGCGGGTCCAGTCGATGTTCTTCAAGCGGCGCGCGACCGAGAAGCTCGGCGACGAGCTGCTCCAGTCGAACATGCGCCGCGCGAAGGGCAAGTTCGTCGACGGCCGCGCGAAGGCGGTCGCGGAATTCGGCGTGTGGGGGGAAGTGCGCACGCACGCCGCGGCGATCCGCGACCGGGCGCTCGCGAACCTCGATGCCTACCTGGTCGAGTTCGAGCGCAACGCCACGCGGCGCGGTGCCGTCGTCCACTGGGCCGAGACCGCGGAAGAGGCCTGCGCGATCATCATCGGCATCGCGAGCGCGAACGGCGTGCGCCTGGTGACGAAGGCCAAGTCGATGGTCTCCGAGGAGGTGAACCTCAACGAGCGGCTGGAGAGCGCGGGCGTGAAGGTGGTCGAGACCGACCTCGGGGAGTACATCCTGCAGCTCGCCGGCGAGCCGCCCTCGCACATCGTCGCCCCCGCCGTGCACAAGTCCAAGGAGCAGGTCGCGGACCTCTTCGTGAAGGCCCACGGCAAGCCCCGGCTCACCGAGATCCCGGCGATGACGCGCGAGGCGCGCGAAGCGCTGCGCGGACCCTTCCTCGCGGCCGACATGGGCATCTCGGGGGCGAACTTCGTGATCGCCGAGACCGGGACCACGCTCACCGTCACCAACGAGGGCAACGCCGACATGGTGACGACGCTCCCCCGCATCCACTGCGTCATCACCGGCATCGAGAAGGTCATCCCGACGCTCGAGGATTTCGCGACGCTCATCCGGCTGCTCCCGCGCTCCGCGGTGGGGCAGACGATCGCGAACTACCTCACGCTCACCACCGGCGTGAAGGACGCGGGCGAGACCGACGGCCCCGAGCAGATGCACATCGTCCTCGTGGACGCGGGGCGCACGAAGTTCCTCGGCACCGACATGCAGGCGATGCTGCGCTGCATCCGCTGCGGCGCGTGCATGAACCATTGCCCCGTCTACCAGAACATCGGCGGCCACGCCTACGGCTGGGTGTACCCCGGCCCCATGGGCTCGGTGCTCACCCCCACCTACGTCGGCATCGAGAACGCGGGCGACCTCCCCAACGCCGCGACTTTCTGCGGCGAGTGCTCGGTGGTCTGCCCGGTGAAGATCCCGCTGCCCGACCTCATGAGGAAGCTGCGCGAGCAGCAGTTCGAGCGGCGGTTGCGGCCCTGGGGCGAGCGCGCCGGGATCCGCCTCTGGGCCTATGCCGCGAAGCGCCCCGCGCTCTACGCCGCGCTCGCGCGGACCGGCGCGCGCGTCGCCGCCTGGATGGGCGGGCGCAGCCGGCTCATCCACCGCCTGCCGGGCCTCGACGGCTGGACGAAGGGCCGCGACATGCCCGCGCCCGCCGGGCGGACCTTCCGCGACCTCTATCGCGAGCGCCGGGGGCGGCCGTGAGCGCCCGCGAGAACATCCTGCGGCGCATCCGCGCGGCCCAGGGCCGGCCGGGGCCGGAGCCCGCCGAGGCCGAGATGGCCGCGGTGCGCGCCGTCATCGCGCACCCCGTCGCCGGCCCGCAGCCCGCGTTCGCCCACGCGGCCGATCCGCTGGCGCAGTTTCGCAGCGAGTGCGATCGCCTGGGGACGACGCACGCCGAGGCCGCCTCGCTCGAGGACGTGCCGCGGGAAGTGGCGCGCTACCTGGATGCCGCCGCCATCGAGCGGCGCATCGTCGCCTGGCCGGAGTTCGCCGCGCTCGACTGGGCCGGCGCGGGCGTCGCCGCCGAGATGCGCCCCGCGAACGGCGACGACCGCGCGGGATTGACGGGCTGCTTCTGCGCCATCGCCGAGACGGGAACCCTGCTGCTGCTCGGCGCGCCGCAGGCCCCGAAAGTGACGGCGCTGCTGCCCGAGACGCACTTGTGCGTCGTGCGACGCTCGCGGCTCGTCGACACGATGGAGGAGGCCTTCGCGCTGATGCGCCGCGAGGTCGGCGAGCCCCCGCGCGCGACCTTCCTTGTCTCCGGCCCCTCGCGCACCGCAGACATCGAGCAGACGATCGTCGTCGGCGCCCACGGCCCGTACCGCGTCCACGTCGTCGTCGTGCCCTGAGCGGGCGGCGGCGGACGGGCTGCTAGAATCGCCCGAACGCACAACGGAGAGTCCCATGGGAGGAGTCGTTTCGCGCGGCGCGCGCCTCGCCGCGCTGCTGGCCGTCGCGCTCGCGGCCGCCCCCGCGCTCGCGGCCACGGGCGGCCACGTTCCGCAGCTCGTCATGCTCGGGCCGATCCCCCTCGACTTCATCCTCTTCGCCGCGGTGCTGCTCGGCATCGCGCTTTTCCACCACTACACTTTCCAGGTGGCGGTCGGCGGCCTCGCGGTCATCGCGCTCTACAAGATCGTGGTGACGGGATTCTCGACCGGCCCGGGCCTCGCAGGCTTCCTCGGGCTGCTCGGCCACGAGGCGGTCACCCTCGCGAACCTCTTCTGCCTGCTCATGGGCTTCGCGCTGCTCTCGAAGCACTTCGAGGATTCCCACGTGCCCGCGGCGCTGCCCCGCTTCCTGCCGGGGGACTGGAAGGGCGGCTTCCTCCTGCTCGCGATCGTCTGGGTGCTCTCGTCCTTCCTCGACAACATCGCCGCGGCCCTCATCGGCGGCACGATGGCCGCGGCGGTGTTCAAGGGGCGCGTGCACATCGGCTATCTCGCGGGGATCGTCGCCGCCTCGAACGCGGGCGGCGCGGGCAGCGTGGTCGGCGACACGACGACGACGATGATGTGGATCGCCGGCGTGAGCCCGATCGACGTGGCGGAGGCGTTCCTGCCGGCCGCCGTGGCCCTCGCGATCTTCGGATTCGTGGCGGCGAAGCAGCAGCACGCTTACCAGCCGATCGTGCGCGACAGCCATGCCCCGCCCCGCGTCGACTGGGTGCGCGTGGTGATCGTGGCCTTCATCCTCGTGGCCGCCATCGGCGCGAACGTCGTGGCGAACCTGAAGTTTCCGCAAGTGCTCGGCACCTGGCCGGTGATCGGCACCGCCGTGGTGGTCGCGCTCCTCGTGACCGCGCCCCTGCGCGCCCCCGACTGGACTTTGCTGCCGGCGAACCTGCGCGGGACGATCTTCCTGCTTTCGCTGGTCACCTGTGCGGCGATGATGCCCGTGGAGAAGCTGCCGCCCGCCTCCTGGCCGACCACGCTCGGCCTGGGCTTCATCTCCTCCGTCTTCGACAACATCCCGCTCACCGCACTCGCCATCAAGCAGGGCGGCTACGACTGGGGCTTCCTCGCCTTCGCGGTCGGATTCGGCGGCTCCATGACCTGGTTCGGTTCCTCGGCGGGCGTGGCGCTCTCGAACATGTACCCGGAGGCGAAGAGCGTCGGGCGCTGGGTCCGCCACGGCTGGTCGGTGGCGGTCGCCTACGTCGCGGGCTATCTCGTGCTCCTCGCGATGCTCGGATGGCACCCGCACGTGCCGCGCACGTACGCGGCGCCCGAACCGCCGGCGGCCGTGCAGCCCGCGCGCTAGGCGCGGCCCGGGCATCGTCATGACGAGCCGCCGCCCCCCGCGATCCCGGCTCCTGGTCTGCGCCGCGGCCCTTGCCGCCGCGTTCGCCCTGCCGGCGAACGCGGCCGGGTCGGCGGCGGCGGGCCAGACTTTCCTGTGGCTCGCGGTGATCCTGCTCCTCGCGCGCCTGTCCTCGCTGGTCGAGCGCATCGGCGTTCCCGGCGTGCTGGGCGAGCTGCTGATGGGCGTGGCGCTCGGCAACCTGGGGCTCGTCGGAATCGGATTCTTCGAGGGCGTGGGCGCGGACCCGACGCTTTTCGTGTTCGCGGAACTGGGCGTGGTGATCCTCCTCTTCCAGATCGGGCTGGAAACCACCGTCGCGGAGCTGAGGAGCGTGGGCGGCCGGGCGAGCGCGGTCGCGATCGTGGGCGTCGCCCTGCCGTTCGTGCTGGGGACCTTCATCGCCGGACCCCTGCTCCTGCCGGGCCGGGACTTCAACGCCTATCTCTTCGTCGGGGCGACGCTGTGCGCGACTTCCGTCGGGATCACCGGCCGGGTGTTCCGCGACGCGAAGGCGATCGACACGCCGGCCGCCCGGGTCGTTCTCGGCGCGGCGGTGATCGACGACGTGCTGGGCCTCGTGATCCTCGCCGTGGTCTCCGGATTCGTGCAAAGCGGCCAGGTGAGCGCGACCGACGTCCTGCGCATCGTCCTGGAGGCGTTCGGCTTCCTCGTGGGCGCGGTGGTCATCGGCCGGGCGATCGCCCCGCACCTGGGCCGGGGGCTCGCGCGGGTGAGCGATTCCGTGGCGATGAAGCTCACCTTGCTCCTCGCGGTGGGCCTGGGCCTCGCGTGGCTCGCGCACCGCATCGGCCTCGCCCCCATCATCGGCGCGTTCGCCGCGGGCGTCCTGCTCGAGCCCGTCTTCCTCAAGGATTTCGAGGCCCCGGAGATCGTGCGCGAGCTTCGCCCGGCCGTGGCGCAGCTGCCCGCGGCCGAGGCGGAGCGCGCGACCCGCGCGCTGGATCGCTACGCCCGGCACCACCACGAGCACCTCCTCGAGCCCCTGGGGCACTTCCTTGTGCCGGTATTTTTCGTCTATACCGGGATGCAGGTAAAACTGGAGGCGCTGGCCGATCCCGCGGTGATCGGGGTGGCCCTGGGCCTGACCGTCGTCGCGATCGCCGGGAAGGTCGCCGCGGGCCTCGCGGCCGCGCGGGGCACCCGCTGGTTGGTGGGCTGGGGAATGGTCCCCCGCGGGGAGGTGGGTCTCATCTTCGCCGCCATCGGCCAGTCCCTGGGGGTGATCGACGCGGCCCTGTTCTCGGTCATCGTCGCCATGGTGATCCTCACGACCCTGGTGACCCCTCCGGTCCTGGCGGCCCTCCTCGCCCGGAAGGGGGCCCGCCCCGGGGACGCCTGAGGGGCGTCTATTGCCTTTGAAGTGGGTGGAGATTACGATTCCGTGATCCGCGGGGGCCGTTCGCGAAGAGGGCACCCCAAAGCCCCGCGTCGCCCGAGGCAAGTCTAGAAGCGCAATCACAACGAGGAGGGACTCATGAAGGACAAGCAAGCCGTCGCGCCCGAAGCGACGAAGGTCTCACGCCGCAAGTTCCTGGCCGGTGCCGCCGGCGCTTCCGCGCTCGCGTTCCCGATGATCGCGAAGGGCCAGGCGGGTCCGACGTCGATGCGCTGGCAGTCCACCTGGCCCGCGAAGGACATCTTCCACGAGTACGCGCTCGACTTCGCCAAGAAGGTGAACGACATGACCGGCGGCGAGCTCAAGATCGAGGTGCTCCCCGCGGGCGCCGTCGTCCCGGCCTTCGGCCTGCTCGACGCGGTGTCCAAGGGCACGCTCGACGGCGGCCACGGCGTGCTGGTCTACCACTACGGCAAGCAGAACGCGCTCGCGCTGTGGGGTTCGGGGCCGGCCTTCGGCATGGACGCCAACATGCTGCTCGCCTGGCACAAGTACGGCGGCGGCAAGGAGCTGCTCGACAAGCTCTACAAGTCGATCAACGCGAACGTGGTGTCGTTCCCCTACGGGCCGATGCCCACGCAGCCCCTGGGCTGGTTCAAGAAGCCGATCACCAAGAAGGAAGACTTCAAGGGCCTCAAGTTCCGCACCGTCGGCATCTCGATCGACGTGTTCACGGGCCTGGGTGCGGCGGTGAACGCGCTGCCCGGCGGCGAGATCGTCCCCGCCATGGACCGCGGGCTCCTCGATGCGGCGGAATTCAACAACGCCTCGTCCGACAAGCTCCTCGGCTTCGCCGACGTCTCCAAGGTGTGCATGCTGCAGAGCTTCCACCAGAACGCCGAGCAGTTCGAGATCATGTTCAACAAGACCAAGTACGACGCGCTGCCCGCGAAGATCCGCGCGATCATCGAGAACGCCGTGGAGGCGGCCTCCGCCGACATGTCGTGGAAAGCGGTCGACCGCTACTCCAAGGACTACATCGAGCTGCAGAAGATGGGCGTGAAGTTCTACAAGACGCCCGACTCGGTGCTGCAGTACCAGCTCGGCGCCTATGACGGCGCCGCGGCGAAGAAGGCCGAGGGCAACGCGATGTTCAAGGAGATCGAGGCTTCGCAGAAGCAGTTCGCCGAGCGCGCCGTGCGCTGGGATCTCGACACGAACGTCGGCCGCCGCATGGCCTACAACCACTACTTCGGCAAGCCCGCGGCGGCCCCGAAGAAGGCATAACGCCCGGCCGCGCCCGCAGCCATCCGGCACTCGCCGGATGGCTGTTTTGTTTTTCCGGCCCGGCGGCCGCCGGGCCGGCCCGCGAAGGCGAGCACCGCGAGAGCCATGCAAAAACTCCTGCTGTTCATCGACAAGACGAGCACCTGGGTGGGCCACCTGTTCTCGTGGTTCATCGTCGGGCTGACGCTCCTGGTCACCTGGGAGGTCTTCTCGCGCTACGCGCTCGACAACCCCCATGCCTGGGCCTTCGACGCCATGAACATGCTCTACGGCACGCTCTTCATGATGGCGGGGGCCTACACGCTCGCGAAGAACGGGCACGTGCGCGGCGACGTGCTCTACGGCTTCTTCACGCCGCGCGTGCAGGCGGGCATCGACCTCGTGCTCTACATCGGCTTCTTCGTTCCCGGTGTGGTCGCGCTGTGCTGGGCGGGCTACACCTACGCCGCCGAGAGCTGGGCGATCAACGAGCATTCGAACGTGACCGCGGACGGCCCGCCGATCTACCCGTTCAAGACCATCATCCCGATCGCGGGCGCCTTCCTGCTCCTGCAGGGCGTGGTCGAGATCGTGCGCTGCGTGATCTGCCTGAAGCAGGGCCGCTGGCCCTCGCGCGAGGAAGACGTGGAGGAAGTCGACGTCGACAAGCTGAAGGAGATGGTCCACGTGAAGGACGACGATCTCAAGGACCTCGACGCGATCGTCGTCAGGCAGGAGACCCGGCCTTGAAGCTGCGCAAGGAGCTGTGGTTCGGTTTCTCGCTGATGGCGGTCATCCTCACGGTGCTCGTCGTCCTCACCCCGTGGACCAACCTCACGAACGGCCACCTCGGGCTCATCATGCTCGGGCTCGTCGTGGTGACGATCATGCTCGGCTTCCCCACCGCGTTCACGCTGATGGGCATGGGGGTCGCTTTCGCCTACCTCGCCTACCACAGCGCGGATCCCGCCACGGCGGGGCAGCAGACGCTCGACCTCATGGTCCAGCGCGCCTACGCCGTGATGTCCAACGACGTGCTGATCGCGGTGCCGCTGTTCGTGTTCATGGGCTACCTGGTCGAGCGTGCCGCGCTCATCGAGCGGCTGTTCAAGAGCCTGCACCTCGCCCTTTCGCGCATCCCCGGCTCGCTCGCGGTGGCGACCATCGTCACCTGCGCGATCTTCGCCACGGCAACGGGCATCGTCGGCGCGGTGGTGACGCTGATGGGCCTGCTCGCGCTCCCGGCCATGCTGAGGGCGGGCTACAACGTCAAGGTCGCGGCCGGCTCGATCACCGCGGGGGGTTGCCTCGGCATCCTCATTCCTCCCTCGGTGCTGCTGATCGTCTACGGCGCGACCGCCGGGGTGTCGGTGGTGCAGCTCTACGCGGGCGCGTTCTTCCCCGGCATCATGCTCGCCCTGCTGTACGTGGGCTACGTGATCGTGCTCGCCAAGCTCAAGCCGAGCCTCATGCCGCCGCTTCCGGAAGCCGAGCGCCACGTGGTGCTGCCTCCCGTGGCGCAGAGCCTGTCGCAGCGGGGGCGCAACGCGTTCTTCGGCCTGCTTCGCGCGGCGGGCGGTTCGGGGGGCGTCAACCGCACCACGGTGTTCGGCCAGCTCGTCGTTTCGCTCCTTCCGGCGCTCGCGATCGTCGCCCTGCTGGGCGTCATGTACCAGGGTGCGACGGCCCCCGCGGCCGCGGTGAGCACCGCGGGCCTCGTCGAAGCGGGCGGCGCGGTCGCCGCGGACATCCAGGAGGAGCCGGCGGGCCTCATCGGCGGGGTGGAGGAACCCCCGGTCGAGGGGCTGCAGGAACCGCCCGCCGCGGAGGCGAAGCCGGTCCCCGCGGAAAAGGTGGCCAAGCCCAAGGCCGAGTCGCGCAAGGTGGCGGCCCCCGAGGCCGAGCGCCTGCCCATGCCGACCTGGTACCTGGTCGTGCTGGGCCTGGGCATCGCCGGCCTCGCGCTCACCTACTGGCTCCTGAGCTGGGAGCGGCTCGAGATCTTCAAGATGCTGCTCACGTCGTTCTTCCCGCTCGCCTTGCTGATCCTCGCGGTGCTGGGCTCGATCGTGTTCGGCCTGGCGACTCCCGCGGAAGCGGCGGCCGTGGGCGCCTTCGGCGGTTTCCTCCTCGCCGGGGCGTACCGCTACGTCGCCGTGCTCCGGCGCTCCTCGGGCAACGCGGTCACGGGAACGCTGAAGGAAGTCGGGGGCATCGTGAAGGAGTCCTCGTTCCTCACCGCGAAGACGAGCGCGATGGTGTGCTGGCTGTTCGTGGGCTCCTCGATCTTCTCCGCGGCCTTCGCCCTGCTCGGCGGCCAGGAGATCATCGAGCGCTGGGTGCTCTCGCTGGGCCTCACGCCCGTGCAGTTCCTGATCCTCGCCCAGTTCATCATCTTCATCCTCGGCTGGCCGCTCGAGTGGACGGAGATCATCGTCATCTTCATGCCGATCTTCATCCCGCTGCTCGCCAAGTTCGACATCGACCCGCTCTTCTTCGGCCTGCTCGTGGCGCTGAACCTGCAGACCGCGTTCCTCTCGCCGCCCGTCGCGATGGCGGCGTTCTACCTGAAGGGCGTGTCTCCGCCGCACGTGACGCTCAACCAGATCTTCGCCGGGATGCTGCCGTTCATGGGCATCCAGATCGTGGCCCTCGCGCTCCTCTACATCTTCCCCGAGATCGGGCTCTGGCTGCCGAAGGTGCTGTACAAGTAGCGCGAGGGCGGAGGGCTTCACCGCCGCCTTCGCTTCGCCGCCGACGAGGGGACGTTCCCCTCGACGCGGCGCGGCTCCCGGCCCGCAACGAGAACCTTTCCGGATTGTCGCCATGCAGAAAATCCTCGTGACGCGAACGGTCTTCCCGGAGATCATCCAGGCGCTCGAGCGCAAGTTCGAGGTGGCGACGAACCCGGACGACACGCCCTGGCCGCCCGAGGAGATCGCGCGGCGCATCGCGGGCTGCTCGGGAGCGCTCTCCACGGTGATGTGCCGCTTCGACGAAGCGGTCATGGCCGCCGCACCCGGCCTCAAGGTCATCTCGAACATCGCGGTCGGCTACAACAACATCGACGTCCCGGCGGCGACGAAGCGCGGGATCAGGGTCACGAACACCCCGGGCGTGCTCGACGACACGACGGCGGACCTCACCTGGGCGCTGCTCATGGCCGCGGCCCGGCGCGTGGCCGAGGGCGATGCCTTCGTGCGCCGCGGCGGCTGGAAGATCGCGTTCTCGATGTCGGCCTTCCTCGGCGCGGACATCCACCACGCCACGCTCGGCGTGATCGGCATGGGCAGGATCGGCCAGGCGATCGCGCGGCGCGCGCTCGGCTTCGACATGCGCGTGCTCTACCACAACCGCAGCCGCATCCCGGAGGCCGAGGAAAAGCGGCTGAGCGCGACCTGGGTCGAGCGCGACCGGCTGCTCGGGGAGTCCGATTTCGTGGTCGTGATGGTCCCCTACTCGCCGGCCGTGCACCATCTCGTCGGCGCGGCCGAGATCGCGAGGATGAAGCCCACGGCGATCCTCGTGAACACGGCGCGCGGCGGCGTGGTCGACGACGCGGCCCTCGTCGAGGCGCTCCGGGCGAAGCGCATCGCCGGCGCCGCGCTCGACGTCTTCGAGGGCGAGCCGAAGCTGAACCCGGGCTACCTGGAATTGCCCAACGTCGTGCTCACCCCGCACGTGGGCAGCGCCTCGCGCGCCACGCGCCTCAGGATGTGCGAGACGGCGGTGGCGAACCTCACCGCGGTGCTCGAGGGCCGCCCGGCCCCGAACCTCGTCAACAAGGAACTGGCATAGGAGAAGTCGCATGGGCGCGAAAGTCGCTTTCCTGGGTCTGGGCGTGATGGGCTTCCCCATGGCGGGGCACCTGAAGTCGAAGGGCTTCGAGGTCACGGTCTACAACCGCAGCGCGGCCAAGGCCGGGGCATGGGTGCAGAAGCACGGCGGGAAATCGGCCCCGACGCCGGCGGCCGCGGCGGCGGGCTGCGAATTCGTCATGATGTGCGTGGGCAACGACAGGGACCTTCTCGAGGTGGCCCTGGGCCAGGACGGCGCGCTCGCCGGCATGGCGAAGGGCGCGGTGCTCGTCGACCACACGACGGCCTCGGCGGACGCCGCGCGGCGCATCTTCGCCGCCGCGAAGGAAAAGGGCGTGGCCTTCATCGACGCCCCGGTGTCGGGCGGGCAGGCGGGCGCCGAGAACGGCAAGCTCACCGTCATGTGCGGGGGCGAGGCGGCCGCCTTCGAGCGCGCGAAGCCCGCGATGGATTCCTACGGCAAGGCGGTCACCCTCATGGGCGCCTCCGGGGCGGGGCAGCTCACGAAGATGGTCAACCAGATCTGCATCGCCGGGCTCGTGCAGGCGCTCGCCGAGGGCATCGCCTTCGCCGAGAAGGCGGGGCTCGACGCCGAGCTCGTGCTCGACGTCATCTCCAAGGGCGCGGCCCAGTCCTGGCAGATGGAGAACCGCGGCAAGACCATGCACGCGCGCAAGTTCGACTTCGGGTTCGCCGTCGACTGGATGCGCAAGGACCTCGGCATCTGCCTCGACGAGGCGAAGAGGAACGGCGCGAGCCTGCCGGTCACGGCGCTCGTCGACCAGTTCTACGGAGACGTGCAGAAGGCCGGCGGCAACCGCTGGGACACGTCCTCGCTCATCGAGCGGCTCTAGGCCGCGCGCGGGAGCCCCCATGGCCATCACGCTGCACTACGCACCCGGTGCCTGCTCGCTCGCCTCGCACATCGTCCTCGAGGAGATCGGCGTGCCCTACGAGACGCGCCGGCTCGACCTCGCGAAAGGCGACCAGCGCTCTCCCGAGTACCTGAAGCTCAATCCCCGGGGGCGGGTGCCCACGCTCATGGTCGACGGCAAGGTGCTCACGGAAAACCTCGGCATCCTCGCCTACCTGGGCGGCGGCTGGCCGAAGGCGGGCCTGTGGCCCGAGCGGACCTGGGACCAGGCGAAGCTCCTCTCGACGATGGCGTGGCTGTCGAACACGGTCCACCCCTGCTACGGGCACATGATCCGCGCGGCGCGTTACGCGGACGACGCCGCCGCCCAGGAGTCGATCAAGCACAAGGCCCGGCGAATGTACGGCGAGTACCTCAAGGAGATCGACGGCCTGCTCGCGGGGCGGCGCTGGACGATCGCGGAGCGCTACACCGTGGCCGACCCGTACCTGCTGGTCTTCTACCGCTGGGGCAACCGCAACGACTATCCCGTGAAGCTCCTGGCGAACTACACGGCGCTCGTGCAGCGCGTGCTCGCGCGTCCCGCGGTGAAGAAGGTCATGGCCGACGAGGGCATCACGCTCGATTGAGGCTGCGCGCGCGCGCGCCCCGCGCCATGCTCACCCTCGATCACCTGGTGGTGGCGGCGAGAACGCTGGAGGAGGGCGCCTCGTGGGTCGAGGAGCGCCTGGGCGTGGCGCCGGCGCCCGGCGGGCGGCACGCGCTCATGGGCACCCACAACCGGCTCCTCTCGCTCGGGGCGGGACGCTATCTCGAGGTGATCGCCGTCGATCCCGCTTCCCCCGCGCCTTCGCGGCCGCGCTGGTTCGCGCTCGATGCGCCGGGGATGCGCGCGCGCCTCGCCTCGGGACCGGCGCTCGTGCACTGGGTCGCGCGCACGGACCGGCTGGAGGAGGCCGTGGCGGCGACGCCCGGGAGGCGTCCCGAGGTCCTTTCGCTTTCGCGGGGAGAGCTGCGCTGGCGCATCGGCGTGCCCGAAGACGGGAGCCTGCCCGAAGGCGGCCCGTTCCCCACCTTCATCGAGTGGGAGGGCGAACGGCACCCGTCCGGCGGGCTCGCCGGGTCCGGCTGCGCGCTCGAACGCCTCGAGCTGCGCCACCCCCGGGCGACGGCGCTGCTCGCGGTGCTGCGCGGCCTGGGGCTCGGCGCGGGCGAGGCGGTGACCGCGTCCGACGGCGCGGCCGTCGCGCTCGTCGCGCGCATCGACACGGCGCGCGGCGCGTGCAGCCTCGGGGACTAACCGGGAATACGCGGGCCGGGCGCGCTGTTCACTTCCGCGAGACACCACCTTGGACTACGACCTCATCGTCCCCTGGATCCCCAACCTGCGCCGCTACGCGCGGGCGCTGGTCGGGGACCGCCACGGCGCCGACGACCTCGTGCAGGACACGCTCGAGCGCGCGGTGCGCAAGTTCCACCTCTGGCGGCCGGGTGACCTGAGGGCCTGGCTCTTCTCGATCATGCACAACGTCTTCGTCAACCAGCTGAAGGCCCGGCGCATCGCGCCGGAAGTGGAAGCCGACGATTCCCTCGTCGCCCCGTCCTCCTCCGTATCGGGCGCGGACCTCGCCGACCTCGAGCGCGCGCTCGGGCGCATCGCGCCCGAGCAGCGCGAGGTGCTCCTGCTCGTGGGGCTGGAGGAGATGACCTACGCCGAGGTGAGCCGCACGCTCGGTATCCCGATGGGCACGGTGATGTCGCGCCTGTCGCGCGGGCGCGAGCGGCTGCGTCACCTGATGGATGTCGAGAACTCGCGCGCGAACCTGCGGGTCGTGCGCAGCGAGCCCGGCCCATGAACCACGACGACGAACGCGTGCACGCCTGGGTCGATGGCATGCTGCCGGAGGCGGAGCGCGCCGCCTTCGAGGCGTGGCTCGCCGAGAGCCCCGAGGCGGCGGCCCGCGCGCGCCGCTATGCGGAGCAGCGCGGCGCGCTGCACGCGCGCTTCGACGCCGTGCTCTCCGAGCCGATTCCCGCGCGCCTTCACCTGAGGCGCCCGGCGTGGCGGGGCTACGCACGCGCGGCCGCCCTGGTCGCCGCGGGCATCGCGATCGGCCTGGCGATCCCCTGGGCGCGCGGACCGGAGCCGGCGTCCGGGGCCGCGCCGCTCGCGGTGCGCGCCGCGCGCGCGCACCTCGTGTACGCGGCCGAGGTCCGCCACCCGGTCGAGGTGGACGCCTCGCAGCAGGAGCACCTGGTGAAGTGGCTCTCGAAGCGCCTGGGGGTCGATCTCAGGATCCCGGTTCTCGCCTCCGAAGGCTTCGAGCTGCTCGGCGGGCGGCTCCTGCCCGGCCCGGAAGGGCCGGTGGCGCAGTTCATGTACCAGGACGCGGGGGGCAAGCGCCTGACCCTCTACGTGACGCTGCGCGGCCGCGGGGAAGGGCCCACGGCGTTCCGGTTCGCCGAGGAGGGGCGCGTCTCGGTCTTCTACTGGATCGACGGGCGCTGCGGCTACGCGCTCTCCGGCGAGGTGGGCAAGAGCGCGCTCGCGCGCGTGGCCACCGAGGTCTACCGCCAGCTCGAGCCCTGAGGGCGTGCCCGCCCGGGTGTGACCTGCTTCATAGCGCGCCCCCGCCCGGGCGCGGAGCATGGCGGCTGGCGCACTCCGGCTTCCGCCCATGCACGACAACCACAACGAGGGGGGCGTGGCGGCCGCGGCCCCGCCGCGCTTCGAGACGCGCGTGCGGGCGCTCCAGGTCGACGAGCTCTTCCGCTTCGCGGCGACGGCCGCGGGCTTCTCCTTTTTCGGCGCGCTCCTCGCCCTCGGCGTGATGATCGACACCGGGGACACGGGACGCGGGTCGATCTGGTTCCTCTGGGCGACGGCGCTCACGTTCTTCCGCTTCGTGGTCGTCGCCGCCTACCGCCGCCGCGATCCCGCTTCCGACCCCGAGCCCTGGGGGCGGCTCGTCGTCGCGGGCAACCTCCTCGCCGGAATCCAGTGGGGCCTGCTCGGCACCGTGCTCTTTCCGGCCGAGGCGGGCTACCGGCAGCTCTTCACCCTCATGGTGATCACCTGCTTCGTGGGCGGATCGGTCACCGCCTACGCGGCGGTGAAATGGGCCCACGAGGCGCTCGCCCTGCCCGCCACGGTCCCGCCCGCCATCTACCTCTTCTTCGTGCAGGACGGCGTCCACCTGTACGCCGGCGTGACCGCGCTCTTCTTCTGCTTCGCGATCGTGTACTACGCGCGCAGGCTCCACCGCCGCCTGCAGGAGCGCTTCGAGCTCGAAGTCGAGCACGCGGACCTCGTGCGGCTCACGGGCGGGCTCAACGAGCAGCTCGCGCGGGAGAACCGCGAGCTCGAGCGGCGGGCGGCGGTGCGCGGCCAGAACCTGCAGAGCGCGCGCGACCGCGCGGCGAGGCTCGAGGCGTTCTTTCGCCACTCTCCGCTCGCCGTGCTCGAGTGCGACGCCTCCGCCCAGGTCGTGGGCTGCAACCCCGCCGCCGAGCGCCTCGTCGGGTTCGCCGCCGCCGAGATGGAGGGCCGCCCGCTGTCCACGATCGTCGCGCCCGCCACCTCCAAGGGGCGCGCCGGCCTCGCCCCGAACCTCGCCGAGCGCGCGGCCGCGATGCACGCGGTCGACGTCATGGCCCGCGACGGGCGCGTGCTGCGGCGCATCGCGTTCGTCTCGCCGCTGCCCCCGGCCGGGATCGGCTCGCCGGGCTTCGGGATGATCCTCGTCGCCGGGGGCGACGTAGAATAGCGCCCGCGGGGAGCTTCCCGCGGGCCCATGAACGCTCTCCCCGAAGACCTCCTCGCCGCGACCGTCGCGGCGGACCACCCGAAGATCGCCGCCCTCGCCGCCACGGTGCGCGAGCGCGCGGGCGCGGGACGCCCGTGCGAGCGCGAGAAGGCGCTGCTCGAGGCCTTGGTGGAGCGTTCCCGCGCCGCCCGCGCCGCGCGCCTCGCCCGGATCCCCGAGCCGCGCTTTCCCGAGGAGCTTCCGATCGCGCAGCACCGCGGGGAAATCGCCGCGCTCATCGCGAGGCACCCGGTGACGATCGTCTGCGGAGAGACCGGTTCCGGGAAGACCACGCAGATCCCGAAGATCTGCCTCGCGCTCAAGCGCGGGGCCGCGGGCCTCGTCGGCTGCACCCAGCCCCGGCGCATCGCCGCGCGCAGCCTCGCCAATCGCCTCGCCCAGGAGCTCCCGGGGACGCCCCGGGGATTCGTCGGGCACAAGATCCGCTTCCAGGACCGCACGGGGCCCGACACCTTCGTGAAGGTCATGACCGACGGGGTGCTGCTCGCCGAGATCCACTCGGACCGGGAGCTGCGCGCCTACGACACGATCATCGTCGACGAGGCCCACGAGAGGAGCCTCAACATCGACTTCCTGCTGGGCTACCTGAAGCGCCTCGTCGCCTCGCGCCCGGACCTGAAGGTGGTCGTGACCTCGGCCACGATCGACACGGCGCGGTTCGCGCAGTTCTTCGGGGGCGCGCCGGTGATCGAGGTCTCGGGCCGGACCTGGCCCGTGGAAGTGCGCTACCGGCCCGACTACTTCGAGGCGCAGGACGACGACGACGAGCCCGCGGACCTGAACGAGGCGATCGCCAAGGCGGTCGAGGAGATCGGCCGCGAGCGCCGCGAGGGCGACATCCTCGTGTTCCTGCCCGGGGAGCGCGAGATCCGCGAGGCCGCCGAGGCGATCCGCAAGCACCCGCCGGCGAAGGGGGGACGCGCGCTCGAGATCCTCCCGCTCTTCTCGCGGCTCTCGGCCGAGGAGCAGGACCGCGTCTTCTCGCCCTCGGGCGCGCGGCGCGTCGTGCTCGCGACCAACGTCGCCGAGACCTCGCTCACCGTGCCCGGCATCCACTACGTGATCGACACGGGGCTCGCTCGCGTGAAGCGCTACTCGCCGCGGCAGAAGATCGACCAGCTGCGCATCGAGCCCGTCTCGCAGGCGGCCGCGAAGCAGCGCGCCGGGCGCTGCGGGCGCGTGGCGAGCGGGGTGGCGATCCGGCTCTACGCGGAAGACGACTTCGCCGGGCGCCCCGAGTACACCACGCCGGAGATCCTGCGCACCTCGCTCGCGGGCGTGATCCTGCGCATGGCCGCCATGGAGCTGGGCGAGGTGTCCGACTTCCCGTTCGTCGAGCCGCCCGCGCCACGCCAGGTCGAGGACGGCTACCGCAGCCTCTTCGAGCTCGGCGCCATCGACGAGGCGCGCGCCCTCACGCCGCTCGGCAAGGAACTCGCGCGTTTGCCGGTGGACCCGCGCATCGGCCGGCTGCTCCTCGCCGCGCGCGAGTTCAACTGCCTCGCGGAGATGATCATCCTCGCCGCGGCGCTCTCGATCCAGGACCCGCGGGACCGCCCGCGCGACCAGCGCGAGGCCTCCGAGCGGGCCCACGAGGAGTTCCGCGACGAGTCGTCCGACTTCGTGCAGCTCGTCAACCTCTGGCGCTTCTTCGACGAGGCCTTCGGGCACCGCAAGTCGGGGCGCAAGCTCCACGAGACCTGCCGCGAGCATTTCCTGTCCTACACGCGCATGCGCGAGTGGCGCGACCTCGCCGGGCAGCTGCGCGAGATGGCCTCCGAGCTCGGCATCCGCGAGAACGCCGCCGACGCCTCCTACGAGCAGGTCCACCGCGCGCTCCTCGCGGGGCTCGTCACGCAGGTGGGGCTCAAGTCGCAGGAGGGCGACCATTACGCCGCGCCGCGCGGGATCCAGTTCGCGATCTGGCCGGGCTCGGGCCTGAAGAAGGCCCGTCCGCGCTGGGTGATGGCCGGGGAGCTGCAGGAGACCACGCGCGTCTTCGCGCGCAACGTCGCGCGCATCGAGCCCGAGTGGGTCGAGAAGGCGGCCGCGCACCTCGTCACGCGAACCTGGGCGGAGCCGCACTGGGACCGCGCCCGCGGCGAGGTGGTCGCCTACGAGACGGTCGCGCTCTACGGCCTGGTGCTCGTGGCGCGGCGCAAGGTGTCCTACGGCCGCCTCGACCCCGCGAAGGCGCGCGAGGTGTTCATCGAGGGCGCGCTCGTCGCGGGGGAGCTCGACACGAAGCACCCCTTCCAGGCCCACAACCGCGCGCTCATCCGCGAGATCGAGGAGCTCGAGCACCGCGCGCGCCGCCCCGACGTGCTGGTCGACGAGCGCGCGCTCTTCGCCTTCCACGCGGCGCGCATCCCGGCCGAGGTGCGCGACGCCCGCTCCTTCGACGCCTGGTACCGCGAGGCCTCGCGCGCCGACCCGAAGCTGCTCTTCCTCTCCCGGGCCGACCTCATGCGCCACGGCGCCGAATCGGTCACCGAGGCGCTGTTTCCCCGGACGCTGCGCGTCGCGGGCCAGGACCTCGCGCTCGCCTACCGCTTCGAGCCGGGGCACCCGATGGACGGCGTGACGATGACCGTGCCGCTCGCGCTCCTCAACCAGGTCGACGAGGCGGCGATCGACTGGCTGGTCCCGGGCATGGTGCGGGAGAAAGTGGCCTGGACGATGAAGGCGCTGCCCAAGCGCGTGCGCACGCTGCTCGTCCCGGTCCCCGAGCACGTGACCGCGTTCCTCGAGCGCGTGAAGCCCGGCGAGCGCCCGATTGCCGAGGAGGTCCTCGCCTACGCCTCGCGGCTCGCGGGCGAGCGCCTCGACGCCTCGGTCTGGTCGAAGGACGAGCCGCCCGCGCACCTCGTCATGAACCTGCGCGTCGTGGACGAGGCGAAGCGCGAGCTCGCCATGGGCCGCGACCTCGGGCCGCTTCGCAAGCGCCTCGGGGAGGCGGCGAGCCTCACGCTCGCGCAGTCGAAGCCGGGCCTCGAGCGCGAGGCGATCGTGCGCTGGGACTTCGGGGAGCTGCCCGCCGAGGTGAGCTTCCGCCGCGCGAACCAGTCCCTCACGGGCTACCCCGCCCTCGTCGACGAAGGCGCGAGCGTGGCGATCCGGCTCCTCGACACGCGGCAGAAGGCCGATCGGGCCCACCGCGGCGGCGTGAAGCGGCTGCTCGCCTTCGAGCTGAAGGAGCCGGTGAAGGCGCTCGAGCGCGGGCCGCCGGGCTTCAACGCGCTCGCGCTGCGCCTGCAATCGGTCGTGCCGGCCGAGAAGCTGCGCGAGGACTTGGTCGCCGCGATCCTCGACCGCGCCTTCATCGGCGAGGACGAGCCGCCGCGCACGCCCCGGGCCTTCGAGGAGCAGAAGAAGCGCGCCCGCGCGCGGCTGCCCGCGGTCGCCGAGGCCGCCATGCGCCACGCGGCGGCGATCGCCGAGGCGCACCACGCGCTCGGCGCGGCGATCGCGCAGTCGGGCGCCCTCGGGCGCGTGACCCAGGAGGTCAAGGCCGAGCGCGACCGCCTGGTCCATCCGGGTTTCCTCGCGCGCACGCCCTGGGAGCGGCTGGAGAGCCTGCCGCGCTACCTCAAGGGGTACGCGCTGCGACTGCAGAAATACCGCGGCAATCCGGAGCGCGACCAGCGCCACGCGGCGGCCGTGGCGGGGCTCTGGGCGCAGTACGAGGCGCGCGCCGCGGCCGACCGCGAGTCCGGGCGCGGCGATCCCCGGCTCGAGGAGTTCCGCTGGCTGCTCGAGGAGCTGCGGGTCTCGCTCTTCGCGCAGGAGCTGAAGACGCCGCTGCCGGTGTCGGCCAAGCGCCTGCAGAAGTTCTGGGACCAGCACCTGCGCGGGTAGAATCGCCCCATGGACGACGGCGCCGCGCGCTTCCACCTCGCCTCGCGCATGGCCTCCATCGCCGCCTTCGAGGTGATGGAGATCCAGACGCTCGCCCGCGCGCTCGAGGCGAGGGGACGCGACGTGATCCACCTGGAGATCGGCGAGCCGGATTTCCCCACGCCGCGGCCCGTGGTCGAGGCCGCGAAGCGCGCGCTCGAGGACTCCCCCATGTTCTACACCCCGGCGCTCGGCCTGCCCGAGCTGCGCGAGGCGATCGCCGGCTTCTACCGGACCCGCCATGGCCTGGAGGTCGCGCCGGAGCGGGTGGTGGTGACCGCGGGCTCCAGCGCCGCGCTGCTCCTCGCCTTCGGGGTGCTGCTCGACGCGGGCGACGAGGTGCTGCTCGCCGACCCGAGCTATCCGTGCAACCGCCACTTCGTGCACGCGCTCGGCGGGGTGCCGCGGCTCGTGCCCGTCGGGGCGCAGACCCGCTTCCAGCTCACGCCGGAGCTCGCGGCGCGCGCCTGGGGCGCGAAGACCCGCGTGGCGATGGTCGCCTCGCCGTCCAACCCCACGGGCACGATGGTCCCGCCCGCGGACGTGGCGGGCCTCGCGCGGCTCGCCCGGGAGCGCGGCGGCACGCTGGTCGCCGACGAGATCTACCACGGCCTCACCTACGGTGAGGACGCGCGCACCGCGCTGGAGGCGGGCGAGGACGTGTTCGTGGTCAACAGTTTCTCGAAGTACTTCCAGATGACGGGCTGGCGGCTCGGATGGCTCGTGGCCCCGCCCGCGCTCGTGCGCGAGATCGAGAAGCTCGCCCAGAACCTCTACATCTCGCCCTCGACGATCGCGCAGCACGCCGCGCTCGCCGCGCTCGCGCCCGGGACGATCGCGATCCTCGAGGCGCGCCGGCGCGAGCTCGACGAGCGCCGGCGATTCCTGGTGCCCGCGCTCGAGGCCCTCGGCCTGAAGGTGCCCGTGGTCCCCGAGGGCGCGTTCTACGTCTACGCGGACTGCTCCGCGCTCACCGGCGACAGCTTCTCCTTCGCCCGCGAGGTCCTCGAGAAGGCGGGGGTCGCGATCACGCCGGGCCGCGACTTCGGGCGCAACGCGCCCGAGCGCCACCTGCGCATCGCCTACACGCAGCCCATCGCGCGGCTGCGCGAGGCCGTCGGGCGCATCGGCGGCTTCCTCGACGGGAGCGCCTGAGCATGTGGCTCGACGCCGCGCTAGCCTACCTGCATTTCACCGCGGTGTTCGTGCTCTTCGCGTTCCTCACCGTGGAGCTGATGCTCGCCCGCGCCCCGCTCGACGCGAGCGCCATCCGCCTGATGGCGCGGGTGGACGGGTGGTACGCGGGCGCCGCGGTGCTCGTGCTCGCCACCGGGCTCGCGCGCCTCTACTGGGGCGCGAAGGGCCCCGCCTTCTACACGGGCGACTGGGTGTTCTGGGGCAAGCTCGCGCTTTTCGCCGCGGTGGGCGCGCTCTCGCTGCCGCCCACCTTCGCCTACTTCCGCTGGCGCAAGCGCCTCGAGTCCGAGCCGCGGTGGTCGGTGCCCGAAGAGGAGCGCCGGCTGCTGCGCCGCTACCTCATGCTCGAAGTGCACGTCGCGGCGATGATCCCGCTCTTCGCCGTGGTGATGGCCCGCGGGCTCGCGCGCTAGCCATGGCGCTTTCCCCGGGCACGGCGGGGCGCGCGCTCGTGGCGCTGCAGTTCGCCCTGATCGGCCTCGGGGCCGTGCTCGTCGTGCCCGCGCGCTGGGCGGCGGCCTCCACGGCCCTCGCGCTCGCCGGGGCGGCGCTCGGGGCCTGGGCGCTCGCCGCGAACCGCCTGGGCAACTTCAACATCCACCCGGAGCCGCGCCGCGGCGGCGTGCTCGTCACCGCCGGCCCCTATCGCTGGATCCGCCACCCCATGTACGCCGCCTTGCTGCTCGCGATGGCGGGGCTCGCGACGGCCTCCACCGGGGCCGGGTGGGCGGCGTGGGCCGCGCTCGCGGCGGTCCTCGCCGCCAAGGCCCGTCTCGAGGAGCGCGGCCTCGATGCGGTCCACCCCGGCTGGGCCGCCTACCGCGCGCGCACCGCCGCCATCGTGCCCTTCCTGTTCTGACCGCGCGCGCTCGCCGCTCTTGCGGCGAAGCCCGTTTCTTCCTGCGAAACGGCGTATCGCAGAATGCTTGCCCCGCGCCGCGTCCGCCGCTATCGTAGGCGCGCGTCGCCCCGCGCCGCGCCCACGCCCCGGAGAACTCCATGCGCTTCGTCATCGCCGCCGTCCTGCTCGCCGCATCCATCGCCGCCGACGCCCAGGAGCGCCAGATCTTCCGGCGCGAGGTGATCCCGGGGCCGATCGAGGAGGTCTGGAAGGCCTGGACCACGCCCGAGGGGATCAAGACCTTCCTCGCCCCCGACGCAAGAGTGGACCTGCGTCCCGGCGGCGCCTACGAGCTCGTCCTCGATCCCTCCGCCCCGGAAGGCCAGCGCGGCACCGAAGGCATGACGGTGATGGGCATGGTGCCGCGCTCGATGCTCAGCTTCACCTGGAACGGGCCGCCGACGCTGCCCGCGGAGACCCGCAAGCACCGCACCCTCGTCGTCGTGCGCTTCAACGCCGTGAACGACGGCGAGACGATGGTCACGCTCGTCAACACCGGATGGGGCTCGAGCAAGGAGTGGGACGCGTTCTACATCGCCTCCTCGCGCTTCTGGCCCACCGCCGTGCGCTCGCTCATGAAGCGCTTCGACGAGGGCCCGGTGAACTGGGAGCAGCGCCTCAAGGCGCAGAAGGAGGCCGCGTCCGCGCCGAAGCAATGACGCGCGCGGGATCCGTGTCCTCGGCGAGCCGGCGCAGCTCCCGGATCCCGGACTCGAGGTTCTCCCGCGTGACGCGGTTCGCCCCCGCGGCGACGGCGGCGAGGATCGCGCGGCCGACCTCCGGCGAGAAGTGGTAGATGTCGGAGTAGAGGTCGAGGTTCTCGACGACCGGGCGCTCGGCCTGGAAGTCGAAGATCCGCACGTTGGGCAGGGGCGCGAGCGCCTCGAAGAGCTCGCGCTTGAAGGCGAGCGTGATCTCGAGCTGGGCGCGCTGCCGGAAGTCCGCCCACACGAGCGCCGAATAGGGCGGATAGACGAACACGAATTCGACCCGCGGGTGGGCCCTCACCACCGCGAGCACGTTCGCCGTGAAGCTCGCGCGCATGCCCTCGAGCGTGCGCGGGGGCTGGCGGAAGCGGCGGTTGATGTCCGCGGGATCGAGGCCCTCGACGGCGCGGCGCGCGGAGAAGGTCGCCGCGCCCGCCCAGTACCACGGGCGGTCCGGGTCCGTGGAGAAGCGGTTCACGCGCCGGCCCGCCACGATCTCCGCCGACTTGCGCAGCGTCGCCGCCGACAGGAGGTAGGGATAGTCGTTCCAGATCGCCTCGTCGTAGAGGTAGAGCGGCAGGGGCTCGGGAAATCCCGTGCGGTCCACCGCGCCCGAGAACGCGTTGAAGTCCAGGTTGTAGAGCACCTGCCGGAGCGTGCCGCGGCGCAGCGCCACCTCCAGCAGCTGGCGCGCGTCCCAGGCGGTCATCGCCGAGAGCGAGAGGTTCATGGTGCGCCCTCCCTCGAACGCCGCGTCGACCTCGCTCCCCGCGAGGTTCTCGGTCATCGACGAGCCGATGATCGCGCGGTCGAAGTCGTAGTGGCGCGCGATGCCGGGATTCTCGAAGCGCTGGAAGGCGGCGTAGAAGCGCGGCTCGTGGCGCGTGGGGATCCGGTACTGCTGGTAGGGGTCGATCGCGTAGTTGAAGGCGCCGGCCGCCGCCAGCAGCAAGGCGGCGCCGAGGAGCACGTGGGCGACGAAGCGCGCGGCCATCAGAAGTTGAAGTAGAGGAACTCGGTGGGGTTGGCGAGCGCCAGCACGCCGGCGGCGAGCAGCGCGGCGGTCGCCGCCCGCCAGGCGGTCCCGAGGCGAAGCGCGGCGGTGATCGCCATGGAATTGCGCGGCCAGGCCGTGATCGCGAGCGCCGCGGCGAGCGTGGCGGCGGTGGCGACCTGCGCCCACTGGGCGAGCGCCGATTGCGCGTCCATCGCCGCCGCACCCGCCATCCAGGCCCACTGCGGCGCCGCGAGCGCCGCCGAGAAGCCCTTCGCCCCGAGCAGCGTCCCCGCGAGCGTGAAGGCGTCGGCCAGGTTCGCCGCGCGGAAGAACACCCAGCCGAGGTTCACGAAGGCGAAGGTGAGCGCCCAGGCGGCGATCCCCGGCATCCGCAGGCCCGAGCGCGCCCACAGGCGCACGGCGACGAGGCCCAGGCCGTTGAGCACGCCCCAGACGACGAAGGTCCAGGCCGCGCCGTGCCAGAGGCCGCCGAGGGTGAAGGTGGCGAGGAGGAACGCGGCGGTGGCGAGCTCGCCGCGGCGGTTGCCTCCCAGCGGGACGTAGACGTAGTCGCGCAGGAAGCGCGAGAGCGTCATGTGCCAGCGCCGCCAGAACTCGCGCAGGTTCCGGGAGCGGTAGGGCGAGTCGAAGTTGAGCGGCAGGCGGATGTTCATCATGAGCGCCATGCCGAGCGCCATGTCGGTGTAGCCGCTGAAGTCGAAGTAGATCTGCATCGTGTAGCTGAGGATCGTGAGCCAGGCCTCCGCGAAGGAAAGCGAGCCCACGTCGGCGAAGCCCGCGTTCGCCCACTGCGCGAGGGGGTCGGCCACGAGCACCTTCTTCGCGAGGCCGATGGCGAGCAGCGCGAGCCCGCGCGCGACGTTCTCCCAGTTCACGCGCCGGTTCGCGGGGTCGGCGAACTGCGGCATCATCTCCGCGTGGTG
Organism: Usitatibacteraceae bacterium; assembly: GCA_044220635.1. GTDB lineage: Bacteria > Pseudomonadota > Gammaproteobacteria > Burkholderiales > Usitatibacteraceae > JBGAQP01. Next base: position 142,828 of record JBGAQP010000006.1, read on the forward strand.
CAGGATCGGGCCCGCGAGCAGGTGCGGGAAATAGGTCACGAAGAGCGCGTAGTTCACGGGGTCGGGCTCCGCGGCCTTGCGCTTCGCGCAGTCGACGAGGAACGCGATCTGCGTGAAGGTGAAGAAGCTGATGCCGATGGGCAGCACGACCTCGAGCCGCGGGGCCGCCAGGCCCAGGAGGGCCGCGACGTTCTCCGCGAAGAAGTTCGCGTACTTGAAATAGCCGAGCAGGACCAGGTCGAAGGCGATGGCCGCGGCGAGCAGTCCCCGCGCCGGGCGCCCGGCGGCGGCGCGGCGCACGAGCGCCACGCCCGCGGCGTGGTTCACCGCGATGCTCGCGGCGAGCAGCAGCACGAACTCGGCGCGCCACCAGGCGTAGAAGAGGAGCGAGGCGGCCACGAGCCAGGCGTTGCCCGCGCGGCCCGGGGCGAGGCGCGCGACGAGGAAGTAGCCGGCGACCGCGAGCGGCAGGAAGGCGAGGAGGAACTCGTAGGAATTGAAGAGCACGGGTTCGGCCGGTCGCCGGCCGGAGGGCCCGCGCGCGTAGCGGCATTATAGGGCGCGACCGGGTTATCCTCGGGGCATGGAAGCCGAATTCCGGCCCGCGGCGGCGTGCGGGCCCCGCCGCCGCGCGCGCTGCCCGAACCCATGACGAACCGCCCCTTCGCCCCCCGCGAGATCGACCACCTGGTCCTGCGCGTGCGCGATCTCGGTCGCATGCTCGCGTTCTATTGCGAGGTGATCGGCTGCACCGTGGAACGGCGCCAGGACGCGATCGGGCTCGTGCAGCTGCGCGCGGGGCGCTCGCTCATCGACCTGGTGCCCGTCGACGGGCCGCTCGGGCGCCAGGGGGGCGCCGCCCCGGGGGCGCAGGGGCGCAACCTGGACCACCTGTGCCTGCGCGTCGAGCCGTTCGACGCGCACGCGATCCGTGCGCACCTCGCGCGCTGCGGCCTCGCCCCGGGAGAGGTGGCCACGCGCTACGGCGCCGAGGGCATGGGCCCGTCGATCTACGTGACCGATCCCGAGGGCAACGTCGTGGAGCTCAAGGGGCCCGCGTCCGCCTCGCGACTGTTCCTTCCCGAGCCGTCCCGGCGCGGCATCCGCATCGCGCTGGGGCTGTCGATCGCGGCCCACGCGCTCGTCCTCGCGCTGCCCGCGCGCGAGCCGATCCAGCCCCCGGGGCCGATCGCCGGCGTCCCGGGCCCGATGACGGTCGTGCTCGCCGCCCCGGCGCCGCCGGCCGCCGCGACCCCTGGCGCCCCGCCGGCGCCGGCGCCGCGGCATGGCCGGCCGGACCACAGCCGGCCGCGAGCATCCCGATCAGCCCGACCGCGGCGACGACGCTACGCATCTCG
>JBGAQP010000007.1:0-139102 GCA_044220635.1 Usitatibacteraceae bacterium
CGCGGTCGCGTCAGGCGAGCGTGCCGGGCTGGAAGCGGCCGGCGAAGAAACCGAAACCTCCGAAGGGCTGAAGCCATGTGCGGCATCGTCGGCGCGGCTTCCGCGCGCAACATCGTTCCGGTGCTGATCGACGGCATCCGGCGCCTCGAGTACCGCGGCTACGATTCCGCCGGGATCGCGGTGCTCGACGGCGCGATCCGGCGCGTGCGCCGCGTGGGGCGCGTGGCCGAGATGGAAAGCGCGGCGAAGGCCGAGGGCCTATCGGGGATCCTCGGCATCGCGCACACGCGCTGGGCGACGCACGGCGGCGTCACCGAGCCCAACGCCCACCCCCACGTCTCTCGGGGCACCGTCGCCGTCGTCCACAACGGCATCATCGAGAACCACGAGGAGCAGCGCGCGCGCCTGAAGGCCCTGGGCTACGCCTGCGAGTCGCAGACCGACACCGAGGTGATCGCGCACCTCGTCCACCATTACTTCGCCGAGACCCGCGACCTCTTCGCCGCCACGCGCAAGGCCGCGGCAGACCTGCGCGGCGCCTACGCGATCGGCGTGGTGTCCCTCGACGACCCGGAAACGATCGCCGGCGCCCGCATGGGCTGCCCGCTGGTCGTGGGGCTCGGCGAGGGCGAGAACTTCCTCGCCTCCGACGTCTCCGCGATCATCCGCGAGACGCGGCGCGTGATCTACCTGGAGGACGGGGACGTGGTCGCGATCCGCCGCCGCGGCGTCGAGGTGGTCGATGCGGCGGGGCGCAAGGTCGAGCGGCGCGAGTACCGCTCGGAGCTGAGGGCGGACGCCGTCGACCTCGGCCCCTACCGCCACTACATGCAGAAGGAGATCCACGAGCAGCCGCGGGCGGTCGCCGACACGCTCGAAGCGGTGATCGACGCCGGCGTCGACGTGGAGGGGCTCTTCGGCGAAGGCGCCGCGGCGGCATTCCGCGACGCGGACGCGGCGCTCGTCCTCGCCTCGGGCACCAGCTACTACGCCGGGCTCGTCGCGCGCCACTGGATCGAGCGGATCGCGAAGATCCCCTGCGCCGTGGAGCTCGGCCACGAGTACCGCTACCGCGAGTCGATCCCGAACCCGAGGCAGCTCGTCGTCACCGTCTCCCAGTCGGGCGAGACGCTCGACACGATGGAGGCGCTCAAACGTGCGAAGGAGCTCGGGCACGGCCTCACGCTCTCGATCTGCAACGTGCGCGAAAGCGCCATCCCGCGCGCCTCGCGCTTCGTCTTCTACACGCGCGCCGGGCAGGAGATCGGGGTCGCCTCGACCAAGGCCTTCACCACGCAGCTCGTCTCGCTCTTCACGATGACGCTCGCGATCGCGAAGGCGAAGGGGCTGCTCGACGCGAAGGCGGAGGCCGGGGCGATCGGGCAGCTGCGCTTCGTGCCGGGCAGCGTCCAGCACGCGCTCAACCTCGAGCCCCAGATCCAGTCCTGGGCCGAGCGCTTCGCCGGCAAGGAGCACGCGCTCTTCCTCGGCCGCGGGATCCATTTCCCGGTGGCCCTCGAGGGCGCGCTCAAGTTGAAGGAGATCTCCTACATCCATGCCGAGGCCTACGCCGCGGGCGAGCTCAAGCACGGGCCGCTCGCGCTCGTCGACGCGGACATGCCCGTCGTGGTGATCGCGCCCAACGACGCGCTCCTCGAGAAGGTGAAGTCGAACATGCAGGAGGTGCGCGCGCGCGGCGGCGAGCTCTACGTCTTTGCCGACCTCGACAGCCACTTCAGCGAGAGCGAGGGCGTGCACGTGATCCGCACGCCCCGCCACATGGGCCTGCTCTCGCCCGTCGTCCACGCGATCCCCGTGCAGCTCCTCGCCTACCACACGGCGCTCAGGCGCGGCACGGACGTCGACAAGCCCCGAAACCTCGCCAAGAGCGTGACGGTCGAGTAGCGCGGCCTCAGCCCCCGAGCGCGGCGATCACCTCGGGCGGGCAGGCCTGCTTCGCGCGGTCGAAGAGGTTCGCGCCGGTGTGGTCCTTCACCTCCGGGTCCGCGCCCATCGCCATCATGTGGGCGACGATCTCGGCGAGCTTCGCCGGCGTCACCGTCGGGATGCCGCAATAGTTGATCGCGACGATGAGCGGCACGGGCGGGTTCTGCACCTGCCCGAAGCGCACGGGCTGCGCCACGTTCGCGCGGGTGACGAGCTTCTTCACCGCGGCGACGTCGCCCACGCGGATCGCCGAGTAGAGCGCCGCGCCGTCGGCGCCGGGGCCCTTGCCCGCGGGTGCCGGGGCCGCCTTCGCCACGGAAGGCGCCGCCTGCTTCGCCTGCCGCGCGCCGCTTTCTCGCCACGCGGGGCGGATGCGGTCGAGGGCCTTCTCCGCGGCCTGCTTCACGCCCGGCGCGGGATTCGCGAGCTCCGCCTTCACGACCTCGGTCTGGTCGAATGCGTCGCTCCACAGTCCCTCGAGGCGCTGGAGGTGCTGGATCTTCGCCGCCGGGTCCTTGTTGGCCGCGAGCCAGCGGGCGTAGTGCTTCGCGCGTTCCTTCTGGTCGGGGATCGCCATGCCGAGCGGGCTCGTGCAGGCCTCGAACGCCTTGCCCGGCGGGCCGCCGCCGAGGATGGGCTCGCACACCGCGAGGAGCTGCGCGAGCGCCGCGCGCGAGACTTCGTGGCTGCCCTTCGCGGTGCGGGCGTCTGCCGCGGTGCCGAGGATGGCGATCGCGCGCAGGCGCTGGTCCTCCTCGGCGGAGGCGTCCTTCGCGACGGCGGCGATCTCCGCAAGCCCCGTCGCCGTCTTGCCCGCCGCGCGGCCGAACGCGGAAAGGGCCATGTCGCGGCGATCGGCCGAGGCGAGGAGCCTTGCCGCCTGCGGCGGCCACTTCGCGAGGGAGGCCGGATCGTGCTGCTCGCCCAGGAGATCCCAGGCGGTGGAGGCGACCTCGCGATCGGGTGAAGCCGCCTGCGCGAGCAGCAGGTCGGTCCAGCCCTCGGGGCGCGGCGAATAGCGGTGCAGCGCGCGCATGAGCACGACCTGGCCGTGCTGCGTCCGGCGAAGCTCGTCCACCAGGTGCGGCATCGCGCCGCGGTCCTTCGTGTCCACGAGCCGCTCGAGGGCCTGGCGCGCGAGCGCGACGTTGTCGCGCGATCCGCCGCGCTTCGCCGCCGCCGCGACCTGTTCCAGGTAAGTCGTGAGCGCGGGGGCGAGCACGGCCGCGGGATCGAGGCCGATGAGCCCGCGCGCCGCGAGGAACCGCACGTAGGGCGTGCCCGGCTGCGCGAGCACGCGGCGCCGCGCGGGCGCGAGCGTCTCGGCGCCCACCTTCATCGCGCCGAGCGCTCCCGCGGCGTTCATCGCCACGGCGCCGTCGGGATCGTCGAGCGCCGCGGTGAGCGCGGGGCGAGCCGGCGCGAACGCTTCCGCGGATTTCCCCGCGAGCGTCCACAGCGCGCTCGCCGCCTCGAGCCGGATCGCGGCATCGGGATGGGAGAGCAGCTTCGCGAGCACCGGCGCCGATTTCGCCGCGCCTTCCACGCCCAGGCTCTTCGCTGCGGAGAGCTGCTCCTTCGGGTCGCCTTCCTCGAGATCGCGCAGCGACTCCTTGCGCGCTTCCTCGAAGAACTTGTCCGCGAAGCTGCCCTGGGCGGCGGCGGGCAGCGCCGAAAGGAGGACGACGAGCATTGCCGCGGCGCGGAACGGGTGCATGGGCCCTCCTCGTGGATGTGGGCCGGATCATAGCAAGGCCCCGCCGCGCACCGCACCGGGCCGGACGGAACGCGCTCTCGCCGTCCGGACCACCCTCTCCTGAGTCGGCTCGAGTCCGTCGTTGGCGGGGGATCCCCGCCCCCGCGCGGGAACTAGGGCCTCTTCGCCTTCCAGCCGGGATGGTCGAAGTACTTGTCGTAGGTGGCGAGGGTTCCGGCCACCTGGAGAAGCCCCTTGCGGCCCTCGGCGCCGCTCTTAGCCGCCTTCATCGCGTCCGTTCCGGCGACCAGGTCCGCGACCACGATGTGGAGCTGCTCGTCCGCCGCCGGGGGCAGCTTGCACTCCGCGACGATCCGGCCGACCTCGATCTCGACGCGCTTGCCGAGCTCCGCGTAGGCCGCGGGCTTCGCCGTGCCCTTGTGCACGGGCGGCGCCGCGTCGTTCACCGTGTCGCGGATCGCTTCCATGCCACGGCGCAGCGCCGCGTCCGTGGCCCATTTCTTCCCGTGGTCGAGCTGCAGCTTCGCCGCCTCCGTGCCGTGCCCGTGGTGGTGGGGATCGGCGGCGAGGGCGGCGGGCGCGAGGCTCGCCGACGAGAGGGCGAAAGCTCCCGCCACGAGCAGGGTCTGGAGTCGTTTCATGCGGTCCTCCTGGGGAATGGAACGAGTCTGAGCGCGCCCCGGTTCCCGGGGTTCCGGGGCGGGCGCGCCGATCCGCCGTTTCTTGAACTGGTTCAAGCGCGCCCCGCCGCGGCGATAATGGGCGGGCCATGGCCGGGCCCGCCGATCGCGATTCCCCGCTCGACCGCGCGCGCGAGCTCGTCGCCGGCGCCCGCGCGATCGCCGTGCTCACGGGCGCGGGCATCTCGGCGGAATCGGGCATCCCCACCTTCCGCGACGCGCTGACCGGCCTCTGGGAGCGCTTCCGGCCCGAGGAGCTCGCCACGCCCGAGGCGTTCCGGGCGAACCCGAAGCTCGTCTGGGAGTGGTACGCCTGGCGGCGCGCGAAGGTCGGCGAGGCGCGGCCGAACCCCGGCCACCTCGCGCTCGCGAGGCTGGAGGAAGCCTGCGCCGCGAGGAGCGCGCGCTTCGCGCTCGTCACGCAGAACGTGGACGGGCTGCACCAGGCGGCGGGCAGCCGCAACGTGATCGAGCTGCACGGCAACATCCGCCGCGTGAAGTGCTTCGACCGTCACCATGCGATCGACGCGTGGGACGACGCCGGCGAGGTGCCGCCTCGTTGCCCGAAGTGCGGCTCGCCATTGCGGCCCGACGTGGTGTGGTTCGGCGAGATGCTTCCGGAGGCGGCGCTCGAATCCGCCTTCGCGGCCGCGCGCGGCTGCGAGGTCTTCCTCTCGGTGGGCACCTCGACCGTCGTCGAGCCCGCCGCGTCGCTCCCGTTCCTCGCGCGGCGATCGGGCGCGGCCGTGGTCGAGGTGAACCCGCAGCCCACGCCGCTCACGCGGGAGGCGACGGTGTCGCTGCGGGGTCCCGCCGGGGAGGTCCTGCCGCGGCTCCTCGGCTAGGCGCCGTGGAGGAAGAGCAGGTAGGCGTTGAGCAGGTAGGCGAGGAAGAGGAACAGGCTCGCCCAGCCCACGGTCCCGAAGACGCGGGACTTCGAGCGGTACACGAAGCCCGCGACGAAGGCGCCGGTCATCACGATCGCCGAGAGCGCCGAGACGGCGTGCACCTGCGTGATGTGCGCGAGGATCGGCCCCTTCGCGTAGAAGAGGTCGTCGATCGCGATGATCGCGACGTCGAACAGGTTGCTGCCCAGGAGGTTGGCGATCGCCATGTCGATGGCGCCGATGCGCAGCGCCGCGATCGTCACCACCAGCTCGGGCAGCGAGGTCGCGAACGCGACGAAGAGCGTGCCCACGAACGAGGCGTGCCACCCATGGGCCGCGGCGAGCGCCTTGCCGACGAAGGGCAGCCCCGTCCCGGCCGCGAGCACCACGACCGAGGCGAGGGCGTAGCGCACGAGCGCCTGCGCGAGCGTGATGCCCGCGTGCCGGTCCATCGCCTCGCCGCCGAAGCGCGCGAGCTCGCGTTTCTCGTAGAGGAACACGACGCGCATCGCGAGCAGATAGAAGACGAGGATGATCGGCGTGTAGAGCCCCACGTGGCCGATGGACCACGAGCCGATCCCGCCGGCGACCAGCAGGTTGAACGCGACGAAGCCGAGCAGCATCACGCCGAAGGCGGCCGACAGCAGGTGCCCCTGGTCCGCCCGGTCGAAGAGCGACTCCCCGCGGTGCAGCCAGTCGAGCACCGAGACGATGGCGAGGTTGAAGACGCAGCTTCCGAGCGCGTCGCCGACGGCGATGTTGGGCGCGTCGGCGATCGTGACGGAGCTGATCCCGGTGACGAGCTCAGGCAGCGAAGTGACCGTGGCGAGCAGGACGAGCCCCACCCAGGTGCCGCCCATCCCGGTCTTCTCGGCGATGACGTGCCCGTAGCGGGTGAGCCAGACGCCGCCCAGGGCGATCGCCAGCGCGCAGGCGACGAATCCGAGCCAGGCGGTGGCGGGGGCCACGGGCCCCTACTTCACCAGCGTGACCGGAAGGTCGGTGAGGTGGACGACCTTCATCGCCACGGAGCCGAGCACGAGGCTCGCGATCTCGCCCAGCCCCCGCGTGCCCATGACGATGTTGGTGCAGCCCTTGTCTTTCGCCGCGCGCACGATGGTCTCGGCCGGCTCGCCGAACTCCACCGAGAACTCGTAGGGGATGTTGTCGTCGTCGAAGACCTTCAGGGCGCGCGCGGCGTGCCGCCCGCCGATGTCCGAGCGGTGGGCGATCGCGTCCTCCTGGCCCAGGCCGTGGGTCTGCCAGGTCTCGATCGAGGGCTGGACGTTGATCACGAAGACGCGCGTGCCGCGGTCGCGGTGGACGCGGTTCGCGGTGTAGGCCGCCGCATGGTCCGCCGAGGGCGAGCCGTCCACGGGCACCAGGATCACGGGTGAGGCAGGGATTGTGGCCATGGCCGTCGCGGGTTGGTCGGGGGGAGGTCCGGATTCTAGCGCACCCCCCGCGACCCGCCTTGACGCCCCGCAAAACCACGTTCTCCTGATCCAGATTAAGTCCGCCGGGCAGGCCCCCGGTTACGCTGGGCGACCCATGATGCCCTCCTTCGAAACCGTGAACCGTATGCGCCTGGTCTGCCCCGCCGGCACGCCCCCTTCCCTCCAGGCCGCCGTCGACAACGGCGCCGACGACGTCTACCTCGGATTCAAGGACGAGACCAACGCGCGCAACTTCGCCGGCCTCAACTTCGACGACCGGACGCTGCGCGAGGGGATCGGCTACGCGCACCGCGCGGGCGCGAAGGTGCTGATCGCGCTCAACACCTATCCGCAGCCCGGGACTTGGCGCAAGTGGCAATCCGCCGTGGACCGCGCCGCGGACCTGGGGGCGGACGCCGTCATCGTCGCCGACGCGGGGCTGCTCGAGTACGCCTCGAGCAAGCACCCGGAGCTGAGGCTGCACCTCTCGGTCCAGGGCTCGGCCACGAACCACGAGGCGATCAACTTCTACCACGAGCGCTTCGGGATCGCGCGCGCCGTGCTCCCGCGCGTGCTCGCCCTCGAGCAGGTGAAGCGCGTGCTCGAGCGCACCGAGGTCGAGATCGAGGTCTTCGGCTTCGGGAGCCTCTCGATCATGGTCGAGGGGCGATGCGCGCTTTCCTCCTACGTGACGGGCGAATCGCCCAACACCCACGGCGGCTGCTCGCCCGCGAAGGCCGTGCGCTGGGAGCAGAAGCCGGGGATGCTCGAATCTCGCCTCGGCAGCGTCCTCATCGACCGCTTCGCCGACGACGAGAGCCCGGGCTATCCGACGCTCTGCCGCGGCCGCTTCAAGGTGAAGGACGAGATCTACTATCCCTTCGAGGAGCCCACGAGCCTCAATACCCTCGAGCTGCTGCCCAGGCTCCAGGCGATGGGGGTGGCGGCGGTGAAGATCGAGGGCCGGCAGAGGAGCCCCAAATACGTCGAGACCGTGACCCGCGTGTGGCGCGAGGCCCTCGACGAGTGCGCGGCGGACGCGGCGCGATTCCGCGTGCGGCCCGCGTGGCAGGCGGACCTCGGCGCCGTTTCCGAGGGCCGCCAGTGCACGCTGGGCGCCTACGACCGTCCCTGGAGGTGAGGCCGTGAAGCCGACGCAATCCCAACGGCCGATGCGCCTCGCGCTCGGGCCGCTCACCTACTTCTGGCCCCGCCAGGCGGTCCTCGACTTCTACGAGCAGGCGGCGCGCTGGCCCGTGGACGTCGTCTACCTCGGCGAGACCGTGTGCTCGCGCCGTCGCGAGCTCAAGCCCTCCGACTGGGCGGACATCGCGGAGAAGATGGCCGCGGCCGGCAAGGAAGCGGTGCTTTCGACCTACGAGCTGATCGAGACCGACGCGGACCTGCGCGTGATGCGCCAGGTCGTCGAGAACGGCCGCTACCCGGTGGAAGCCAACGACATGGGCGCGGTGAAGCGCCTCGCGGACAAGGGGCCGTTCGTCGCGGGCCCGTTCCTCAACATCTACAACGCCTCCACGCTCGGCTTCTTCGCGGGCATCGGGGCGTCGCGCTGGGTGCCGCCCGTGGAGCTTTCCGGGGCGGGCCTGCGCAAGGTGCTCGCCGAGGCGCCCGCGGGGATCGAGACCGAGGTCTTCGCCTGGGGGCACCTGCCGCTGGCCCTCTCCGCGCGCTGCTTCACGGCGCGCTTCCACGACCTCTCGAAGGACCACTGCGACTTCCGCTGCCTGCACGATCCCGACGGCCTGCCGCTCTCGACCCAGGAAGGCGAGCCCTTCCTGCTCCTGAACGGCGTGCAAACGCAGTCGGGCCGCATCCAGAACCTGCTGCCCATGGTCCCGAAGTGCCGCGAGATGGGCGTGGACCTGCTGCGGCTCTCGCCGCAATCGCGCGACATGGCCGCGATCGTCGAGCTCTTCGCGGGGGTGGCGAAAGGCGGGCTCGACGCGCACGAGGCGCAGCGCCGGCTGCGCGCGCTGGTGCCCGGCGGGACCTGCGACGGCTACTGGCACGGCGTGGCCGGGCTCGAGCAGGTCGAGGAGATGGCCGCATGAGGGTGCTGCCGAAATCGCGCGCGCTGCGCCTGCCCGGAGGTTTCGCGGCGGTCGGCCGGCTCCTGCCGCACTTTCCGGTGACGGTCGCGCTCACCACCGCGCTCAACCTGACGCTGCGCCGCAAGCTCCCCGCGGAGCTCTACGAGCGGCTCGAGGGCAGGGAGGTCGCGATCGACGTCGAGGACCTCGGCTACACGATGAGCTTTCGCATCCGCGGGCGGCGTTTCGTCCCCGTTCGCGGCTCGGGGAAGCCCGACCTGCGCTTCCGCTCCTCGGCCTACGACTTCGCCTCGCTCGCCGCGCGCGAGGAGGACCCCGACACGCTCTTCTTCAACCGCCGCCTCGTGACCGAGGGCGACACGGAGCTCGCGCTGCTCGTGAAGAACTCCCTCGACACGATCGAGGTGCCGCGCACGCGCAAGGTCCTCAAGCGCGCGCTCGGCTTCGCGCGGCCGTTCCTGCGCTGATGCGGCGGCCATGGCGAGCCCCCTGAAGATCGCGCCGCAATCCGCGCCCACCGTCGCGACCTCGCTCCTCGGGGCGCTGCACGCCCACGGCGCGCGCGAGATCTTCGGCATTCCCGGCGACTTCGCGCTGCCGCTCTTCGACGCCTTCGAGGCGGCGGGCGTGCTGCCGCTCTACACGCTGTCCCACGAGCCCTCGATCGGCTTCGCGGCGGACGCGGCGGCACGCATGCGCTGCGCGCCGAGTGTGGCTGCGGTCACCTACGGGGCCGGGGCGCTGAACCTCGTGAATCCCGTGGCCGCGGCCTTCGCCGAGAAATCCCCCGTCGTGGTGATCTCGGGCGCGCCCGGGCGCGGCGAGAGGAACACGGGGTTGCTGCTGCACCACCAGGCGAAGACGCTCGCCTCCCAGTCCGAGATCTTCGAGCGCATCACCTGCGACCAGGCCGTGCTCGACGATCCCGCCCGGGCGCCCGCCGACATCGCGCGCGTGCTCGCGAGCTGCCGGCGCTGGTCGCAGCCCGTCTACATCGAGATCCCGCGCGACGTCGTCTCCGCGCCCTGCGGGATCGCGAGGCCCGCGCCCGAGACCCCGGCCGATGCCGAGGCGCTCGCCGCCGTCGCCGACGAGATCATGGAGCGCCTGTCGCTCGCCTACCGCCCGGTGCTGATGGTGGGCGTGGAGGTGCGCCGCTTCGGCCTCGAGGCGAAGGTGGCCGCGCTCGCCAAGGCCCTCGGCGTGCCGGTGGTGACGAGCTTCATGGGCCGGGGCCTGCTCGCGGGCACCGACGCGCCGCTCGCGGGAACCTACCTCGGCCTCGCGGGCACGCGGACGGTCTCGGATCTCGTCGAGGAATCCGACGCGCTGCTGCTCCTGGGCGTGATCGTCTCCGACACGAACTTCGGCGTCTCCCAGCGCCGCGTGGACCTGCGCCACGCGATCCAGGCGTTGGACGGCCACGTGACGCTCGGCTTCCACACCTACGCGGACATCGCGCTCGCGGCCCTCGTGGACGCGCTCGCGGCCCGCGCGCGCACGCTCGCCACCGCGCGGGCCGTCGCGCCGGACCCGATCGCCTCGGGCATGCCCGCGGACGCCGAGCCCGTGAGCCCGCGCGACATCGCGGCGGCCTTGAACGACGCGATGGCCGCCCACGGCCGCTTCCCCGTCGCCGCCGACGTCGGCGATTGCCTCTTCACCGCCATGGAGCTGCGCCACACCGACCTCGTCGCCCCCGGCTATTACGCGACCATGGGCTTCGGCGTTCCCGCGGGGCTCGGCGTGCAGGTCGCCACGGGCCAGCGCCCGGTGGTGCTCGTGGGCGACGGCGCGTTCCAGATGACGGGATGGGAGCTCGGCCACTGCCGCCGCAACGGCTGGGACCCGATCGTGATCGTGATGAACAACGCGAGCTGGGGAATGCTCTCGGCGTTCCGGCCGGGTGCACGCTACACCGACCTCGGCACCTGGGATTTCGCCGGCTGCGCGGCGCCGCTCGGCGGGGTGGGCGTGCGCGTCGACACGCGCGCGCAGCTCGCCTACGCCCTGGAGGCCGCCTTCGCCGAGCGCGGCCGCTTCCACCTCCTCGACGTGCACCTTCCCCGCGGCAGCGTCTCCCCCACCCTGCAGCGCTTCGCCTCCGCCATCGGCCATTGACCGGAAAATGGGGACAGTCCCCATTTTTTGCTTGTAACAATTGGCCCGGGTGGAGATTGTTACAGGCGATAAATGGGGACTGTCCCCATTTTCCGGTCACCTCATGAAGACATAGCTTCCCGGCGCGTCGCCCACGGGCCTCGTGCCCGGCAGCCCCAGGTGGGGCGGCTTCACCTGGCCCGAGGAGCGCGCGGCGAGCCATTTCTCCCATGCGGGCCACCAGGAGCCGGCGTGCTGCGCGGCCTGGCCGAGGTAATCCTCGGGGTCGAGATAGTCGCCACCGTGGGGGCGGGTGCGCAGCCGGTAGCTGCGCTTCGATTCCGCCGTGGGCGGGTTCACCACGCCGACGTTGTGCCCGCCCGTGGTGAGCGCGAAGGTGATCTCCGCGTGGGTGAGCAGGTGCAGCTTGTAGACCGAGCGCCAGGGCGCCACGTGGTCCGTGGTGGTGCCCACGCAGAAGATCGGGATGTCGATGTCGGGAAGGGCCACGGGCCGGCCCCAGACGCGGAACCGCCCCTTCGCGAGGTCGTTGTTGAGGAAGAGGCTGCGAAGGTATTCCGTGTGCATGCGGTAGGGCATGCGCGTGCCGTCGGCGTTCCAGGCCATCAGGTCGTTGAGCTTCGAGGGCTCGCCCTTGAGGTAGTGCTTGACGATGCTCGACCACACGAGGTCCACCGAGCGCAGGAGCTGGAAGGCGCCCGCCATCTGCGTGGAATCGAGGTAGCCCTTCTCCCACATCTGGTCCTCGAGGAAGGTGAGCTGGCTGTCGTCGATGTAGAGCGCGAGCTCTCCCGGCTCGGTGAAGTCGGTCTGCGCGGCGATCATCGTCATCGAGGCGAGGCGCTCGTCCCCGTCGCGCGCGAGCGCGGCCGCCGCGATCGCGAGCAGCGTGCCGCCGAGGCAGTAGCCGACGGTGTGGACCTTGCGCTTCGGCACGGCCTTCGCGACGGCGTCGAGCGCGGCCATGAAGCCGTGGCGCAGGTAGTCGTCCATGTTGAGGTCGCGGTCCTGCGGCCCCGGGTTCTTCCACGAGACCATGAACACCGTGTGCCCGTGGTCGACGAGGTACTTCACGAGCGAGTTCGCGGGCGAGAGGTCGAGGATGTAGTACTTCATGATCCACGCCGGGATCATGAGGACGGGCTCCGCGTGCACCTTCGCGGTCTTCGGCGCGTACTGCATCACCTCGATCAGGTGGTTGCGGTAGACGACCTTGCCGGGCGTGATGGCGACGGTCTCGCCGGGCACGAAGGCCTCGGCGCCCTGGGGCGGCAACCCCTGGAGCGTGCGCTCGACGTCTTCCTTCCAGTTCGCGAAGCCGTCGAGCAGGTTCTGCCCGCCGGATTCGACGAACGCCTTGAGGACTTCCGGGTTCGTGAGCGGGAAGTTCGACGGCGAAAAGAGGTCCATCCACTGCCGCGTCGTGTAGTCCATCACCTGCTCGTGGTGCCGGGTCACGCCGCGCACGCCGCGCATGGCGATCGACATCCACTGCTGGCCGAGCAGGAAGCTCTGGTAGATCGCGTTGTAGGGCCACTTCTGCCACTCGGGGTCGCGGAAGCGCGGGTCCTGCGGCAGGGGCTCGATGCACGGCTCGCACTTCTCGCCGGGCAGGTGGGAGAGCAGGTGCGCGAATCGCGTCCACTGCCGGCCTCCCATCTCGACGATCTCGGACTGCTTGCTCGGCGACATCGCGAGGTGCGTGGCCCAGTCGAGCCAGGCGCTCGCGAGCGAGGCGGGCGACAGGCCCCCCGTCACCTTGCCCATCGCGGCGTGGAGCGCGCGGTCGGCGTTGCCGGAGACGAGTCCCGGAAGCAGGCTCTGGGGCTCGGGATAGTGCTGCTGTGCGCTGGTCATGAGGGATTCCCCCGTTTTTTCCCTTCCACGCTATGCCCGCGGGGGTCCGGACCGGTTGACGTGCCTCAAGGGGGGGGCGTGCCGCGGCCTTGATCGGGGCCAAAACCCCGGTTCTCCGCGCGGTTAGAGTGGAATCAGGGCCCGAAAAAGGCCGAAAAGATGCCGCGATTCCTCCTCCGCCTGCTCGCCGCGCTCGCCCTCGGAGCGGCCGTGCTCGCCCCGGCCGGGGCCGAAGCGCCGGCGTTCGCGAAGCGGGTGGAGGTGCACCTCTTCTGGCGCGAGGGCTGCCCCCACTGCGAGCGCGAGCGAGAGTTCCTGCGCCGTTTCGCCGCCCTCGAGCCCCGGGTCGTGGTGCGGGAGTACGAGCTGCTGCGCGACCGCGAGAACCTGGCGCTCTTCCTGCGGGCGACCGCCGCGCTCCAGGTCGACTCGGGCGCCGTGCCCCTCACCGTGGTGGGCGACCGCGTCTGGGTGGGCTACATCGACGATCTCTCCACGGGCCGGGCGATCACCGACCGGGTGGCCGAATGCCTCGCGACGGCTTGCCCCGACACCGTGAAGGCGTCCATGAACGCGCCGGGGAAATCGCCCCGGGAATGGGCTTCGCCCTCGCCCGGGCGCGGTGCCACCGCGGTTCCCGAGACGCTGCGCCTGCCGCTGCTGGGCGAAGTGCGCACCGCGTCCCTGTCGCTTCCGGTGCTGACGGTGATGCTCGCCGCGCTCGACGGCTTCAATCCCTGCGCGATGTGGGTGCTCGTCTTCCTGCTGGGCCTGCTCGTCGGGATGCAGGACCGGGTGCGGATGTGGCTGCTCGGCTCGACCTTCGTCGCGGCCTCCGCTCTCGTCTACTTCGTCTTCCTCGCCGCGTGGCTCAACATCTTCCTCTTCATCGGCGCGTTCTCCTGGATCCAGCTCGCGATCGGGCTGGTGGCGCTCGCGGGCGGCGCCTATTACCTGCACGAGTTCTGGGCGAACCCGGAGGCGGTGTGCAAGGTGACGGGCACGGAGGAAAGGCAGCGCACCTTCGCGCGCCTGAAGGAGCTCACGCAACAGCGCGACCTCTGGCTCGCGCTGGGCGGCATCGTGCTGCTCGCCTTCGCGGTGAACGTGGTGGAGCTGCTGTGCTCGGCGGGCATCCCGGCGGTGTACACGCAGGTGCTCACGATGAGCCAGCTCGGCGCGTGGCAGTACTACGCGTACCTCGCCCTCTACATCGTCGTGTTCATGCTCGACGACCTCTTCGTGCTCGTCGTGACGCTGCGCACGCTCGAGATCGCCGGCCTCACCTCGCGCTACACGCGCTGGTCGAACCTCATCGGCGGCGTGGTCCTCGCCGCCCTCGGCCTCGTGCTCCTCTTCCGCCCCGGCTGGCTCGCCTTCGGCTGACCCCGAAAATGGGGACAGACCCCATTTAAGCTCTGTAACACAGATTACAGTCCGAAAATGGGGACTGTCCCCATTTATTGGTGGGTTACCAGCCGATGGTCTTCGGGAGCCAGAGCGCGATCTGGGGATAGAGGAAGATCAGGACGACGGCGAGGACCTGCATCGCGATGAAGGGGATCACCCCGACGTACATGTGGCGGGTGGTCACCTCCGGGGGTGCGACGCCGCGCAGGAAGAAGAGCGCCCAGCCGAAGGGGGGCGTGAGGAAGGAGGTCTGCAGGTTCACGCAGATGAGCATCGCGAGCCACACGAGGTCCACGCCCTGGGAGACGAATACGGGGAGGAAGAGCGGCACCGCGATGTAGCTGATCTCGATCCACTCGATGAAGAAGCCGAGCACGAAGATCAGCAGCATCAGGAACCAGATGTCGGCCGCGACCCCGCCGGGCAGGAACTCGAACATCGCGCTGATGAGGTCCTCGCCCTTGAGGCCGCGGAAGGCGAGCGAGAAGACCTGCGCGCAGATGAGGATGAACATCATCATGGCGGTGATCTTCGCGGTCGACTGGCAGGTGTCGCGCAGCACGCGCAGCGACATCCGGCCCGCGAACGCCGTCACGAGGATCGCGCCCAGCGCCCCCATCGAGGCGGCCTCCGTGGGCGCGGCCACGCCGCCGATGATCGAGCCGAGCACCGACATCACCAGCAGCACCGGCGGCACCACGACCTTGAAGAAACGCGTCCAGAGCTGGCGGCGGGAGACGGCGTCGCGCTCCGCGCGCGGGATCGGCGGCACCTTGGCCGGCCAGATCATCCCGACGACGACGATGTAGGAGCAGTAGAGGGCGGCGAGCAGCAGCCCCGGCATCACGGCGGCGGCGAAGAGAGTGCCCACCGAGAGCTGCAGGATGTCCGAGAGGAGGATCAGGATGAGCGAGGGCGGGATGATCTGCCCCAGCGTCCCGGAGGCGCAGATCGCCCCGCAGGCGATCCCGGGGTCGTAGCCGCGCTTGAGGAGCGTGGGGAGCGTGAGCAGGCCGAGCGTGATCACCGTGGCGCCGACGATGCCCGTGGTCGCGCCCATGAGCACGCCCACGCCGATGATCCCGAGCGCCATGCCGCCCCGCAGCCCCCCGGCGAGGTGCCCGACGACATCGAGCAGGTCGTCGGCGAGACGCGACTTCTCCAGCATCACGCCCATGAACACGAAGAGCGGGATCGCGAGCCACTGGTAGTTGGCCACCACCCCGAAGATGCGCGCCGGCAGCAGGTTGAACAGGCCCGAGCCGAAGCCGAGGAAGCCGAAGACGAAGCCCACGGTGCCGAGCGTGAGCGCGACCGGCACGCCCGCGATCAGCAGCACGAAGAACGACACCAGCATGCCGATGCACAGCCACTCCGCACCGGTCACTGGCGAAGCTCCTTCAGGCGCACCCAGCTCTTCACCACCTCGGCCACGCTCTGCAGCACCAGCAGCACGAAGCCCACGGGAATGAGCGCCTTCAGGATCCACCGGTGGGTGAGCCCGCCGGGGTCGGGCGACTGCTCGTCGATCACGTACGCCTGCTGCACGTAGCCGATCGAGAGCCAGATGATCGCGATCGAGATCCCGAGGCACAGCAGCGCCGAGAGCAGGTTCACGCGCTCCTTGTTCCTCTCCGAGAAATGCGCGTAGGCCACGTCCACGCGCACGTGCTCGCCCTTGAGCAGCGCATAGGCGATGCCGAAGAGGATGAGCGGCGCGAGCAGGTGCCACTCGAGCTCCTGCGCCCACACCGTGCCCACGCTGAAGAGGTAGCGCAGGACCACGTTCGTGGCCATGAGCAGCACGATGGCGAGGGCGAGCCACGACGTGGCCCGCCCCACCCAGTCGATGAAGCCCTCGATCCTCGAGATCACGTCAGATCGCGATCTTGTCGTGGTAGACCTTCTCGCTGTAGCCCGACCACGCGTGGTACTTCGCGGCGTAGGCCATGTAGGAGTCGTGGACCTTCTTCGTGACCGGGTCCTTGGCGACGGCCTCGGCGAGCACTTTGTTGGTCGCTTCGCGCAGCGCCTTCACCACGTCGTCCGGGAGCGGGCGCGCGATCACGCCCTGGTTCTTCACGAGGTCTTCCATCGCTTCCGCGTTGGTGCGCTGGCACCAGCCCTCGCTGATCACGTTGCACGCGGCGCAGGCGTTCTCGACGATCGACTGCAGGTCCTTCGGCAGCTTCGCCCACGCGGCCTTGTTGATGAGCAGCTCGGAAACCGTGGCGGTCTCGTGCCAGCCGGTGGTGTAGTAGTACTTCGCGGCCTTCTGCAGCCCGAGGCGCCGGTCCTGGTAGGGGCCGACGAACTCGGCCGCGTCGATCACGCCGCGCTCGAGCGCCGGGAAGATCTCCCCGCCGGGCAGCAGCTTCACGTCCACGCCGAGGGTGGCGTAGACCTTGCCCGCGAGCCCGGGGATGCGCATCTTGAGGCCCTTGAAGTCCGCGACCGACTTGATCTCCTTCTTGAACCAGCCGGTCATCTGCACGCCCGTGTTGCCGCAGGGGAAGGCGACCATGCCGAAGGGCGCGTAGACCTCGTTCCACAGGCCGATCCCGCCGCCGTCGTAGAACCAGCCGTTGATGCCCTGGAAGTTGAGGCCGAAGGGAACGGCGGTGAAGTACTGCGCGGCGAAGGTCTTGCCCGTCCAGAAGTAGCTGTTCGCGTGGTTCATCTCGACGGTGCCCGAGCGCACCGCGTCGAACCCCTCGAGCGCGGGGATGAGCTCGCCCGCGCCGTAGACCGCGATCTTGAGCCGCCCGTTGGACATCGCCTCGATCCTCTTCGCGAGGTCCGTCGCGCTGCCCGGCCCGTCCATGTAGAAGGGCGCGCCCTTGGGATAGGCGCTCGTCATCTTCCAGCTGAAGCTCTGCTGCGCCTTGGCGATCATCGGGAAGCCGAGGGTGCCGGCGGCGACGCCGGCGGCGGTGCCGGCGGAAAGGAAGGAACGGCGGGATGTGCTCATGGCGAGATCTCCTGATCGGGGGTTTGAACGGCGGCGCCGGTTAGCTGGGGCACCGGGACCCAAGGGCTGTAGCAAGCCCTGTTCCACGTCGTGATGCGGCGTTTTCGTGCGTCCCGGCCATGATCGCGCACCACGGCGGGGCGCGCCAGCCCCATCGCGGGGCGAAACGGCGCCAAGTATGATTTCCCCATGACCGGCACCTACGACGCCTGGCTCGTCGCCCTCTCCTTCGTGGTCGCGGTGATCGGTTCCTTCACTGCCCTCGAGTTCGCGGGCCGGGCGGCGAAGCCCGAAGCGCCGAAGGTGGGCTGGGCGATCGCGGGGGGCGCCTTCACGCTGGGCCTGGGCATCTGGTCGATGCACTTCATTGGCATGCTCGCCTTCCACCTGCCGGTCCCGCTCGCCTACGACGTGCCCATCACGATCGGCTCCATCGTCCCCGCGGTCCTCGCCTCGTGGATGGCGATGGCGGTCATCCGCGAGGGGAAGCGCTCGGTCCCTTCGCTCCTCGGCAGCTCCACGCTCATGGGATTCGGCATCGTCGCGATGCACTACGCGGGAATGATGGCGCTCAGGATGTCGCCGCCCATCCGCTACGACGCGGGGCTCTTCGCCCTGTCGGTCGCGATCGCGATCGGCGCCTCGCTCGCGGCGGTGCTCGTGGGGCTGTGGCTGCGGCCCTCGGGCTCGCCCGAGGCGAAGGCCGGCTACAAGGTCGCCGCGGCCCTCGCCCTCGGGTTCGCAATATCAGGCATGCATTACACGGGCATGGCGGCCGCCATCTTCGATCCGCAGAGCGTGTGCCTGTCTACGCCCACGGGCCTCGACCCGCGCGGGCTCGCCACGCTCATCGGCGTGGGCAGCATCGTGCTCATGGCGCTCAGCGCGGCCACCGCCGCGTTCGACTCGGCGCTCCAGGAGCGCGCCACCGCCATCGCCCGCGAGATGACCCAGGAGCTCGAGCGCAGCCACGAGGCCCTCAAGCGAAGCGAGTCGGTCTCGCGCGAGGCGCGCGAGCAGCTCGAGATGGTGGTGCGCGGCTCGCCGCTCGCCATCTACACCCGCGACCTCGAGGGCCGGCTCACGAGCTGGAACCCCGCGGCCGAGCAGATGTTCGGCTGGAAGGCCTCCGAAGTCCTCGGCAAGCCCCTGCCCTCGGTGCCTCCGGGTGCCCGGGACGCGTCGGAGGCGCTGCGCGAGCGGGTGCTGGGCGGCGAGGACTTCGTGCATTCCGACGTCGACCGCCAGCGCAAGGACGGCACCGTCTTCCCGGTGAGCGCCACCCTCGCGCCGCTGCGCGATTCCGCCGGCAACGTGCGCGGCTACGTGACCATCACCGCCGACATCTCGGAGAGGAAGCGCGCCGAGGAAGGCCTGAGGCTTTCGGCGCGCGTGTTCGACAGCAGCAACGACGGGATCATGATCACCGCGCCCGACACGACGATCCTCGCGGTCAACCGCGCCTTCAGCCGCATCACGGGATTCGCCGAGGCGGAAGCCCTCGGCAAGACCCCGCGCCTGCTCCAGTCGGGCTGGCAGGACGCGGCCTTCTACCAGGCGATGTGGGAGACGCTGGAGAAGACGGGCCACTGGCGCGGCGAGATCTGGGACCGGCGCAAGGACGGCGAGATGTACGCCCAGTGGACGAGCATCAGCGCCGTGAAGGACGCCGAGGGCGCGATCACGCACTACGTGGCGGTGCTCACCGACATCACGGCGCGCAAGATCGCCGAGGAGCGCCTCGACCACCTCGCCTCCCACGATCCGCTCACGGACCTGCCGAACCGCACGCTCTTCCACGAGCGCGCGCGGCGGGCGCTCCTCAGGGCGAAGCGAAGCGGCGAGATGGTGGCGGTGCTCTTCCTCGACCTCGACAACTTCAAGAACATCAACGACACGCTCGGGCATTACGTCGGCGACCTGCTGCTGCAGGAGACGGCGCGGCGCCTGAAGGCGAGCCTGAGGGGCCACGACACGGTCGCGCGCCAGGGCGGCGACGAGTTCACGATCCTGCTCGAGGACCTGCGCGACCCGCAGGAGGCCGCGGTCGTCGCGCAGAAGCTCCTCGCGGTGTTCGACCGGCCGTTCCTGCCCGAGGGCAACGAGGTCTTCGTCACCGCGAGCCTCGGGATCAACCTCTTCCCGAAGGACGCGGACAACCTCGACGACCTGCTGCGCAATGCCGACGTGGCGATGTACCACGCGAAGGAGGCGGGCCGGAACAGCTACCGGTTCTACTCCGCGGACCTGAACGTGGGCGCGCGGGAGCGCCTCGAGCTGGAGACGGGGCTTCGCAAGGCGATCGAGCGCGGGGAGATGCTGCTGCACTACCAGCCGCAGTTCGACCTCGCTTCCGGCCGGGTGACGGGCGTGGAAGCGCTGCTGCGCTGGCAGCACCCCGAGCGCGGGCTCCTCACGCCCGGGAGCTTCATCCCGATCGCCGAATCCACGGGGCTCATCGGCCCCATCGGCGAGTGGGTGCTCGAGGAAGCCTGCCGCCAGAACAAGGCCTGGCAGGCCGCGGGGCTCAAGCGCCTCAGCGTCGCGGTGAACCTCTCGGCGCGCCAGTTCCTCGAGGGGCGCTTCCCCGGCACGATCCGCGGCGTGCTCGAGCGCACCGCCCTCGACCCGCGCTACCTCGACCTCGAGCTCACCGAGACGATGCTCATGCACGACATCGGCGCGACCGCGCGGATCCTGCACGGGCTGCGCGAGCTCGGGGTGATCCTCTCGATCGACGATTTCGGCACGGGGCACTCTTCGCTCAACTACCTCAAGCGCTTCCCCGTCCACCGGATGAAGATCGACCAGTCCTTCGTGCGCGGCGTGCACACGGATTCCGAGGACGCCGCCATCGCGCGGGCGATCATCAGCCTCGGCCACGGCCTCGGGCTCAAGGTCGTCGCCGAGGGGGTCGAATCCGCGGAGCAGCTCGCCTACGTGCGCGCCGAGGGCTGCGACGAGGTGCAGGGCTTCCACCTCGCCCGGCCCATGTCCGCCGCCGACCTGCAGGCCTTCCTCGAGCGCAACCAGACCGCCGCGGCACTTCGAGGCGGCACCGGCTGAGCGGCAACGGCGCCCGACGGGCGGCCTACCAGCCGAGGGGCGGGTGCACCTGCGCCGTGCGCAAGGCCGAGGCGACCTGCCGCCCCACCGCGAGGCCGAGGCGCCGGTACGACTCGAACTGCGATTCGTCGAACCACTGGTCGCCGGTGCTCTGGTGCGGGAAGCCGGGGCGCGTGCGGCGGTAGTTCTCCACGTCCGCGGCCACTGCGGGCGGAAGCGAGGACTTCAGGTACACGAGCCAGCCCACCTTCGCGGGCTCGCTCGGGGAAAGCGGCGGGTAGTTGACCCGCGCGAGCGCGTAGTTGCAGGTGCTCGCGCCGATCGTCCCGTCGGCCGCGATCGCGGGAACGAGGGCCGCCGGGTCCACCTCGATCTCGATGCCGAAGTCGACGCGCGCCTTGCGCACGAGGTTGCCGAGGTCCTCGAAGCGGAACGCCGGGTCCGCGGAGGCGTCCGAGGCGACGACCAGGGCGCAGCGGCGGCGCAGCAGCTCGAACACGCCGAGGTTCTCGAAGTGCCCGCCGTCGCTCAGGTACACGTAGTCGCCCTCCTCGTGGGCGCGGGCCGTGAGCTCGCGCAGCAGGCAGGAGATCGACTCGTGCGGGCCGCCCTCGGCCCAGGGCCTCGCCTTGCCCGGATTGGGCATCCACCAGCCCAGGCGAACGTTGAACGCGGTCATCAGCGCGGCGACGGCGGGCGAGGTGTGGTAGCCCATGTTGGGGCTCGCGGCCGCTCCCGAGATCGTGATCGCGAGCGAGTGCCCGATGCTCCGGCCGGGCTTGCCGGCGAGGAAGTCCTTCGTCGCGCGGTGGGCGAAGACGGGCACCGTCTCGTCCATCCCCGCCTGCTCCGGGCAATCGGCAAAATCGCGCCGCTGCGAGAGGGGCGCGGCGAGCTCGTAGCCGCAGTAGAGCGGCGAGAAGACGAAGGACGCCGCCTTGCGCTGCTGCCATTCCGCCCGCGGGCGCCCCGAGAGGTTGAGCGCGGTGCAGACGAGCGGATAGGGCCGGATCGGCCGCTCCCCCGGCATGAGCGCGAGCGCGTGCAGCGCGGGCGAATCCGCGGGCGCGTACCCGGTGAAGGCGTTCGCCCTGCGGTTCGTCGCCGACGCCCCGAGGTAGGCGTGGGCGAGGCGGTTGCGGTAGTACGAGTGGAAGGAGAAGAGGTTGATGTCCACGCGCCAGGCGAGCAGGAGGGTCACCGCGGCCATCGCGGCGGCCGCGGTGGGCCAGGCGAGGAGCGGGATGCGCTCGAGTGCGGCGAGGTTCAGGCGCACCGCGCCGACCCAGGAGAGCGGGGTCATGCCACTCGTGGCGGCGGATTGCGCGCCCGAAGCCCAGGCGAGCACGTCGCGCGTCACCCACACGAGCAGCGTGAAGAGGCCGAGCAGGAAGACGTAGGGCGTGACCGAGAGCGCGAGGTCGAGCCAGCGGTTCGTCCTCGGGCCGCCGGTGGTCGTGCTCCGGCCGCCCAGCACGCCCGCCGCGGTGGAGGCGAGCCAGAGGAGCGTGGCGCCCGAGAGCGTGATCCGGGCGAGGCTCACGAGGTAGTCGACGGTGGGCGCGAGCAGCGTCCAGCTCGCGAAGACCGCGACCGGAAGCGCGCTGAGGCTCAGGATCACCGCGGCGATGCGGCTCAGCCAGTCGTGGGAGAAGGGCCCGAGCGACCAGCCCGCGAGCAGGATCAGCACGAGCACGCAGGTCTCGACGATCGCGACGTAGAGCGGCGGCCCGAGGAGCGGGACGAGCCAGCCGTGGTCGGCCGCGAGCGGCGCGATGACCACGGGGTAATTCGCCTGGAGGAAGGCGAAGAGCAGCGTGCCGAGCGCGAGCCACAGGGGCCACCACCCTCGCGGCTGGACCGTGCCGAGGAGGACCGGGTCCTTGCCCTTCTCGAAGCACGCCGGGATCACCGCGGCGGCGAGGAGCCAGAACGCGGCGAACGGAAGGCCCAGCACGAGCGCGTCCCCGATCCTCGCCCGGACGAAGCCCTGCGGGATCGGCCCCACGACATCCCAGAACGCGGGATTCGCCAGCGCATAGGCGAGGAGCGTCGCGCCGAAAAGCGAAAGCCCGGCGACGATCCACGGCGAGGCGCCCAGGCGCAGCCAGCAGGCGGCGCGCCGGAAGAGCGGACGCGGCGCCTGGCCCCGCAGGTGCGCGACCTCGAAGCCCACGAGCGGTGCGGCGGCGAGCATGAAGGCCATCCCGGCCCAGGACATCGCGTGCGGCGCGGCGAGGCTCCAGACGTGCAGGAACACGTGGACCGTCGCCCCGGCGAGCAGCGCGGTGACGATCGCCGCGATGAGCAGCATCTGGTTGATGACGAGGTTGCGGAGGTAGGTGCACGCACCCCAGAGCGTGTCGAGCGAAAGCAGGCCCTTCCGGGGCGTGAGGTAGTTGCTGTGCGCGCGCAGCCACCGGACCTCGGGCGGCTCCGCGCCCTCGCCGTTCACGGAGCTCGCGAGCGCGTCCTCGACCGCCGCGAGCCCCTTGCGATGGATCCACGCGGTGAGCCAGCCGCCGATGTAGCCGCCGCCGGAGACCGTGGAGAGGTAGTCGAAGCGCCGGAGCTTGCCGACCTCGGCGAGCGCCTGCAGCACGCCGAGGTTGAAGGTGGCGCTGCGGATGCCGCCGCCGGAGAGCGCGAGGCCGGCGAGCGGGACGTCCGCGCCGATGGGCGCAAGGCCCGCGTCCTTGCGCGACTGGGCCGCGCGCGCCAGCTCGGCGGGTCGCACGTGTTCCTGGAAGGACGAGGCGGCGGAATCCGGGCTCATGGAAGACCCTCCGATCGGCGCTCAGGCTACGCCCCGCGCCGGGGCCGGGCAACGGATTTTGCCGCAGGAGGCGGGCGGCTTCGGCCCTAGGGCTTGCCGGCGTAGGCCTCGTCGAAGAGCGCCTCGAGCCGCGGGTGCGCGCCGCGCACCCCGTCGATCACGAGCTTCGCCCACTCGAAGTAGCCGCGGCGCCGCGCGAGATCCCACTTGTGCGGCGGGTGGTGCGCCATGTCGCGGAGGTTGCAGATCTTGTCGGCGAGCTTCACGAGCTTCGCCTTGGTCGAGAGGTGCGGCGCGTGATCCACCTGCGCCTGCTTGCGCTCGGGCTTGCCGAGCTTCGGGTCGTCGGTGACTTCCGCCACGATGCCCGCGATGGCCGCGCCGAACTCGCGCTCGAGCTCCTCGCGGGTGGTCTTCGTGTCCTCGATCGTGTCGTGCAGGATCGCCGCGCAGAGCACCTCGACGTCGTCCACCCCGCCTTCCAGGTGCAGCACGCGGGCGAGCGCGATGGGGTGGTTGATGTAGGGCGAGGCGTCCGCGTCCTTGCGCCGCTGCATGCGGTGCTTGAGGGCGGCGAAATCGGTGGCTTTGATGAAGAGGCCGAGGTCGTCCACGGCTTCGATCATACCCTCGGGAAAAAGGGCACGACCCTCGCCCCGGCCCTCTCCCGGGGCAGGGGACGGGGGGACGGTCACGTATCATCGCCTCATGCCCGCCCCGACCGACCTCACCCAGCGCTTCCTCCTCGAGAACCTCGACATCCGCGGCCAGGTGGTGCGCCTGGGGCCGCTGTGGAAGTCGATCCTCGCGCGCAGCGGCTATCCCGAGGCGGCGCGCCAGCTCCTCGGCGAGTTCGCGGCGATCGCGGTGCTCGTCGGCGCGGGGCTCAAGCACCCGGGGCGCGCGGTGCTGCAGGTGATGGGCCACGGGCCGGTGTCGCTCGCCGTGGCCGACTGCACGCGCGAGCTCGCGTTGCGCGCGATGCTGCGGGTGGACGCCGCGACCTTCCCGCCGGGCGAGATCCCGCTGCAGGCGCTCTTCGCCGACGGGCGCCTCGCCCTCACGATCGAGAACGCCTCCACCGGCCGGCAGTTCCAGTCCATCGTGCCGCTCGAAGGCGTCACGCTCGCCGAGTGCTTCGAGCGCTACTTCGACCGCAGCGAGCAGGTGCCCACGCACCTGTGGGTGCACGCGACGGGCGAGGGCGTGGGCGCGCTGATCCTGCAGAAGCTCCCGAAGGCGGACGAGCGCGACGCCCACGGCTGGGCGCGCATTCACCGGCGGGCGGCCTCCGCGAACCCGGCGACCTACCTGGACCGCGACGCGCGGGGGATCGCCGCGGAACTCTTCCCGGAGGAGGACCTTCGCCTCTTCGACGCCGCCCCGGTGGCGGACGGCTGCGGCCGCAGCGAGGAGAAGGTGGTGGCGATGCTGCGCGGGCTCGGGCGCACCGAGGTGGAAGCCGCGCTCGCCGAGCAGGGCTTCGTCACCGTGCGTGACGAAATCTGCAACCAGGAATACCGCTTCGGCTCGGCCGAGGTCGCGCGCATCTTCCGGGCCTGAACGGAAGGCAAAAAGAGGGGCGGCACGGGTGTGACCCCGAAACCGCCCCGCAAAGCGCACCCGCGAAGCCTACGCTTTCTTCAGCGCGGCGAGAACCTTCTCCGGAGTGAACGGCACCGAGCGCAGGCGCGCGCCCGTGGCGTCGTACACGGCGTTCGCGATCGCCGAGGGCACGACCGCCGCGGTCGGCTCCCCGGCGCCCCAGGGCTTCTCGGTCGGCCGGTCGATGAGGTCGATGGCGATCGAGGGCACGTCCGAGAAGTGCGTCGTGCGGTAGCTCGCCCAGTCGCGCGAGAGGATCGTCGAGCGGTCGAACTTGATCTCCTCGTAGAGCACGCGCCCGAGCGTCTGGACGATGTTGCCCTCGATCTGGTTGTTGAGGCCGTCCGGGTTGATGATCTGCCCGCAGTCGTGCGCCACGTAGCACTTCTTCACCTGGATGTGCCCCGTGCGGCGGTTCACCTCCACGTCCGCGACCATCCCCACGTAGGTGCGGACCAGCTCGTACTTGGTGTAGGTGATGCCGCGGCCGCGGGCGATCTCCCCGGGGTCGCGCGAGCCCTTGCGAGGCGACCACTGGGCGAGCTTCTCCAGCCGCGCGAGGAGCTCCAGCCCCCGCGCGTCCTTGAGCAGGCGCCGGCGATATTCCAGCGGATCGGCCCCGGACATCGCCGCGAGCTCATCGAGGAAGCTCTCGTTCGCGAACGTGTTCTGCATCCGTCCCGGCGTGCGGATCCACGAGGGCTTGAACGGCGTCTCCGCGAGCCACTTCGCCGAGCAGCGGATGTTCGGCACGCCGTAGGGGATGGCGAGCGAGGCGTGGATGTTGCCGGGGTGCGAATCCTCCCGCGGCAGGTTCGCGAGCTCCGCCGGCACGAGCGCGACGACGATGTTCTTCGGCCGGTCGGGGATGTAGACCTCGGACTGCCACGCCACGACGTTGCCCTTGTCGTCGAGCGCCGCCTTGTGGTCGAGCAGCGTGGGCGGGCCCTTGGGATCCCAGCCGTGCTCGTCCTCGCGCGACCACTGCACGCGCACCGGCTTGCCGAGCTCCTTCGCGAGGAGGGCGGCATCGGCCGCCGCGTCCTCGTGGCCGTTCCTGCCGTAGCAGCCCGCGCCCTCGATGTAGATGCAGCGCACGTCCTCGGGCTTCATCTCGAGCATGCTCGCCATCTGCTTGCGAAGGAGGTGCGTCTGCTGGGAAGCGCTCCACGAGGTCAGCTTGCCGCCCTTGAACTCCGCCACCGCGCAGGAGGGGCCCATGGTGCCGTGGGTCTGCACCGGCCAGTCATAGCTCGCCGAGTGCAGCTTCGCCCCGGGCGCGGCGAAGGCGGCGGCCACGTCCCCCGCCTTCTGGAAGTCCTCGGTCTTGTTCACCTTCACCGAGCGCACCCACTCGAAGAGCTTCGCCTGGTCGGGGAGCCCCTCCCATTTCGACCATTGCGCCTGCACCAGGTGCGAGGCCTTCACCGCGCCCCACTCGCTCTTCGCCACCACGGCGAGGAAGTTGCCCTTGCGCACGTGGCCCACGTAGTCCGCGACCTGCTTGCGACACAGGGAATCATCCACGGACTGCAGCGCGGCCTTCATGGCGGGCGGGCGCACCACGCGGGCGTGCACCATGCCCGGCAGCCGGAAGTCCTGCATGTAGGTGAACTTGCCCGTGAGCTTGTCCGGGATGTCGAGGCGCGCAATGGACTTGCCGACGATCGTGTAGTCCTTCGGGTCCTTGAGCGGGGCCTTCGCGTCCACGGGAAGCTCGAAATTCCTGCCGCCGACGAGCTGCGCATAGGCGATGCCCTTGCCGCCGGCCCTGGGCGCGCACACCCCGTCCTTCACGACGAGCGAGGCGCGATCCACGCCGAGCTTGCCCGCGGCCTGCGTGACGAGCGCTTCCCGCGCGGTCGCCGCCGCCTGCCGGATCTGCATGCCGCCGATCTGGATGGAGAGGCTGCCGTAGGTGACCCCCTGGTCGGGCGTGAG
This sequence comes from Usitatibacteraceae bacterium, assembly GCA_044220635.1. Lineage (GTDB taxonomy): Bacteria > Pseudomonadota > Gammaproteobacteria > Burkholderiales > Usitatibacteraceae > JBGAQP01. Next base: position 26,487 of record JBGAQP010000007.1, read on the forward strand.
CGCCGTGTCGCCCTGGACGAGCGTCACCTTGTCGAACGGCACGCACAGCTCCTCCGCGGCGATCTGCGTGAGCGCGGTCTTGATGCCGGTGCCGAGGTCCACCTTGCCCGAGTAGACGGTGATCATCCCCTTCGCGTCCACGGCGAGGAAGCCGTCCACCTTGTCGAGCGCGACGGTCTTCGAGACGGCGGCCGGAGCCGCGGCGCTCGCCACGGAGCCGCCGAGGGAGAAGGTGACCACGAGGGCGCCGCCGGACTTCAGGAACTCGCGGCGGGAACCGGAAACGGGGCGGTCGATTGTCCTGGTCGTCATGGCCGCCTCCTACGCCAGCTCGCCGGCGCGCTTCACCGCGGCGATGATCCGCGAGTGCGTGCCGCAGCGGCAGATGTTGTTCTCGAGCGCGAGCTTCACCTGCTCCACGGTGGGCTTCGGGATCGTGCCGAGGAGCTCCGCCGCCTGCATCATCATCCCGTTGATGCAGTAGCCGCACTGCACCGCCTGGAGCTCCGCGAACGCCTTCTGGAGCGCGTGGGGCTTCGCGGGCGTGCCCAGCCCCTCGAGCGTGACGACCTTCTTCCCGGCCACCTGGTCGACGGAGGTGACGCAGGAGCGCGTCGCCTGCCCGTCCACGAGCACCGTGCAGGCCCCGCACTGCCCGAGCCCGCAGCCGAAGCGCGGCCCGTGCAGGCCCAGGTCGTTTCGCAGGGCGTAGAGCAGCGGCATGTCGGGATCGTCGACGGCGAGCTTCACGGCCTTGCCGTTGACGGACAGCGCGATGGACTTCTTCATGGGGCCTCCTCCTCGTTGTGGTTATGGGAGGGGGCCAGCCTACGCCCGCGCGGGGGGTAGTCGCAACGAACGGGCGGGGCGCGGGGAGGATTTCTCAGCGTGAAACGGAAGCGGCACCGAAGGCGACGCGGTCACATCGGGTTCGTTCCCTCGGGACGATCATCGATGACGTAGAGCCCGCGGCCCCTGTCCTGCCATTGCCAGCCCGTGTCCGCCTTGAGGGTCACGGCGGCGATCATCGTGATGCGCTCGCCGCTGAGGAGCGACTGGGGATCGGGATCGTCGAGCAGCTCGGCCATCTCCTCGGCGTCCCGGTACGCGCCCTTGCCGGTGCGGTGCGAGCCGTCGGCCTGCAGGCCGGGAGTGCCGAACTCGATGTCGCCCACGCGCCAGCGCCGCGTGGTCGCCTCCGACATCTTGCGCGCCTGCTCCGTCGCTTCGCGGAGCAGCCCCAGGCGCAGCGCATCGACGACCTCGCCCACCTTGTCCGGCGACAACGCGTAGCTGATTTCCGGCGGGGCGAGGGCGAGGCCTTCGCGGCTCGCGTTCCTCGCGCGCTCCGCAAGGTTCCAGTTCTCGGCGGCGGGAACGCGCGCGGAAGCCTTGAGCGTCAGGCGCTCGAAGCCCATCGCCTCGCCCTGGCGGATGATCCGCGAGAACGTCCACGGCGCCTTCACGAACTCGCCGAGCGCCTCGTGGATGCGCTTCTCGATCGCGCGCTGGTCGCGGTCGGCCGCCTGCACGAGCGCGGTGACCGGGACCGTGAGGCGCACGTCGCCCTGCGACACCGAGCGGCTCGCCTGCAGGCGGAAGCGCAGCGTGTCGACGAGGTGGGGTTGGTCGATGACGAGGTCCATGGGTCCTCCTTCAAGGTTCACGCGGCGACGCCCTGTTCCCGACGCTTCTGGGCGAGCGCGAGCGCGATCTCCACGATGGGCGTCCCGTGCGCGATCACGTGCCGGAACACGAAGGTGCGGATCGGCAGCCCGCCGTCGAGCAGGCGCGCGGGCACCGCGTTCTCGCGGCGCGGGACGTAGCCGATGCGCCTTCCGCCGGGGCCGTGCACGGCGATGGCGAGCGCGTCGTGGGGATTCGTGGGCTCGCGGGCGAGGAAGAGCTCCGAGCCGCGGGCGATGCGCGGCGCCTCCTCCCCGTAGGCGTGGTAGGCGAGGCCGGCCACGGGCACGCGCAGCAGGAAGAGGAGCGACGGCGATTGCCTTCGGGGCAGGCGTCCCGCCACCGGCGGCGGCTCGAACTCGCGCCCCGCGATCGGCTCGCCCGCGGCGGCGAGGCAGAGCACGTCCAGGGCGACGCACTGCGCCCAGTCCTCGAGCAACCTTCGCGGATCCGTGGGCTCGGGGGACTCGGGCTCCGGCATCCCGGGCTTCGGCGCCGCGGACTTCGGCGCCTCGGGTTCCGGCGACGTTTCCTTCTCGCGGCTCTCGACCGGCACGACAGCCTTCTCGGGAACCGGCTTCCTCTTCACGAGCGTCGCGACCCAGGAGAACAGGTGCCCCACCGCGATCAGGGTGAGCGTCCACGGCGCGATCATGCCCACGAAGACAAGCACGATCAGCACCGCCTCGATCACGCGCTCGTGGAACTCCATCACGCCGGCCCTCCCCCGTCGAGCAGCGAATCCAGCAGCGCGGGAATCTCCATCAGCCGCCGCAGGTGCTCGCCCGCATCCGCCCGGCCGCGCGCGACCCACGAGAGCGCCTGGGCGATGTCCCACGCGGTGCGCGCCTGCTCCGGGCTGCCGGGGACGGCGACCGTCGTCACCATCCGCTTCGCGCTCGGCGGCCCCGCCTGGAAGCGGTCCGCGAGCTCCGCATCGCGGCCGGTGCGCGCGACGTGGAGAAAGCGCGCGGCATCCACCACGCCCCAAGCCTCCTTCAACGCGCCATCGGCGAAGGCGGCGAGGGCCTCCGGGGCGATGGGAACCTCATGCCAGCTCGCCATGGTGAGACGCTCCACTCTCGCATCGCGCAGGCCCCGCGCGAAGAATTCCTCGACGTCCTCCAGCCGCGTGGCCGCGCGATGGGCGAAGGATCTGCGGTCCCGCGTGGTGCCGACGAGGAGGCCGTTTGTGCACACGAGCCGGTACCAGACGAGGGCGACGCGAAGGGGCGAGGTGCCGTCCACGGAATTCAGGCACCGCAACTGGAGGAGGACCGGGTGGCCATCGGGCGGATCCATGCGCCACTCGCTGGGCAAGTTCACCTCGAGCGCCATGCGCGCGCCGTGGTGGGTGAGGGAGGCGTGGGTATCGAGGCCCTCGGGCTCCAGCCCCGCGCCGCGCATCGCACTGGCGACGAGAGCGGCCGCCTCGTCGTGCGCGATCAGGCGGTAGCTCTTCGAGACCACGCCCACGGGGCAAGCGCTCCACCCGCCGCGCGCGCTCGGGCGCGAGACGACAACATCGAGGAGCTCGTTCGCGTGCGAATCCGGCGTGCCGAGCGCGAAGGGGCGGCGATCGAAGCGCGGGAGCACCCCCTCGACCTCGTCGAACCGGCCGCGGAACCAGCGCGTGGGCGGCTCGCGGCATCCCAGCGGCAGGTGGACCGCGCCCTCGGGCGGGCGGACCTCCTCGAACACGGCGACGTTCATCCTCCTCGCTCCTGCCCCGGCGGTTCACGGGGCTTCCGGGGACAGTGTGTCGGGTGCGGGGCTCAGGGGGTGAGCCTGCGAGGCCCCCTTGACGCCATACGGCGCTGCCGTATAGTCCTTGCGGATCTAGAGCGACTCACTCGTGGAGGCGACCCTTGGCAAAGGCGAAGCGTGACATCGGATCGGAGATCCTCGAAGGCATCCGGGAGCTGAAGAGCGGGCGGCACGGCCGCGTGACTTCCGTCCCGCCGATCGCTCGGACCCGCGAAGTCATGGGGCTCTCGCAGGCACAGTTCGCGAACCTTCTCGGCGTTTCCGTCCGAACGCTCCAGGACTGGGAGCAGGGCCGTCGCGAGCCCTCGGGCGCGGCGCGGACTTTGATTCTCATCGCCAGCCGCAATCCCAAGGCGCTGCTTGACGTCGCGTAACTCCCAAGGGTGAGGCGCACCGTCACGGCGCCCGTCACCGCCACAGCAGGCGACGGCTGCCGGCGAGAAGGGACTCCACCAGTCGCGTGAACTGGCGCTTCTCCTGCCGCGCTTCGATGGCCTGGTCTTCGAGCCTCATGGTGTGGGCAACGCGCTGGAGGCGTTTCCGGGCGACAGCTTCCGCGCGCTTCCGAGCGATCGCCTCGATGCTCGCGCCTTCCATCGGAACAATCGCGTAGACCACGCGGCAGTCCATCGCCTTCGCGAGCTTCTCCAGGCTTTCCATCGTGATCGTCCGTCGCGATTCGCTGCGCTCGAGCGTGCTCACGGTGGAGGCGCTGATGCCTGCGCGCAAGCCGAGCTGCTCCCGCGTCATGCCCAGGGCCTCGCGCACGGCCCGAGCCCAACCCTTGGACGGGCGGGTGAGGTTTGCGAGCGGCGCAGCAGACTCGAGGGATTCGTCGAGGATTTCCGTCTGCAACGTATTGATATGTCTGGCCATTCGTTTGCTCTCCGGGCGCTGCTTCCAAACGCATTTCCGATCACTAGTGCGGTTATAAACGCAATCGAGTGTGGCGTATTGCGTTTATACACGTACTGAATCGCGCCGCCCGAGGGGCCCCGCCGTCGCCAGGGCATCCCGCGATTGCCGAGTCAACCGGTGAGTATTACGATGCGTTTCCGAGTAATACCTCACTCCGGACCATGAACAGCACGATGACCGTGAAGGGCCAGATCACCATTCCGAAAGCGATGCGGGATTACCTCGCCCTCGCTCCCGGGGACCAGGTCGCCTTCTCGTACCTGGAGGACGGCGGCATCCGGGTGACGGCGGCCAAGCCTCGCAGAGCGGCCAAGCCTCGCGGGGGCCGTTTCGCGGCCCTGCGCGGCCGGCTGAAGAGCGGCGCGCGCACCGACGAGTTGATGAACCTTCTGCGCGGCTACGACGAGGACGCGCGGGACCCCGGCTTCAAGTGATCCTCGCCGACAGCAACGTCCTGCTCGACGTCCTCGTGGACGACCCGGAATGGGCCGCGTGGTCCCTCGCGCAGCTCGAGCTGTGGTCCCGGCGCGGCCCGGTGTTGGTCAATCCCATCATCTACGCGGAGCTCGCCGCCGGCTTCGACGCCATCGAGCCGCTCGATTCCGACGTCGAATCCATGGGCCTTCGCTTCGAGGAGATCCCGAGGGATGCCCTCTTCCTCGCGGCCAAGGCGCACATGGTCTACCGGCGCCGGGGCGGGCGGCGCAAGGGCGTGCTCTCGGACTTCTTCGTCGGCGCGCACGCGGCGGTGATGAAGTGGCCGCTGCTCACGCGCGACACTTCGCGTTACCGGGCGTATTTCCCGACCGTCCAGCTGATCACGCCACCGCAAACGAAGTAGGGCGGCGCAGTTACCGCGCTCCGCGAGTGTCCTCCGTTGCGCTCTCCCGGCCGTTTCCCTTGGTGAAGCCGTGGCCGGAAGCAAGCCGCGCGCAGGCATCCCCTCGAGCAATTCCGGCCATATGGTAACTCTCATGTTACTATCGCCATGTCCGAAATCCGGGTCGTCGAGCACCTCGATTCCAGCGGCCGCTCGCCGTGGGCGCGATGGTTCGAGCGTCTCGAGCCCACATCCGCCGCGAAGGTCGCGACGGCGATCTACCGCCTGGCGCAAGGCAACTTCTCGGGAGTGAAGGGTGTGGGCTCCGGAGTGCTCGAGCGGGTGATCGATTCCGGTCCCGGCTACCGGGTCTACTTCGGAAGGGATGGAGACAAGTTGGTCATCCTTCTCGGCGGCAGCACCAAGCATCGGCAACAGCAGGCCATCGAGAACGCCAAGGCCCACTGGGCGGACTACCAACGCAGGAAGCACGAACGCTAGCGATCCGGAACCGACATGGCCCTCACTCGCGACTTCAAGGAAACCATCGCCGCGCGTGCGAAGCGCGACGCCCGATTCCGGGAATCGCTCTTCACCGAGGCGATCAACGCCTACCTCGCTGGCGACATGGCGACGGGCAAGGCGGTCCTCCGGGATCTGGTGAACGCCACGATCGGCTTCGAGGGCCTCGCCGCGGAGGTGAACAAGCCCAGCAAGAGCCTGCACCGCATGCTGGCACCCCGCGGCAACCCGAGCACGGAGAGCTTCTTCGGGATCGTGAGCGCCCTGCAGCGCAAGGCGCGCATCCGCCTTCGGGTGAACGCCCGCCCGACCTAGGCGTACAGGCCCGCCGTCTTCCTCGCTCTGTCGGCCACCCGCTCCCTCAGCGCCGCGGGTTCAAGCACCCGGCAGTCTGGCCCGTACTTGAGGATGTCCATCACCAGCTCGCGGTCGTCGCCGAAGGGGACCTCGAGCACGTAGGAGCCGTCGGGCTCGAAGCGGGCGCGCTGCCGGGAGTGCCACTTCTCGCTCGCCACCCAGCGCGCGGCATCCGGCGTGAAGCGAAGCGTGGCCCAGCCCTTCGGCCGTCCCGCGAAGATGCCGTAGCTCGAGGCGAGGGTCTCGTCGAGCTCGCCTTCTGCAACGTTCCTCGCCTTCTCCGGCAACAGCTTCGCCGCGCGGATGCCGTCGAGCGCGAAGATGCGCACGGCCTCGGCCTTGTGGCACCACGCGTCCAGGTACCAGTTGCCGCGGTAGAAGGTGAGGCGCTGGGGCGAGACCGTGCGCTCAGTGGTGCGGTTGTCGTGCCGCGCCCAGTAGGTGATCGCGAGCCGCTTGCGCTTGAGCGTGGCGGTGGCCGCGAGCTCGAAGAACTCGAGCTTCATCCCGCGCGCGGCCATGCGGATGATGCGGATGCGCTTCGCGATCTCCGCGACCGTGGCGTCCCCGCTCTCCAGCAGCGCGTTCAGGCGCGAGCGCAGCGGATCCACGTGCGGGGCGAGGATGCCGGGGTCCAGGCCCTTGAGCAGCTCCTGCATGGTGAGCAGCGCATGGACCTCGGACGCGTTGAACCACAGCCCGGGAAGCTCGTACCGGGGGCCGGCATTCGCCTTCTTCGAGAACCGGTAGCCATTGTTGTCCCGGTCGTACTCGATGGGGGCGTTGAAGCGGTCCTTCATGTACTGGAGGTCGCGCTTAAAGGTGGCCCGCGAGACGCCGAGCTCGTCCAGGAAGGACTGGAGCGGCACGACGGTGCGCTCCCGGATCATCTGGTCCATGCGGTAGAAGCGCTCGGTGCGGTCCATGGCGGCATCCTCCCCTCGCGGTGGCTCACTCCCTGAGCCAGCACGGGGCCGATAGTACGCCGGACGGCTCCGTCATTCCCGCGAAGGCGGGGATCCAGCCCAAACCTAACTCTCGTTACCCACCTCCAACAGTCGTAGAATCCCACCCAGAACGAGCCCCAGAAGGGGCCGGGATCAGGGAGATGGCGAAGACCCCCAAAGCCAAGGCGCCCGCGAAGCAATCCTCCGCAACAGTTGGCTACGAGGCCCAGCTCTGGCAGATGGCCGATGCCCTGCGCGGCAGCATGGACGCCGCGGAGTACAAGCACGTCTGCCTTGGCCTTCTCTTCCTCAAGTACATCTCCGACGCCTTCGAAGAGCAGCACGCAAAGCTCGTCGCAGACAAGAAGGGCGGCGCCGACCCGGAGGACCCGGACGAGTACCGCGCGCTTTCTATCTTCTGGGTGCCGCCCGAGGCGCGGTGGCAACACCTGAAGGCGCAGGCGCGCCAGAGCACCATCGGCCAGCTCGTGGATGACGCGATGGCCGGCATCGAGCGCGACAACCCGGCGCTCAAGGGCGTGCTGCCCAAGGACTACGCCCGCCCCGCGCTCGACAAGCAGCGCCTCGGCCAGCTGATCGACATGATCAGCAACATCAAGGTCGGCGACGAGGCGAGCCGCGCCAAGGACGTGCTCGGCCGCGTCTACGAATACTTCCTCTCGCAGTTCGCCAGCGCCGAGGGCAAGAAGGGCGGCGAGTTCTACACGCCGCGCTGCGTGGTGAAGCTGCTGGTCGAGATGCTCGAGCCCTACCGCGGCCGGGTGTACGACCCATGCTGCGGCTCCTCGGGCATGTTCGTGCAGTCGGTGGAGTTCATCCGCGCGCACGCCAAGGGCAATGGCAACGGCGGCAAGGCCAAGGCCGATATCTCGATCTACGGCCAGGAGTCGAACTACACCACTTGGCGCTTGGCTCGCATGAACCTCGCCATCCGCGGCATCGACAGCGGCCAGATCGCGCAGGGCGACACCTTCCACAACGACCGCCACCCCGACCTCAAGGCCGACTTCATCCTCGCCAACCCGCCCTTCAACATCTCCGACTGGGGTGGCGAGCGCCTGCGCGACGACAAGCGTTGGCAATTCGGCGTACCGCCGGCGGGCAACGCCAACTTCGCCTGGGTGCAGCACATCGTCCACCATCTGGCGCCCGCGGGCGTGGCCGGCTTCGTGTTGGCTAACGGCTCGATGTCGTCCAACCAGTCGGGCGAGGGCGAGATCCGCAAGAGCCTGATCGAGGCCGACCTCGTGGACTGCATGGTCGCGCTGCCCGGCCAGCTCTTCTACTCGACGCAGATCCCGGCATGCCTGTGGTTCCTGTCGCGGGACAAGCGCAAGGCTCCCCTCTCCCCTGGGAGAGGGGCCGGGGGAGAGGGTCATGATCGCCGCGGCCGCATTCTCTTCATCGACGCCCGCAAGCTCGGCCGCATGGTGGATCGCACCCACCGCGAGCTGACAGACGACGATGTCGCGCGCATCGCCGACACGTACCACGCGTGGCGGGGTGAGAAGGAAGCGGGCGAGTACGCCGACGTGCCCGGCTTCTGCAAGAGCGCACCGCTGGACGAGGTGCGCAAGCACGGCCACGTGCTCACGCCCGGCCGCTACGTTGGCGCCGAGGTGCAGGAGGATGATGGCGAGCCGTTCGAGGAGAAGATGCTGCGGCTCGTCGCGACGCTGCGCGAGCAGCAGGCCGAGGCCGCGAAGCTCGATGCCGCGATTGTCGCCAACCTGAGGGAGCTTGGGTATGGCGGGTGATACTGGCACTACGTCGCTGGGCGATCTCTGCGATCCAGATCGCGGCATTACCTACGGAATCGTGAAGGTGGGCGACTTCGTTTCCGATGGAGTGCCCGTCATTCGCGGTGGAGACATTCGAAACGGGCGCATTCAAATCGATCACGAGAAACGAGTCTCGACCAAGGTAAGCCAGCAGTTCCAGCGGACGATTCTCAGGGGCGGTGAACTTGTCATCAACCTGATCGCGGAGCCAGGACACACGGCAATCGTGCCTCCCGAACTGGCGGGCTCGAATGTGTCGCGCGACGTCGGGGTCATTCCACTGAATACGTCGGTCGATCACCGTTACGTCGACTACTGCCTCAAATCCCCGATGGCAATTCGATGGTTGACTTCGAGGCTGCAGGGCAGCGTTACGCAGAAGATCAACTTGGCCACGCTGCGCGACGTGCCTATCCCTACGCCGCCCCTTGCAGAACAACGCGCCATCGCCCACATCCTCGGCACGCTGGACGACAAGATCGAGCTGAACCGGCGAATGAGCGAGACGCTGGAGGCGATGGCGCGCGCGCTCTTCAAGTCGTGGTTCGTGGACTTCGACCCCGTCCGCGCCAAGGCCAAAGGCCGCGACCCCGGCCTCCCCCAACCCCTCGCCGAGCTCTTTCCCGCCTGCCTCGTCGAATCCGAACTCGGAGAGATTCCGGAGGGGTGGGAGGTGGGTCGCTTTGGCGACGTGGTGGAACAGCTCCGCGACCAAGAGAACCCGCTCTCGTTTCCGGACGTGCTGTTCCACCACTTCAGCATCCCGGCTTTCGACGAGGGGCAGACAGCGAAGGCCGAGTTCGGCGAGAGCATCAAGAGCCTCAAGTCGCGTGTACCGCCGGGAGTGATCCTGATCTCGAAGCTCAACCCCGAGATCGAGCGGGTCTGGATGGTTGACGTACGCCCGGGCGAGCGAACAGTTTGCTCGACCGAATTTCTGGTGCTATGCGCCCGGCCTCCGTTCACGCGAGGCTATGTTTACTGCCTCGCGCGTTCGCCAGTGTTTCGTCAGCAGATCGAGGGCCTCGTGACGGGCACCTCGAAGAGCCATCAGCGCGCCCAAGTAGAGTCAATTCTCAACCTCGCAGCGGTCAAGCCTCCATTGTCCATCGTCGCGGCGTTCGATCGGGTCGCGGACGGCATGCTTGCGCGAACGCTCGAGTGCCGGCGCGATTCCCGTATGCTCGCCGCTGTGCGCGACACACTGCTGCCCAAGCTCATCTCCGGCGACGTGCGGGTGAAGGACACCGAGCGATTCGTTCCCGAGGGCGTGGCATGACAGGTACTGCGACACTCGGCTCGGCTGTCTGCTACTCGGGGCACGTCAAGTCGTCAAGCTGGGAAGGGCGCCACGTTCCCGATGTGGAGCGGTTCAAGCGTTTCGTGCGCGAGGTGGTGGGCCCGCGTGCTTCCGATGCCACCTCATCGTTCGAGTCCGACCTCCGCGGACTTGCGACGACCGGCATGGCGACGGAGTTCGTCGAGCGCCTGTTGAAGGCAGTGCCTGAGCCCAAAGGCTGGGAGGTCGGGGAGGCGCTCGCGGAATGCGCGCTCCAGCGGGACTCGGGTCGCGAAGTCCACTGGCCTTGGACCACCGTCCGGGACCGGCGTACGCCGAGAGCGAGTCTGCCGGGCAGCGACCTGGTCGGCTTCTGCCGAGACGGCGATTCCGTCTTGCTCCTGTTCGGCGAGGTGAAGACTTCGTCCGACGCGGGTACTCCACCCAACGTGATGAACGGCGGAAGTGGGATGGCATGGCAGCTCGAGCAAAGCGCGACGCGCCTCGACATTCAGCACGCTCTCCTGAAGTGGCTCCACGCGCGCTGCCCGTCGCCGCCGTACCGCGACCTGTACGAGAAGGCAGTGGCCCGGTACCTCAAGTCTGAGGGGAAGGATCTGCTGCTCGTTGGCATCCTGATACGCGACACCGCGCCAAGTGAACTCGATCTGAAGAGCCGCGGCCACGCGCTGTCAAAGAAGCTCGGCACGCCGACGCGCATCGAGCTGATCGCCTGGTATCTGCCCGTCCCGATTGCGGACTGGCCGAAGCTCTTGAGGGAGGAGGCATCGTGACCGCCGACTCCTGGATCATTCAGTCTCTCGGAGCCGAGAAGGTCCGTAGGGCCGTGGAAGAGGCCGGCCGGCGACGTCTTCGCCACGCGCTCGAGGTCGAGGCTGTCGGGGAGTATCCGGACGACCAGCTTCGCTTTGTAGCGAATGGCCTTGAGCTGCGTGTCTTCGAGTTGCTCGAGGGAGACAACGCTGAGGTCCTTCAAGTCGCTGCCACCGATGCATTCCAAGTTGCACGCGCGCTGGCGTGTCCCGAGGCGCCCATTGAGGCGGCGGAATGGCTCGTGCGCCTCGGCGTCCTCGGCATACTGGGCGATCGTGGGGCCGATGTTCGTCGTCTTCTCATCGAAAAGGACCTGCCTCAACTCCCGCTGGACTCGGATGATTGGGGCATCCGCGTCTGGGCTTGCATCCTCGACATTTGGTTGCGCCTCCTCCGAAAGCAAGGCTGGGAGGATCTAGACGCAGTGCAGAAACGGGTCGCAGCCCTCCGTAGCCAACAGCGCAACCTAGAACCCGATTTCCTTGCAGCAGCCGAGGGTCAACACAACGTCCGGCCAGCTTGGGAGCTGATGTCGGCCTATCACTTGGCGAAGGCGGCGGAGATTCTTGGCACGTACATGTGCCAAGGGTCGGTTGAAGGCCACTTTGACATCCGCCAGCAGTTGGAAGCGCAGTTCGATCGTGCAGTCGCTGCTGCGAGTCGCGGCCAACTGATGGAACGAGAGGTTCTGACTCGATTGCTCGCGCGTAGTGCGCGGGCGATGGTGGACAACAGCATCTGGACGGTCACGCGCGCGGTCAACAGTCGCGTCACAAAGTTCGTGGAGTCATTGGTCTCGCGCGACCGATCGCAACCGATCTTTGAGATGCTCCCTCCGCAGCGTCGAACTCTGCGAGAGGAGGGCCTGCTCGGGTCTGGCCATCGCGCTGTTGTCGTTAGTTTGCCCACGTCGAGCGGCAAGACCTTTATTGCCGAGTTCAGGATTCTCCAAGCGCTGAACCAGTTTGACCAAGAGCATGGCTGGGTTGCATACCTTGCCCCGACCCGTGCCTTGGTCAATCAGCTAACCCTTCGGCTGCGGCGGGATTTCGCCTCACTCGGAAGCATCGTTGAAAAGGTTAGCCCTGCGCTTGAGGTGGATGGCCTCGAGGCCGGCATGCTGACTGATAAGGATCCAGGGCGACAGTTTCGCGTTCTCGTAACAACGCCCGAAAAGCTCGACCTGATGCTACGCGGCGGATGGGAGGAGAAGATCGGCCGACCGCTGACACTTGTCGTTGTCGACGAGGCACACGGGCTCGCATCTCAGGCACGTGGCCTGAAGTTGGAGTTGCTGCTCGCCACGATCAACCGCGAATGTCGATACGCGCAGTTCCTGCTGCTCACGCCATTCATTCACAACGCCTCCGAGATCGCACGGTGGCTGTCGCCCGACAGCAACAAGAACATCGAACTCGGCGTGGACTGGAGTCCGAACGATCGCGTCATTGCTATTGCTCGCCCGCAGAAGGGTTCGGAGCGCGGTGGCTTCGGAGTGCGACTAGTCACCCAACACACCACGCGGAACACCATCGAAGTGCCTGAGGCGCTCGAAATTGGAGAGGAGCGGCCGCTTGGGCTCTCGTGGTCCGACGTTGCGAGTTCGCCTGGGAAACTGGCAGCTGCAACCGCGCAGATTCTCCAGCGACGGGGGACAGTGATCGTTCTCGTCGACAAGCCCAGAAACAGCTGGGGCGTTGCCGCGGCGTTCAAGGTCGTTGGCAATCACGTCAAAGTTGGTAGCGCCGACCGCACGCACATTCAGAGGTTCCTGGCTGATGAAATGGGGCAGGATTTCCCTCTGACATCGCTACTTGAGTACGGGGTGGGCGTTCATCACTCCGGACTTTCTGAAGACACCCGGACCCTTGTCGAGTGGCTGACAGAGCAATCGAAGCTACGTGTGCTGGTCGCAACGACGACCATTGCGCAGGGAGTGAACTTTCCGGTCTCCGGCGTCGTCTTCGCGAGTCACCAGTATCCGTATGCGCAGGACATGCCTCCGGAGGATTTCTGGAACATCGCGGGTCGCGCGGGCCGAGTGGATCAAGGAGATCTTGGAATCGTCGCTCTTGCGGGCCACACCGAAGCGAAGGCGAAGCAACTCGAGACCTTTATCGGGCGCTCAGTCGGCGCGTTGAACTCGACGCTTATCGATATGGTCCAGAAGGCCGCGGGCGAGGGGAAACTGCTAACGCTCGAGGCCTTGGCGTGGCAGCCCGGGTGGTCGGCGTTCCTTCAGTACCTAGCGCATACCTACCGCCAGATTGGGAACCACGAGCGGTTTGCTGCGGAAGTCGAGCAGGTGCTCCGCGGAACACTTGGCTTTCAGGCACTTCGCAAGAGTCACAAGGGATGGGCTGACAGTCTGGTGGCAGGCGTGTACCAGTACGCCGAGCGCATCAAAGGCAAGCCACTGAAACTCGTCGACGCCACGGGGTTTTCGTGGGAATCGGTCAGCAACACCTTGGTCCGCGTCAGCCAGGAAAACCTGACAAGCGAGATCTGGTCGCCCGCGCTGTTCGGCACCCGGCGTGCTGACCTCCAGCGCATGATGGGGGTCTTGCTTCAGGTGCCTGAACTGCGTGAGCCGCTCAAAGAGGTTACGGGTGGCGACCAACCTGACGGTGACATGCTCGCTCGAATCATCTGCGACTGGGTGCAGGGACGCCCTCTCACAGATATGGCAAAGGAATACTTCTCGAAGAGCTTGAGGGGCGACGAAGAAGGTACAGGTGATGGTGATCCGGTTGCGGCGATGACACGTTGTTGCAGAAGCGTGTTCGGCCGGCTTACGCAGACGGCCTCGTGGGGCTTGTCCGCCCTCCAGTCGCTAACCCTAGGCGACAGCTTCGACAAGATGACCGAGGAGGAGCAGCGGGTCCTTCGGAATTTGCCCGCGCGGGTCTACTACGGCGTGAACTCGGACGAGGCCGTTGCTCTGCGGCTGTTGGGTGTCCCTCGTACCGCCGCCGCGCCGCTGGCGCGGTCACTGGGCGTCGGTGCGGCCGAATCCTTAAATGAAGTGCGCGCAAAGCTTCGGTCTGCGAACGTGAATACGTGGCGAACTGCCCTCGGGGACCGAGGCGAGAGTTACCACCGCGTTTGGTCAATCATTGAAGGCGAAGGATGAGTGGCCCCTTCACCGAATCCGTCGTCGAAGATGCCGCCCTTGCCTGGCTCGAAGGCGCCGGCTGGCAGGTCCGCAACGGCGCCAAGATTGCCCCCGGCGAACCTGCGGCCGAGCGCGAGGACTACGGGCAGGTGGTGCTCGCGCAGAGGCTGCGCGATGCACTCGCGCGACTCAACCCGGCGCTAAACGCCGAGGCACTGGACGATGCCTTCCGCAAACTGACGCGTCCCGAAGGTGCGGACCTCATCGTGCGCAACCGCGCGCTTCACCGCCTGCTGGTCGACGGCGTGACGGTCGAGTACCGCGATGCCGAGGGCAGCATCCGCGGCGCGCAGGCGCGGGTGGTCGACTTCGACGATCCAGCCAATGACGACTGGCTCGCGGTGAACCAGTTCAGCGTTGTCGAGCACAAGCACTCCCGGCGGCCGGATGTTCTGTTGTTCGTCAACGGCCTGCCGCTGGCGGTGCTGGAGCTGAAGAACGCCGCCGCCGAAAACGCCACGATCTGGAGCGCCTTTCAGCAGCTCCAGACCTATCAGGCCGAGGTGCCGACGCTGTTCGCGCCGAACGCGCTGCTCGCGGTGTCAGACGGCGTCGAGGCGCGGGTGGGTACGCTCGGTGCCGGGCGCGAGTGGTTCAAGCCCTGGCGGACCATCGCGGGCGACACGCTGGCCGGCGCGCACATGCCCGAGCTGCAGGTGGTGATCGAGGGCCTGTGCTCGCCGCGGCGCTTTCTCGACCTGCTGCGCGACTTCATCGTGTTCGAGGACGACGGTGGCCGCATCGTCAAGAAGATGGCTGGCTACCACCAGTTCCATGCGGTGCAGGTGGCCGTGGGCGAGACGCTACGTGCGGCACAGTTGCAGCGCGGCGCGCACCAGGTGCACGACGAGCAAGGCCGCTACGAGGCGGGCCGCAAGCCGGGCGGGCAGCCCGGCGACCGGCGCGTCGGCGTAGTGTGGCACACGCAGGGCTCGGGCAAGAGCCTGACGATGGTGTTCTACGCCGGCCGCATCATCCGCGAGCCGGCGATGGGCAACCCGACGCTCGTCGTGCTCACCGACCGCAACGACCTCGACGACCAGCTCTTCGCGACCTTCGCGCGCTGCAAGGATCTGCTGCGCCAGCCGCCGGTACAGGCCGAGAGCCGCGCGCACCTGCGCGAGTTGCTCAGCGTGGCGGCGGGCGGCGTGGTGTTCACGACGATCCACAAGTTCTTCCCAGAGGAGAAGGGCGACCGGCACCCGACGCTCTCCGACCGCCGGAACATCGTGGTCATCGCCGACGAGGCGCACCGCAGCCAGTACGACTTCATCGACGGCTATGCGCGCCACATGCGCGATGCACTGCCGCACGCCTCGTTCATCGGCTTCACCGGCACGCCGATCGAGCTGCAGGACGCCAACACGCGCGCGGTGTTCGGCGACTACATCAGCGTCTACGATATCCAGCGCGCCGTGCAGGACGGCGCGACGGTGCCGATCTACTACGAGAGCCGATTGGCCAGGCTGGCACTCGACGAGGCCGAGCGACCAAAGATCGACCCCGGTTTCGAGGAAGCCACCGAGGGCGAGGAGGTCGAGCGCAAGGAGAAGCTCAAGACCAAGTGGGCACAGCTCGAGGCAGTGGTCGGCGCGGAGAAGCGGCTGGAACTGGTGGCCAGGGACATCGTCGAGCACTTCGAGAAACGGCTCGAGGCGATGGACGGCAAGGCGATGATCGTCTGCATGAGCCGGCGCATCTGCGTGGAGCTCCACCGGGAACTCGTGAAGCTCCGTCCCGCGTGGCACGACGAGGACGACGCGCGCGGTGCCATCAAGGTCGTGATGACCGGTTCCGCCTCGGACCCGCCGAACTGGCAGCCGCACATCCGCAACAAGCCGCGGCGCGAGGCCCTGGCCAATCGTTTCCGCGATCCGAAGGACACGTTCAAACTCGTGCTCGTGCGCGACATGTGGCTCACCGGCTTCGACGCACCGAGCCTGCACACGATGTACGTGGACAAGCCGATGCGCGGGCACGGGCTCATGCAGGCGATCGCGCGGGTCAACCGCGTGTTCCGGGACAAGC
This sequence comes from Usitatibacteraceae bacterium, assembly GCA_044220635.1. Classification (GTDB taxonomy): domain Bacteria; phylum Pseudomonadota; class Gammaproteobacteria; order Burkholderiales; family Usitatibacteraceae; genus JBGAQP01. Next base: position 42,622 of record JBGAQP010000007.1, read on the forward strand.
CCGGTGGACTCGTGGTCGACTACCTCGGTCTCGCCCATGAGTTGAAGGCAGCACTGGCCACCTACACCGAGAGCGGGGGCACGGGCCGCACGGCCCTCGATCAGGACGAAGCGGTGGCGGTCATGCTGGAAAAGTACGAGGTGTGCCGCGGGCTCTTCCACGGCTTCGACCGGTCGCGCTGGACGAGTGGCTCGCCGGCCGAGCGCCTGGCGCTCCTGCCTGCCGCGCAGGAGCACATCCTGCGGCTGGAGAACGGCAAGGACCGCTGCGTCCGTGCCGTCCGCGAGCTGTCGCAAGCCTTCGCCTTGGCGGTGCCGCACGCCGAGGCGCTGCGCATCCGCGACGACGTGGCTTTCTTCCAGGCTGTGCAGGCCGTGCTCGCCAAGCGCGCGCCCGGCGACGCCCGCCCCGAGGAGGACATCGAGCAGGCGGTCCGGCAGATCATCTCGCGAGCCGTGGCACCCGAGGGCGTGATCGACATCTTCGCCGCAGCCGGCCTCGCCAAGCCCGACATCTCGATTCTCTCGGAGGAATTCCTTTCCGAGGTGCGAGGCATGCCGCAGCGCAACCTGGCGGTGGAGTTGCTGCAGAAGCTCCTGAAGGGTGAACTGGCCGTTCGCAGGCGGAAAAACGTGGTCCAGGCACGCTCATTCGCCGAGATGCTGGAGCAGACCATCCGCCGCTACCAGAACCGGGCGATCGAGGCGGCACAGGTGATCGAGGAGCTGATCGCGCTTGCCAAGGACATGCGAGAAGCCAACGCCCGCGGAGAGGCGCTTAGTCTCTCCGAGGACGAATTGGCGTTCTACGACGCGCTGGAGACCAACGACAGCGCGGTCAAGGTCCTGGGCGACGAAACCCTTCGGACGATTGCACAGGAGCTGGTCAGGACGGTGCGCGCCAACGTGACGATCGACTGGACGCTCCGCGAGAACGTGCGCGCCCAGCTTCGAGTGCTGGTCAAGCGGATCTTGCGCAAATACGGCTATCCCCCGGACAAGCAGGAGAAGGCGACGCAGACCGTGCTGGAGCAGGCGGAATTGTTGTCAGGAGAATGGGCGACGTAAGTCGCCCCTGGTTCAGACAAGGAAAGATTCACGTAGTGAGATAGTGCGTAACCCCAGGTCGTCAACATCGTGGTCAGAGAACGCTCAGTCTCCGACATTATCGCTTCCCGTTCCTGGAACGAAGCGCTCTTCTTAACATATGCGCTGAGCCTCTCGTTCTTTGAATCAGTACTGCTGCCACAGCTAAGACGAGCCGGCTGCTCGAAGATATCGATCTTTGCTGACCAGCGCATGTATCGCGCCTCCTTGGTCGAGCGGCAAGCGCTCGCGGTGGGTCAGGACTACCGACTCGTCCCCGTCACGAAACGCGGTGGAATATTTCATCCCAAGTGCACCTTTCTCGCCGGTGCTGATGATGAGGTCCTGCTGATAGGGAGTGGAAACCTGACGTTTGGCGGTCACGGGAACAATGTAGAAGTACTCGAGGTCCTAAAGCCGGCGAGTGACCCGCAGGCATTTGCTGATTTTGGAACCTTCATCGAGGCTCTGATTTCATCGAAGGATGTACGTGTTCCCCATGACGCAGTCCTGCGGGAAGTCGCAATGCGTCTGAGGCGTTATCGAAGGAGTTCTCCGAAGTCTTCCGCGAGGGTAATACACTCCGTCGTCGCTCCCATCCGAGATCACTTCGTTCGCGCCGTAAGCGAGCGAATCCCCGTCTCTGCTCTCCTCGTGCTGTCGCCGTATCACCACCCCGACGGTGCGCCTTTGAGGTTGCTAGCGAAGGACCTGCATGCAAAGCGGCTCATCATTGGCGTTCCCTCAGGGGGTCAACCAACAAGTTTTCCGTTTCACACTGCCGCAACGTGGGGCATTCGCGTGGAAGCCGTACAACCGAATGTGCCAAAGGTGAGTAGGCCGCTGCACGCCAAGTGGTGGGAAGTGCGATTTGGGAGGGACTGCATCACGATGGTCGGTAGTGTGAATGCCACACGGGAGTCATTTGAAACTAGAAGCAACATTGAGGTGGCGGTATTGCGTGGTCCCTCTCCGGCTGAAATCGTGTTGTGGAAGAGCGCGGACAAGCCTCCGTATGTGGCATCAGGAGTCGTTTCCGGTCGCGATGAGTCCCTCGCTGTTTTTGCTACATTGTCCCCAGATGGAGTGCTTTCAGGTTGCGTACTCGGGTCGACTGAGGTCGAGGGGGGGTGGCGCCTTCGGATAGAGGCTATCAAGGACCTTGACGAGCTGGTGCCTGTCCAACCTGACGGCGCGTTCAAGAAGTCGGTCCCGAGACTACTGTCCACGCTGGACTCCACTCAGCTCACGATGCGAATGGATCGAAAGGTTGCGCGGGGCTGGCTGAACTTCGATCTGCATCTGAGCCTTTCTACGCAACAGCGAGCTGTTGCGCGCGCGATCGAAAGGCTGCTTGCGCGGGAAGACACTGACGATGACGTCGAGGCACTACTTGGCTATATTGCGTCGGAGTCTGCGAACGGCCTTCGCGACGCTAGCGGAAGCGCAGGAAAGCGACTCCTCCCAGGACACGACCGAGGCCGAGACGACCATCTATCTGTGCCTACGGACTTGCTATCGGCGGAAAGTCAGCAAGGTTTCCGCACTACTCATCACATCTTCCAGGGTGCGGCTGGCAGGGAAGTCAGCCGCCTTGCGCTACTGCTACAGATTACGATTCGCCTTCTCGCAGCGCCACGAGCCGGAGATTCTGCAGTAAGAGCTCTGGTGGGGCGAAACGTTGCAGTGGGTGCCAATGATGGAGATGAGGACGCACAGGATGTTGAGGCTCAAGCATTGCGGGGTTACGAGGCTTTAGCAGAGTTCAACCGAGCGATGACCAAGGCAATTGAAGATGCGCATAGCGACGGCCGTGCTTTGGGGCTCGCTCTGTGTATCTGGCTCAATGTAAACCTCGCAATGAATGTCCATCGGTTCAGAAGTCGCACGCGAGCGCTCCGATTCGTCGCCACGAATTGGTTACCTCGAGTACTCGGCCTAGGTCTGGATAGCGAGGCACGGAGCATTATTGCCCCTTCGACAATCGCCTTGTCGGGGTACCTCGCGTCGGACAGCGTTGGACCGGAGGGTGAACAGCTGTCTCTGAGCAGGTTGCGACAATGGATCAATCGGATGCCACGCAGCACACAGACTCTCGCGGCGCTAGTCCAACTTGGCACTCAGTGGTCGGAGTCGCACGCGATTTCGACCGCAATTGGAGTCAGTCGTGGCCCGATCGAGACAGGGCTTCGCCGAATCCTTGGGGCATCGACGCCCGAATCGGTAGTGATGCAGGCGGCAGCTGCATTCGATATTGGCACGTCGTTCACGCCTCCCAAGGGAGTTCTGGGCGGGCACGAAGAAACGTTGGTTAGAGACATGCTTCGGGCACCTCGGTCACAACCGCGTCACGCGGTTGTCAAAGGACCATGTCCGACAGGGTGTCCGAAGTGCTATCTGAAGCTTGACGAAGATGCGATATCCCGTCTTCGACACTTTCGAATCGGTGAATGCCTTGGATGCAAGTCGATAATCTTGTGGGGTGATGGAGAATAGTGGCGTGGACGGGCGCCCTTACTTTGTGCCGCCGTTTAGGGCCGAGAACACTGGAGTGGACTTTCTCGGGCTACGGCAGGCCAATCTCGAGCTCGTCTACCAGTTCATCCCCGGAATCAACAATGTCACGAAGTACGTGCGGCCCTACTCGATGCTGTGCTGGGCAGCGTGGGCGTTTGCCCAGCAGATGGCTTCCGAGAACCGAAAGAGCTTTGGTCTTGGAGAGTTTCGCGCATTTCGGGAAAAGGTGGAGATCCTGTTCAACTGGTCACATCGCATAGCAGGCACTCAGCGTGGCCTTGTTGGCAGCGACAGCAAACCCCCATCAGGCAAACGAGGACGTGTTCCCTTGTCATTCGAGGGGTGGTCACGAAATGTGAGTTGGTTGGACGCCGTCAACTACGGCCCCTCAATAAAGGCTGATAGCGGGCTTGGGCTCGCAGTAAGCCCAAGGCCGGGCTTGATCGCCGTCACTCCGGAGGGTAAAGAACTGGCGCTGGCGCTCAATGAGCGCATGCAGCGATGCGAGGCAATGAGTCTGTTTCGGCCTTCTGTAACGTTGGCGCGAGAGGCGGAGGCCGCTGAGCTTCACGACGTGTGGAATGTCGACAAACCTACTTCACGGGAGCGGGCGGCATTCCGCGGGGCGCTGTTTGAAGGGACATCGCAAGCACCGCCTGAGCTCGCACATGCGCGCTCGATGGCGAAAGAGTTGATAGAGCTTGTCCTTGGCAGATCAAGGGAGCCGATGATAGTAAGTGACGTTCGTGAGTACTTGACGCGCGGACTCGATCCAGCCGGGAGACCGCTGACGGTTCCCGAAAGCCTCGCTGCCCACTTACGCCTCTGGCAGGTTCTGCAAATCAGGCAAATTCAACGCCTCGCACACGAAGCACTCTTCTCTTGGATGGAACGCAAGATTCTCGTGGAAAGGGTGCGAGAAAGTGAAACCTTGGCAAACGACGCGACAAGAGCACTCGACGCAACGCCCGAACTTGCGTCTACGAAAAAGCCGGCAGAGAACTTGAAATCCTACTCACAGTGGGCTCGCAGAGGCGGCGGAACCCTGATTGCCGGCTACGGCGGCTCCAAGCTGGACCTGATTGCGCTCGGTCACCGGATCGAGCAGGATCTCGACGAGGCAAGCATAGGGCCACTTCCCAACGAAGTCTTTGGACGCTGCGTTGTTGCGCTCGTTGGTTGCGCTGTGGCCACACACGAACTTGCGGGGGACAAGAACGCCAAGCGTCACCTCGAGGCCGGAGGAAGGCCGCGAGTCTCATTGGCGCATTGGACTCGCTATCTGGATGATAGAAAGGCGTACCCATGGTTCGACTTCCTCCAGGACTTTATCGAGACCTACCTTCTCAGTCAGCATCTTGCGACCGCGACTCGTCGACAAGAGCAGGGGAAGCAACGACTCAGAATCGCCATCGAGCAAGAGGGGTTGGTCCCGCTGATTCATCCCAACCTTGTCTGGCACCCCGTTCGTTCACCCGATCGCCTGGACTCGTTCATGAGCTTGATGGCCGACTGCGGGGTTCTTCAGGATCGCGACGGAGGGTACGCCCTTCCATGAGATGTTCGCGGAACGGAATGCACCCGCTCCTATGAACACGGCCTTCAGCACAGGCAGTTCGCTTCTTGGGCCACCAGGTTGATTGCTCAGTCGGGACTAGTCCCGGCAGGTCAAGTCGCAGACTCCGGATTACAGCGATAACGAGATTGGGAAAGTGGACGAAGGGCGCGTCAAGTGAAAGATCTAGCGATCAGAATTCGGCACTGCTTGCTGGAGACGATTTCGGACCTGCCCCCAGTCTATCGTGGGGTCGCTGGACTGCCGGCGACGAAAGCTCCTGAGAGTTTGCTGTGTGCGATGTGTGCATTCAGGATTCGTGCTGTTAAGGGAGTGCGCCGGGTCGTCTTGGAGTCTCCGGTCTCAGAGACCCTTGTCGAATCAGGTGCGGACCGTCGTCGAATGCGTCATGGCGCCCTTGTGGGGCGTAAGAGATTCGACTTGGTCGTATGGGATCAGCGCGGACCATTTGCGTTGATCGAATTGAAGCACGGAATTCAGAAATCCGAGGTCTCTTTGAGGAACGATGCCCTGCGACTTGCCCGAGCCTTGTGTATAGGAAGCGGCGTCGGATTCCCTCGGGTCGCCTACCTCGGTTTCGACGCCTATCGAAAGAAGTCACCAAGATACCCCAACGAATCGATTGAGGATCAGCTCTTGACCAGCGTTCACTATGCGTTGCAGGCGGTTGACTACTATCTTGAGAAGGCTAACCTGCCCGTTACGCACACTAGGCACACTGGGCCTGTATTTGTAGTTAACGACGAGATCTGGTGCCCAGTGGTTTACGAGTTGAGGAGAGGGCGGCGACCGCCGGGAACAGTGGGCGGTTGACGACCCTCCAAGCGACGGCGCTGTTCACGGCCCCCTCGCCACCCGCGTAAACTCCCCGCTTCCCGCCGCTTAAGAACAGGACTTCCCCCGTGTTCCGCTCCAAGTACCTCCCCTACGCCGACCTCTCCACCCAGCTCTCCACCTGGGCCAAGCAACACCCCGCCCTGGTCCGCCTTTCCACCCTCGGGAAATCCGCCGAAGGCCGTGACATCCCGCTCCTCACCATCGGCAAGAACCCGGACGAATCCCGTCCGGCGGTGTGGATCGACGGCAACATGCACGCCTCGGAAGTCTGCGGAAGCAGCGTTGCGCTGGCGATAGCGGACGACATCTTCAAGATCCACGCGGGAGCGAACGAAGCCGGCGGCAAACCGCTCCCGGAGCACATGGCGCAAGCCATCCGCGAAGCACTCTTCTACGTCGTCCCGCGCATCTCCCCCGACGGCGCCGAGGAAGTCCTGACGAAGGGACGCTACGTGCGTTCGAGCCCGGTCAACGACCGCGCCAACAAGGACCACGCGTACTGGGAGTCGGCGGACATCGACGGCGACGGGCTCATCAACTACCTCCGCCAGGAAAGCCCGGAGGGAGAGCTGGTCGAGCTTCGCGGCGAGGACGGCAAACCCGTCGATCCCCCGGTGATGGTCCCGCGCGGCCCCGAGGACGCGGGCCCGTTCTACAAGCTCTATCCCGAGGGGCGCATCGTCAACTTCGACGGCCGGCGCATCCCCGACCCCTTCTTCCTCTCCGACAACCTCTACGACTTCAACCGCAACTTCCCCTACCAGTGGGCGCCGGAGCCCGACCAGGTGGGCGCAGGGCACTTCCCCGGCAGCGCCCCGGAGACGCGCGCGATCATCGAGTTCGCCACCAAGCACCCGCACATCTTCACGTGGCTGAACCTCCACACCTTCGGCGGCGTGCTGATCCGCCCGCTCGGCGACAAGCCCGACGCGAAGATGGACCAGACGGACCTCGCCATCTTCAAGCAGGTCGAGGCGTGGGTGACGGAGCACACGGGCTACGCGTGCGTGAGCGGCTACCACGAGTTCCTCTACGAGCCCGACAAGCCGCTGCACGGCGACATCAGCGAGTGGGCGTACCACAACCGCGGCTGCCTCGCCTACGTGATCGAGCTCTGGGACCTCTTCAAGCAGCTCGGCATCGAGCGCAAGAAACCCTTCGTGGACCACTATTCGCAGCTCGAACGCAAGGACTTCCTCGCCCTCGCCAAGCTCGACAGGGAGCAGAACTCCGGCCGCGTCTTCAAGCCCTGGCGCAAGGTGAAGCACCCGCAACTGGGGGAGGTGGAGGTCGGCGGCTTCGACGGGCGCGTGGGCATCTGGAACCCGCCGCTCGAGAAGCTCGCCGAGGTGTGCGCCACGCAGAGTGCCGCGTTCCTGCGCGTGGCGGCGCTGGTGCCGCGCGTGACGGTGGAAGTCGTCGGCAAGGAGAAAGTCGGCGGCGACCACACGCGCGTGGAGATCCGCATCGCCAACGCCGGCTACATGAGCACCTACGGAATTCCCTCGGCGCGGAAGCTCCCGCACGCGGAGCCGCTTCGCCTCACCGCCGAGGGCAAGGGAGTCGCGCTCGTCGCCCCCGCGGAATCCGTCGTCGAGATCGGCCATCTCGACGGCTGGGGCCTCGGCCTCTACAACGGCGCCTCGATCTTCATGCCCTGGACGCGCGGCAATGTGCACGAGAAGTTCGTGACGCTCGTCGCCGCGGGCAAGGGCAAGCTCAAGGTGAAGGTGGGGAGCTGCCGGGTGGGGTTCAGGACGGTGGAGGTCGAGGTCGGCTGAGGGGGCTTGCCTGATCCCATAGTGGGAACTATCATTCCCGTTATGGGATCACAGCAAGGCCTCGCCGACGCCCTCTTTACCAAGACCCAGCAACGGGTCCTGGGGCTGCTGTTCGCGAACCCCGACCGCAGCTTCCACACGAACGAGGTCGTTCGCCTGTCCGGCGTGGGAACGGGCACGGTCCATCGCGAGCTCTCCCGGCTCCTGGCTTCGGGCCTCGTGTCCGCAGGACGCCTCGGCAACCAGAAGCACTTCCAGGCGAGCCGCCAGAGCCCGATCTTCGAGGAGCTTCGCGGCATCGTCGTGAAGACTTTCGGCGTCGCGGACGTGCTTCGGGCCGCACTGACTCCGTTCGCGGACCGCATCGCCGTGGCGTTCGTCTACGGCTCCGTCGCGAAGGGCACCGACAACGCGAAGAGCGACGTGGACGTGATGATCGTCTCCGACTCGCTCGGCTACACGCACCTCTACGAAGCTCTCCTCGAAGCCGAGCAGCGCATCGGCCGCACGGTCAACCCGGCCGTCTACAAGATCGTTGAATTCGCCGAGCGGCGCGAAGAACGCGACGGCTTCCTCGGTCGCGTTCTCCAGGGCCCGCGCATCTACCTCGTAGGCTCCGACCATGACCTCCCCGCACCTCGAAAGGCTCGTCCAGGCCGGCCAGCTCAAGGCTGAGACGATCGGGGAACAGGAGTTGGCGAGGCTCCTCGCCATGGGCGAACGGCTCCTCGCGGATTCGCGCAACTCGAACCTCTCCCTGGAGGGTCGCTTCCTCATCGCCTACGACGCGTCGTATGCGTTCGCCACGGCGGCCCTGCGGCACCACGGCTACCGGTCCTCCAGCCGGTACATCGCGTTCCAGTGCCTCGAGCACACGGCGGGCCTCTCGCCGGCGCAGTGGCGCGTGCTCGCCCTTTGTCACGAGCGAAGGAACGAAGCCACCTACGAGGGGACGGCCCGAATCGATGAGACCCTGATCGCGAATCTCATCGAGATCGTGGAGATGCTCCGGTCGCGGTGGCCGCCCCATCGCGTCTCCAGTTGACCCGCGTCAACCGGCGGCTCCGCGGCCGCCTTAGGATGGGAAAACTGCCGGGCGCCCCAGTGCCGCGTCCCGCGGCACCCCCGGGCCTCGAGGAGGGTGCCATGACCGTTCCTCGCCAGCCGAGCGACGATTCCCCCGCCGCTCCCCGCAACTCCCGCCGCGAATTCCTGGGCAGCACCGCCGCCGCCGGCGCCGCGATCATCGCGCCGAGCCTGGTGCCGCTCTCGACGGGTGCGGCGCCCGTGCCCGTCGCCGGTGCCGCGAGGGTGCTCCCCGCCCCGGCGAAGGAAGGCGGCATGCCGCTCATGCAGGCGCTGAACCTGCGCCGCTCGACCCGCGAGTTCTCCTCGAGGAAGCTTCCCGACCAGGTCCTCTCCGATCTCCTCTGGGCCGCCTACGGCATCAACCGCCCGAGCGGGGACCGCACGGCGCCCTGCTGGCGCCACATCGTCGTGATCGACGTGTACGCCGCGATGGAAGACGGCCTCTGGCTCTACGATCCCAAGCGCCACGCGCTCGTCGCCCATCCCGCGGGGGACATCCGCGCGCACACGGGGATGCAGGATTTCGTCGGCGTCGCGCCCCTGAACCTCGTCTACGTCGCCCACGGCAGCCGCATGAAGGAGCTCACGCCCGAGAACCGCAAGCTCTTCTGCTCCGTGGACGCCTCGTTCATCGGGCAGAACGTCTACCTCTACTGCGCCTCCGCGGGCCTCGCGACGGTTTTCCGCGGCGCCGTGGATTACCCGCGGCTCGAGAAGGCGATGCGCCTCGACGAGGGCGAGTTCGTCACCTTCGCGCAGACCGTGGGGTACCCGAAGGGAAGCTGACGCTTCCCTGCCAAAAAAGAAGCCCCGCGGGTGCGGGGCTTTTCGTTTCGTTCGCGAGCGCGAGGCTCAGCGCCTTCCGTATCCGTCGCGATACCGCCCGCCGTCGTGCCGCCCGTTGTAGTGGCGGTAGTGCGGGCCGTAGTAGCCGCGCGATACGTACCGGGGACCGTACGCATACACGGGCGCGGCGCGGTAGACCACCGGCGGCGCGTAGTAGACCGGCGGGGGCGCATAGGCGACCGGCGGTGGTGCGTAGTACTCCTGCGGCGGCGCGTAGTAGGTGGATGGCGGCGCGTAGTAGGTCCGGGGCGCATACGCGACCGGCGGCGGCGCGTAGTAGGGCGCGCCGCGGTAGTACCCGTGAGGATGGTAGTGGCCCTCGGACCCGATGATGCCGCCGATGATGGCGCCCGCGGCCGCCCCGGGCGGCCCGCCCGCCGCCCCGCCGATGACGCCGCCGATGATGGCGCCCGCGACGGGGTCGTGCGCGCTGGCCTGCAGGGGGATCGTGAGGGCCGCGGCTGCGGCGATCGCTGCGACGAACAACGGCTTTCTCGGCATGGCTGCCTCCTGCCGTGGTGGCGAAGATGCTGCGGCACAGAATACACTTCCCTCCCCCGGATAATGTTTCCGCCCCATGACCGCCCGCGTCGACTCGCCCTACGCCGCCTTCCGCCTCCTCGTCACCCTCGTGCTGATGACCATCGGCGCGAGCGCGATGTACGTGGTGCCCGTGGTCCTGCCCGTGGTCCAGGCGGAATTCGGCGTGGCCCGCGCGGACGCCTCCATGCCCTATTCGATGCTTATGCTCGGCATGGGCGTGGGCGGCGTGGTGATGGGCCGGCTCGCGGATCGCCACGGGGTGATGCTGCCGCTGATTGTCGGCTCCGTCTGCATCGCCGCGGGCTACGTCGGCGCGGGGCTCACGGACAGCATCCATGTCTTCAATATCCTGCACGGCGTGGTGCTCGGTCTCTTCGGCATCTCCGCCACCTTCGGCCCGCTCATGGCGGACACCTCGCACTGGTGGGAGAAGCGGCGCGGCATCGCGGTCGCCGTGTGCGCGAGCGGCAACTACCTCGGCGGCGCCATCTGGCCGCCGATCCTGCAGCACATGGTCGAGACCGTGGGCTGGCGGCAGGGTTACATCGGGATGGGGATCTTCTGCGGCGTGACGATGACGGCGCTCGCCCTCCTGCTGCACAAGCGCCCGCCCGAGGCGCACGCGACGGTGGCGAAAGGTGTCGCGAAGCCGCTCCCCGAGCGCCCCTTCGGCCTGTCGCCCTCCGCGGCGCAGGCGCTGCTGATGCTCGCGGGGCTCTCCTGCTGCGTCGCGATGTCGATGCCGCAGGTGCACATCGTCGCCTACTGCGGGGACCTCGGCTACGGCGCCGCGCGCGGGGCCGAGATGCTCTCGGTCATGCTCGCCTGCGGCATCGTGAGCCGCCTCGCCTCGGGATGGATCTGCGACCACATCGGGGGCCTGAAGACGCTGCTCCTCGGCGCCTTCCTGCAGATGGTCGCACTCTTCCTCTTCCTGCCCTTCGACGGGCTCGTCCCGCTCTACGTGATCTCGGGCCTCTTCGGGCTCTTCCAGGGCGGCATCGTGCCCTCCTACGCGATCATCGTCCGCGAGCACTTCCCGGCGCGCGAGGCGGGCACGCGCGTGGGCGCGGTGATCATGTGCACGCTGCTCGGCATGGCGCTCGGCGGCTGGATGTCGGGCTGGGTGTTCGATGTCACCGGCTCCTATCGCGCGGCGTTCTTCAACGGCATCGCGTGGAACGTGCTGACCCTCGTCATCGCGGGGTTCCTGCTCTACGGCGACCGGCGAAGCGGCGGCGCGCGGATGAGCCCCGCCTGAGTCCCCGTCCCGTCATCCGGCGCGGGGGCGAGGCGTTGAAGCGATGAGCGGCGTTGTGCCGGATGCCTTACCCGCCTAAACTTCTGGTAAGGAGGTTTCGGGTCCCATGTTCGTCAAGATCACCTCGAAGCGCCAGGTCACATTTCCCGCGCGGGTCCTCGAGGCCCTCGGCGTGAAGCCCGGGGATCGCCTCGAGCTCGAGGAGGGCCCGGAGGGCTTCATCCTCCGGGCCCGCCGCGTCGACCGCTCGCTTCTCGCTCCGTTGCGCGGGCGCCTGCGCCGGGGCGCGGGCTCCTTCGACCTCGAGGCCTTCCGGGCGAAGCGCCATGGCCGCGCGCTTCGGGATTGACACCTCGATCCTCGTCCGCCTCGCCACCGGCGATCCGCCCGAAGGCTTCGAGCGGTGCGTCGCCGCGCTCTCCGGCCTCGTGGAGCGCGACGATGGCGAGGTCTTCGCGTCCAACCAGGTGATCGGCGAGGCGTACGTCGCGCTCCAGCACCACTACGGGATCCCGAAGGCCGAGGCGCGGGCCGCCCTCGCGAGCGTCCTTCGCAGCGGCCTCGTGTCGCCGCTCAACGGCGTGGCCGCGCTCGAGGCGCTCGCCGCGGAATCGGGATGCGGGCTGCTCGACCGCCTCATCGCCGACGACTACCGCCAGTCCGGGCTCGCCACCCTGACGCTCGATCGAAGGATGGCGGCGCTGCCGGAGGCACTCCTCCTGAAGGGCGGTCGGCCTCCCGAGGCTCGTGAGCGCGGCGCCTCCTATCGCGCGCGCCGGAAACCCGGTCGCGCAGCGACCGCGAAGAAGGCCCGATGAGCGAGGCGCGCAAGGCGCTCCTCGGGTACCACGAGCGAAGCAAGCACCGGCTTGACCGCTACGCCCCCGGGCCCGGCCGTCTCGACTGGGCGAACCAGCCCGACCCCTTCCGCGAATTCGAGGGCGCGCCACGGACCCGGCTCCCGCTGGCCGCCGATGGGCTCGCGGTCCGCTACGACGACGTGCGCCGGGGGAATCTCCCGCCGCCGCGCGCCTTCGACCTCGAAAGCGTGGCGACGCTTTTCGAGCTTTCGCTGGGGCTTTCGGCGTGGAAGTCCCACGGCGGCACGCGCTGGGCGCTTCGCTGCAATCCGTCGAGCGGGAACCTCCACCCCACGGAGGGCTACCTCGCCTGCCCGGCGCTGCCCGGCATTCCCGCGGGCGTGCACCACTACGTGAGCCGCGACCACGCGCTCGAGCATCGCGCCGCCGTCGACGATCCGCGGTGGAACGAGGCGTTCGGCGGGAGCGGCATCTTCGTGGGCCTCACCTCGATCCATTGGCGGGAGGCGTGGAAGTACGGCATGCGCGCCTGGCGCTACTGCCAGCACGACTGCGGGCACGCGATCGCCGCCCTCGCCTACGCCGCCGCCGCGCTCGGATGGCAAGCGCGCGTGGTCCACTCCCTCGCCGACGACGCGCTCGGGGCGTTGCTCGGGACGGATCGCGCGGCGGATTTCGAGGGCGCGGAGGAAGAGGCCGCGGATGTGCTGCTGTGGATCGGAGAGGGCTCCCCGCGGAAAATCGTTGGCACAGCGCCGTCGTCCTGGCACGGCCGCGCCAACCGCCTGAGCCCTTCGCACGTCGAATGGCCCGACATCGGCGCGATCCACCGCGCGACGGTGAAGGGCGAAACGCCCGAGCCGCCGGCATTCACGCCCACGCCGCTGCCGCCGCCGATCGAGCCGGCGCTCGACCCTCCCTTCGAGCGAATCGCGCGCCAGCGCCGCAGCGCCGTGGACTTCGACGGCGTGACGCGCATCGAAGCGCACGCGTTCTTCGCGATGCTGGAATCCCTCCTCCCGCGCCCCGGAACGCCGCCGTGGAACGCGCTCGGCACGGCGCCGCAGGTGCATCCCGCGCTGCTGGTCCATCGCGTGGACGGCATCGAGCCGGGGCTCTACCTGCTGCTGCGCGACCCCGCCGCGCTGGAGGCGATGAAGCGCTCCCTGCGCCCCGAGTGGCTGTGGCGCAAGGCGGGGCCCGATCACCTGCCGCTTCACCTGCTCCTTCCGCACGACCTGCGCGACGCCGCGCGCGCGATCTGCTGCCACCAGGACATCGCGGCGGACTCCTGCTTCGCGCTGGGGATGCTCGCGCCGCTCGAATCCGTCCTCGGCGAGCCGTGGCGTTACCGGAGTCTCTACTGGGAGTGCGGCATGCTCGGCCACGCGCTCTACCTCGAGGCCGAGGCCGCCGGCATCCGCGCCACGGGCATCGGCTGCTTTTTCGACGACGAGATGCACCGGCTCCTCGGCGTCGGCGGCCACGCCTGGCAGAGCCTCTACCACTTCACCGCCGGCGGGCCCGTCGAGGACTGGCGGCTCACGACGCGGCCGCCCTACGACGCCGGCGGTTGAGCATCCCCGGCTTCGGTCAACCGCCGGGCGAGGGCGGCGTTGGGAAGCCGGAGGCGATTGACAGGGGAGGCCCGGCGCCCTAGGCTGATGTGGTTCCATTATGGTTCCAAAGCGCCTCCCATGATCACGCTCACCCTCAAGAACATCCCGGAAGAGCTTCACGCCATGCTCAAGGAAAGCGCCGAGCGCAATCGCAGGAGCCTCAACAGCGAGATCCTCCAGCGCCTGGAAAGGGAGTTCGTCGCGCCCGTGGTGGATGCGCAGACGCTGGCCCGGGAGCTCAGGCAGTTCACCTCCCGGCTGCCGCGTGTCGAGCATGCGCGGGTCGGCCGCTACAAGCGCCAGGGCCGGGCGTGATCGTCGTCGACAGCAACGTCATCGCCTATTGCTGGATTCACGGCGCCCTTACGGACCTGGCGCAGGCTGTCCGCTTGAGAGACCCGCAGTGGCATGCGCCCGTACTCTGGCGCTCGGAGATGCGCAGCATCCTCACCGGGTATCTGCGCGCCGGCAATCTCGACCGCGCCCAGGTGGCGAGGATCATGGGGGCGGCTCAAGCGGCTCTCGAGGGCGGCGAGCACCTCGTACCGGACGAGGCGGTGTTCGAGCTCGCGGGGGAGTCGCCACTTTCCGCCTACGACTGCGAATTCGTCGCCCTCGCCACGGTGCTCTCGGTGCCCCTCGTGACTGCGGACCGGGACGTGCTGCGGACCTTTCCGGACCGGGCGATGACGATGAAGGCGTTCCTCTCCTAGCTACTCTTGCCGGGCAAGGACTCGCGCCGCTTCATGACCGCCTCCATCACCGTGTCCACGCCCCTGCGGTAGTCGGCGAACTTCCACGCCACCACCTCGTCGGGCGCGAAGCTCCCCGAGGGCACGTCGAAGGCCCAGTTGATCCAGAAGCACCGCGCGAGGTCCCGCACCCCGCACCCCGAGTGCCAGTCGTGGTAGCCCGTGGCGAAGAACACCGTGATCTTCGAGTTCGGCAGGACCAGCGGTGCCCCCGCCTCGGCCCAGAAGCGCTCGCGATCACCCACGGGCTCGCCGATCACCACCGCGCGCTTGCCCGCGAAGTACCGCGCCCGCGCGAAGGTCACGATCGCCGCGGAGAAGGTGGAGTGGTCGGTGAGGATGAAGAGCCTGCCGTCGGGCGCGATGCGCTTCGGCAGCTCCTTCGTGAAGCCCAGCGTCTTCATGTAGTTCCCGCCGCCGTTGAACCGCAGGTCGAGGATCGCATAGCGCAGGCTCCCGGGCTCGATCGCCCGGGTGAGCGCCTCGAGCTGCTCGGAGAGCGAGCCGCGCTCGTCGTCCATGACCTGCATGATGTGCACGTAGAGCCCCGCGCCATCGTCCAGGCTCTTCACGAACAGGCTCGCATCGGGCTCGCGCAGCACGAGCGGCAGGTCGGAGCGGCCGGAGAGGAGGTTGCGCCAGGGCTCGGATTCGTTGCGCACGCCCTGGGGCGCGAGGTCGCGCGTGGGGTCCACGTAGGGCGACTTCGCGTCCGGCGGCGTCGCCACGAGCGCGACCTCGACGGTCTCTCCCTTTTCCGTCCGCAGGGTGTAGGTCGCCCTGTCGGGGTCCATCTCCGGCCAGATCCCGGCGAGGCCGTAGGGCGAGGCGAGGTAGAGCGGGCTCGTGGCCTTCGCGTGGGCGGTGGTGCCGCTCACGCGGGGCGTGATCGCCGCGAGCGCCTCCTCCGGTGTCTTGCCGTTCACTTTCATCACCCGGGCGCCGACGAGGTTCGCGCGCGCCTCGTCCGCGCGCGTGACGTAGAGCCCCTCCTCGAACCAGCCCAGCCGGATCGGCACGCGGTTCAGCCGCCGGAGCCTTCGTCCCACGGTGGTGTGCCCGTTGTCCGACAACGCGACGATCCGCGAGACTTCCATCTCGAGCATCGAGGGCGTGAGCTCGTGCGCCCGCGCGACGAGCTTCGCGCGTTCCGCCTCGAACCTCGCGAGGGCCTCCGGCGAGAAACTGCGGTCGAGCTTCGAGAGCTGGCCCAGCACTTCGAGGTCCTGGCGCATCGCCTCGGCACGGTCCCTGGGCGTCGGCAGCTTCTCGACCACGGGAACGAGGTGGTAGCGCCAGGCGAGCGCGCGCTCGAAGGCCCACGGCCCCGCGAAGGCGAGAACGGCGAGGGACAGGGCGGCGATGAGGGCCGTCTTCCAGGAAAGGCGTTTCGCGGGCATGGCGGCGGTGCTCGTGGGTCCGGGAATGGCCGTTGGATGCGCAAGGCCGGGCCGGCGGATTCCCGATTTTCACCCGGTTGACCCGGCTCAAGGGGCGCGGCGCCCCCGGGCGCGACGATGGGGGGCTGCCCACCCCATCCCGGAACGCCGAGGGGACCCCGATGCCCGAGCGCCACGACACCGCCACCCTTTCGGTGGACGAGGCGCTTGCGAGCCTGCGCAGCTCGCGGCGGGGGCTGGCGGCCGGCGAAGCCGCGCGCCGCCTCGCCGAGTACGGCCCGAACCGCGTCGAGGAAGCGCGCCGCAGCCCGCTCCTGCTCGAGTTCGCGCGGGAGTTCACCAACTTCTTCGCGCTGATCCTCTGGGCCGCCGCGGCGCTCGCCTTCGTCGCCGAGGCCAACGATCCCGGGCAGGGCATGGGGATCCTCGGCTTCGCGATCGTCGCCGTGATCGCGGTCAACGGCGCGTTCTCCTTCTGGCAGCGCGCGCGGGCCGAGCGCGCGGTGGCGGCGCTGAAGTCGCTCCTGCCGCACGAGGTGACGGTACTGCGCGACGGCGAGGCCGTGCGCATCGCCGCCGCCGGCCTCGTTCCCGGTGACCTCATCCTCGTCTCGGCGGGCGAGGACGTGCCCGCCGATTGCCGCCTGGTCGAGGCGACCGCGCTCCAGGTGAACATGGCGACCCTCACCGGGGAGTCGCTCCCGCAGCCGCGCAATGCCGGGCCCGCGCCGCGCGACGGGCTGCTCCAGTCGCGCAACCTCCTCTTCGCGGGCACGGCGGTAGTCGCGGGCGAGGGCGCCGCGGTGGTGTTCGCCACCGGCATGCGCACGGAATTCGGCCGCATCGCCGGCCTCACCATGGAGGCGGGCGAGGCGCCCACGCCGCTGCAGCGGGAGATCGCCCGGCTCTCGCGCATCGTCAGCGTCTTCGCCGCCGCGCTCGGCATCGCCTTCTTCGCGATCGGCCAGGCGATGGGCCTGCCGTTCTGGGCGAACCTCCTCTTCGCGATCGGCGTCATCGTCGCGAACGTCCCCGAGGGGCTGCTGCCGACCGTCACCCTCTCGCTCGCGATGGCCACGCAGCGCATGGCGAAGCGCAACGCCCTCATCCGCCACCTGCCCGCCGCGGAGGCCCTGGGCTCGGCCTCCGTGATCGTCACGGACAAGACCGGCACCCTTACGCAGAACCGGATGGTAGCGACCCATGTCGCCACCGCCGAGGGCATTCGCGTGCTCGACGCGCTGGAACCGGGATTCGCCGGGGCGCACCGCGCGCTCTTCGAAGTGGCGCGCCATTGCCAGAGCCTGCAGGCCGTTCGCGACGACGGCGAGGAGCGGCTGCTCGGCGATCCCATGGAGGTGGCGCTCCTGCGCATGGCCGAGGCTGCCGCGGGCCCCGCCCCGGCGCTCGCGAAGCTCGACGAGATCCCCTTCGATTCCGACCGGCGCAGCATGTCCACGCTGCACGAGGCGCCGGGGGGCGCGATCCTCTACTGCAAGGGGGCGCCGGAATCGGTGATCGAGCGCAGCACCGCGATCGGCACGCGCGCGGGTGTCGCGGCGCTCGACCCGGCGATGCGCGCGCGGCTCGCCGCCGCGCAGGACGAGATGGCGCGGCAGGGGCTGCGCGTGCTCGGGCTCGCCTGGCGCGAACTGCGAGGCGACGAGCCCCGCGAGGCCTGGGAGGAGGACCTCGTCTTCGCCGGCCTCGTCGGCCTCGCGGACCCGCCGCGCCCCGAGGTGCCCGCCGCCATCGCGCGCTGCCGCGAGGCTGGCATCCGCGTGGTGATGGCCACGGGGGACCACGCGAGCACCTCGGCCGCTGTGGCCCGCGCCATCGGCCTCGCGCCCTCGGACAATCCCCGTGTCCTGCGCGGCGACGACGTCGCGCGGATGAGCGACACGCAGCTGCAGCTCGCGCTCGACGCACCCGAGCTCGTCTTCGCCCGCGTGAGCGCCGAGCAGAAGCTGCGGATCGTCGCGGCCTTCCAGAAAAAGGGCCACGTGGTGGCGGTCACGGGCGACGGGGTGAACGACGCGCCGGCGCTTCGCACCGCGGACATCGGCATCGCCATGGGCGTGGTGGGCACGGACGTGGCGCGCGAGTCCGCCGACATGGTGCTGCTCGACGACAACTTCGCCTCCATCGTCGCCGCGATCGAGGAAGGGCGCGCGGTGTTCGAGAACATCCGCAAGTTCCTCGCCTACATCCTCACCTCGAACGTGCCGGAACTCGTGCCCTACCTCGCATTCGTGCTCCTCGGCGTCCCGCTGCCGCTCACCATTGTCCAGATCCTCGCCGTGGACCTGGGCACGGACCTCCTGCCGGCGCTCGCGCTGGGCGCCGAGCCGCCCTCGCCCCTCGTCATGCGCCGTCCTCCGCGCCGGCGGGGCGAACGCTTGCTGACAAACGGCTTGTTGCTGCGCGCCTACCTGTGGCTCGGCATGATCGAGGCGGCGGCCGCGCTCGCGGCCTACTTCTCCGTGCTCGCCGCCGGCGGCTGGAACTGGGGCGAGGCGCTCGCGCCGCGCGATCCGCTCTACCTCGAGGCGACCACCGCCTGCCTCGCCGCGATCGTCGTCATGCAGGTCGGCAACCTCTTCATGTGCCGCGACCCGGTGCGCTCGGCCTTCTCCGGCGGGCGCACGGGGAACCCGCTGCTCGCCTGGGGCATCGCCTTCGAGCTCGCGCTCATCGCGCTCATCGTCTACACGCCGCCGGGGCAGGCGCTCTTCGGCACCGCACCCCTCTCGGCGGCCACCTGGGCCCTCATGATCGGCTTCCTCCCCGTGCTCGTCGTGCTCGAGGAAGGACGCAAGGCCATCGTCCGCCGGCGCGCCGCCGGGCGACCCTGAAAAAAAGGCCCGGCGAGGGAGATCGCCGGGCCAACTCCGCGCGCCTCGTCCCCGGGGCCGAAGTCGCGCAATAATCGCGTCACACGCCGGCTCCGTCGCCGCGCGGGAGGAAGCGGTCATGGACGCGGAAAAGCCCCCGGGACCCCTCGCGAACCTCAAGGTCGTCGAGATGGGCACGCTCATCGCCGGCCCCTACTGCGCGCGCCTGCTCGCCGAGTTCGGCGCCGAGGTCGTGAAGATCGAGACTCCAGGCGAGGGCGATCCCCTGCGCAAGTGGAGGAAGCTCCACGAGGGCAATTCCCTCTGGTGGTACGCGCAGGCGCGCAACAAGAAGTCCGTCGCGGTGAACCTCAAGGCCCCCGAGGGCCAGCGGGTCGTGCGCGAGCTCGCCGCGAAGGCCGACATCGTGGTCGAGAACTTCCGCCCCGGCACGATGGAGAAATGGGGCCTCGGCTACGACGCGCTTTCGAAGGACAACCCCGGCCTCGTGATGGTGCGGCTCTCGGGATTCGGGCAGACCGGGCCCTACCGCGACCAGCCCGGCTTCGGGGCGATCGGGGAATCCATGGGCGGCATGCGCTACATCACGGGCTACCCGGACCGCGCGCCCGTGCGCGTGGGCATCTCGATCGGGGACTCGCTCGCCGCGATGTTCGGCGTCATCGGCGCGCTCACGGCGATCCACCACCGGGCGGCGAGCGGCCAGGGGCAGGTCGTGGACGTCGCGCTCTACGAGGCGGTGTTCGCGATGATGGAATCGATGCTCCCGGAGTTCGGCTACGACGGCTCGATCCGCGAGCGCACCGGCGCCTCGCTGCCCGGGATCGTGCCCTCCAACACCTACGAATGCCGCGACGGAAAATACGTGGTCATCGGGGCGAACGCCGATTCGATCTTCAAGCGGATGATGCGCGCCATCGGCCGGCCGGAGCTGGCCGACGATCCCACGCTCGCCGACAACGCGGGCCGCGTGAAGAGGACCGGGGAGCTCGACCGCGTGATCGGCGAGTGGACCGCCACGGTGACGCTCGACGAGGCGCTGGAGGTGCTCGAGGGCGCCGAGGTGCCCTCGGGGCGCATCTACTCGATCGCCGACATCGCCGCGGACCTGCACTACCGGGCGCGCGGCATGATCGAGCGCCACAAGCTCGGCGACAAGGACCTGCTGCTGCCCGGCATCGTCCCGAAGCTCTCGCGCACGCCCGGCGGCACGAAGTGGATCGGCCCGCGGCTCGGCGAGCACACCGACGAGGTGTTGAAGGGCCTGGGCTACGACCTGGGGCGGATCGCGGCGCTGAGGAAGGCCGGCGTCGTTTCCTGACCCTCAGCCGGAATTGCGAAGCCCGGCGGCGAGCCCGTTGATGGTGAGGTGGATGCCGCGCTTCACCCGCTCCTCGGAATCCCCCGCCCGGTAGCGCTTGAGCAGCTCCACCTGCAGGTGGTTCAGGGGGTCGAGGTAGGGGAAGCGGTTGCGGATCGAGCGCGCGAGCGTGTGGTTCGACTCGAGGAAGCCCATCGACCCGGTGATGGTGAAGAACGCGCGGACCGTGGCGTCGAGCTCGGCGCGGATGTGCGCGAAGATCTCCTCGGCCGGCGCCTGGGTCCCGACGAGGTCCTTGTAGCGCGCGGCGATCGAGAGGTCCGCCTTCGCGAGCAGCATCTCGAGGTTCGAGAGCATCGCGCGGAAGAAGGGCCAGTCGCGCCACATGTCGTGCAGCAGGCGCTTGCCGGATTCGCCCCGGCGCAGCACGAAGGCGTCGACGGCGCTGCCCAGCCCGTACCAGCCCGGCAGCATCACGCGGCACTGCGCCCAGGAAAACACCCAGGGAATCGCGCGCAGGTCCTCGATGCGCTCCGAGGGCTTGCGCGAGGCCGGGCGCGAGCCGATGTTGAGCTCGGCGATCTCGCGGATCGGCGTCGAGGCGCGGAAGTAGTCGACGAAGCCCGGCGTTCCGTACACGAGCTCGCGATACGCCTCGTAGGCCGTGGCCGACAGCTCCTCCATCGCCGCGTGATAGTCCTCGTGCTCGGCGTGGGGCGCCTCGTCGAGGGTCGCGCGCACCGTGGCGGCGACGAGCGCCTCGAGGTTGCGCCGGCCGATGTCGCGGTTCGCGTACTTGCCCGCGATCACCTCGCCCTGCTCCGTGAGGCGGATCTCGCCCTGGACGCTGCCCGGCGGCTGCGCGAGGATCGCCTCGTACGACGGCCCCCCGCCGCGCCCCACCGTGCCGCCGCGGCCGTGGAAGAAGCGAAGCCGCACGCCCGCCTCGCGGAAGACCTCCACGAGCGCGACCTCCGCCTTGTAGAGCTCCCAGTTCGAGGTGACGTAGCCGCCGTCCTTGTTGCTGTCGGAGTAGCCGAGCATCACTTCCTGCACGCCGCCGAGCGAGGCGACGATCGAGCCCGCCTCGGCGAGCGCGAACCACTCGCGCATCGTCGCCGGCGCGCGGCGCAGGTCGCCGATGGTCTCGAAGAGCGGCACGATCTGCAGGCGCGATTCGAGCGCGGCTCCCGGCGTCACCAGCCCCGCTTCCTTGAGCAGCACCGCGACCTCGAGAAGGTCCGAGACGCTCTCGGTCTTCGAGATCACGTAATGGCGGATCGCGTCGCTCCCGTAGCGCCGCACCACCCCCGCGGCCGCCTCCAGGATCGCGAGCTCGCCCTGCACGAGCTCGGAGTAGCTCGCGAACGCGGATCGCAGCGGCCGGGGCGAGGCGAGCTCGGAGCGCAGCAGACGCTGGCGCGAAGCCTCGTCGAGGGCCTTGTAGTCGAGGGTCAGGCCCGCCTCGCGCAGCAGCTCCGCCACCGCCTCCTCGTGCACGTCCGCGTTCTGCCGCAGGTCGAGGCTCGCGAGGTGGAAGCCGAAGGTGCGAACGGCGTGGCGCAGCGTCCGCAGCGGCCCGTCGGCGAGCAGCGCGTTGCCCGAAGTCCGCAGGCTCGCGTCGATCACGTCGAGGTCGGCGGAGAACGCGCGGGCGTCCGGATAAGGCTCCGCTGCGCCCACGGCGGCGCGGTGCTCGCCGCGAAGGCCGAGGGCGACGGCGGTGGCCGCCAGCCGCGCGAAGATCCCGGTGAGCGCCCGGCGGTAGGGCTCGTCCTCGCGGTGGGGCGAGCGGTCCGGGGATGTCTCGGCAAGAGCGGTGAGCGCCGGCGTGACGCGCGTGAGCCGCCCCGAGAGCGGAAGCTCCGCGCCCAGCGTGTGCACCGTGTCGAAGTAGTGGTCGAAGGCGATCTGCGCCTGGCGCGCGAAGGCGTATTCGAGCGCTTCCGCGGTCACGAAGGGATTGCCGTCGCGGTCTCCCCCGACCCAGCTGCCGATCGAGAGGATGCCGGGAAGCTCGGGGCGCTGCGCCGTGCCCGGCAGCTTCGCCACCGCGTCCTCGATGTCCGCGTGGATGCGCGGGATCGTGTCGATGAAGGTGTAGTGGAAGTAGGCGAGCGCGTTCGCGATCTCGTCGCGCACGCGCAGCTTCATGGGCCGGAGCATGCGCGTCTGCCAGAGCGTCGCCACGAGGCGGCGCAGCTCCGTTTCCGCGGCCTCGCGCTCCTCGGGGAGCAGCCCCGGCGCGTCCATCTGCTGCAGCCAGTGCGCGATGGCGAGCTGGCAGTCGAGCGTGCTCTTTCTCTGCACTTCCGTCGGGTGCGCCGTGAGCACGGGGGTGACGCGGATGCGCGAGAGCGTGGCGATGCCCTCCTCGCGGGTCGAGCCTCGCGCGACCGCGTCCGCGAACAGGCCCTGCAGGGTGGAGGCGAGCGGGGGCGAGCCCTCGCGCCGGTTCTCCCGGTGGCGGCGGATGTGGTGCCGGTCCTCGGCGATGTTGGCGAGCTGGGAGAAGTGGCTGAAGGCGCGCACCACGACGACGACCTGGTCGTCGGTCAGAGCATCGAGGGTGTTGGCGAGCGAGCGGCGCGAGGCCACGTCCTCGAGGCGGCGGCTCGCCACCGCGAGCTTGCGGATGGTCTCGATGAGGTCGAAGGTGAACTCGCCCTCGAGGTCGCGGATCGTGTCGCCGAGCAGCCGCCCGAGCAGGCGGATGTCCTCGGCGAGCGCGGCGTCCTTGTCCCGGGGGGTGTCCATGGCGTTAGCTTCCCGGATTCGACGGGGCCGCGCAATTCACCCTCGCCCCGGCCCTCTCCCGAGGCCGAAACCGCGACCCCCTCCCTCGGGAGGGGGCCGGGAGGGGGATCAGCCCTTGATGTAGCTCCAGCCCTGGCGTTGCAGGTCGATGATGCGGATCAGCCCGCCGGGCACGTAGCCGATCGCCGGCAGCATGTCTTCCTTCGAGAGCTTCTGGCGCTTCATCGTGCTCTGGCAGGCGGAGAGCTTCACGCCGCGCTTGAGCGCATCGGCCACGCGTTCGGCGTGCGGCGAGTCGAGCTTGAGCAGGCCGATGCCCTGGCCGAGTGCGACGACCTCGACCTCGACGTTCTCCTTGCCGAGGAGCTGCTGCAGGTTCTCGGTGTAGTTGATGCCCTGGGCCCAGAGCTTGGGGTCGGGGTCGCTGACCTGGATGACGACGCGGTACTTCTGGGCGGCGGAAGCCGCGGCGGGCTTGGCGGGGTCCGCGGCGGCGACGGGCAGCGCGGGGACGAGGAACGCGGCGGCGAGGGCGATGGCGTACAGGGCTTTCATGGTCTCCTCCGGGTGTCGTTATGGGATCGAACCGGCGGATTGTTCGCGTTCGTCCGGGGAGCGGCAATACTCCCGATGGGGGGACCCCGGCCGGAGGCGGGGTAAAATCGCGCCATGCGCCTGTACATCAACGACGTCGCCGTCCGCGACGGCTTCCAGATCGAGAAGGAATTCATCCCGACCGCGACCAAGGTCGAGGTGATCGACGCCCTGTCGCGCACGGGGCTCGCGAAGATCGAGGTGACCTCCTTCGTGAGCCCGAAGGCGGTGCCCGCGCTCGCCGACGCGAACGATGTGCTCGCCCGCATCGAGCGCGTGCCCGGCGTCGCCTACGTGGCGCTCGTGCCCAACATCCGCGGCGTGCACAACGCGGCCGCCGCGCCCGCGAAGCCCGACGAGGTGAACGGCGTGGTCTCGGCCTCCGAGACCCACAACCGCGCCAACATCAACCGCACCCACGAGCAGTCGCTGACGGAGCTGCCGACGATGGTGAAGGTGGCCCACGACGCGGGGATGAAGATCACGATGAGCCTGTCGACGACCTTCGGCTGCCCCTTCGAGGGGCGCATTGCCGAGGACGCGGTGCTGCGCTTCGTGGAGATGTTCCGCGAGCTGGGTTTCGACGGCATCTCGCTCGCCGACACGACCGGGATGGCGAACCCCTTCCAGGTGCAGATGCTCGTGCAGAAGGTGCTGCACCGCTTCCCGCCGCCCGACGAGCGCTACTACACGCTGCACTTCCACAACACGCGCGGCATGGGGCTCGCCAACGTGCTCGCCGGCATCGAATCCGGCGTGCGCTCCTTCGACGGCTCGGTCGCGGGCCTCGGCGGCTGCCCCTTCGCGCCCGGCGCCACGGGCAACATCTGCACCGAGGACCTGGTCAACATGCTCCAGGACATGGGCTACGATACCGGCGTCGACCTGGACCGGCTCCTCGCGGTGGCGCGCCGCATCCCCGCCGTCGTGGGCCACGACACCCCGGGCCAGGTCATGAAAGCCGGCAAGAGCCTCGAGCTCCACGCGATCCCGAAAAACCTTGTTACATGACTTAAATGGGGACAGTCCCCATTTAATCGCTGTAACAATTCAAGGAGGAGAAGAAGCATGAAGCGTCTTGTGCAAGCGATCGGTGCGCTCGCCCTGGGGGTGATGCTCGCTGCGACGTCCTGGGCCCAGGCCCCGGAGAAGAAGAAGATCACCATCGCCGTCGGGGGCAAGAGCCTCTTCTACTACCTCCCGCTCTCGGTGGCCGAGCGCAAGGGCTACTTCAAGGACGAGGGGCTGGAGGTCGAGATCCCCGATTTCGCGGGCGGCGCCAAGGCGCTGCAGGCAATGGTCGGCGGCTCCGCGGACATGGTCTCGGGCGCCTACGAGCACACGATCAACATGGCCGCGAAGAAGCAGCCCATCAAGGCCGTGGTGCTGCAGGCGAAGTACAGCTCGATCGTGCTGCTGCTGCCGAAGGACAAGGCCGCGAAGTACAAGGGCGCGAAGGACCTGAAGGGACTGAAGGTGGGCGTGACCGCGCCCGGCTCCTCCACGAACATGTTCGTGAACAACCTCCTCGCGAAGGACGGGCTCAAGCCCACCGACATCTCCGTGGTCGGCGTGGGCGCGGGCTCCGGCGCCGTGGCGGCGATGGAGAAGGGCGAGATCGACGCGCTCTCGAACCTCGACCCGGTCATCACCCAGCTCGAGTCCACGGGCAAGTTCGTCGCGGTGGCCGACAGCCGCACCGAGAAGGGGATGAACGACATCTACGGCGGCGACTACCACGCTTCCGTGATCTACATCACCGAGGAGTACATCAAGAAGAACCCGAACACGGTGCAGGCGGTGGTGAACGCGATCGTGCGCGCCAACCGCTGGATCGCGAAGGCCTCGCCCCAGGACATCGTCGACCTCATGCCGGACGCGTACAAGGCGGGCAACCCCTCGCTCTACAAGCAGGGCCTGCTCAAGAACATGATCGGCTACTCCGAGGACGGCCAGATGTCGATGAAGGCCGCGCAGAACGTCTACAAGGTCCTCGTCCAGTTCGAGCCCTCGGTCATGAAGGCCGGGAAGATGGACCTCGCGGCGACCTTCGACAATTCGTTCGCGAAGAAGGCCGCGGCAAAGTACAAGTGACATCGGCAACCGCGCTCGAAGGGACGGGCCCTGCCCGCCCTTCGACGTGAGCGAGCGATGGCGACCGCCGTATCCCTCGAAGGCGTCACCTGCACCTTCGCCGCCAAGGGCGGCGAGGGCGGCAGCTACACGGCGGTGAAGGACGTGGCGCTCTATGTCGCCGAGGGCGAGTTCGTCTCGGTGGTCGGGCCCACGGGCTGCGGGAAGTCGACGCTGCTCAACGTCGCCGCGGGGCTGCTCCGGCCCTCGGCGGGCGCGGTCCGCATCCTCGGCGAGCCGCTCGCGGGGATCAACCGGCACGCGGGCTACATGTTCCAGGCCGAGGCGCTGATGCCCTGGCGCAGCGCCCTCGACAACGTCATCGCGGGCCTGCAGTTCCGCGGCGAGGACCCGGAGAAGGCCCGCCGGCTCGGCGACGAGTGGCTCTCCCGCGTGGGCCTCGCGGGCTTCGGCGACCGCTACCCCCACCAGCTCTCCGGCGGCATGAGGAAGCGCGTCTCGCTCGCGCAGATGCTGATCCTCGACCCGAAGATCCTGCTCATGGACGAGCCCTTCTCCGCGCTCGACGTGCAGACGCGCCAGCTGATGGAGAACGAGCTGCTCGAGCTCTGGAGCGCCAACCGCAAGAGCGTCATCTTCATCACCCACGACCTCGAGGAGGCGATCTCGCTCTCCGATCGCGTCGTGGTGCTCTCCGCGGGCCCCGCCTCGCACCCGATCGGCGAGTACGAGATCGACCTGCCGCGACCGCGCGACGTCTCCGAGATCCGCCTCTCGCCGCAGTTCATCCAGCTCCACGACCGCATCTGGCACGCGATGAAGGACGAGGTGCTCAAGGGCTACCAGCAGACGAGGAACCGCGTGGTGGCCGGATGAGCCCGGGGACGACGCGGATCCGTGTGACTGCCCCCTCCCAAGGGGAAGGGACGAGACCGTGAAGCGCAGGCTCTGGGTCTGGCAGCTCCTGATGCTCGTGGCCGTGTTCGGCCTCTGGCAGGTGCTGACCCAGCCCGACCTCATCCCGCCGGTGATGTGGGAGAACCCGAACCGCGCGGCCTTCTTCTTCGGCGAGCCCGTGAAGATGTTCGCGGTGATCCGCGACTGGTTCGTCGGCGGGGAGATCTACCCGCACCTCTGGGTGACGCTGCAGGAGACGGCGCTCGCGTTCGTGATCGGCGCCGCGCTCGGCCTCGTGATCGGGCTGTGGCTCGGGCTCTCGCCCACCGCCTCCGCGCTCTTCGACCCCTACATCACGGCGATGAACGCGATGCCGCGCGTGGTGCTCGCGCCGATCTTCATGGTGTGGTTCGGGCTCGGCATCTGGTCGAAGGTGGCGCTCGGCGTCACCCTCGTCTTCTTCATCGTCTTCTTCAACGTCTACCAGGGCGTGAAGGAAGTGAGCCCCGTGGTGCTCAACAACGCGACGATGCTCGGCGCCACGCGCCGCCAGCTCCTGCGCTACGTGTACCTGCCCTCGGCGACTTCGTGGGTGTTCTCGAGCCTGCACACGTCGGTCGGCATGGCCTTCGTGGGCGCGGTGGTGGGCGAGTACCTCGGCAGCGCGAAGGGCGTGGGTTACCTCATCCACATGGCCGAGGGCGCCTTCGACATCAACACCGTCTTCGCGGGCATCCTCGTGCTCACCGCCTTCGCGCTGGTGCTCGACTTCGCCGTCACCCGCGTCGAGAAGCGCCTGCTCGTCTGGCGCCCCACGCAGAGCGAGACCGAGCAGCTCTGAGGCCCGCGCCGGGCCGCCGCCCGCCTAGGCGTTCTTGCGCGGCTTGCGTCCGCCCCGGGCGAAGGCCGCGTCGAACACCGCGTTCGGCAGGATCCTCAGCAGCCGGCCCACGAGCGCCATCTGCCAGGGGATCACCGCGAAGCTCTTTCCCGAGTCGGCGACGCGCGCGAAGCGGCGCGCGAATTCCTCCGCGGGGAGGATGAAGGGCATCGGATAGGGATTCTTCGCGGTCATCGGGGTCGCGATGTAGCCGGGGCAGACGGTGAGGACCTTCACGCCGGTGCCGCGCAGCTCCACGCGCAGGGCCTCGAGGTAGCTGATGGCGGCGGCCTTCGAGGCGCTGTAGGCGCCCGCGCCCGGAAGCCCCCGGAAGCCCGCCACGCTCGCCATGCCGACGAGGGTGCCGCCACGCGCCGCGCGCAGGGGCGCCACGAACGGATGGAACGTGTTCACGAGGCCCACGACGTTGGTGTCGAGGATCTCGCGGAAGACTTCCGCGTCGTCCGCGTACTCGGTGAGGGTGCCGTGGGAAACGCCCGCATTGGCGATGACGAGGCGGGGGGCGCCGTGCTTCGCGACGAAATCCTCGCCCGCGGCCTTGAGCGCGGCGGCGTCGCGCACGTCCGCCGGATAGACCTCGACCTTCCCGGGGAGCGAGGCGCGCAGCTTCTCGAGGAAGTCGGCCCTGCGGGCGACGAGGCCGAGGGTGGCGCCCGCGGCGGCGTAGTGGCGGGCGAGCGCCTCGCCGATGCCGCTGGAGGCGCCCGTGAGGAAGACCGGGGGGGCGGGCCCCATCGGGGATGGGGCCCGGGTGGCGCTACTTCGCGGCGACCGGCGTGGACTTGCCGCCGCGCGCCATCGCGGCGATCTTCTCGACCAGCGGCATGACGCGGTCGTAGCCGCCGGCGAGCCCGTTGTTCGTGACGTACTTGCCCTGGACGACCATGGTGGGCACGCCGTCGATCTTGTAGGCGACGCTCATCTGCTTCGCGCGATTCATCTTGGTGACCACGGAGAAGGACTTCTCCACCTCGGTGAACTTGGCGACGTCGATGCCCTGCTTCGCGAGCCAGTCGTCGCGCACCCTCCGGTTGCCGAGGTTGATGTTGTCCTGGTGGATCGCGTCGAACACGCGGCGGTGGTACTTCTCCAGCAGCCCCATGGATTCGAGCGTGTAGTAGATCAGCCCGAGCTGCGCCCAGGACTCGCTCGAGACCGCGGGCACGCGCTTGAACACGATGTCCTTGGGCGCGGTCGCGGACCACTTCTCGATGTGGGTCTCGAGGCGGTAGCAGTGCCCGCAGCCGTAGGAGAAGAACTCGAGCACCTCGACCTTGTCGCCGGCCTCGGTGGGCTGGGGGCTCGCGAGGAGCGTGTAGTCCCGCCCCACCTGGAGCTGGGCGGAGGCGGTGCCGGCGGCGAGAACGAGCGCCGCGGCGGCGATGGCGAGGGCTTTGCGATGGGACATGGGGGTTCCTTCACTCCTTCTTGGCGGCTTCGTCGGTCGCGCGGATGATCGCGGCGCCGACCCCGTTCTGGGACAGCACGGTCTTCATTCGGTTCGCGTCGTCCAGGCTCTGGTAGGGCCCCAGGCGCACCCGGTACAGGGTGCCCTTGTCCGGCACGGACACGGGCCGGACCTTGGCCTCCAGCCCCGTCAACGCGATCTTCGCCTTCAGGTTGTCCGCGTCGGTCTCCGAGGCGAAGGCCCCGGCCTGCAGCCAGTAGGTCTCGCCGGAATGGGGCTTGGGCATGGCGGGCGAGGAGCCGGGCTTCGGGGCCTCCCTGGGAGCGGCCGGCTTCGCGGCCTTCACTTCCTTGTCGGTCACTTCCTTGTCGCCCGGCAGGATCTGGTAGAACTCGAAGCGTGGCCGTTCGGTCTTGGCCGCCGTCTTCTCGGGGACCTTGCCCTTCGCGGCCTGCTCCACGGCCTTCGCGGCCTCGGGAGGCGGCGGGGGCTGGGGCGAGGAGATCTTGGGCAGGGGCTCGACCGGCTTCGCCTTGTCGACGAAGGGGTTCGAGAGGCGGTTCAACCACAGCGCCACGGCGAGCGCGATGATGATCCCGAGCAGCAGCCCGATGATCATGCCCAGCAGGAGCGGGTGGGTGACCCCGCCGGAAGGTCTCGAGGCCGGGGCGTCCTTGTAATCCTTGGGCATCACATCCTTTCGGGGGCGCTCACGCCGAGGACGGCGAGGCCGTTGGCGAGCACCTGTCGCGTCGCGGCGACGAGGGCCAGGCGCGCGAGCCTGACTTTCTCGTCCTCGACCAGAAAACGCTCGGCATTGTAGTAGGTATGCAGCCGCGCCGCCACGTCGTCGTGCAGGTAGAAGGTCACGAGGTGGGGCGAGAACTCGCGCGCGGCGCGCCGGAGCACCTCGGGGAACTCCGCGAGCTTCTGCACGAGGGCCACTTCGTGCGGCGTGCCGAGCGGCCCGAGGTCCGCCCCGGCGAGCGTGGCGGCGTCGCCGCCCCACTCGCGCAGCACCGAGCACAGGCGCGCGTGCGCGTACTGCACGTAGTAGACCGGGTTGTCCTCGCTCTGGCTCTTGGCGAGGTCCACGTCGAAGACGAGGTGGGAATCGACCTTGCGCATGAGGAAGAAGTAGCGCACGGCATCGCGCCCCGCCTCGTCGATGAGGTCGCGCACCGTCACGTAGGAGCCCGCGCGCTTGGAGATCTTCACCTCCTCGCCGCCGCGCATCACCGTGACCATCTGGTGCAGCACGTAGTCCGGGTAGCCCTCCGGGATCGCCGCGCCGAGCGCCTGCAGGCCCGCGCGCACGCGAGTGACCGTGGAATGGTGGTCCGCGCCCTGCACGTTGACGGCGAAGGAGAAGCCGCGCTTGAACTTCGTGAGGTGGTAGGCGACGTCGGGCACGAAGTACGTGTAGGTGCCGTCGCTCTTGCGCATCACGCGGTCCTTGTCGTCGCCGAAGGCCGTGGTCTTCAGCCACAGCGCCCCCTCGGACTCGTAGGTCATGCCGCCCTTGCGGAGCATGTCCACGGCCTCCTCGACCTTTCCGTCGGTGTAGAGCGAGCTCTCGAGGTAGTAGGAGTCGAACTTCACGCCGAAGGCGCGAAGGTCCGCGTCCTGCTCGCCGCGCAGGTAACCCACGGCGAACCGGCGGATCGCCTCCAGGTCCTCGCCCGCCGCGTCCTGCGCGAACTCGGCGGCGTAGTCCCGGGCGATGTCGCGGATGTACTCGCCGTGGTAGCCGTCCCTGGGCATCTCGACGGTTTCGCCGTGCAGCTCCTTCACGCGCGCCTGCACCGAGAGCGCGAGGTTCGCGATCTGGTTGCCGGCGTCGTTGTAGTAGAACTCGCGCAGCACCTCCCAGCCCTGCCACTCGAGGAGCGTGGAGATCGCGTCGCCGAGCGCGGCCTGGCGGCCGTGGCCCACGTGCAGCGGCCCCGTGGGGTTGGCCGAGACGAACTCGACCATGATGCGCCGGCCTTCGCCTTCGCGGCCGCGGCCGAAGGCCCCGCCCGCGCGGTTGATGGCCGCGACCACGCCGAAGCGCGCGGTCGCGGCGAATGTGAAGTTGATGAAGCCCGGGCCCGCGATCTCGGTCTTCGCGATCTCGCCCGAGGCGGGCAGCGCGGCGACGATGGCCTGGGCCGCCTCGCGGGGCTTCAGCCCCACCGCCTTCGCGATCTTCATCGCGACGTTGGAGGCGAAGTCGCCGTGCTCGGCGCTCTTCGTGCGCTCGATCTCGATCGCGACCTCGCCCGCTTGGGGAAAGGCCTCGCGGACGGCCTCGGCCACGAGGGCGGCGAGTCGGGCTTTGGGATCGGCTTCGGACACGGTCGGCTGGGGCGGGAAAACTGCTCATTATACGGGCACCCCCCCGCCCGGCTCCATTCGCCCCGGGCCGGCGCTCCCCGCGCGGGGCCGCCTCAGACCTCCTGCGGGTCCACGTCGAGGGACCAGCGTACGTGCCGGGCGCCCTTCGCGTCGAGCGCGGCCTTCCACTCGCCGAGGAAGGGCTGCAGCGCCGCGCGCGACTTCGCCCGCACGAGGAGCTGCGCGCGCTCGAAGCCCGCCTTGCGCTCGAGGGCGGCGGGCACCGGGTCGAACACCTCGACTCGGCCCGCGGCGCGCCGGGCGAGGGCGCGCGCCTCGGCGAGGAAGGCGAGCGCCTGGCCGGGCCTCTTCGACTCCGCGCGCAGCAGCGCGAGGTGCGCGAAGGGCGGGAAGAGCGCGAGGCGCCGCTCGGCGAGCGCTTCCTCCGCGAATCGCCCGAAGTCGTGGGCGGCGACGGCGGCATAGAGCGGGTGGCCGGGGAAATCGGTCTGGATCAGCACCTCGCCCGCGCGCTCGGCGCGCCCCGCGCGGCCCGAGACCTGCACGAGCTGGGCGAAGAGCCGCTCGGCGGCGCGGAAGTCGGCGCTGAAGAGCGCGCTGTCGGCCTCGAGCACGCCCACGAGCGTGAGCGCGGGGTAGTCGTGGCCCTTGGCGAGCATCTGCGTGCCCACGAGGATGTCCACCTCCTCGCCGCGCACGCGCTCGAGCACCTCCTGGAGCGCGCCCTTGCGCGCGGTGGAGTCGCGGTCCACGCGGGCGATGCGCGCTTCCGGGAAGGCCGCGCGAAGCGCCTCCTCGATGCGTTGCGTGCCGTGGCCCACGGGCGCGAGGTCGAGTCCGCCGCAGCCGGGGCAGCGCGCCGGCGTCTTCTCGCGATGGCCGCAGTGGTGGCAGCGAAGCTCGCCCGACTTGAGGTGCAGCACGAGGTTCGCGCTGCAGCGCTCGCAGCGGGAGTGCCAGTCGCAGTCGGGACAGTAGAGCACCGGCGAGAAGCCGCGGCGGTTCACGAAGACGAGGCTCTGCTCGCCTTTGGCGAGGCGCGCGCGGATCGCGATCGTGAGCGCGTGCGTGAGGCCCTCGCGGGGACGGTCGGCGCGCGTGTCCACGGTGCGCACGGCGGGCATGGCGGCTCCGGCCGTCCGCGCGGGCAGCGTGGCGAGCGCGTAGCGGCCCTGCTTCGCGTTCGCCCAGCTCTCGAGCGAGGGCGTGGCCGAGCCGAGCACCACGGGGATGCCGAGCTGCTGGGCGCGGCGCACCGCGACGTCGCGCGCCGAGTAGCGCAGCCCCTCCTGCTGCTTGTAGGACGGGTCGTGCTCCTCGTCGACGACGATGAGCCCGAGGTCCGCGAAGGGCGAGAGGACGGCGAGCCGCGTGCCCATCACGATCCGGGCGCCGCCCGACTGCGCCGCGAGCCACGCGGCCGCCCGCTCCCCCTCGGAGCGGTGGCTGTGGGCCGCGACCACGCTCGCGCCGGGGAAGCGAGCGCGCACCTGCGCCTCGAGCTGGGGCGTGAGCCCGATCTCGGGCACGAGCAGCAGCGCCTGGCGGCCGCGCGCGAGCGTGGCCGCGATGATCCGCAGGTAGGCCTCGGTCTTGCCGCTGCCGGTGACCCCGTGCAGCAGCACGGGATGGAAGCGATCGAGCCCCGCGAGGACCGTCGCGACCGCCTGCTCCTGGTCCGCGGTGAGCGCGACCTCCTCCCGGAAGCCCGGGTCGGCGGTGGGGCGGGGCGCGGGGGCCTTGAGCGCCCGGCGGCCGACCTGGCGCAGGCGCGGCGGCAGGCTCGCCGCGATCACCTCGCCCAGGGGCCGGTGGTAGTAGCCGGCGCAGAAACGCATCAGGGCGAGCTCGGCCGGGCCCAGCGCCGGGACGTCCGCGACCACCTTTTCGAGCTCGCGCAGGCGCTCGGCCGCGACTTCGCTCTTCGCGGCCCGGGCGACCACCACGCCCACCTTCCGGGACCGTCCGAAGGGCACCACGACGAGCGATCCGACCGCCGGATCGAGGCCCTCGGGAATGCCGAAATCGAACGCCTCCTCGAGCGGGACGTCGAGGGCGACGCGGGCGATTTTCACGGGTCGAATGGCCTGTGGATAACTCTGTGAATTTCTCGCTCGCGCCTGGACAAGCCCCGTGTCGCCGTTCCAAGACACTTGTTAATGCGGCGGCGCACCATCCGGGAACCTGTTGACTGGAAAAGATTATTGCTGCGGCTGGCCGCAACCGCAAAAAAACGCGTTCCAGCGGGCCGAGATCGCCCGATGTGTGAATAAGCAATCACTATGCGACAAATATTTTCCTTGACAGCCGGGACCCGCAGTGGGCCCCGGGGCATCGGGCGCGCGACGCCCCGGGCGCCCCCTTCGGCGGCGCCTGCTCAGCCGAGGAGCACGTTGACGATCGCGTTGCCGATGCCCACGAGCGCCGCCCCGGAAATGAGCCCCGCGCAGATCGGCTCGCAGCCCTCGACCCAGAAATCGTGCCCCTTCGTGCCCGCCGTCGGGTTGCGCAGCTTCGCCAGCCAGAAGACCAGCGCGCCCACCCACATGGCGAAGGTCGCCTCCGGGGGCAGGACCACGCCCAGGCCGATCGCGACCGCCGAGAGCTGGAAGCGGCCCTTCCAGACGAGGCGCGCGATCTCGATCGCGGCCGCGGCCACGGCCGCGACGATCATCGAGACGATGGCGGAGGCGGGCAGGCTCTGCAGCCCCTTGGTGATGATCTCGGCCACGCCCTTCCACTGCAGCGCCGCGGGGAAGGCGAACTGGTCGCTCAGGATCGTCGCGGTCGAGCGCGCGCCGGAAGCGTCGGGCTGCAGGAAGAGCAGGAAGAAGAGCGGCACGCAGGCGAGAGCCCCGGCGAAGAGGCCGATCACGTGGCCCATCGCCTGCTGGCGCGGCTTCGCGCCGAGCATGTAGCCGGGCTTGATGTCGGAGAGCAGGTTCGCCGCGTTCGAGGCGATCTCCGCGGTCATCCCCGCGGGCAGCAGGTTGCTCGCGGGATTCGTGCGGTCGATCGCGCCCATGGTGAACTGCGTGATCTTCGCGAGCGACCCCGTGGGCGTCCACGAGGTGAGCGCCATCGAGTTCGTGCAGATGATCGTGAGCACGAAGATGAGCGGCAGCGAGATGAAGGCGAGCAGCCACGGCACCCCGAAGAACGCGTGCGTGACCCAGGCGCCGAGCACGCTGAAGACCGGCACGCCCACGGCCGAGATCCAGAGCGGGAACTCGATGTGGGCGAGGACGTCGGCGCCCTTCTCGCCGCGGCCCTTGAGCGACCGGAACGCGCTCGTGATGAGCTCGGGGCGGCCGAAGAGGCTCACGAGCGAGCCCACGACCATCATCGTCACGCCCCACCACAGCGACCACTGGTTCACGATCTCGGCGCGCGAGATCGGCACCACCGCGCCCGAGGGAGCGACGCGTTGCACGATGTCGCCCGCCTGGATCATGATCGGCGCGAGGATCACGAAGTTCACGAAGGCGCCCAGCAGCACGCTCGTGGCGACCGCGATGCCCATGAGCCCGCCCACGCCCAGCATCGCCGCATCGAGCGTGAGCCTGAGGCCCAGCGCGCGCACGTCGGTGCCGAGGATCGTGGGGATCCAGAGGTTCGCCTTCGCCGCCGCCGCGTAGTAGTAGCTGTCGAGCCGTTCGTGGAAGGTCCAGGGCTCCTTGAGCCCCGCCCACTCGTGCAGGCGCAGGATCCTGAACTGCAGGAGCTTCATCCAGCCGTCGCCCACGATCATCTGGTAGAGGCCGGCGCCGGCCGCGGTCCAGCCGAGGAGCCGCGCCTTGAACATCCCCGCGCTCGCCGCCCCCGTGTAGAGCGCGTCGAGCACGACGCCGCAGGCGCGCCCCTCGGGAAAGGGCAGCTGCTCCTCGTTGATGAAGCGCCGCTTCATCGGGAAGGCGAGCATGACGCCGATCATCGAGACCACGACGATCCACACCACCATCTGCCACCAGGGCACGATCAGGCTCGTCACGAGCATGTAGGCGGCGAGGCTCGAGGTGAGCGGGGCCACGACGTAGCCCGCGGCGGTCGCGATCGACTGCGTGCAGTTGTTCTCGAGGATCGTGTAGTCCGTCGCGACCCCGGCGCCGTGCAGGATCCGGTAGAGCGCGAAGGCGAGGATCACCGAGGTGAGGCCCACGCCGATCGTGATGCCGGTCTTCGCGCTGATGTAGAGCCCCGTGGCCGAGAGCGCCCCGCCGAGGAGGAAGCCGGTGAGGGCGCTGCGGACCGTGAGCTGCGGCATGTCGCCGCGGAAGACCTTGTCGAACCACCACTGGTCCTTCTGCGCGCGGGTCCAGGTGCGGACCTGCTCCTCGTCGAGCTGAACGATCGCCATGGCTAGCGCCTCGAGTGGGCGTGGACGGCCTCCACGAGGGCGTGCACGTGCTCGGGCGGCGTGAATTGCGACACGCCGTGGCCGAGGTTGAAGACGTGGCCGTCGCCCGCGCCGAAGCGATCGAGGATGCGCTTCGCCTCGCGTTCGATGGCCGCGGGCGGCGCGAAGAGCGCCATCGGGTCCATGTTGCCCTGCAGCGCCACCTTCGCGCCCACGCGCCGGCGCGCCTCCCCGATGTCCACCTGCCAGTCGAGGCCGAGCGCGTCCGCCCCGGATTCGGCCATCGCCTCCAGCCACAGGCCGCCGCCCTTCGTGAAGAAGATGCTCGGGACGACGCGGCCCTCGGCCTCGCGCACGAGCCCCGCGATCACGCGCTTCGCGTAGGCGAGCGAGAACTCGCGGTAGGCCGCGTCCGAGAGGGCGCCGCCCCAGGTGTCGAAGATCATCAGCGCCTGGGCGCCGGCGGCGACCTGCGCGTTCAGGTACGCGCTCACCGCCTCGGCGTTCACGGCGAGGATGCGGTGCAGGAGGTCGGGCCGCGAGTAGAGCATCGACTTCACGAGCCGGAAGTCGTCGCTGCCGCCGCCCTCGATCATGTAGCAGGCGAGCGTGAAGGGGCTGCCGGAGAAGCCGATCAGCGGAACGCGCCCCGCGAGCGCCTTGCGCGTGATGGCGACCGCGTCCGTCACGTAGGAGAGCTTCGCGGGATCCGGGGGCGCGAGGCGCGCGATGTCCGCCTCCTCGCGCAGCGGCCGCTCGAACTTCGGCCCCTCGCCGTCGGCGAAGTACAGGCCCAGGCCCATCGCGTCGGGGACGGTGAGGATGTCGGAGAAGATGATCGCCGCGTCGAGCGCGAAGCGCTCGATGGGCTGGATCGTCACCTCGCAGCACAGCTCCGGGTTCTTCGCGAGCGCGAGGAAGCTGCCGGCGCGCTTGCGCGTGGCGTTGTACTCGGGAAGGTAGCGCCCCGCCTGGCGCATGATCCAGACCGGGGTGTGGTCGACGGGTTGCCGCAGGAGCGCGCGCAGGAAGTTGTCGTTCTTCATCCGGCGATTTTCCCACACCGCGGGGGTTCGCCGGCGCGCGGCCTCAATCGGGCGTGCCGAGGTGCCGGTCGAGGAAGCGCGCGATCGCCGCCCCGTAGGCGGGATCGGCGAAGAGGTCGTTGTGGCCGCGGCCGACGAACGCCACGCGCTCGACCGGCCCGCCCCAGGCGTCGGCGAGGCGGTCGGCGTGCTTCGGCGCGATGATCGTGTCCTCGGCCGCGACGAGCACGAGGGCCGGGACCCGGATCGCGCCGGCGCGCGCGGCCGAGTCGAAGGGATGGCGCATCAGCAGGCCCACGGGAAGCCAGGGGTAGATGCCCGCGGCGACGGCCCGCGCGCTGTCGAAGGGCGTGGAGAGCACGACGCATCTCGCGGCCCGCGCGGCCGCCACCTGCACCGCCACGCCCGAGCCGAGGCTCGCGCCGTGCAGCGCGATGCGCTCGGGGTCAACGTCCGCGCGCTTCGCCGCCCAGTCGAAGATCTCGATCGCGTCGGAAACGAGCTCGGCTTCGCCGGGCCGGCCCTCGCTCTCCCCGTAGCCCCGGTAGTTCACCAGCAGCACCGCGCGCCGCCCCCAGAAGCGCGGGGCCTCGACCGCCGAGCTCGTGATCTCCTCGGCGTTGCCGCCGTAGTAGATCACCAGCGGCGAGCGCGACCCCCCCGGCTTCACGAGGACGCCCGAGAGCCGCGTGCCGTCCTTCGCGCGCAGCTCCACGGCCTCGAGGATCCAGCCCGGGGGCGCGGCGGGCGGCGCGATGGACTTCTGCGGCAGGAACATGAGGCCTTCCTGCGCGAAGTAGACGATCCCCGCCACGCCCGCGTAGGCGGCCAGCGCGAGGAGCAGCAGCTTCAGCATGGACGGGCGCGCCGAGCGCGCCGGGCCCTCAGCGCGGGAGTTCCGACTGCCCCATGAGGAAGGCGTCGATCTCGCGCGCGCACTGCCGGCCCTCGCGGATCGCCCAGACGACGAGCGACTGCCCGCGACGCATGTCGCCGGCGGCGAAGACCTTTGCGACCGAGGTCGCGTAGCAGCCCGGGCCGTCGGTCGTGGCCTTCACGTTGCCGCGCGGGTCCTTCGCGACGCCGAGCCCGGCGAGAAGCCCCTCGTGGACCGGGTGCACGTAGCCCATCGCGAGGAGCACGAGGGTCGCGGGGATCGTGAACTCGGTGCCGGGCACCTCCTTCATCGCCATCGCGCCCTTCGCGTCCTTCACCCACTCGACGTGGCAGGCGGTGAGGCTCTCGACCCGGCCGTCCTTGCCGTGGAACGCCTTGGTCGCCACGGCGAAGTCGCGCTCGGCGCCTTCCTCGTGGGACGAGGAGGTGCGCAGCTTGAGCGGCCAGTAGGGCCAGGTGAGGGGCTTGTCCTCCACCTCCGGAGGCTGGGGCATGAGCTCGAAGTTCACGACGGACTTCGCACCCTGGCGGATCGAGGTGCCGATGCAGTCGCTGCCCGTGTCGCCGCCGCCGATCACGACGACGTCGCGGCCCGTGGCGAGGATCTGACCGGGCACCTTGTCGCCGGCGACCTTGCGGTTCTGCTGCGGGAGGAACTCCATCGCGAAATGGATGCCCGCGAGCTCGCGCCCCGGGACCGGGAGGTCGCGCGGCTTCTCCGAGCCGCCCGTGAGGGCCACGGCGTCGAACTCCGCGAGCAGCTGCTCCGCGGGCAGCGTCGCGCCCACGTGGATGCCGGTCCGGAAGGTCACGCCCTCGGCCGTCATCTGCTCGATGCGCCGGTCGATGAGGTGCTTCTCCATCTTGAAATCGGGAATGCCGTAGCGCAGCAGCCCCCCGGCGCGGTCCGCCTTCTCGAAGAGCGTCACGTCGTGGCCCGCGCGCGCGAGCTGCTGCGCGCAGGCGAGGCCCGCGGGCCCGGAGCCGACGACGGCCACCTTCTTCCCGGTGCGCCTCGCGGGGGGTTGGGCGACGATCCAGCCCTCGCTCCAGCCCCGGTCGACGATCGCCTGCTCGATCGACTTGATCGCGACCGCGTCGTCGTTGATGTTGAGCGTGCACGCCGCCTCGCACGGCGCCGGGCACACGCGACCCGTGAACTCGGGGAAGTTGTTGGTCGAATGCAGGACCTCGAGCGCCTCGCGCCAGTTGCCGCGCCAGACGAGGTCGTTCCAGTCCGGGATGACGTTGTTGACCGGGCAGCCCGTCTGGCAGAAGGGAATGCCGCAGTCCATGCAGCGCGCACCCTGCTCGCGCATCTCGCCCTCGGTGAGTGGGCGCACGAACTCCCTATAGGCCTTGATGCGCTCCGGGACCGGCGCGTACGGCCGGTCCTTGCGCGCGAACTCCATGAAGCCGGTGATCTTTCCCATTCGTCTTCCCCCTCTCCCTGGGGAGAGGGCCGGGGTGAGGGTTGAGGGTCAGTCGCTCGCGCGGACCTCGGCGCGGGCCGCCGGCGCCTCGCGCCGGGCCTGCTCCTCGGCCATCTCGGCGAGCGCGCGGCGGTACTCGAGCGGCATCACCTTCACGAACTTGGGCAGGTACTGCGCCCAGTTCTCGAGGATGAGGCGCGCCCGCTCGCTGCCCGTGTAGAGGAGGTGGCGCTGGACGAGGTTCTTGAGCGTCGAGTCGTCGTGGCCGCCGAGGTGGTCCACCTTGACCTTGCCGTGGGTCTCGAGCTCGACGTTGGCGCCGGCGTCGGCCGCCACGCGGTCCTCCTCGGGGATGGGCTCGAGCTCGACCATCGCCAGGTTGCAGCGCTGGGCGAAGTCGCCCTCCTCGTCGAGCACGTAGGCGATGCCGCCCGACATGCCCGCGGCGAAGTTGCGCCCGGCCTTGCCGAGGACCACCACCGTGCCCCCGGTCATGTACTCGCAGCCGTGGTCGCCCACGCCCTCGACGACCGCGGTCGCCCCGGAATTGCGCACGGCGAAGCGCTCGCCCGCCACCCCGCGGAAGTAGGCCTCGCCCGAGATCGCGCCGTACATCACGGTGTTGCCGACGACGATGTTCTCTTCGGGGATGATGGGGGAGGCCTTCGGCGGGTAGACGACGATGCGCCCGCCCGACAGGCCCTTGCCCACGTAGTCGTTGCAGTCGCCCTCGAGCTCGAAGGTCACGCCGTGGGAGAGCCAGGCGCCGAAGCTCTGCCCCGCCGTGCCCTCGAACTTCACGTGGATCGTGTCGTCGGGCAGGCCCGCGTGGCCGTGGCGGCGCGCGATCTCGCCCGAGAGCATCGCGCCCACGGTGCGGTTGCGGTTGTAGATGCGGCTCGTGATCTGCGTGGGGCGCCGGGACTCGATGGCGCCCTTCGCCTTCGCGATGAGCTCGTGGTCGAGCGCCTTCGCGAGGCCGTGGTCCTGGTGCTCGCACTGGTGGATCGCCACGCCCGCGCCGACCTCGGGGCGGTGGAAGAGCGCCGTGAAGTCGAGGCCCCGCGCCTTCCAGTGCTCGAGGCCCGCGCGCGTGTCGAGCCGGTCGCTGCGGCCCACCATCTCGTCGAAGGTGCGAAAGCCCAGCCTCGCCATCAGCTCGCGCACTTCCTCGGCGACGAAGAAGAAGTAGTTGATCACGTGCTCGGGCTTGCCCGTGAACCTCTTGATGAGCTCGGGATCCTGCGTGGCCACGCCCACCGGGCAGGTGTTGAGGTGGCACTTCCTCATCATGATGCAGCCCTCGACCACGAGCGGCGCCGTGGCGAAGCCGAATTCGTCCGCGCCCAGGAGCGCGCCGATCACCACGTCGCGCCCGGTCTTCATCTGGCCGTCGGCCTGCACGGCGATGCGCCCGCGCAGCTTGTTGAGCACGAGCGTCTGCTGGGTCTCCGCGAGCCCGATCTCCCAGGGGCTGCCGGCGTACTTCACCGAGGAAAGGGGCGAGGCGCCCGTGCCGCCGTCGTGGCCGGAGATGGTGACGTGGTCGGCCTTCGCCTTCGCCACGCCCGCGGCGATCGTGCCCACGCCGATCTCCGAGACGAGCTTGACGGAAACGCGCGCCTGCGGGTTCACGTTCTTCAGGTCGTGGATGAGCTGCGCGAGGTCCTCGATCGAGTAGATGTCGTGGTGCGGCGGGGGCGAGATGAGGCCCACGCCGGGCACCGTGTGGCGCACCTTCGCGATGTACTTCGAGACCTTGTGGCCCGGCAGCTGGCCGCCCTCGCCGGGCTTCGCCCCCTGCGCCATCTTGATCTGCAGGTCGTCCGCGTTCACCAGGTACTCGGTGGTCACGCCGAAGCGCCCCGCCGCCACCTGCTTGATCGCCGAGCGCATGGAGTCGCCGTTGGCGAGCGGCGCGTAGCGCACCGGGTCCTCGCCGCCCTCGCCGGTGTTGGACTTGCCCCCGAGGCGGTTCATGGCGATGGCGAGCGTCGAGTGCGCCTCGTGCGAGATCGAGCCGAGCGACATCGCGCCCGTGGCGAAGCGCTTGACGATCTCCTTGGCGGGCTCGACTTCCTCGAGGGGCACGGGCTCGGCGGCCTCCTTGAACCGGAAGAGGCCCCTGAGCGTCATGAGGCGCTCGTCCTGCTCGTTGATGAGCCTCGCGTACTCCCGGTACGTGGCGAAGCTGCCCGAGCGCGTCGCGTGCTGCAGCTTCGCGATCGAATCGGGCGTCCACACGTGGGCCTCGCCGCGGATGCGGTAGGCGTACTCGCCGCCCGGGTCGAGCTGGTCGCGGTAGAGCGGCGCGTCCGAGTACGCGAGCCGGTGCAGGCGCACGGCCTCCTCGGCCACCTGCGCGAGGCCGATGCCCTCGACCGCGCTCGGCGTGCCGGTGAAGTACTTCTCGACGAACTTCGTGTTGAGGCCGACCGCCTCGAAGATCTGGGCGCCGCAGTAGGACTGGTAGGTCGAGATGCCCATCTTCGACATGACCTTGAGCATCCCCTTGCCGATCGCCTTGATGTAGCGCTTGACGAGCTCCTTCTCGTCGATCTTCTGCGGGAGCGCGTCCTTGATGTCGAGGAGCGTGGCGAAGGCGAGGTTCGGGTGGATCGCCTCCGCGCCGAAGCCGGCGAGGCAGGCGAAGTGGTGCACCTCGCGCGCCGACCCCGTCTCGACCACGAGGCCCGAGCGCGTGCGCAGGCCCGCGCGCACCAGGTGGTGGTGCACCGCGGCGGTCGCGAGCAGCGCCGGGATCGGCACCTGGGCGGCCGAGATGTCGCGGTCGGTGAGGATGATGATGTTGACGCCCTTCCTCACGGCGTCCTCGGCGTCCGCGCACAGGCGCGCGAGCGCCGGCTCCATGCCCGCCACGCCCCACTCGGCGGGGTAGCACATGGACAGCACCTCGCTCATGAAGTGGCCGTTCGTGGATTCGGAGGCGCGGCGCAGCTTCTCCATGTCCTCGAAGGTGAGGATGGGCTGGGAGACCTCGAGGCGCATCACTGGCTCGGTGGAGTCCGGCGAGAGCAGGTTCGGCCGCGGGCCGATGAAGGAGACGAGCGACATCACGAGCTGCTCGCGGATCGGGTCGATCGGCGGGTTCGTGACCTGGGCGAAGAGCTGCCGGAAATAGGCGTAGAGCGGCTTGGGGCGGTTCGAGAGCACCGCGAGCGGGGTGTCGTCGCCCATGGAGCCCACGGGCTCCTCGCCCGCGACGGCCATCGGCGTGAGCAGCATCTTCAGGTCCTCCTGCGTGTAGCCGAAGGCCTGCTGCCGGTCGAGGAGCTTGTCGGTGTCGGGGGTGGGGACGTTGCCGGGGGGGGGGATGTCCTCGAGGCGGATCTGGGTGCGGTCGAGCCAGTCCTGGTAGGGGCGCTCGCTCGCGAGGTCGCGCTTCAACTCGTCGTCGGAGACGATGTGCCCGTGCTCGATGTCGACCAGCAGCATCTTGCCCGGCTGCAGGCGCCACTTGCGCACGATCTTCTCCTGCGCGATGTCGAGCACGCCCATCTCGGAGGACATGACGATGAGGTCGTCGTCGGTGATGAAGTAGCGCGCGGGCCTCAGGCCGTTGCGGTCGAGCGTGGCGCCGATGAACTTGCCGTCGGTGAAGGCGACCGCCGCGGGGCCGTCCCAGGGCTCCATGAGGGCCGCGTGGTACTCGTAGAAGGCGCGGCGCTTCGCGTCCATGAGGGGGTTCCCGGCCCAGGCCTCGGGGATCATCAGCATCATCGCGTGGGCGATCGGGTAGCCGCCCATCACGAGGAGCTCGAGCGCGTTGTCGAAGGAGGCCGAGTCCGACTGGCCCTCGTAGATGAGGGGCCAGATCTTGTCGAGGTCGGGCCCGAGCAGCTTCGAGTGGATCGTCGCCTGCCGCGAGCGGATCCAGTTGAGGTTCCCGCGCAGCGTGTTGATCTCGCCGTTGTGCGCGATGAAGCGGAACGGGTGCGCGAGGTCCCAGGTCGGGAAGGTGTTG
This sequence comes from Usitatibacteraceae bacterium, assembly GCA_044220635.1. Taxonomy (GTDB): domain Bacteria; phylum Pseudomonadota; class Gammaproteobacteria; order Burkholderiales; family Usitatibacteraceae; genus JBGAQP01. The sequence goes on from JBGAQP010000007.1 coordinate 85,634, forward strand.
GTCGAGAAGCGCTGGTGCGCGAGCGCCAGCGCCGAGACGAGCCGCTTGTCCTTGAGGTCCACGTAGAACTCGCCGACCTGGTGGGCGAGCAGCATCCCCTTGTAGACGATCGTGCGGTGGGAGAACGAGGGCACGTAGAACTGCCCGGCGTTCGCGAGCCCGAGCGCGCGGATCGCGTGGCCCGAGGCCTTGCGGATGATGTAGAGCTTCCTCTCGAAGGCGTCGCGGTCGAGCTGGCCGCGACCCGCCTTCACGAACACCTGGCGGATCACGGGCATCGTGGCGAGCGCCGTGGGACCCAGGGAAGCGGTCGAAACCGGCACCTCGCGCCAGCCGAGCAGCGCCTGGCCTTCGTTCGCGATCGCGCGCTCGATCTCGCGCACGCAGGCGGCCCTCGCGGCCGGGTCCTGGGGCAGGAAGACCATCCCCACGCCGTAGGCGCCCGCCTTCGGGAGCTTCACGCCCGCCTTGGCCATTTCCTCTCGGAAGAGGGCGTCGGGAATCTGCAGCAGCACCCCGGCCCCGTCGCCGTGCAGGGGATCGGCCCCCGTGGCACCCCGGTGCGTGAGGTTGTTGAGGATCGTGAGGCCCTTGGCGACGATGTCGTGGGACTTCTTCCCCTTGATGTGCGCGACGAAGCCCACCCCGCAGGCGTCGCGCTCGTGGCGGGGGTCGTACAGTCCCTGCCTCTGCGGCAGGCCGGGTTGCGTGTCCATCGGGGCGTCCTCGGCGGCTCGAAGTGCGCGTGAAACCCCCTCCACCCCTGTTGGGGGGCGGACGGGGGAATTCAGGGCGAAATTCCATCGTAGCGCAGCGTTTACTGCGGTGCAATAAAACGGGCTGGCGGCGGAAGGCGAAATCGCGCAGCCGCCGGCGCCCCGCCCGGCTATGCTCGGGACTTTCCGCCCCCCGATGCGCCGCCGGCGGGCCATGTGAGTAGAATCACGTGACCACAGAACGCCGGCCCGCAGCGGGAACGGCGCCGAGAACAGGGACAGACCAACGTGACCACCGCACTCCGATCCGCCGCCACCGCAGGACGAGCGCTGCTCGCCGCCTTCGCCGCCATCGTCCTCGCCTCGTGCAGCGGCAGCCCCTCGCCCTCCACGGTGGTCACCGACCCCCTGCGGATCACGATTCTGCCGGCCACGGCCACGGTCTACTCGGGCCTGCCGACGACCTTCGTGCTTTCGGGCGGCACCGGCTCCTACATCGTCGCCTCGAGCAACCAGGCGGTGGTGCCGATTTCCGGCAGCGTCACGAGCAAGACCTTCACGGTGGTCCCCAACCCCGTCGTCGCGGAGACCGAGGTCACGCTCACGGTGCGCGACACCGGCACGACGCCCTCGGTGAGCGCCACCCTCATGGTGCGCCCCGGCACCGTCGCCAACTCGCTCACGATCACGCCGACCTCGACCCAGTCCTCGACCTGCTCGCCGGCCATCTGCTCGGGAGGTGACGCCCTGGCGACGGTCACGATTTCGCAGGGCGGCATCCCGCTCGCCGCGCGCGGGGTGCGCTTCGCGGTCGTCTCGGGCGATTTCCGCTTCATCACGACACCCCCCGGGGTCGCGCCCGAGGTGCTCTCGCTCACCACGGACGCGGTCACCGACGAGACGGGGGTCGCGCGGGTGCGCCTGCGCGTGCTGCCGCTCGCCCCGAACCAGACCGCCCTGCTGCAGGTCACCGACCTGGGCGAGGGCGCCTTCCAGCGCGCGAGCTTCCCGATCGTCCAGTTCACGGGCAACACCCCGGCGTTCTTTACCCTGCCCTCCGAGATCACCTTCACCGGCCCCTACGCGGGCACCTGCGGGAGCAGCTCCGCGGCGGACGTGGCGATCTTCGGCGGAACCCCGCCCTACAACATCGTCAATTCGTCGGTGGCGTTCTTCGCCTCGCCGCAGATCGTGACCGCGAGCGGGGGCCGGTTCACGCTCACCCTGCTCGGCTCCGCGACCTGCGTGCAGAACGCGACGGTCGCGGTGACCGACGCCTCGGGCCGCACCATCTTCGTGACGGTCTCGAACGTCGAGGGCACCGGGACGGCGCCCCCGCCCCCGGTCTCGCTCTTCCCGAACGCGCTCGTGCTCACCTGCGGCAACAGCTCCTCGTTCTCGATCATCGGCGGCTCGGGCACCTATTCCGCCTCGGTGACCCATCCCCGCGTCACGGCGACCATCACGGGCAACACGCTGACCGTGACCCGGCTCTCGGGCGACGGCGCGATCACCTACCCGACGTCCGGGACGGTGACGGTGACCGACGGTACGACGGCCGCGACGGCGACGCTCTCGGTTCCGTCGAGCTGCGTGTCCGCCCCGATCACCCTGACCCTCAATACCGTGACGCTGTCGTGCGGAACGACGAGCCCCCCGATCACGGTGTCCGGCGGCTCCGGGACGTTCTTCGCGATCAGCACGGTGTCCCAGGTCGTTCCGCTGCTGGTCGGCAACGTCCTCACGATCACCCGGGCGGTCGGTGACGGCGTGACCACCTATCCGTCGCCTGCCGTGGTGGTCGTCTCCGACGGCTTCACGAACAGCGCGGTCACGGTGACCCACCCCCCGAATTGCCCGTAGCCGCCGGTTCCGGCCTCCCCCGGGTTTGTTGCAGCGCAACAGGCGGCGCGCCGTCCGGCGGGCCGGCGCGGCAACTTTCCGCTTGCAAGCGACTGAAAGTTGCGCTTTAATAAACCGCGATAACCCGCTAATTTTTGAAGATTAATGCGTGCGGGTACCCAAACAAGGGGAATCGATCGTGAAATTTGACGCGCTCCACAGCCTCCAGGCGAAGCTTTCCGCAGGCCTTCTGGCCGCGGCCTCCGTGATCCTCGCATCCTGTGGTGGCGGCGGCGCCGCGGGCACCGGCGAGGGCGGCAACGTCCGGGTGCTCCCCAACCCCGGGACCTTCTACGCGGGCGTTCCTTCCGTCATCACGGTGACGGGCGGCCGCCAGCCGTACTACCTCGGCTCGAGCGATCCCACGATCCTGCCCCTGCCCGCGGTCACGAACAGCACGTTCATCGACGTCATCCCGATGAACCCCGGCGTGGTCGACACCGGCCTCACCGAGGGCGAAGTGCCCCGCCGCACGGTCACCGTCACGGCCCGCGACACCAACGGCAACGTCAACTCCTCGCTCATCGCCGTCCTGCAGAACTTCCTCACCGGCTACGGCATCAGCATCGTCAGCGATTGCCCGGCGAACGCGGCCGGCGACATCCCGCAGGCCTGCGCGGGCGGCGAGTCCATCGTGAGGGCGTTCGCGAATTCCAACGGCGGGCTCTACGGCAACCGGCAGTTCCGGTACGAGACGCTGCGCGGCCCGTTCCAGTGGGTCGTCGCCGAGGACCCCTCGAACAACACCCCGGTCCTCGCGAACTCGTACACGACCGTGACGGACCACGCGGGTGCGGCGATCGGCCGCCTGCGGGTCACCCCCGGCGTGCCGCCGCAGCTCGCGACCTTCCGCGTGATCGACGTGGCGACCGGCGTCTACGCCGAGCACGTGATCATCATCTCCGCGGGCCCGCCGGCGGGCACGATCACGCTGCTGCCCAATACCCTCACCTTCCAGGGCCGCCTGACGACCGAATGCGGCGGCGGTTCCGGCGACGTGCTCATCCAGGGCGGGGAGCCGCCGTACACGCTGCTCGCCTCGGGCGGCGTCTTCACGAGCCCGACGACGACGGTTTCGACCTCGCCCTACCGGTTCAACGTGACGGTCCCGGCGGGCGTTCCGCCCTGCCCGGCGGCCGGCGCCGTGACGGTCACCGACAGCCGCGGGCGCACCGGTTCGGTCACCGCGGCCTCGACGGCGGGCACCGGCACGCTGCCGGCACTCCAGGTTTCCCCGGCGACGGTGGACCTGAACAACACCTGCGGCTTCCAGGCCTCGGTCTCGGTGGTCGGCGGCACGGGCTCCTACTCGACCTCCTCGACGCACCCGCGCGTCACCGCGGGCGCCGGGGGCACCACGCTCACGATCGCCCGCATCGGCACGGGCGACACCGCGGCTCCGTACCCGGCGACGGGAACGGTGGGCGTGACGGACGGCACGACGATCGCGACCGTGACGGTCAACAACGTCGCGACGACCTGCCCGTAACCCGCAGCGCCTTGTCCGCGAACGGGCATCTCTCGGGATGCCCGTTTCGCTTTGGCGACCCCCGCCGTCCATGACTCCCGCGGCCCAGGCCGACGCGATCGTCACCGGGAGCACGGGATTCGTCGGCCGCGCGCTGCTCGCGCGGCTGGGCGCCCGCGCCCGCGGCTTGCGCCTTTCCGGCGAAGGCTGGCGCGAGGGCATCGACCGCGCCGATTTCCGGGGAACGACCGTCTTCCACCTCGCCGCCCGCGTGCATCGCCCCGGCGAGGACGACGAGGCGGCCTACGCCCGCGACAACGTGGAAAAGACCCGCGCACTCGCGCAAGCCGCGACGGAAGGCGGCGCGCGCCGCTTCGTCTTCCTCAGCTCGATCAAGGTGAACGGCGAGGAGACGGGAGCGCGGCCCTTCGCCGCGGGCGACGCCCCGGCGCCCGCCGATGCCTACGCGCGCTCGAAGCTCGCCGCCGAGGAGGCGCTGCGATCGCTCGCGGGCCGGGTCGGGCTCGAGGTGACGATCGTGCGCTCGCCGCTGGTCGTCGGCGCGGGCGCGGCGGGCCATCTGCGCGCGCTCCTCGCGCTCGTCGATTCGCCCTGGCCCCTGCCTTTCGCCGGCATCGCCAACCGCAGGACCCTGATCGAGGCCGGCGACCTCGCCGAGCTCCTCGAGCGCGCTTCCGGGACGGCGGACGCCGCGGGCCGCACGCTTCTCGCAGGCGATCCCTCGGCGCTCTCCACGCCCGCGATCGTGGGCATCCTGCGCCGGGCCCTCGCGCGACCCTTGCGGCTCTTCGCCTGCCCGGGCGCGCTGCTCGAACTCGCCGCGGGCCTCGCCGGCCAGGGTGGGCGCATGCGCCGCCTGACCCGCTCGCTGGAAGTCGACGTCGGCGAAACGACGGCGATGCTCGGGTGGTCGCCCCGGACGGGCGCGGCGGCGGGGCTCGAGGCGCTCGCGCTCGCCTGGCGCGCGGAGCGCGCGCCGTGAGCGCCCAATGGCTCGCCGCGACGCTGGTGCCGGCCGTGGTCGCGTTCCTCGCGATCGCCGCGCTTCGCCGCTCGCCGCTCGCCGCCCGCCTCGTCGACCGCCCCAACGAGCGCTCGCTGCACACCGTGCCCACGCCGCGCGTGGGCGGGCTCGGCCTGCTGGCGGGCGCCCTGCCCGTGGCCGCGGCGCTCGCGGGGGCGCAGCTCGGCGCGCTGATCGCCTGCGCGGCCGCGCTCGCGCTGCTCTCCTTCGCCGACGACCTCCGCAGCCTTCCCGTGAACGTGCGCCTGCCGGGTCACTGCGTGGCCGCCGGCGTGGCGGTGCTCGCGATCGCATCGCCCGCGCCGGGGTTCGCCGGGCTCGGCGTGGCGGGAGCGATCGCCCTCGCCCTGATGCTCGTGTGGACGACCAACCTCTTCAACTTCATGGACGGCGCGGACGGGCTCGCGGGCGGCATGGCGGCCATCGGTTTCGGGACGCTCGCCTTCGCCGCGTCGGGTCCGCACGCCCCGGCGATCGCGCTCGCCTGCGCGGCGCTCGCCTCGGCGAGCGCCGTCTTCCTCGTGTTCAACTTCCCGCCGGCGCGGGTGTTCCTCGGCGACGCAGGCTCCATCCCCCTCGGGTTCCTCGCCGGATCCATCGGCGCGGCGGGCGCCATCGCGCACGCCTGGCCCGCGTGGTTTCCGGCGCTCGTCTTCGCGCCCTTCATCGTCGATGCGTCGATCACGCTCCTCGCGCGCCTCGCGCGCGGCGAGCGGATCTGGGTCGCCCACCGCGAGCACGCCTACCAGCGGATCGCGCTGGCCGGATGGCCGCGCCGGCGACTGGCGCTCGCGGCCTGGGCGCTGATGGCCGCGGTCTCGGCGAGCGCGGTCCTGGCGCTCCGGGCAGGAGGCATGCTGCAATGCGGTATACTCGCGTTCTGGGTCGTCGCGCTGGTTTCGCTGGTGCTCGGCGCCCGGCGCCGCATTCCTCCCGCCGCGGACCGTTCGCGCGGCGGGGAGCGTCCCGGTTCCCCGGGGCGGTGAGGCCTCCACAACAAGAATCGAAACGGCGCCAAGCGTTGCTTCGACCCACAGGGAGCCTTCGTGAAGTCCACGCCCGTTGACAGCCGCGCCCTCGCCGCGGCGCTCCACGACGCCACCGCGCTCGTGCTCGCCTGGTTCGCCGCCACGACGCTGCTCGCCGATCCGGCGGCCGCGGAGCGCGGCGGGGTTCTCCTCGGCGTGCTCGCCGCCGCCGTGCCGATCCAGCTCGCCACCAACTACCTCTTCGGGGTCTACCAGGGGATCTGGCGCTACACGAGCCTGCCCGACGTGCAGCGCATCGTCTTCGCGGCCCTGCTGGGCACCGTCGCGCTCGCGACGGTCCTTCGCTGGACGGGGCTCGACGCGAGCCTCGGCTACCGCGAGGTGCTGCTCTATCCGGTCTTCCTCGTGGCGCTGATGTGCGCCGGGCGCATGGCCTACCGCTCGTTCAAGGAATGGACCCTCTACGGCCGGGGGGTCGAGCAGGGCATGCCGGTGATCGTGATGGGCGCGGGCGACGCCGCCGCCGGCCTCGTGAAGCAGCTCGCGCGCAGCCACGAGTGGCGCGTGGTGGGCCTGCTCGACGACGACCCGGCAAAGCTCGGCCGCCTGCTACAGGGCGTGCGCGTGATGGGCGCGCTCGACGACCTGCCGCGCTACGCGCAGCGCCTCAAGGTCCGCCACGCGATCATCGCGATGCCCTCCGTGCCCTACCAGGTGCGCCGGCGCGTGGTGGAGATCTGCAAGCGCGCCAAGGTCTCCGTGATGACCGTGCCCACCTTCAACCCGGTGACCGGGGGCAAGGTCACCGCCGCGCGGGTGCGCAAGGTGGCGGTCGAAGACCTCATGAAGCGCGATCCCGTGACGCTCGACGACGCGGGCCTGCACGACCTGCTCACCGGCCAGGTGGTGATGGTGACGGGCGCGGGCGGCTCCATCGGCTCGGAGCTCTGCCGCCAGATCGCCGCCTACCAGCCGGCGATGCTCGTGCTCTACGAGCAGAACGAGTACGCGATGTACAAGGTCGACGAGGCGTTGCGCGAGCTCTTCCCGGAGATCGCCGTGGCGAGCGTCATCGGCGACGTCAAGAACGTGAAGCGCGTCGACCAGGTGATGCACCAGTACTCCCCCGCGCTCGTGTTCCACGCCGCGGCCTACAAGCACGTTCCCCTCATGGAGGAGGCCAACGCCTGGGAGGCGGTGCAGAACAACGTGCTCGGCACCTACGTGGTCGCGCGCGCGGCGATCAATTGCGCAGTGAAGAAGTTCGTCTTCGTCTCCACCGACAAGGCGGTGAACCCGACCAACGTGATGGGGGCGACCAAGCGCCTCGCGGAGATGGTCTGCCAGGCGATGCAGGCGGGCAGCGCGACGCGCTTCGAGATGGTGCGCTTCGGCAACGTCCTGGGCAGCGCCGGCAGCGTCATCCCCAAGTTCCAGGCTCAGATCGACAAGGGCGGGCCCGTGACGGTCACGCACCCGGAGATGGTGCGCTACTTCATGTCGATCCCCGAGGCCGCGCAGCTCGTGCTCCAGGCCGGCTGCATGGGGCTCGGCGGCGAGATCTTCGTGATGGACATGGGCGAGCCGATCAAGATCGTCGACCTCGCGCGCGACATGATCCGCCTCTCGGAGCTCTCCGAGAACGAGATCCGCATCGTCTACACGGGGCTCAGGCCCGGCGAGAAGCTCTTCGAGGAGCTGCTCGCGGACGACGAGCACACGCGGCCCACGCCGCACCCGAAGCTCAGGATCGCGAAGGCCCGCGAGGTCGACCCGGACTGGCTCGAGGATCTCCTCGCCTGGCTCGCGCAGGACCGCATCCCCACGGATGCCGAGGTGCGCCGCGACCTCAAGCGCCGCGTGCCCGAGTTCCAGTCGGCCGTGCGCCCGAAGCTGAAGGCCGTGCGCGCAGCCGACGGCCGCAAGGCGAGCTAGGCGGCGCGCGCGAGCCCGGTCTCGCGCGCGAGGTCGGCGAACGCCTCGATCGCCGCGGCGACCGGGATGTCGGCGGCATCCCGGGTGGCGGGCTGCAAGAGCCGGTGCGCGACGCCCCAGGGCCGCCAGTGCGCGGCGTCCGAATCCCCGAAGAAGCACACCACGGGCTTGCCCAGCGCCGCGGCGAGGTGCATCGCGCCCCCGTCGCTGCACACGACGAGGTCGCAGGCGGCGAGCGCGTCCACGAGGTCGCGCAGGCGCGCGGTGGCCACCGGCTCCACGGGCACCGGGCGCGTGGCCGCGACCAGGCGCCGGGCCTTGCCGTCGTCGCCCGGGTGGCGCGGGTCGTCTTCCGCGCCGGGCGCCCAGAGCAGCCGGAAACGCACCCCGAAGCGCGCGTGAAGCTCGCGCAGGAGCGCGGCGTGGCGCGCCTCCGGCCAGCGATTGCGGGGCCGGCGCGCGCTCACGTGCACTCCCACGGTGAGCGGCGCGCCCGCGGCCCGGGGCGCGGGCGCCGCGGCGAGGCGCGGGGCGGGCGGCGGGCCGTGGATGCCCAGCGCCGTCAGCGCGAAGAAGGTCGACTCGAGGTGGTGTCGCTCGTAGCGGCCGGAATCGTCCACCGGGAGATCGACGCCGCGCACCGATCGGCCCGGCGGCAGGAACGCCACGATGTGCCGCGGGTCGAGGAAGCGGGCGAGGCGGATCAGCCGGGGATGGAAGCCCGGCGCGGGCAGGATGACGTAGTCGAAGCGCTCCCCGCGCAGGGCGAGCATCTGGCGCAGCCGCCCCGCCCAGGCGGTGAACGCGGCCCCGCTCGAGCCGGCGTGCTTCGACTTGGTGTAGGCGTGCACGCGGTCGACGTCGGGGTGGCCCTCGAGGATGGGCGCGTTGTAGCTCGTGACGAGCGCCTCGAGGCTCGCGCCGGGAAAGCGGTCGCGCAGCGCCCGGAACACCGGCGTGGTGAGCACCAGGTCGCCGATGTTGTCGCGGCGCACGACGAGGATCTTCACGCCCGTTCGCTCCCCATGCGCCGCGCGAGGCCGAGGAGCATCCCGTTGAGCGCCCAGAAGACGAGCGCGTTGTGGCGGTAGAGGAAATCGTCGGTCAGGTTCTTGGTGAAGTAGCCCGCGAGGATCGCGAGGCCGAGGACGCCGGCGCCCGCGGTGGCGCCGTGGCGCAGGAGGGCGAGATATTCCCGCGCGAGCGCGGCGAGCACCCACAGGAACACGGCGAGCCCCGCGAGCCCGAGCTGAAGCGCGACGTCGATGAAGGTGTTGTGCGCGTGCGTGACGGGAGGGTGGCCGTTGCCCGGCGTCTCGGGAAGGAAGGCTTCGGCCAGGATCTCGCGCCCGAAGCCGTGGCCGAGGACGGGGCGCTCGCCGAGCTTCGCGAGGCCGACGGCCCAGAGCCTGGGCCGCAGGTCTCCCGTCACGCTGGCGGCGAGGTCCGAGCGCCCCGGCCAGAGGCGCTCGCTGCGCTCGGCGACGGAGGCGGCGAAGAAGACGAGGATCGCGATGGCCGCGGGCACGGCGAGGCGCCAGGCGCGGCGCGGCGCGGACGAGGCGAGTCCTCCGGCGCGACGCCACGCGAGGGCGGCGACCGCGATCGACACGAAGAAGGCCGCCCAGACGATGCGGTTGCCCGTGAACCAGGCCGCGGCGAAAAGGACCAGGAACGCGGCGGCGAGAGCGCCCGTGCCCCTGCCCGCGCCCCAGGGGCGGGGCCAGGCGAGCGCGAGCACGAGCGGGGCGAGGAGCGCGAGGTGCGTCGAATAGGAGCCGGGGCCGCCATACCACGTTCGCGTGTTCCCGGACCCCAGGGATTCGCGCGCGAACTCCGCGAGGAACAGGGCGGCGGCGCCCGCGAGCAGCGCGTCGCGCCAGACCCGCCAGCGCGAGGGCTCGGAGGCGGCGAGGAAGAAGACCGCGAACGTGATGACGGGATAGGCGAGCTCCGGGCGCAGCTCCGAAAGCGTATAGGCCGGCCGCACGCTCCACGCCGTGGAAGCGGCCGCGAGCAGCACCCACGCGGCGAACGCGGCCACGAGGCCCGAAGGCAGGATGCCCGGCGCGAGGAGGCGCTCGCGGCGCGACAGCGCGATGAGCGCGCCCGCGGCGAGCGCGAGGCAGGCGAGGCGCAGCGCGACCGAGCCCGTGACCGGGGCCGCCAGCAGGAATCCCGTGGTGGCGGCGACGAGGACGCGCGTCGCGAGGGCGGGGGACTTCGCCGGCGGCGGGTCGCCGGCCGTCAGGGGGCGGGACACAGGGACACCGGGATGCGGCGACGAGGGAAAGGGTGGCGCGCCCGGCGGGAGTCGAACCCACGACCTTTGGCTTCGGAGACCAACACTCTATCCAGCTGAGCTACGGGCGCGTATGTGCCGGATTCTAAACGATTTCGAGCCTCATCGTCCATGGAAATCGCTGGCGGCTCGCGCTCGACGCGCTATAATCCGCGCCACGCATTTCCGATCGCGACGCACGCGCAGCCGAGGCCGCCATGACGCAGCACCACGACCCCATCCAGGACAACATCGACACCCATCCGGTGAAGCTCGCCATCGGCGTGACGCTGGGCGCGGTCGCGCTCGTCGTCGGCATCATCCTGCTCGCGCATTTCGCGGTCGGCGCCTATGGCTCGCGTTCCCTGAAGGACGATCCGTCGATGGCGCCGGAGGCCGTGGCGAAACGCATCGCGCCGGTGGCGAAGCTGGCACTCGAGGGCGATGCGAAGGCGCCGGCCGCGGCACCCGCCGCCGAGCCCGCCCCCGCGGTCGCGAAAGTGGCGGTGGCCGCGGTGCCCGCGAAAGCCGGGACGCCCGCCGACAAGGGCAAGGCGACCTACGACGCGGGCTGCGTCGCCTGCCACGCCACCGGCGTGGCGGGCGCGCCGAAGTTCGGCGACAAGGCCGCGTGGGCCGCCCGGACCAAGGCGGGCAAGGACGCGATGTACGCCTCCGTGCTGAAGGGCAAGGGCGCGATGCCGCCCAAGGGCGGCAATGCCGCGCTCGCCGACGCCGACGTGAAGGCCGCGGTCGACTATCTCGTCGCCGCCGCGAAGTAGGCGTCTCGGGGCGCCCGGGACGAGGCGAGGGCGACCGCGGTCGCCCTTTCGTTTTCCGGGACGCGGCGCACATGGCGGACTACGCGATCGGGGATCTCCAGGGCTGCCTCGCGCCTCTCGAGGCGCTGCTCGAGCGCATCGGGTTCGATCCCGCCCGCGACCGCGCCTGGTTCGTGGGCGACCTCGTGAACCGCGGACCGGACTCGCTCGCCTGCCTGCGCTTCGTGCGCTCGCTGGGCGAGGCGGCGATCGTCGTGCTCGGCAACCACGACCTGCACCTGCTCGCGCGCGCAGAGGGCTTCGCGCGCGGACGCTCGCGCGACACGCTCGGGGAGGTGCTCGCCGCGCCCGACCGCGACGAGCTGCTCGCGTGGCTGCGCGCACGGCCGTTGATGCACGTCGAGGGCTCGCATGCGATGGTCCACGCGGGGCTCGTTCCGCAGTGGCGCGTCGACGAGGCGCGCGAACTCGCCGCCGAAGTCGAGGCGGCGCTGCGCGGGCCGGACTACCGCGCGCTGCTCGGCGAGATGTACGGCGACGAGCCCGGGCTCTGGTCACCCGCGCTCTCCGGCCCCGAGCGCCACCGGTTCGTGATCAACGCGATGACGCGGCTGCGCGTAGTCGATGCCTCGGGGCGCATGGTGCTCGCGTTCAAGGGGGCGCCCGCCGACCGGCCCCGGGGGACCCTGCCGTGGTTCGACGCGCCCGGCCGCGCGAGCCGCAGCCACGCGCTCATCTGCGGCCACTGGTCGGCGCTGGGCCTGGTGCTGCGCGAGGACCTGCTCGCGCTCGACTCCGGCTGCGTGTGGGGACGCACCCTCAGCGCGGTTCGCCTTGGCGACCGGAAGCCGTTCGCGGTGCCCTGTCCGGCCCGGGAAGGCTCAGAAGACTAGACACGCGCTCGAAGGCGTGGGCGGCGACCTCGCGCCGCGTGCGCCCGTCGGGCAGGATCCTCTCGCCGAAGGTGATGCGCGCGACCGTCTCGCGCTGGCGGATGACGAGTCCGAGCGACTGCACGAAGGAGATCTCGCCCACGTAGGCGGCCGCGCGGCACAGCGTCCCGTCGGGGTGCTCGTAGCGGATCGCCGCGGGATAGACGTGCGCGGCATTGGCCACCGCCGGCTCGAAGAGCGAGCTGTGGAACTTGAGCAGCCGGTCGCCTTCCGTCGTCGTGCCCTCCGGGAACAGGCCCACGCAGTCGCCCTCGACGAGCGCGGCGTGCACGAGGTCGTTGATGCGCGCCGTGTCGTGGCGCCGCGCACGCCGGATGAAGATCGTCCCCGCGCGCTCGCAGATCCAGCCCGCCACCGGCCAGTCGCGGATCTCGCTCTTGGCGACGAAACGCGTGGGGCGCACGCTCGAGATCAGGGGAATGTCGGCCCAGGAGATGTGGTTGGCCGCGACGAAGGCGCTTTCGTCGTGATCCGGGGGCGGGGTGCCCTCCACGACCACCGAGATGTTGAGGATGCGCAGCAGCTTCGCCGACCACCAGCCCGTGAGCCGGCGCCGGGTGCCGCGCGAGGCGCGGGGGAAGACCACGCGCAGCAGGACCGTGGCCGTGGCGACGTGGCCGAGGGTCCGGGTCCAGCGGATGATGCGGACGACGCGCGGCGTCCTGGGGTGGGTCACGTTCTCGCGGGCGGGGAATGCGGGCCCGCGCATTGTCCCACGGGGACGGCCGCTCCCTCAGTGGGTGACGCGCGTGACGCCCGAGCCCGAGAGGATGCGCACGCGGTCGCCCGCGCGGAAGGCCTCGTCCGCCTCCTGCGTGACCGCGATGTAGCGGCCGCTGTCGAGGAGCACGGTGATCTCCACGCCCATGCGCTTGTTCGTGTCGCCCTCGATCGCCTGGCCGATCAGCCCGCCAGCGACCGCGCCCGCGATGGCGCCCGCGGCCGACCCGCTGCCCTTGCCCATCTGCGCGCCGGCGATGCTGCCCAGGGCCGCGCCCGCGGTGACGCCCACCCCGGATTGCCCGAGGTCGATGCGCACCTCGCGCACGGACTCCACGACGCCGAAGCGCACGCTCTGCTCGTTGCGCACGTCGTAGGGCGTGTAATCGCGGCTGCCCATGCCGGGGGCCGCGCAGCCGCCCAGCGCCACCGCCGCCAACGCCACGACCGCCGCCGTCTTCATCCTGTCCATCGCCGTCTCCTTGTTCTCTGAGCTACGGGAAGGTCGCCTTCCCGGATGCGCCCCCTCTAGAGCGCCTCTGCGAACGCCTGGCCGAGCCTCGCGCCGATCGCCTCGCGCGCCGGGCGGTGATTCTGGCCGCCTCGATGCGCGATCTTGATCGAGCCCATGACCGAGGCGAGGCGCGCGGCGCGCACCCAGCCCCAGCCGCGCGCGAGCCCGTGGAGGAGGCCTGCGCGAAACGCGTCCCCGCAGCCGGTCGGGTCGACCAGCCCCTCGGGCTCGACGGCCGGGACGTGGACTTGTTGGCCACCGGTGTAGACGATCGAGCCCTCGGCGCCGCGCGTGACCACGACCGCCTCGACCATCTTCGCGATCTCGGCGATGCCGCGCCCGGTCTTCTTCTCGACCACGCCCGCCTCGTAGTCGTTCACCGTGAGGCCGGCCGCGGGGGCGATGAGTTCGAGCAGCTCCTCGCCGGTGAAGAGCGGCAGCCCCTGGCCCGGGTCGAACAGGTAGGGCACCTTCGCCTCGGCGAAGCCCCGCGCGTGCCCGATCATGCCCTCGCGCCCGTCGGGCGAGACGATGCCGAGCGTCGCGCCGGGGCAGTCGGCCACGCGGTTCAGGTGCGAGAAGTCCATCGCCCCGGGGTGGAACGCGGTGATCTGGTTGTCGTCGACGTCGGTGGTGATGAACGCCTGCGCGGTGAACTGGTCGTCGAGGCGCCGGACATGGCGTTGGGAGAGCGATAGCGCCTCGAGGCGGCGCGAGTAGGGCTCGAAGTCGTGCCCGACCGTCGCCATGATCAGGGGGTCGTCTCCGAGCAGCTTCAGGTTGTAGGCGATGTTGCCCGCGCAACCGCCGTATTCGCGCCGCAGCACCGGCACGTGGAAGGCGACGTTGAGGATGTGGATGCGGTCGGGAAGGATGTGGTTCTTGAACTGGTCGCCGAACACCATGATGGTGTCGTAGGCCATGGAGCCGCACACGAGGATGGTCATGGCGCGGATTATAGCGTTGGTGGGGAAGCGCTCACCTCGCCGGACGACCGGCCGGAATGTCCGGACGAGCGGCATTGACACGGCACGGCGGCTTCCGCCAGAGTAGGTCACACCAAAGCAGGTTCCGCGCCGGTTCCGGTGCGGGTCCTCGACATCCCTGTCGGCGCACGGTTTTCTGAAACAGGGCAAACCCATCGAAAGGTGGGGACGCAAAGTTACCGGTCTAAGGGGCCCGCGGGGCCCTATGACAGCGGGATTACCAGAGAGTCGTGAGGGCGGTAGCACCCGCCCCTTCGGCCGCCGCCCCCTTGGGCGCACGGCCCGCCCTCCCGCCCGCATGCGTCCCCCCTTCCAGGGCCTGCCCCGGAAAGGCGGTGCGACATGGCGAACGCCACGAACGGCAACGTGCGCGCATTGGGCGACCACCCGCGCGCGCGCGCGGCTCACCCCGCAGGAATCGGCCGGCGTCCTCAAGGACTGCCGCGAGCTCGCGCTCGACCGCATCGCCGCCTCGCTCGCGGGCATGCTCGACCGGGTCGAGGACGACCTCTTCCAGCTCGCCGAGAAGGCCACGGAGCGCGACGCCCAGAACGTCTACCTCGACGCGCGCGCCCAGGCCCGCGACAAGCGCCCCGTGATCGAGGCGGCGTTCCGGCGCTACTTCGTCGAGTTCTTCAACCGCACCGTGCGCGGCGAGAACCTGTCGTCGTTCACCGCGCCCGCGCCCGGGGAGCTGCGCCTCGTCGACGACGAGGCGCTCGAGGAGTCGATCGCGGTCTCCGAGATGGCGCGCAAGCTGAAGAGCGCCTGCGAGGGCGAGCTCTTCGCGCTCAACGAGCGCATGGGCTTCCTCCTCGAGCGGCCCGAGCTCCAGGACGAGGCGAACCCGATCAGCCCGGCGACGATCTGCGCCGCCCTCAAGGACGCGTGCGACCAGATCGAGGCGGGAATCAAGGTGCGCCTCACGCTGCTGCGGCAGTTCGAGCAGCACGTCGGGGCCGACCTGCAGCGCGTCTACCACGACCTCAACTCCCACCTCGTGCAGCGCCAGATCCTGCCCGAGATCCGCCCCGTGGTGCGCCGTGCGGCGAACGCGCCGGAGGCGGCCAGGCGCCCCGCCCCGGGCGCCGAGCCCGGAGCGCCGACCGACGTGTTCCGCACGCTCGCGCAATTCCTCGGGCAGGCCGCCCAGGCGGGCGTCGTCCCCGGCGCCCCGGGCACCCTCGCGCTGCCGCCGGCGGGCGTGGTGCCCCAGGCGTTCGTGAGCGAGCTCACGCGCATGCAGGGCGCGCCGATGCCGGCGGTTCCGGGCGCGGACGAGGCGCTCGTGAACGTGCTGCGCGGCCTGCGGGCCGCGCCCGGAAGCTCCCAGCTCTCGGCGGTCGACGCGATGACGGTCGACATCGTGGCCATGCTCTTCGATTACGTCTTCGACGACCGCCAGATCCCGGCGAGCGTGAAGTCGGTCCTCTCGCGGCTGCAGATCCCGACGCTCAAGGTGGCCCTGCTCGACAAGGGGTTCTTCTCCTCGAAGTCGCATCCGGCGCGCCGCCTGCTCGACCGGCTCGCCGAGCTCGCGATCGGGCTCGACGACACGAGCGTGAACGGGGGTGCGGCCTTCACGCTCATCGACCGGGTCGTGAATCGCGTGGGCGCCGAGTTCGACACCGACTTCGCGATCTTCGAGACGCTGGTGGCCGAGGTCGAGGCCTTCCTCGCGGCGCGCGAGCGCGAGGAGGCCGAGATCGTCGAGCGCTCGGCGCGCTGGATCGAGGAGCGCGAGCGCACCGAGATCGCGCGGCTCACGGCCGAGGACGAGGTGGCGCGGCGGCTCGCCGCCCGCGCCTGGGTCCCCGCGCCCCTGCGCGCCATGCTCGGCGAAACCTGGGTACGCGCGCTCGCCGCCGTGCACCGCGCGGAGGGCGAGAGCGCCCCCGCCTGGACGAGTCTGCTCGCCACGATGGAGGACCTGCTCTGGAGCGTCGAGCCCAAGGCGAGCGCCGAGGACCGCAAGCGGCTCGTGACGATGCTGCCCGGAATGCTCAGGAGCCTTCACGAGGGCCTCGTGCGCGGCGAGATCGAGGAAGCCAAGCGCGAGGCCTTCCTCGGCGCGCTCGTCGACTGCCACGCCGCGGCGGTCAAGGCGGGGTTGCGCGGGCTCGCCGTCGTTCCCGAGGCGCCGCCGCCCGCCCCCGAGCCCGAACCCTCGGCGCCGGCGATCGAGCGCGAGCTGCTCTCGCAAGGCGACCTGAAGGTCGAGGAGATCCGCCTGCGCACGCCCCGGGGCCGGGGCTCCACGCGCAACGTCTTCACGCGCACCGGCATCTGGACGAACCTCAAGCGAGGCACCTGGGTGGAGTTCGCGCGGCCCGGCGCCTCGGCGCTGCGCGCGCGCCTGACCTGGATCAGCCCGGCCAAGGGCGTCTACCTCTTCACCAACCCCGCGTGCGCCGCGAACGCCGTGTCGATCTCGCCCGAGGCGCTCGCCGAGCAGATGCGTCAGGGCGAGGCGCGCATCATCGACGGCGCGCCGCTCGTCGACCGGGCCGTGGACTCGATGATCGAGAACCTGCGCGAGGGCGCGCGTGCCTGAGCGCGCCCCGGCTCAGGGATAGAAGAGCAGCAGCTCGTAGCCCGTCGCCTTGAGCCGCGGCGTCTCGAGGCGCAGCTGGATGGCGAGCTCCGAGCCCGCGGCCATCACCTCGCCGTGCACGGGCGCCCGCCCGAGGTAGTCGACGGGGCGCAGCACGCGGCGCGCCGCCGCCTGTCCGGTGAGGTCGGTGAGCGTGAGCTCGAGGTGCGGGAACTCCTGCGCCGCGGGGGCGAGGTTGCGGATGCGCGCCCCGAGCGCGATCTCGCCGGGCTTGCCCGGAACCTCGAGCAGCTCCGAGTCCTCGAGCTTGAGCAGGGCCTCGTCGTTGACCCAGGGAACGACGCAACCGGCGACCTCGCACGCCGACTCGAGCCAGGGCCGAAGCACCGGATAGTGCATCGCGATCTGCGCCCGGTACGCGAAGGCGAGCTGGGCTGCGCTCACCACGGCGAGCAGGGCCACCCCGAAGGACCAGGCGCGCGAAGGGCGCGGCGGGGGCGCGGCCTCGGTGAACGCCTCGAACTCGACCGGGCGCGGGGGCGCAGCCGCGCTTTCCGGGGCCGCCGGCCTCGCGGCCGGCTCGGGCGGCGGCAGCGGCGCGGGTTCCCCGAGGTCCTCGATCTCGGGGAGCTCCTCGCGCAGGAGGGAGGCGACCGCGTCGGGCGTGGCCTCCCCGCCGGCGTCGCCGGCACCCGCCGCCTCGCGGGCCGCGAGCAGGCGCGTGCCCGTGTCGTCGTCCGGGAAGCGCTCGAGCGCCTCGAAGCCGCTGAAGACCTCGTGGCAGCGCCCGCAGCGCACCTGCCCCTGCCGTGCGTTGAGCTGCTGCGGCGAGACGCGGAAGCGCGCGAGGCAGTGCGTGCAGGTGGTGACGAGCATCGCCCTAGGCCCTGCGCGTGCCGACGAGAAGCGCCCAGCCCTCCTCCTCGCGCTCGACGCCGATCTCGAACCACGGCGCGTAGGCCGCGGCCACCTCGGCCGCCTGGCCCGGAAGGACGCCGGAGAGCGCGATCGAGCCGCCGGCGGCGGTGTGCGAGGCGAGGAGCGGGGCGAGCATGCGCAGGGGATTGGCGAGGATGTTGGCGACGGTGATGCTCGCGGCGTGCGCGATCGGCTCGCCCGCGATCGCGAGCGCGAGCCCGACGCCGTTACGCCGGGCATTGTAGCGCGCCGCCTCGAGCGCGAGCGGATCGATGTCCACGCCGGTGGCGCTCGCCGCGCCGAGCTTGAGCGCGGCGATCGCGAGGATGCCCGAGCCGCAACCGTAGTCGAGCACACGCGTCCAGCGCGGCGCGAGCGCCGGGGCCTGGCGTGCCGTCCAGCGCAGGCACATGCGCGTGGTCGGGTGCGTGCCGGTGCCGACCGCGGCCCCGGGGTCGAGCGCGACGTTGACCGCGCCCGGGTCGGGCGCCGCGTGCCAGCTCGGGACGATCCACAGGCGCCCGCCCGCGCGGATCGGCGCGAACTGGGCCTGGGTCCGGGCGACCCAGTCGGCATCCTCCAGCCGCTCGAGGCTCGCGCCCGCGAGCGCGCTCACGCCCGCGGCCGAGAGCGCCTCGCCCGCGGCACGCGCGGCGTCCGCGCCCTCGGGAAACAGCGCGCTCACGCGGGCGCGCGCCCAGCGCGAGGGGTCGGCGCCGGGCCCGGCCCCGGGTTCGTCGAACACCGCGTCCTCCCGGGGGGTGCCCGCGTCCGCGTCGGCGATGTCCGTGGAAAGCGCCCCTGCGGCCTCGAAGGCATCGGCGAGCGCGAAGGCCTCGCTCCCGGCCACCACGAGTGCCACGCGCTGCCAGGCCATGTCCCGGGCTCTCGCTCGCTCGCGGGGCGGCCCGCTAGAGGTCGGCCTGGATGGCCTTGAGCGCCGCCATCTTCTCCTCCAGGTAGTGGATGCTCATGCCGCCGCGCACGAACGCCGCGTCGTTCATGAGCTCCTGGTGGAGCGCGATGTTGGTGTGGATTCCCTCGATCACCATCTCCGAGAGGGCCACGCGCATGCGCGCGATCGCCTGCTCGCGGCTGTCGCCGTAGGCGATGAGCTTGCCGATGAGCGAGTCGTAGTAGGGGGGGACGTAGTAGTTGTCGTAGGCGTGCGAGTCGTAGCGGATGCCGGGGCCGCCCGCGACGTGGTATTGCGTGATGCGCCCCGGCGAGGGCACGAAGGTCACCGGGTTCTCGGCGTTGATGCGGCACTCGATCGCGTGCCCGCGCTTCACGACGTCGCGCTGCCGGAGCTTGAGCTTCATGCCGGCGGCGATCCGGATCTGCTCCTGCACGATGTCCACGCCCGTGATCATCTCGGTGACGGGGTGCTCGACCTGCACCCGCGTGTTCATCTCGATGAAGTAGAACTCGTCGTCCTGGTAGAGGAACTCGAAGGTTCCCGCGCCCCGGTAGCCGATCTTGCGGCAGGCCTCGGCGCAGCGCTCGCCGATGCGCTCGATCAGGCGCGGCTTGATGTGCGGCGCCGGGCCCTCCTCGATGATCTTCTGGTGGCGCCGCTGCATCGAGCAGTCGCGCTCGCCGAGGTAGATCGCGCCCTTGTGCTCGTCGGCGAGGACCTGGATCTCGATGTGGCGCGGGTTCTCGAGGAACTTCTCGAGGTAGACCACGGGGTTGCCGAAGGCGTTCTGCGCCTCGGCGCGGGTGGTGTTCACCGCGTTCACGAGCGCGGCCTCGGTGTGCACGACGCGCATGCCGCGCCCGCCGCCGCCGCCCGCGGCCTTGATGATCACCGGGTAGCCGACCGCGGAGGCGACGCGCCGGATCTCCCGGGGCTCCTCGGGCAGCGCCCCCTCGGAGCCGGGCACGCAGGGAATGCCCACCTTCTTCATCGCGGCCTTGGCCGCGACCTTGTCGCCCATCATCCGGATCGAGGCCGCGGTCGGGCCGATGAAGACGAAACCCGAGTTCTCGACGCGCTCGGCGAAGTCCGCGTTCTCCGACAGGAACCCGTAGCCCGGGTGGATCGCCTGCGCGTCGGTGACCTCGGCGGCGCTGATGATGGCCGGGATGTTGAGGTAGCTGTCGCGCGACGGCGGCGGGCCGATGCACACCGACTCGTCGGCGAGCATCACGTACTTGGCGTCGGCGTCGGCCTCGGAGTGGATCGCGACGGTCTTGATGCCCATCTCGCGGCAGGCGCGCTGGATGCGAAGCGCGATCTCGCCGCGGTTGGCGATGAGGATCTTCTCGAACATCGTCAGGTGCGAAACGGCGGGTCGGGTCGGTGACTATTCAATGACGAAGAGCGCCTGGCCGTACTCGACCGGTTGCCCGTTCTCGACGAGGATCGCCTTCACGACCCCGGAGGCGTCGGACTCGATTTCGTTCAGCAGCTTCATCGCCTCGATGATGCACAGGGTCTGCCCCTTGGAGACGGCCTGGCCGACCTCGACGAAGGCCGGTGCCCCGGGCGAGGGCGCGCGGTAGAAGGTCCCGACCATGGGCGACTTGAGCGTGTGGCCGGCGGGCTCCGCGGGGGTGGCCGTGGCGGCTCCCGCGCTCGGGCCCGTCGCGGAGGCCGGGGCGGCTGCCACGGCGGGCATCGACCCGGAGGCCATCACCAGCGGCGGGCCGGCCACCTGCCGGCTGATCCGGACCTTCTCCTCGCCCTCGGTGATCTCGATCTCCCCGATCCCCGATTCCTGGACGAGGTCGATCAGCTTCTTCAGTTTCCTGAGGTCCATGGCTTTTCCCGGCCCCGCTCAGGCCTTCGCGGCCCGGAGGTTGCGGATCGCCGCCTCGAGCGCGAGCTCGTATCCCGCGGGCCCGAGGCCCGAGATCACGCCCACGGCGAGGTCCGAGAAGTAGGAATGCTTCCGGAACGGCTCGCGTGCATGGACGTTCGAGAGGTGCACCTCGATGAAGGGGATGCCGACCGCGGCGAGCGCGTCCCGGAGGGCGACGCTGGTATGCGTGAAGGCGGCAGGATTGATGATGATGTAGGCCGTTTCGTCGCCTTTCGCCGCGTGGATCCGCTCGATCAGGGGGGCCTCGGCGTTGCTCTGGAACGACGACACGGCAATCCCGGCCTGCTTTCCGAGCTCGACCAGGCGCCGGTCGATCTCCTCGAGCGTGTCTCGGCCGTAATGCTTCGGCTCGCGGTCTCCCAGGAGGTTCAGGTTGGGGCCGTGAAGGACCAGGATCTTTGGCATGGGCGGCGAGTTTGCCGCAAGTCCCGGCAAGATGTCTAGTTTTAGCCGAAGTTCTGCAATCCGAAATAAGCCGGGGTGGACAGCAAGTTCTTCGCCGGGGCTTCGCGGGCATGAATCGCGCTTGGGGGTAAGCGCCGGCACTCCGTTAGGGGGCATGTTCCCAGAACGAAGCGCTCCTTATCGAGACGATCGATGAATATCACTGCTGTTTCGCAGAGATTGTGACAAATAGAGCCTCGAGAGCGGACTCCTCATAGATGCCGATCCGGCTGTCGACCACCCTTCCCTGCCGGTCGAGGATCACGGTGTGGGGGAGGACTCCGAGACGGTTCCCGAGCCGCTTCGAAAGCGGCATCACGTCGGGGTCTCCGGTCCAAAGGGGGTAGTTGATCGCGAGCTCCCGCCCGAACCGGGCAACCTTGTCGGGTTCGTCCGCGGCGAGCCCGACGAACTGGACGCCGCGGCCGGCCCAGCGCTCCTGGAGCCGCACGAAGGCGGGCATCTCCTCGCGGCAGGGAGTGCACCAGGTCGCCCAGAAGTTGACGACCACAAGCTGGCCCTCGAACTGGCCGAGCGAGCGGGGGTTGCCGCCGGTATCGAGGAACCGGGCCGAGTAGATCGCCCCGGGTGTGGCGTCCGCCGCGGGGGTCACCGCCGCGGAGCCGGGCATGCGAGCGCCGAAAAAGAGGGCGGCTCCCGCGAGCACCGCGAGGACCGCGACGCCGGCGAAGGCGAGGCGCGCCTTCACGGCCGCGACCGGGGGCGGGAATCCCCGGCCGCGTACCCCGGCGGGATGGCGAGGCGCAGGCTCTGGGTGAAGGGGGCGTAGCAGACCCGGTCCTCGGCGCAGCCCTGGGCGGTCACCTGGAGCGTGTAGGTCCCCGGAGCCGCCGCTGCCGTGAACGGCAGGTGGAGCGTGACGTCCTTCTTGTGGATCTCCGCGGGACCGATGAAGGGGTCATCCTTCGCGAGCCCCGGGGGCACGGCGAGGGGCCCGAGCGGGAGCCCGGCCGGCCGCACCTCGACCTTGAAGCGCCCGTTGTAGAGGTAATAGCCCTCCGGGACCCGGAACTCGAGGTCGATTCCGTGGCGCGGCCCCCCGGGCGAGGAGGCCGCCGCCGGGGCGACGAGGCGCGCGGTCACCGGGAAGGCCTTCTCGGGGTCCATCGGCTCGTCGGTGTAGGCCGCTTGCGCGGCGAGCGGGACGGTGGCCAGGAAGAGGCGGGCAAGGGCGAAAGCGGTTCTCATGGTCATTTGGCAGGCGGCGGGCGCGATTCGCGCTCCACCCAGGCGAGGTAGTCGGCGGACCCGCGCTCGATCTCCCAGGAGACGATCTCGGGCACTTCGTAGGGGTGTCGGCTGCGGATCGCGCTCTCGAGCTCCTCGTAGCGGCCCGCCTCGGCCTTGATCAGCACGGGCACCTCGCTCGCCTGCTCCTCGCGGCCTTCCCAGCGGTAGAAGGACGTCGCCGGCGCGAGAACGTTCACGCAGGCCGCGAGTCTGAGCCGGACCAGGTCCCGGGCGAGATTGAAAGCGGACTCGGAGTCGGGTAGGTTGGTGAGCAGGACGATGACGGCCATGGCGGGGATTTTCCCGGCCGGTGACGGCCCGAGGACGAGTTCGAGGTGATGCGGTGATGCGGCTGCTTCTGCTGGCGATTCTACTGGGATTCCCGGTGCTGGAAATCGTGGTGCTCGTGCGCCTGGGCGAGTCCCACGGTTGGTGGGTGCTCGCATGGGTGGTTCTCGCCGCCTGCGCCGGGGCGGCGCTGATCAAGGAGGCGCGCTTCGCCCTCATTGCCCGGCTGGCCGCGGCGCTCGCCGAGGGGCGCTACCCGATCGCCGCGCTGATCGCGAGCGCACGGACCGTGGTCGCGGGCTTCTTCCTCATCTTCCCCGGCGTCGTGTCGGACCTCATCGCCCTGACGCTGCTCCTCCTGCCCGGTCCCCGCTCGCAGCCCGAGCCCGTCCGGGTTCGCGCCGGCGGCACGATCATCGACGGGGAGTTCCGCCGCGCCCGCTGAGAACGCGCCGGGGCCACGCCCCGCGTTGCGGTAGAATCGCCCTC
The DNA here is from genome assembly GCA_044220635.1 of Usitatibacteraceae bacterium. Taxonomy (GTDB): domain Bacteria; phylum Pseudomonadota; class Gammaproteobacteria; order Burkholderiales; family Usitatibacteraceae; genus JBGAQP01. The sequence continues at coordinate 108,697 of JBGAQP010000007.1, forward strand.
GCCCGGCACCGCCGGGCGCGCCCGATCGCGGCGCCCGCACCCGACAGGAAGCTCCCGAATTGGCTGAAACCCCCGCGCCCGCGCCGCCGGCCGCCCGCCTCGTGCGCCTCGAGCCCAGCGGCCACACCTTCACCGTGAATCCCGGCGAGACGGTTCTCGCCGCGGGCCTGCGCCAGGGCATCGGATTGCCCTACGGCTGCCGCAACGGCGCCTGCGGCGCCTGCAAGGGCGTGCTGCGCTCGGGCGAGCTCGAGTACGGCGACCACCAGGAGCGGGCGCTGTCCGCCGCGGAGAAGGCTGCCGGCAAGGCGCTCGTGTGCTGCACGCGGCCGCTGACCGACATCGTCTTCGAGGTGCGCGAGCTCGCCGGCGCGGGCGACCTGAAGATCCGCACCCTGCCGGCGCGCGTCGAGAGGATCGAGAAGCCCGCGGAGGACGTCGCGATCCTCTACCTCAAGCTTCCCGCCGGCGAGCGCCTGCAGTTCCTCGCCGGGCAGTACGTGGACATCCTGATGAAGGAGGGCAAGCGGCGCAGCTACTCGATGGCCAATGCCCCGCACGACGACCAGCACCTGCAGCTGCACGTGCGCCGCACCCCGGGCGGCGCGTTCTCGAAGTACGTCTTCGAGGAGATGAAGGACCGCGCGATCCTGCGCTTCGAGGGCCCGCTGGGCACCTTCTTCCTGCGCGAGGACTCCGACAAGCCGATGGTGCTGCTCGCCGGCGGCACGGGCTTCGCGCCGATCAAGTCGCTCGTCGAGCACGCCTTCCACCAGGGGCTCGAGCGCGAGATGGTCCTCTACTGGGGCGTGCGCTCGCTCAAGGACCTCTACCTGCCGGACCTGCCGGGGCGCTGGGCCGCGGAGCATCGCAACTTCACCTTCATCCCGGTGCTCTCCGATCCCCTGCCCGGCGACCGCTGGACGGGGCGCACGGGGCTCGTGCACAAGGCGGTGCTCGACGATTTCCCGAGCCTCGCCGGCTACCAGGTCTACGCCTGCGGCGCTCCCGCGATGACCGACGTGGCGAGGAAGAGCTTCGTCGAGGAGCGCGCGCTCCCCGAGGACGAGTTCTTCTGCGACGCCTTCACCTACTCGGTGGACCCGAAGAAATAGCGGCCTCGCGCCCGGCCGGGCGCGAGGCCGATCCGGCGATGTCGAAGCGCCCGGGGACCCGGCAGGGGAACTTCGCGTGCGCCGCGGCGAGGCGGTTCCTCGTCGATCGCTAGTGCGCGAGCGCGGCCTCGATTTCCGAGAAGGTCAGCGCGACCTCCGTGGTCTGGACCTCGATGCCGAGCTGGCGCGCGACGCGGCTCGCGGAGAACAGGCCCCGCACGCGCCGGCCGCCGTCCTCGGCGGCCATCAGGTGCTGGCGCCGCACCGCCCTGAGCGTGGCGAGGATGTGGCCGACGCGCATCTGCGCGACGTCCTGCATGGTGATCGCCTCGAGCAGCGTGGCGGGGGTCATGATGTCCTCGACGAGCACCTCGTTGCGCGCGATCCCGCGCTCGCGCATGAAGCGCATGGGCTTCTCGCCGAGGATGTCGGTCGCGGTGATGACGCCGGCGATCGCGCGATCGGCGTCGAGGACGAAGAGCAGGCGCACGCGGCGCTCGACCATCAGCGTGTTGGCCTCCTCGATGCTGCGCTCGGGCGCGATGCTCGCCGCCGGGATCGCCGCGAGGTCGGTCATGACCGAGAAGGCGGGATCGTCGAGGCCGACGCGCTCGGGCTCGGGCGGCTCGGCGACGTGCGCGCCGGGCGCGAGCCCGGCGAGGGTGAGGGCGGCGTACTCGCGCAGCATGGCATCCTCCCTTTCCGGCGGGCGCGGCCCGCCGCTCGTGGACCTAGCCCGCCAGCTCGGCGCTGCGGCGGAAGTGCCGTCCCGCTTCCTGGGGCTTGCCGAGGCGCTCCATGAGCGCGGCGAGCGTCATGTGGCCGTCGTGGGTGGGCTCGAGGGCGAGGCTCGCCTCGATGTAGCTCTGCGCCTTGCCCCACAGGCCCTGGCGCATGCACAGCTTGCCGAGCGCGAGCAGCAGCGCCGGGTCGCGGGCGTGGCTCCGGAGCCACTTCTCCGCGCGCTCGATCTGCGGCAGGGCGTCGGCCCCGGCGCACTCGCCGTAGAGCTGCACGAGCCCGGCGTTCCAGTCGCGCGCGAGCGCCTCCTCGAGGATCGCCTGGGCCTCGGCGTTGCCGCCGAGCGCGAGGTGGTAGCGCGCCGCGGTGGCGGCGAGCGCCGGGTCGAGGCGCATCTCCGTGCTCAGCTGCTTCCAGTAGGCGGCGAGCGCCCCCGCGTCCTGGGCCTTCCGGTTGAGGTTGCCCAGGTGCGCCTGGCGCCGCGCCGAGGCGGCCTCGGCCGCGGCGAGGCCGCCGAGCTTCGCGAGCGCGGCGATGGTGGCGAGTGCCTCGTCCCAGCGGCGCGTGGCCTGCTCGGCCGCGAGGCGCAGGCGCAGCAGCCGGAGGTTTCGCGCGTCGCGCGCCGAGAGATCCTTGAGCACCGCGAGCGCCTCCTCGTGGCGCCCCTGGGAGACGAGCATGTCGGCGAGCGTGGTGAGCCGTGCCTGGTCGACCTCGGGGGCCGCGCCCTTGGCCTGGTCGAGGAACTGCTCGCGCTCGCTGAAGCGGCCGAGCTCGTGGGCGCTCCTCGCCGCGATGATCGCGGCCACGCCCTTCGTCTCCTCGCCGCCCAGGGCCGAGGCGGCGCTCTTCTCCGCCGTGGCGTAGCGGCCCTGGAAGAAGGCGAGCAGCGCGTCGTTGAGCGCGTGGCGCGACTTCGAGCGCGTGCGCTCCTCGCGGTAGGCGCGCACGCGCGCGGGGATCGCGATGAGCGTCGAGGCCAGGCGCGTGACGAGGTAGAACGCGAGGTAGCCCGCGAGCACGAGGACGACCAGGAGGTTGAGCGAGAGCTCGATCCTCCAGGGCGAGGCCACGATCACGACGTAGCCCGTCGAGTGGCGCGCGAGCAGCGCCACGCCCACGGCGAGGACGGCGAGGAGGACCGACCAGATGGCGAAGCGCATCGTCCTAGCGCGCCTTCTCCCGGGCGGCGCGGGCGTTCCTCACCGCCACGAGGCTCGGGTTGATGTCGGGCACGCTGATCGCCACCGGGCTTTCCGCGAGCCCTTTGAGGGTGGCGAGCGCCTGGACGTTCGCCCGCGCCTTGGGGTCGAAGTAGCGCTGGATCCAGATCTGCGCCGCGCGCAGGTCGTCGCGGAACGAGATCTCGTCGCGGGCGAGGAGGGCCACGCGCGCGGCGAGCAGGCGCAGCTTCAGGTTCTCGCGCAGGAAGTAGCTCTGGGAGGGCGCGAGGAGCGCGGCGTCCGCGTTGTCGAGCTCGCGGATGCGCACCAGCGCCTTCATCTCCTCCCAGAAGTCACGCGCCGCGCGCGCGAACCCGGGCTCCTCGAGAGGTCGCGCCCGCGAGGCGACGCGCGTCGGGGGGAGGGTCTCGGCGATGACGAGCGGCAGCGTGTCGGCCTGGGCGACGAGGTTGTCGAGCTTCACGGCGATGCCCACCGTGTCGACCTGGGGGAGCGCCTTCAGCCGGTCCATGTCCTGGGCGAGGGCGCGGCGCAGCGGCGCGACGGCGAGCTTCTCGGCGCGGGCGAGGCGCTGGTCCGCGGCCTGCAGCGCCGCGAGCGCGCCGCGCACGTTGCCCGCGAGCTGCAGCTGCTGCGCGGCGAGCACGAGCATCTGCTCGATCTCGGCGAGCAGGCGGTCGTCGGCGCTCTTCGAGAGCTCCTTGTACATCTCCTCGACCGCGACGCGGCTTTCCTGGGTGTCGGCGATGCGCGACTCCAGCTCGGCGATGCGCGCCTGGGATTCCTTGAGCGAGGCCTGCGCCTGGGCGAGGGCGACTTTCGCCTGGGCGCTCTCGGCGCCGAGCTCGGCGAGGCGTCCGCCCGCGCTCGCCTCGAGGGAGCGCACGGCCTGGCGCGCGTCCCACGCGAACCACGCGCAGGCCGCGAGGACGGCGATCGCGAGCCCCGCGGCGAGGCGCGCCGGCAGGCCCCCGTCGCGGCGCGCGCCCTTCGCGCGGAATTCCTCGGGAGGCGGGGAAGGCTCGATGTCCGTCATGGGGTCTGGCGCAGCGTGGCGAGGGCGTCGGCGAGCCCCCGGGAGCCGGGAGCGGTGACGAGAAGGCGGCCGAAGCGCCGCGCCTCGGGGTGGTCGCCGATCGCGGCGTGGGGCACGGCGAGCGCCACGCCCGAAAGGCGCGCGCGCGCCGCCTCGTCGAGCAGGGCGACGAAATTCACCAGCGACTCGGCGCTCAACGCGCTCACGGCCTGCACCTCGCCTTTCTCCAGCGCCGCGGCGACCTCGCGCGGGTCCGAGCGGGGCCGCTCGCGGCGGTAGCACTCCGCGTAGGTTACTCGCGCCCCGCGCGCCTCGAGCGCTTCCTTGAGGCGCTCGCGGCCGCCCTCGCCCCGGAACACGATGATATTTCGCCCTTCCACCGCCTGCAATTCGGGCAGCGCCAGCAGCGATTCGCTGTCGAAGCGCTCCGCGGGTGAGATCACCTCGGGGAAGCCGGAGTTCCTGAGGCGCTCGGCCGTCGCCTCGCCGATGCCCGCCACTCGCGTGGCCGCGGGCCAGGGTCCGCGCGCGCGCGCCGCGGCGAGGCCGTGCTCGACGGCGTTCGCGCTCACGAAGATCGCGAGCGGGCAGGCGGGAAGCAGGTCGAGCGCCGCCTCCCGCGCGGGCGTGGAAGGCACGGGGCGGATCTCCAGGGTGGGGAAGACGATGGCGCGCGCGCCTTCGGCCGCGAGGGCGGCGGCGAGGGCGGCGGCCGCCTGGCCGGGCCGGGTGATCACCACCCCGAGGCCCTCGAGGCGGCGAGCGGCGCTCACGCTCCTGCCCGGACGAGCTCGGCGAGGATTTCGCGTCCCCCGGCGGCGAGCAACCGCTCCCCGAGGGCGAGGCCGAGCGAGCGCGCTTCGCCCGCGGGCCCCTCGGCCTTCTCGCGCACGAGCCGGGTGCCGTCGGGCAGGCCGATGAATCCCTCGAGGACGAGGGCGTTGTCCGCCACGCGGGCGAGCGCTCCCAGGGGCACCTCGCAGCTGCCCTCGACCACGAGGCCGAAGGCGCGCTCGGCCTCGGCCGCCGCCGCCGTGGCCGGGTCGGAGAAGGGGGCGAGGAGCCGCGCGAGGTCCTCGCGCCCGGCGCGGAACTCGATGCCGAGGATCCCCTGGCCGATCGCCGGGAGCGAGACCGCCGGGGGCACGAGGGCGCGGACCCGCTCGCCCAGCCCCAGGCGCCGCAGGCCCGCGGCCGCGAGGATGATGGCGTCGAAGTCGCCGGCCTCGAGCTTCGCGAGCCGCGTGTTCACGTTGCCGCGCAGGGGCTTGATCGCGAGCCGCGGGTAGGCTCGGCGCAGCTGGCATTCGCGCCGCAGGCTCGAGGTGCCCACGGCCGCGCCCGCGGGGAGCTCGGCGAGGCCCGCGTGGACGAGCGAGACGAAGGCGTCCGACGGGTCCTCGCGCGGCCCGAAGGTCGAGAGCGCGAAGCCCGCGGCGAGCTCCATGGGCACGTCCTTCATCGAGTGCACCGCGATGTCGGCGCGGTCCTCCGCGAGCGCCACCTCCAGCTCCTTGATGAAGAGCCCCTTGCCGCCGACCTGCGCGAGCGGCCGGTCGAGGATGCGGTCGCCCTTCGTCGTCATGCCCACGACCTCGATCGCGAGGCCCGGGTGGCGCGCGACGAGGGCCGCGCCGACCATCTCGGTCTGGCGCATGGCGAGGCGGCTCTCGCGGGTGGCGATGCGGATCTTCGGCGGGTGGGCGGCCATGACGACCGGTGCGCGGCGGCAGGAGAGGCGCGAAATTCTAGCACGCGCCCCGTGGGCTCCCGGGGGCGGCGCGCTCGCGCTGCTACACTCGCGCCATGTTCGACTGGAGCGGGGAAGCCTCCCTCGCGTCCCTCTTCGCCGCCGCCTTCCTTTCGGCGACCGTGCTCCCCGGCAACTCCGAAATCGTGCTGGTGGCGGTGCTCAAGGCCTTCCCCGAGCGCGCGGCGGCGGCGATCGCGCTCGCCACGCTCGGCAACACGCTCGGCGGGATGACCACCTACCTGCTGGGCCGGCTCCTGCCGCAGCGCCGCCTTCCGGCACCACGGGCCCTCGCCCGGGTGCGCCGCTACGGGGCGGCGGCGCTGCTCCTTTCCTGGCTGCCGTTGGCCGGCGACGCGCTGTGCGCCGCCGCGGGGTGGCTGCGCATCCCCTGGCTTGCCGCGGCCGCCGCGATGCTCGCGGGCAAGGCCGCGCGCTATCTCGTCGTCGCCCAGGCCGCCGCGCTCCTCTGACGGGGCGGTTTGCTGCGGTGCGGTAAAATCCCCTTTCCGAGTCCCCCGGAAAGCCTCGCCGGGCCCGCCATCGCCGGGCGCGCGCCGCCATGACCGCCCGCCTCAGAGAGATTCCCTACAACTACACCTCGTTCTCCGACCGGGAGATCGTGATCCGCCTGCTGGGCGCCGAGGCCTGGGCGATCCTCGACGCGCTGCGCTCCCAGCGGCGCACGGGGCGCTCGGCGCGCATGCTCTACGAGGTCCTGGGCGACATCTGGGTGGTGCGGCGCAACCCCTACCTGCAGGACGACCTGCTCGACAACCCGAAGCGCCTGGCGCTGCTGGTCGAGGCGATGCGCCAGCGCCTGGGCGACGTCGAGCGGCGGCGGCTCGCCGACGATTCCGATCCCGGGCGCAGCCGCGAGGTGGCGCGGCTGCTCGCGGCCGCGGTCGGCGCGGTCGACGCCTTCGAGCGCGAGTTCGAGGAAACCCGCAGCCTGCGCCGACGGGTGCTGCGGCGCCTCGCGGGCATCACGCGCCGCGACAACGTCGCCTTCGACGCGCTCGCGCGCGTCGCGCACGTGACGGACGCGACCGACTGGCGGGTCGAGTATCCCTTCGTCGTGGTCTCGCCCGACGACGAGACGGAGTGCGCGCCGGTCGTGAAGGCGCTCGTCGAGCTCGGCCTCACGATCATTCCCCGCGGCGGCGGCACCGGCTACACGGGCGGCGCGATCCCCCTCGACCGGCTCTCGGCGGTCGTCAACACCGAGAAGCTCGACCGCCTCGGCCCGGTCGAGCGCCGCGAGCTTCCCGGCCGGGACGGCCCCGTGCCCGTGGTCCGCTGCGGGGCGGGCGTGGTCACGCGCCGCGTGATGGAGGCGGCCGAGGGCGAGGGGCTCGTCTTCGCCGTGGACCCGACCTCGGCGGACGCCTCGTGCATCGGCGGCAACGTGGCGATGAACGCCGGCGGCAAGAAGGCCGTGCTCTGGGGCACGGCGCTCGACAACCTCGCCTCCTGGCGCATGGTGACCCCGCAGGCGCAGTGGCTCGAGGTCGAGCGCATCGGGCACAACCTCGGCAAGATCCACGACGCGGCGAGCGCGCGCTTCCGGATCCGCCGCTACAAGCCCGACGCGCGCACGCTCCTTTCCGAGGAGACGCTCGAGATCCCGGGCTCGGGCTTCCGCAAGCCCGGCCTCGGCAAGGACGTGACCGACAAGTTCCTCGCGGGCCTGCCGGGCGTGCAGAAGGAGGGCTGCGACGGGCTGATCACCTCGGCCACCTTCGTGCTGCACCGCATGCCCCCGCACGCGCGCACGGTCTGCCTGGAGTTCTTCGGCGACGTGAAGCGCGCGGTGCCCGCCATCGTCGAGGTGAAGGGCTTCCTCGACCGCCATCCGAAGGCCGTGCTCGCGGGCCTCGAGCACCTCGACGAGCGCTACGTGAAGGCGGTGGGCTACGCGACGAAGGCGAAGAGCCGCGGGCGCCCGCGCATGGTGCTGCTGGGCGACATCGTCGGCGAGGACGAGGACGCGGTCGCCGAGGCCGCCTCCGAGGTCGTGCGCATCGCGAACGCCCGCGACGGCGAGGGCTTCGTCGCGGCGGGCGCGGAGGCGAGGAAGCGCTTCTGGGCCGACCGGGCGCGCACCGCCGCCATCGCCAAGCACACCAACGCCTTCAAGGTGAACGAGGACGTGGTGATCCCGCTCGAGCGCCTGGGCGACTACTCGGAGGGCATCGAGCGCATCAACATCGAGCTGTCGATCGCCAACAAGCTCAAGCTCGTCACCGCGCTCGAATCGCTCTTCCGCGGCGAGCTTCCGCTCGCCTCCGACGAGGAGGGCGTGGACAAGGCGGCGGTCTTCGGCGACCGCCCGGCGCGCGCCCTCGAGGTCCTCGCCGACGCCGGCCGGCGCTGGGCCTACGTGCTGAGGAATCTCGACCGCCCGCTCGGGGAGGTGCGAAGCGACCTCGAGCCCCTGGGCCTGAGGGCCGCCTCGGCCGGGCACCCGGACGCCGAGACGCTCTTCTCGCTCGTGCAGAGCCACGCGCTGCGCGTTTCCTGGAAGCGCGAGATCCTCGAGCCGCTTCGCCAGATCCTCGCGGGCCGCGCCTTCGAGCCCGCGCTCGCTCGCGCCGAATCGGTGCACGCCGAGGTGCTGCGCGGGCGCGTCTTCGTGGCGCTTCACATGCACGCGGGCGACGGCAACGTGCACACCAACATCCCGGTGAACTCCGACGACTACGAGATGCTGGGCGCGGCCAACGCCGCGGTGGCGCGGATCATGGCCTTCGCCCGCAGCCTCGGCGGCGTGGTCTCGGGCGAGCACGGCATCGGCATCACGAAGCTCGAGTACCTCGAGCCCCCGGAGATCGCGCCCTTCGCCGAGTACAAGCGCCGCGTGGACCCCGAGGGGCGCTTCAACCGCGGCAAGCTCCTCGCGGGCGCGGACCTGAGGGACGCCTACACGCCGTCGTTCGCGCTGATCGGCCACGAGTCGCTGATCCTCGAAAGGAGCGACATCGGCTCGATCGCCGCCTCGGTGAAGGACTGCCTGCGCTGCGGCAAGTGCAAACCCGTGTGCGCGACCCACGTGCCGCGCGCGAACCTGCTCTACAGCCCGCGCAACAAGATCCTCGCGGTGTCGCTGCTCACCGAGGCCTTCCTGTACGAGGAGCAGACGCGGCGGGGCGTGTCGCTGCGGCACTTCGACGAGTTCGGCGACGTGGCCGACCACTGCACGGTCTGCCACAAGTGCGCGACCCCCTGCCCGGTGGACATCGACTTCGGCGACGTCTCCGTCGCGATGCGCAACCTCCTCTCGCGCCTCGGCCGGAAGAAGTTCAACCCGGGCACCGCCGCGGCGATGGCCTTCCTCAACGCGACCGATCCGCGCAAGATCAAGCTCGTGAAGGCGCTGATGATCGACGCGGGCTACCGCCTGCAGCGCCTCGCGAACGGCATCGCCCGGCGCTTCCTCGTGACGCGCGGCCAGACGGCGCGGCCGCCCGCGACCGTGGGCCGGCCCGCGCTCAAGGCGCAGGTGATGCACTTCGTCAACAAGCCGATGCCCGCGAGCGTGCCCCGCAGGACCGCGCGCGCGCTCCTCGACCTCGAGGACCCGGCGATCGTGCCGATCGTGCGCGACCCCGCGCGCCCGGGCGAGGACACCGAGGCCGTGTTCTATTTCCCGGGCTGCGGCTCGGAGCGGCTCTTCAGCCAGGTGGGCCTCGCCACGCAGGCGATGCTCTGGCACGCGGGGGCGGCCACGGTGCTGCCGCCGGGCTACCTGTGCTGCGGCTACCCGCAGATCTCCGCGGGACAGGCGGCCAAGGGCGAGGAGATCACGATCAGGAACCGGGTGCTCTTCCACCGTGTGGCGAACACCCTCAACTACCTCGACATCCGCACCGTGGTCGTCTCCTGCGGGACCTGCATGGACCAGCTGCGGCACTACGAGTTCGACCGGATCTTCCCCGGCTGCCGCCTGCTCGACATCCACGAGTACCTGATGGAGAAGGGCATCGCGCTCGCGGGCGTGAAGGGCGTGCGCTACCTCTACCACGATCCCTGCCACACGCCGATGAAGACCCACGCGCCCCTCAAGGTCGCCGGGCGCCTGCTCGGCCAGGAGGTGCGCCTCTCGGAGCGCTGCTGCGGGGAGTCGGGCACCTTCGCGGCTTCCCGGCCCGACATCGCCACGCAGGTGCGATTCCGCAAGCAGGAGGAGATGGAGCGCGGCGCCGCGGCCCTGCGCGCCGACGGGTTCGCGGGCGAGGTGAAGGTCCTCACCTCCTGCCCGTCCTGCCTGCAGGGGCTCTCGCGCTTCGACCGCGACGCGGGCACCTCGGCCGACTACATCGTGGTCGAGATGGCGCGCCACATCCTCGGGGAGCGCTGGCTGGAGGACTTCGTCGCGAAGGCGCGCCACGGCGGAATCGAGCGGGTCCTGCTCTGAGGCGGCGGCGTGCCCGGTTGCGCGGGGGCCGGGGCATCGCCACAATCTTCGGTCCGACCCGTGAACCCCGAGACATGAACCCGCTCGCGCCGCTCGCCTGCCTCCTCGCCGCCCTCGCGCTGGCGGGCTGCGCCCTGTCGCCGCCGGGCGACGCGGGGCCCGGGCCGGCAGCGGCATCCGCGGCCGAGATCGACCTCGCGGCCAAGTTCCGCCTGCCGAAGGAAGGGCGCAAGCGCGATCGCGCGGTGTATTCCGCGCAGTACCACCTCGAGCTCGAGGCCGACGAGTCGGGGCCGCCGAGCGCGGGCCGGATCCTGCGGGCGCATGCCGAGCGCGAGGCGATCGTCGCGCAAACGCTCGCCTCCGGCCGTGCCAAGTCCGCGGGGCTGCAGCCCTCGCAGTGGCAGGCCCTGGGCCCGGCGAACGTCGGCGGGCGGGTGCGCTCGCTCGCCTTCGATCCGCGCAACGCCAACCGCCTCTTCGCGGGAACCGCATCCGGGGGGCTGTGGCTCACGCAGAACGCGGGCGCGAGCTGGCGCGCGATCCACGACTTCCTGCCCAATCTCTCGGTGAGCACGATCGCGGTGCATCCCGCGAATCCCGACGTGATGTTCATCGGCACGGGGGAGGCGAGCGCGGGCCTCGTGGGCGTGGGCGCCTTCAAGTCCGTGGACGCGGGCCTCACCTGGCAGCCGCTCGCCGCGACCAACCCGGACCAGAACGCCGACTGGCGATTCGTCAACCGGCTCGCGATCCACCCGAACCAGCCGCAGGTGCTCCTCGCGGGCGTGACGAACACGAGCGGCGTCACCGGCGCGATCTACCGCTCGACCGACGCGGGCCAGTCCTGGGCGCGCGTGTCCGCCTACAAGGCGCTCGACCTCGCCTTCGACCCGAACACGCCCGCGAACGTGGTCGCCGGCCTCGACGACGGCGCCATCGCCTACTCGCGCGACGCGGGCCTGAGCTGGGCGCGCACCGCGGCCCTCATCCCGGCGCCCTCGGGGCGCGCGGGCACGGCGAGGGCGGAAATCGCCTTCGCCCGAACCCAGCCGGGCCTCGTCTACGCTTCCGTGGACAACGACGAGGGCGAGGTCTGGCGCTCCCTCGACGCGGGCGCGACCTGGGCGCGCACCGCGGTGCCGCGCCACGTCGGCGCGCAGGGCGACTACAACAACGCGATCTGGGTCGACCCCACCGACGCGAACCACGTGATCGTCGGCGGGATCGACCTCTACCAGTCGCGCGACGGCGGCGCGAGCTTCACGAAGGCGAGCAACTGGCAGTACGCGCCCGTCTCGCCCCACGCGGACCACCACGCCCTCGTCTCGCCGCCGGATTTCGCCGCGGGCAACCGCGCGCTCTACGACGGCAACGACGGCGGCGTCTACCGCGCCGCGAACGTCCACGCGGTCAACGCCGCCAACGGGCTGAACGGCTGGACGAACCTGAACAACGGCCTCGCGGTGACGCAGTTCTACAGCGGCGCGGGGCGCGCGGCCGCGGGCGGGCGCGTGGTCGGCGGCACGCAGGACAACGGCTCGCTCATGCTGAGCCAGGGCGCCTGGCAGCCGTTCCGCGGGGGCGACGGGGGGGCGGTCGCCGTGGACCCCGCCTCCGACCAGTGGATCTACGGCGAGTACGTCTATCTCGCGATCCACCGCTCCTCCAACGGCGGGTTCAACTCGCAGTACATCTGTTCGGGCATCACCGAGGCGCTGCCCGACGAGGACGGGCGCAGCTACTGCGGCGCGGGCGCGACCCGGAAGGCGAACTTCATCGCGCCCTTCGTCCTCGACCCCAGCAACGCGAACCGCCTGCTCGCCGGCGCCAACTCCCTGTGGGTGAGCGACAACGCGAAGGCCGCGTCCCCGGGCTGGCGCACGATCAAGGCGCCCTCGGCTGCGACCGACAACTTCATCAACGCGATCGCCGTCCACGAGGGCAACGGCAACGTCGTGTGGGCGGGCCACAACAACGGCGAGGTCTACCGCTCGCTCGACGCGCTCTCCGCCGCGCCCACCTGGACGCGCGTGGGCCAGGGCACGATCCCCTCGCGGCGCGTGCAGCGCATCACCATCGACCGCGACAACCCGAACCGCGTCATCGTGGCGCTCACGGGGTTCGTCGCGAACAACGTCTGGCAGACGCTCGACGGCGGCGCCACCTGGGCGTCGATCCACGCGAACCTCCCCCAGGCGCCGGTCTTCGACGTGAAGCGCCACCCGGCGAACGCCCAGTGGCTCTACGCGGCGACCTCGGTCGGGATCTTCACGAGCGAGAACGGCGGCGCCTCCTGGTCCACGACCAACGAGGGGCCCGCCAACATCCGCGTGCGCGAGCTCTTCTGGCTGGACGACTCGACGCTCGGCGCGGCGACCTACGGGCGCGGCATGTTCAAGGCCACGGTCACGGCCGGAGCGCCCGCCGACTACCAGGACCTCTGGTGGGCGGGATCGCAGGAAAACGGCTGGGGCATGAGCATCACGCAGCACGGCGCGGCGCTCTTCGCCGCGCTCTACATCTACGACGCCCAGGGCCGGCCCGAGTGGGTGGTGCTGCCCGGCGGGAGCTGGAACGCGGGCTTCACCGCCTTCAGCGGCGCGCTCTACCGGCCGTCGGGCTCCTGGTTCGGCGCCTACGACGCCGCGCGCTTCGCCGCCGGCGCCCCCGTGGGCTCGGCGACGATCACCTTCACGGGCGCGGCGAGCGCCACCCTCGCCTACACGATCGACGGCGTCCCGGGAACGAAGTCGATCCAGCGCCAGTCCTTCGGGGTCCCGGACGCGACGCCCGTGGCGAAGTACGCGGACCTGTGGTGGGGCGGGGCCGCGCAGGACGGCTGGGGGGTCGCGATCAACCAGCAGTACCGCACGCTCTTCGCGGTCTGGTACACCTACGACCAGGCCGGGCGCACGGTGTGGTACGTCGTGCCGGGCGGGGCCTGGAGCGCGGCGAACGTCTTCTCCGGGACGGCGTACCGCACCCAGGGCTCGCCCTGGGTGGGCGCGGCCTACAACCCGAACGCGCTCGTCGCCACGCCCGCGGGCAGCGTCACCTTCCGCTTCGACGACGCGAACCACGCGACGCTCAGCTACACCGTGGACGGCGTGACGGGCTCGAAGCCGATCTCGCGCCAGCCGTTCTGAGAGCGATGGGCGCGCAAACGCCGCAGGCGGCCTGTGAACTGTGCCACAGCACGGGCGGCGCCGTCCTCTGGCAGAATGGCCTGTGCCGCGTCGTGGCGGTGGCGGACGCCGACTATCCCGGCTTCTGCCGCGTGATCGCCAACCGCCACGTGCGCGAGATGACCGACCTTTCCCCCGCGGACCGCCGCGCGCTCCTCGACGTGGTGATGGCGGTGGAAGACGCGGTCCGCGAAACGATGCAGCCCGACAAGATGAACCTCGCCAGCCTCGGCAACATGACCCCGCACCTGCACTGGCACGTGATCCCGCGCTGGAGCGGCGATCGCCACTTCCCGGGCCCGGTGTGGGCGGCCCCGCAACGCGAGGCCCCGGTGCCCGCCGCCCGCCGCGCCGCCGCCGCGCGCCTCGCCGCCGCGATCGTCGCGCGGCTCGCCGGCTGAGACCATGGCCGCCACGCTCCCGCCCAGCGGCCGCCCCGGCGGCGCGATGTTCTTCACCGACGCCCGCGCCTGCAAGGAGTGGCTGAACAACCTTCCGCTCACCAACATCCCGCAGGCCCAGAGCCTGGTGCTCGACGCGCTGCGGGTGCTCAACCGCGCGGAGTTCGACGCGCTCGAGCGCCTGAAGTGCATGGAGCTCATGCGCGACAAGATCGCGTTCCTGCAGGGCGAGCAGCGCTCGCGCTACTTCGGCAAGACGCTGCCGCTATCGCCCAACGACACGGCGGCCTGGACCACGGGGCGCGCGCTCCTCGAGGAGATGGAAAGCGGTTACCGCCAGTGCATGACGGTCGCCGAGATCGAGCAGAACGAGCTCTCGCGGCACGGCGCGCTCATGACGCAGCGCGTGATCCGCTACATCGGCGCCCAGATGCTCTTCCACGCGATCGTCTACCGCCGCTTCGACCCGGCGCTGTGGGGGCGGCTGCACCAGCAGTACGTCGCCGCCGAACGCGCGGGCATCACCGAGGAGCGGGTCAAGGACTCCCTCGAGGGCGAGGAGGGCGGCACGAGCGTGATGGAGACCTACGCGCAGGTCGTGCTCACGCAGGCGGCCTACCTCTCGGAGATGACCGCGCCGCAGATGGACTTCCTCGAGGCGCTGCTGCGGATGTGGGTGCGCAAGGTCCGGGTCCTGCGCGAGCCGCCCGAGGCGACGGAATCGCTCGCCGCCCACCCGCTCGCGGTCGACGTGACCAAGCAGATCGGCGCCCGCCCGCTCGCCCACGACCAGGTGCAGGCGATCCACCGCATCCTCGACGTCGAGAGCCTCTCGAAGAGCATCCGCCGGCGCATCCGCGGGCTGCAGAACGACGAGGAGCCGGTGAGCCTGGGGCTGCCGGCGGAGGCGAGCGCGCTCGACGCGCTCCACCAGCTCCAGCGCCTGCACAAGCTCTGGTGCGAGGGCGCGCCGCCGCGCCCGCCCGCGAAGATCCCGGAGGAGAAGAGCGCGGGCCTCGCCTTCGGGCTGGGCGAGATCCACTTCTTCGTCACCGGGGGCAAGGTCTTCGAGCAGCCCGACCGCAAGCGCGAGCTCACGCGGCAGGAGAAGGACGACATCGCCGTCTTCGGGCGCGTGAGCGAACGCACCCAGACGATGCTCCTGGGCGAGCACAACTTCACCCTGGAGAACTGGGGCGTGGTCGACGAGATGCTCGGCGCCTGGCGGCTCGCGCGCCCGCCGACCGCCTCCAAGGGCGTGGCCATCGGCCGGATCGTCGCGATGCGCGTGGGCGAGGCCGCCGCCTTCCTGGTCGGCATGGTGAGCGCCCTCGTGCAGGAAACCGACGGGCGCATCGTCATCACGGTGACGCTCTTCCCGGGGCGCCCGCAGCCGATCGCCGTGCGCGCGGCCGACGCGCGCAACCGCGCCAACCCGCAGTGGTTCCAGGGATTCCGGCTTCCGGCGCTCGACAAGCTCGGCATCCCCGAGTCCCTGGTCGTGCCGAGCGGCATGGCCTCGCGGGGCCGCGGCATCGAGACCTGGGCGGACGGCCCGAAGGAGTCGACCGTCTACGAAATCCTCGACCGCGGCACCGACTTCGACCGCATCACCATCTTCTAGCGACGCGGGACCGGGGCCCCTTCCCGGGGCGCCGGGCGCTCAGGGGCGCTCGAGGACGTCGAGCAGGTCCTTCGCGGCGTTGGCCCCCGTCTGGCGGGCGATCTCGACGATGCAGGTGGGGCTGGTGACGTTCACCTCGGTGAGCCAGTCGCCGATCACGTCGAGCCCGGCGAAGACGATCCCCGCGGCGACGAGCTCGCGCCCGACGCGCTCGCCGATCTCGCGGTCGCGCGGCGTGATCGGGCGCGCGACGCCCGTGCCGCCGGCGGCGAGGTTGCCGCGCGTCTCCCCCGCCCGCGGGATGCGCGCGAGGCAGTGCCCGAAGGGGCGCCCGTCGATCACGAGCACGCGCTTGTCGCCGTGCGCGATGTCCGGCAGGTAGCGCTGGGCCATGACGGTGCGCCTTCCCAGGTCGGTCATGGTCTCGAGGATGACGTTGCGGTTCGGGTCGTCGGCGCGCACGCGGAAGATCATCGTCCCGCCCATGCCGTCGAGCTTCTTCAGGATCGCGTCGCCCTCGGCGTCGATGAACGCGTCGAGCCGCCGGGGCTCGCTCGTGACGAGCGTGGGGGGCGCGAGGCCGGGGAAGCGCAGGATCGAGAGCTTCTCGTTCCAGTCCCGGAGCGCGCGCGGGCTGTTGAGCACGCGCACGCCCTGGCTCTCGGCGCGCTCGAGCAGGATCGTGGCGTAGTAGTACTCCTGGTCGAAGGGCGGGTCCTTGCGCATGAGGACCCGGTCGAAGAAGGCGAGCGGGACCTCCTCGGGTTCGCCCGCGCGATGCCAGTCCGCGTCGTCGTCGGAGACGGCGAGCGGGCGCACCCGGGCCATCACGGCCGAGGCGAGCACGTAGATCTCGCGCGCCTCGAGCGCGTACACCTCGTGCCCGCGCCGCGCCGCCTCGCGCATCATCGCGATCGAGGAGTCCTTTTCCGCCTTCAGGTGGTCGAGGGGATCGACCACGAAAGCGAGCTTCATGCGTTGGCGACCCGCGCCGGGGCCCGGACGCGCTCGGCGAGCTCCTCGATCTCGCGGGCGGCGGCGAGGAGGGCGAGCCGCGCGATCACCCCGTAGGTGTAGAAGCGGTTGGGCGGCGCGCCGGGCGAGCCGGAGCAGTCGGGCGAATGGCAGTCGGTCTGGAAGGCGAGCGGCACGAACTGCATGCCGGGGGCGTTGAGGTTCTCGTCCTTGCCCCGGGCCGTGTGCACCCGGTAGAAGCCGCCCACCACGAACTGGTCGATCATGTAGACCACGGGCTCGGCCACCGCGTCCTCCACGCTCTCGAAGGTGTAGACGCCCTCCTGGATCAGCACCTCGTGGACCGGCTGGCCCTCCTTGATGACCGCCATCTTGTTGCGCGTCTTGCGGTTGAGGCTGCGCACGTCGTCGACGCTCTTCACGGTCATGATGCCCATGCCGTAGGTGCCCGCGTCCGCCTTCACGATCAGGAACGGCTCCTCGGAGATGCCGTACTCGCGGTACTTCTCGCGGATCATCGGCAGCAGCATCTCCACGTTCGAGGCGAGGCAGTCGAGCCCCTGCTGCGCGGAGAAGTCCACGCGCCCGCACATCGCGAAGTACGGGTTCACGACCCAGGGGTCGATGCCCACGAGCTTCGCGAAGGTCTCGGCCACCTTCGTGTAGGCGGCGAAGTGCCGGGACTTGCGCCGCGTGGACCAGCCCGCGTGCAGCGGGGGCACGACGATCTGCTCGATGCCCTCGAGGACGGCGGGGATGCCCGCGGAGAGGTCGTTGTTGAGCACGACCGCGCAGGGGTCGTAGCCTTCCAGGCCCACGCGGTTGCCGCGGCGGCGCACGGGCTCGAGGAGGAGCTTCTCGCCGCCCGAGGTCTCGACCTCGAGGGGCGCGGCGAGATCGGCGATGAGGCTGCCGATCCTCACGGTGAGCCCCGCGCCCTCGAAGACGCGCTTGAGCACCGCCACGTTGTGCAGGTAGTGGAGGTTGCGCGTGTGGTTCTCGGGCACGAGGAGGAAGCGGCGCGCGTCGGGGCAGAGCTTCTGCACCGCGGACATCACCGCGTGCACGCACAGCGGCAGGAAGTCGGGGTTCAGGTTGTTGAAGCCGCCGGGGAAGAGGTTCGTGTCCACCGGGGCGAGCTTGAAGCCGCTGTTCCTGAGGTCCACGGAGGCGTAGAGGGGCACCTCGTGCTCGAGCCACTGGTTGCGGAACCAGGACTCGATCTCGGGGCGCTGCTCGAGGATCACGCGCTCGAGCGACTGGAGCGGGCCGGTGAGGGAGGTCGTGAGGTGGGGGACCATCGTCGGGACCTTGGGGCGCGAACGGCCCCGCTGGGCAATTCCGGGGCTTCAGTTTACACGCTCCCCCGCCCCGCTCCGGCGCGCGGCCGGGCGGCGGGCGCCCCCGCCCGGGATGCTAGAATTGCCGGCTTTTCCGGCCGCGTTTCCCGCGCCCTCCCACGCCCCTTCCACGGGTCTTCGGACCATGACCTCGATCCAGACGATCGCGCTCACCGCCACGCTACTCGCGGCCTCGAACCTCTTCATGACGTTCGCGTGGTACGGCCACCTCAAGCACCTGCAGGCGAGCCCCTGGTACGTCGCCGCCCTCGTGAGCTGGGGCATCGCGCTCTTCGAGTACCTGATCCAGGTGCCGGCCAACCGCATCGGCTTCGGCGGGGGCTTGAGCCTCGCGCAGCTCAAGATCCTCCAGGAGGTGATCACGCTCGCGGTGTTCGTCCCCTTCGCCATGCTCTACATGGGCGAGGGCCTCAAGTGGAACTACCTCTGGGCGGGCCTGTGCCTCGTGGGCGCCGTCTGGTTCATCTTCCGGGGCTAGCGCGACGCGCCTCCCGAGCCGGCCATGAGAATCCACATCCTCGGCATCTGCGGCACCTTCATGGGCGGGCTCGCCAGGCTCGCGCGCGAGGCCGGGCACGAGGTCACGGGCTGCGACGCCCAGGTCTATCCCCCCATGAGCGAGCAGCTTCGCGACCTGGGGATCGCGCTGCACGAGGGCTACGACGCCGGGCAGCTCGACCGCTACCCCGCCGATCTCTACGTGGTGGGCAACGCCATGACGCGCGGCAAGCCCGTGGTCGAGGCGATCCTCGACCGGGGCCTCGCCTACGCCTCCGGGCCCCAGTGGCTCGCCGACCACGTCCTGCCGGGCAAGTGGGTGCTCGCGGTCGCGGGCACGCACGGCAAGACCACGGTCTCCTCGATGCTCGCCTGGATCCTCGCCAACGCCGGGCTCAACCCGGGGTTCCTCATCGGCGGCGTGCCGCGCAACTTCCACGTCTCGGCGCTCGCCACCGCCTCGCCCTTCTTCGTGATCGAGGCCGACGAGTACGACACCGCGTTCTTCGACAAGCGCTCGAAGTTCGTCTGGTACCGGCCGCGCACCGCGGTGCTGAACAACCTCGAGCACGACCACGCCGATATCTTTCCCGACCTCGCGGCGATCGAGACGCAGTTCCACCACCTCGTGCGCACCGTGCCCGCGAGCGGGCTCATCGTCGCCAACGGGACCGAGCCCGCGATCGGGCGCGTGCTCGCGCGCGGCTGCTGGACGCCCGTGGAGCGCTTCGGCGCGGGCGAGGCCTGGAGCGTGGGCGCGACGGGCCCGGACGGCGCCTTCGAGGTGAAGCTCGACGGGGCCACCCAGGGCGTGGTGCGCTGGGACGAGGCCGGGGAGCACAACCGGATGAACGCCCTCGCGGCGATCGCCGCGGCACGGCACGCGGGCGTGCCGCCCGCGGGCGCCATCGACGCGCTCGCGCGCTTCCAGGGCGTGAAGCGCCGCCTCGAGGCGCGCGGGACCGTGGACGGCATCACGGTCTACGACGACTTCGCGCACCACCCGACCGCCTTCGCGGCGACGATCGCGGGGTTGCGCGGCCGCGTGGGCCGCGCGCGCATCGTCGCGGTCTTCGAGCCGCGCTCGAACACGATGAAGCTCGGCACCATGCAGTCGCGGCTCGCGAAGAGCCTCGAGGGCGCGGACCTCGTCTACTGCTACGCGAGCCACCTCGGCTGGGACCCCGAGCGGGCGCTCGCACCCCTTTCCTCGCGCGCGGCGATCTATTCCGACCTCGACCCGATGGTCGAGGCGCTCGGCCACGTGCTGCGCCCTGGCGACCACGTGCTCGTGATGTCCAACGGCGGCTTCGGCGGGGTGCACGCGAAGCTGCTCGACCGGCTCGCCGCGCGCTCCCCGCGCGCCCTCGCCGGCTGACCATGGCCGCGCACGCCTTCCGCATCCTCAACGTCTTCACGCGCGCCGGGCGCCTCAGCGGCAACCCCCTGTGCGTCTTCGAGGACGGCCGGGGGCTCGACGGGGAGACGATGCAGGCGCTCGCGCGCCAGTTCAACCTCTCGGAGACGACCTTCATCCTGCCCTCGGAGAAGGCGAGCGCGCGCGTGCGCATCTTCACGCCCGCCTACGAGATGCCCTTCGCGGGGCACCCGACGCTCGGCACCGCCCACGTCGTGCGCTCGCTCCTCGCCTGCGGCGACGCCGTCACGCTCGAGATGCGCGCCGGGATCATCCCGGTGCGGGCCTCGGGCGATCGCTGGACGCTCGCGGCCAACGCGCCGCGCTGGCGCGAGGTGGCCGAGCCGCGCGCCGGGCTGGCCGCGCTCCTCGGCCTCGAGCCCGGCGACATCGCCGAGCGGCCGCTCTGGGTGAACGCGGGCAAGGAGCAGCTCCTGGTGCCCGTCGCCGACGCCGGCGCCGTGGCGCGCGCGCGCCCCCGGGCGGAGGCCTTCTCGCGGCTGAAGAGCGAGGACGGCCACGGCATGGCCCTCGTCTTCGCGGACGCGGGAGATGGCGCGGGCACCGTCGCCGCGCGCTTCTTCTTCCCGAGCGGGGCGGCGATCCTCGAGGACCCGGCCACGGGCTCGGCCTGCGCGAATCTCGGCGGCTGGTTCTCGGCGCTGCGTCCCGGCGCGGACCTCGAGCGCGTCGTCTCGCAGGGCGACGCCGTCGGGCGCCCGTCGACGCTCTTTCTCGCGGTGAAGTCCGGCGCCGTGAGCGTGGGCGGCGACGTGGTCGAGCTGGGCCGCGGAAGCATCGCCCTGTGAGGCCCGCGTCGGCGCGTCGGCGCGGGACATGAAGACGATCGTCTACCTGCACGGCTTCATCAGCTCGCCGAAGTCGAGGAAGGCCGTGATGCTCGGCGACTACCTGGCCGCGAACGAGCCCGGCGTGCGCTACCTCGTGCCCGAGCTCCACCACCGGCCGGCCCAGGCCGTCTCCCAGGTCCAGTGGCATTGCCTCGGCCGCGAGCCCGCGGACCTCACGCTCGTGGGCAGCTCCC
This sequence comes from Usitatibacteraceae bacterium, assembly GCA_044220635.1. GTDB lineage: Bacteria > Pseudomonadota > Gammaproteobacteria > Burkholderiales > Usitatibacteraceae > JBGAQP01. The sequence goes on from JBGAQP010000007.1 coordinate 129,449, forward strand.
TGGGCGGGTTCTACGCGACCGTGGTGGCGGAGAAGCTCGGCTGCAAGGCGGTGCTGCTCAACCCGGCCGTGCATCCCCATGCGCACTTCGCGCGCCACCTCGGGGCGCAGACGAACCTCCATACGGGCGAGCGCTTCGAGCTCACGGCGCGGCACATCGACGAGCTCCGGGCCCTGGACGTGGCGGCCATCTCGCGTCCCGGGCGCTACTGGCTCATCGTCGAGACCGGCGACGAGGTGCTCGACTACCGCGAGGCCGTGGCGTACTTCGCCGGAGCGCACCAGACGGTGATCCAAGGGGGCGATCACGCGCTGTCGTCCTTCGCCGAGCACGTGCCCGACATCGTCGCCTGGGCGGCCTCGTGACGAAGCAGCTGCTCTTCGAGGAAGACGGGCATTTCCGCGCGGGCACGGTCCTCGCGGAAGCCGGCAACGCCCTCCAGGTCGAGGCCGCCCACGGCAAGCGCTCGAAGGTGAAGGCGGCGGCCGTGCTGCTGCGCTTCGACGGCCAGTCGCTCGCCGCTTTCGTGCCCGAGGCCCAGAAGCTCGCCGACGCGATCGACCCGCAGTTCCTGTGGGAAGTCTGCGGAGCGCAGGAGTTCGGCTTCGAGGCGCTCGCCGCGGACTACTACGGCCACGCGCCCTCGCCGCTCGAGGCGACGGCGGTCGCGCTGAGGCTGCACGCGAGCCCGATGTACTTCTACAAGCGCGGCAAGGGGCGCTACCAGGCTGCGCCCGAGGAGAACCTGCGCGCGGCGCTTGCGGGCCTGGAGAAGAAGCGCCGGCAGCAGGAGCAGATCGACGCCTGGTCGGCCGAACTCGTCGCGGGGCGCCTGCCCGAGGCGATCGCGCAGCGGACGGATGCGCTCCTCTTCAAGCCCGACAAGATGGCGCTCGAGTGGCGCGCACTCGACCAGGCCGCGGCGGCCTCGGGGCTGCCGGCCCCGCAGCTGCTCGCCCGGGCGGGAGCGCTCGCCTCGCCCGAGGACTATTTCCTGCGCCGCTTCGCCTTCGAGTACTTCCCGAACGGCACGGGGTTCCCGGCGCTGGCTCCGGTCGCCGCGCCCGCGGGCCTGCCCGTGGCCACCGCCCCCGCCTTCTCGATCGACGACCACGAGACCACCGAGATCGACGACGCCTTCACGGTCGAGCGCCTGCCCGAGGGGCGAATCCGCGTCGGCGTGCACATCGCCGCGCCCGCGCTCTTCTTCGGGCGCGACTCCGAGCTCGAGGCGATCGCCCGCGAGCGCCTGTCCACGGTCTACTTCCCCGGCGGCAAGATCACGATGCTGCCCGAGGACGCCCTCGCGCAGGCCACCCTCGCGGAGGGCGCCCGGGTGCCCTCGGCCTCGCTCTACCTGACGGTCGACGCCGCCACGCTCGCAATCCTCGGGGTCGAATCGCGCCTCGAGCGCCTGGAGATCGCCTCGAACCTCCACATCGTGGAGCTCGAGACGCGGCTCCACGAGGCCGCGGTCGCGGCGGGCCACGTCCCGGGCGCGCACGGCGAGGACCTGCTGCTCCTCTGGAGGCTCTCGACGCGCCTGCGCGCCGCGCGCGGCGCCACCGAGGAGAAGGCGGGCCGCCCGGACTACACGATCCGCGTGGCCGGCGATCGCGTGGCGATCGAGCCCCGGCCGCGCGCGACCCCGATCGACATCCTCGTCTCCGAGTTGATGATCCACCTGAATGCCACCTGGGGGCGGCTGCTCGCCGACCGGGGCGTTCCCGCCATCTACCGCAACCAGCGCGGCATCAAGACGCGGATGGAGACCGAGCCGGGCGAGCACGAATGGCTGGGGGTCACGCACTACGCCTGGTCGAGCTCGCCGCTCAGGCGCTTCTCGGACCTCGCCAACCAGCGCCAGCTCGTCGCCTGCCTCCGGGGGGAGGCGCCGCCCTACGGGCGCGAGGAGCTCGCCGCCGCGGCCCGCGACTTCGAGGCCGCCTACGAGGCCTATGCCGAGAACCAGCGCCTGCTCGAGCGCTACTGGTGCCTGCGCTACCTGCTGCAGGAGGACATCCGGGAGGCCGGGGCGACGGTGCTGCGCGAGGAGCTCGTGCGCATCGAGGGCCTGCCCCTCGTCTGCCGGACCGTGGGCCTGCCCCCTTCGGCGCCGGGCGAGCGCGTCCGGGTGGCCTTCGGCGAGGTCGACCTCTGGTCGGCCAACGTCCTGTGCCGCTACGCGGGAAAGTGAGCGCGGTCGGGCGGCGGTCCAATCCGATACAATCGACGCTCATGTCCCGCACCAACCGATTGCCGTAGGTCCTGCCGATGTCGTCGAGGCAGCTCTCCCCCGACGCTTTCGTCTCCTTCTCCGACTTCCTGCTCGAACGCTTCGGCCTCGTCGCCTCCATGCAGGTGGCGGTCGTGGTCTCGGTCGCCTTCCACGCCGCCGTCATCGTCGGCGTGGGCTTCAAGGTGCCGGGGATGCCCAGGTGGGACGCGCCGCACAACGTGCTCGACGTGGTGCTGGTGAACGCGAAGAGCGCCACGCGCCCCGAGAAGGCCGATGCCCTCGCGCAGGCGAACCTCGACGGCGGCGGCAATACCGACCGGAAGCTGCGCGCCTCGACGCCCTTCCCCAACCTGGAGGCGCGCGAATCGCGCCCGGAGCTGCGCGAGACCGAGTCCCGGGTGCGCCGCCTCGAGCAGGAGGCCCGTGAGCTCATGGTGCGCATGAAGGACGAGGCGAAGCTCGCGAAGCCCGAGGTCCCGGAGAAGGGCGAGGCGAAGCCCGACCTCACCGCGCGCGACCTGGTGGAGAAGAGCCTGGAGATCGCCCGGCTCGAGGCGCAGATCCGGCGCGAGTACCAGGCCTACCAGGAGCGCCCGAAGCGCCGGTTCGTCGGCGCCCGCGCCCAGGAGTACCGCTTCGCCCAGTACGTGGACAACTGGCGCCTCAAGATCGAGCGCGTGGGCAACCTCAACTATCCCGAGGAGGCGCGGCGCCGGCGCATCTACGGCTCGCTGCAGCTCACCGTGGCGATCAAGTCCGACGGCGAGGTCGAGGCCGTGGAGATCAACCGCTCCTCGGGGCACAAGGTCCTCGACCAGGCGGCGGTGCGCATCGTGCGCCTCGCCGCGCCCTTCGACCGCTTCCCCGACGCGATCCGCGCCGACACCGACATCCTGCACATCACGCGGACCTGGACCTTCACCCGCGCCGACCAGGTCGTGGCCGAGTAGGCGCCCGGCGCGGGTCCCGCGCCGCGTATCGGTTTGTCACCGTCGTGGCGAGGCTCGCGCGCGGGGCGGGAACTTTCCGTCCGCGGCGAGGCAATGCGAGGAAGCGACACATTCCGCGACGCCGGGCGCGACCGGCCTCGCGTAGTGTCGTCGCGAGGAATCCCGCATTCCCGAGGAGACGACCATGAAGGCCCGCTTGGCAGCCCTGTTCTTCGCCGTGCCCGTCGCGGCACTCGCCCAATCGCCCGCGCCGTCCGAGCGCGGCTATCACGAGCGGCTCTACGAGCGCTACTGCGAGAAGCTGCGCGAGGGCCCCGAGGCCTACGCGCAGTTCGTCAAGCGCCTGAGCGTGGTGCACGGCTACACCGTCGAGGACTTCGCGCCGCGCGAGCCCGGCGCCCCCGTGGTCGCCCGTTGCCGCGTCGACCGCGAGCGGCTCGCGACGGCGGCTGCGAAGACCGGGACCCGCTAGCGCGCGGCGGCGCTCGCGCCGGGGCGCAGCGCTTTCGCGGCGGCCGCGGCGAGCCGCGCGTAGCGCCCGTCCCCGTCGGGTGGGCGCCAGGCCGCGACCACGCGCACCGCGAGGTCCGCGCCCTCGGCGAGCGGGCGATAGGCGACGCCGCGCACCCGCGTGGCGAGCGTGGCCCCGTTGGGAATGGTCCAGCCCTCGCCGGCGGCGATGCGCTCGAGCGTCTGCAGCTGCCCCGGCTCGACGACGACGAGCTGCGGCCGGTAGCCGATGCGGCGGAAGTAGTCCGTGCAGAAGTCGTGGTACGCCGGGTTGTGCGTGCGGGGGATCCAGAAGAGCGGGAGGTCCGTCACCTCGAGCAGCGAGACCCGCTTGCGGCGCGCGAGCCGGTGGCGCGAGGGCAGGGCCGCGACGAGCGGGCTCGTGCTCACCGCGCGCGTCTCGAGGCCCGAGACCTCGCCGGGCAATCCGACGAGGGCGAAGTCGAGGCGTCCCTGCTTCAGCGCGGGAATGAGGTCGCGGCTGAAGCCCGAATCGACCTCGATCGGGGCCCCGCGCCACGTCCGTTTCCAGGCAAGGGTGACCCGCGCGCGCTCGGCGACGGTGAGCGCCGCCGTGACCCCGATGCGAAGCCGCGCCCGGGGGCCTTCCCGCGCGCGGGAGTACGCGCCCGCGAGCGCCTCGGCCTGCGCGAGGATCGCGTGGGCGCGCGCGAGCGCGGCGCGGCCCTCGGCCGTGAGGCCCACCCCCGTGGCCCGGCGATCGAGCAGGCGCCGCGCCGAGCGCGCGCTCGAGCGCGGCCACCTGGCGGCTGAGCGGCGGCTGCGAGACGTGCAGCCGCTCGGCCGCCGCGCGGAAGCTCCCCGCCTCGGCGACGGCGACGAAGTAGCGCAGCTGGCGCAGGTCGAAGGCGCGGCTCATGCCGAAAAGGTATCACGCGAAAGGTGCTGGCGCCCCGCGGCCCGGCGCTCCAGAGTCGGTCCCTCGCGTCCGGTGCGCGCCGCATCCCGGTCCTGCGCTTGCGCGTTTCGTCGCAGGGCGGTGGCCGCGGCGCCGCCCGCGCGCCATCCTTCCCGGATTCCCCGCGGGGGACGAACAGAGGAGCCGGCATGAATCGCATCAGGCATTGGGCCGCGGCCGTCGCGGCCGCCCTTTCCCTCGACGCCGGCGCCGGCGCGTACACGGACCTCTGGTGGAACCCCCAGGAATCGGGCTGGGGCGCGAGCATCGTGCAGCAGGACGAGACCGCGTTCGTCACGCTCTTCGTCTACGCGCCCGACGGCCGGCCCACCTGGTACGTGGCGCCCTCCGCCGAGGTCTTCGGCTACGTCGGCGCCTATCCGAACTTCTCGGGAACCCTCTACAAGACCCGCGGGCCCTGGATGGGCGGGCCCTTCGACCCGAACGCGGTGGAAGTCACGCCCGTGGGGCAGGTCTGGCTCGAGCCGCTGGCGAAGGACCGCATCCGCCTCACCTACGGCGCCGAGGGCGTGACGGTGGTGAAGGAGGTCGTGCGCCAGACCTGGCGCACGCCCTCGGTGGCGGCGAACTACACGGCCACGTTCAACCTGCGCCAGGCCTTCCCCGGCGCTCCGCCCTGGGGCGCGCGCCAGTACTCCGCGGAGATCCTCGCCCACGTCGAGGGCGGGGAGGGGTTCCTGCGCGTGTCCGAGGTCGGCAGCCATTGCGACTACCGCGGCGCGTTCACCGCCACGGGCAGCATCGGGAAGATCGCGGGCGACTTCAGCTGCACCGGGGGCGAGACCGGCACCTTCGAGATCACCGACTTCGAGGTGACGCAGCACGGCGTTTCCGGCTACCTGCGCACCTGGTCGGCCGAGCTCAACCAGTACGGCCGCTTCGGCGCCGCGCGCTACTGACCCCCCCGGCCGGCCGCCGCCGACCGGAAGAGCGCGAGCGCCTTCTCGCGCTGCGCGGCATGGTCGACGATGGGCGCCGGGTAGTCGCGCCCGATCACGCAGCCCGCGGCGCGCTGCTCTTGCGACCCCAGGGTCCAGGGCGCGTGGATGAACGCCTCGGGCACCCGGGCGAGTTCCGGGAGGTAGCGGCGGATGAACGCGCCCTGCGGGTCGAAGCGCCGCGACTGGGTGACGGGGTTGAAGATGCGGAACCAAGGCTGGGCGTCGCAGCCGGTCGAGGCGGCCCACTGCCAGCCGCCGTTGTTGGCGGCGAGGTCGAAGTCGTTCAGGTGCTCGGCGAAGTGCGCCTCGCCGCGGCGCCAGTCGTGGAGCAGGTCCTTCACGAGGAAGGACGCGGCGACCATCCGCAGCCGGTTGTGCATGTAGCCCGTCTCGTGGAGCTGGCGCATCGCCGCGTCGACGATCGGGTAGCCCGTGCGCGCCTCGCGCCACGCTTCCCAGTGCGCCTCCACCCCGGGCCAGGCGATGTCCGCGTACTCGCGGCGGAAGGCCGAGAGCGCCGCGTGCGGGTGGTGCCAGAGGACCTGGAAGTAGAAATCGCGCCAGACGAGCTCGGAGAGCCAGGTCGCGGGTCCCGGGCCGGCGAGCGAGCGGGCGAGCCGCGCGAGCGAGCGGATCGGGACCGTGCCGAAGCGGTTGTGCACCGAGAGGTAGGACACGCCCTTCACGCCGGGGTAGTCGCGCGCCTCGTGGTAGCGGCCGATGCGCTTGCGGAAATCCGCCAGCAGCGCCAGCGCGCCGGACGGGCCCGGCGGCAGCTTCAGGGCATGCAGGTTGGTCGTCTCGAAGTCGATGTCCGACAGCCGCGGCACGCCGGCGTCCAGACCCGCAGGCAGCGGCGCCAGCGCCGCGGCGTGGCGCTCGACCGGATAGGCCTTGAGGTAGAAGTCGTCGACCCGCGCGAGCCAGGCGTTGCGGTAGGGCGTGAAGACGACGAAAGGCGCGCCCGAGCGCGTGAGGATCTCGTCCTTCGCGAATACCGCCTGGTCCTTCGCGAGGTGCAGGCGCCGGCCGCAGGCCGCGAGGGCGCGCTCCACCGCGGCGTCGCGTGCCACCGCCTCGGGCTCGTAGTCCTCGTTGGCGAAGACCGCGTCCACCCCGAGCCGCGCGGCGAGCGCCGGGATCGCCTCGCGGGCCCGGTCGTGGAGCACGACGAGCGCCCCCCCGCGGGAGCGCAGGCTCCCGGCGAGCGCCGCGAGGCTCGCGTGGATGAAGGCCACGCGCCGGTCGCGCCGCCTCTGCAGGCGATCGAGGATCTCGCGGTCGAAGACGAAGGCGCAGTGGACCCGGCGGGCCGAGGTGAGCGCGTAGTGGAGCCCCGCGTTGTCCTCGAGGCGAAGGTCGCGGCGGAACCAGAAGAGGGCCCCGTCGTAGGGTTTCATGGGCCCATGCTCGCCCGCCGCGCGCCCGGCTGTCGAGTGGGTAAAAGGGGCAAAGCGGCGTAAAATGCGCCTTCGGGCCTCGATGGAAACGATCAACCTCACCCGCCACTTCCTGATCGCCATGCCCGCCATGGCGGACCCGAACTTTTCCCGCACCCTCACCTTCGTGTGCGAGCACAACGAGCGCGGCGCGCTCGGCATCGTGGTGAACCGCCCCATCGACGTGACGCTCGGCGCCCTCTTCCGGCAGGTCGACATCGCGCTCGCCGATTCCCCGCTCGCCGACGAGCCCGTCTTCTACGGCGGCCCGGTGCAGTTCGACCACGGCTTCGTCCTGCACCGGCCGGTGGGCGACTGGAAATCGACGCTGCCCGTGGGCGAGATCGGCCTCACCACCTCCCGCGACATCCTCGAGGCCATCGCCGCGGGGCGCGGCCCGCGCCAGCAGCTCGTCGCGCTCGGCTACGCGGGCTGGGCCCCGGGCCAGCTCGAGGACGAGATCCGCCGCAACGGCTGGCTCACGGTGAAGGCGGGCCTCGACCTGATCTTCGACCTGCCGCCCGAGGCCCGCTACGACGCGGCGATGCACGCCCTGGGCGTCAACGCCGCGAACCTGTCCGAGGAGGCGGGGCACGCGTGAGGGCCGCCGCCGGATCCGAGGCCGCCACGCCCGGCCAGCGCCCGCCCGCGGGGGCGTTCTCCGGGACGCTTCTCGCCTTCGACTTCGGCGAGCGGCGCATCGGCGTGGCCGTGGGCGAGACCGCCACGCGCCTCGCGCACCCGGTCGCGGCGATCGAGGCGCCCGCCAACGAGGCGCGCTTCGCCGCCATCGACCGGCTGGTCGCCGAGTGGCGCCCCGCGGGCCTCGTCGTGGGCCTGCCCCGGCACGAGGACGGATCGCCGCATGCGGTGGCGCGCCTCGCGCGCAAGTTCGCGCGCCGCCTCGCGGCGCGCTACGCGCTGCCCGTCGCCCTGGTCGACGAGACGCTTTCCTCGGTCGAGGCCGAGCGCTCGCTCGCCGATTCGGGCGCGCGCGCGCGCGGCCCCGGGGACGTGGACCGCCTCGCCGCCGCCGTGATCCTGCAGAGCTTCCTCGACGACCCCGGAGCCCATGAACGCCTCGCTCCCTGATCCCGACCGGCTCGTCGAGACCCTCGCCGCGAGGATGCGCGGCGCGATCGACCCCGACGCGGGGCTCGTGGGCATCTACACGGGCGGGGCGTGGGTCGCCGAGCGGCTGCACCGGGCGCTCGGCCTCAGGACGCCGCTCGGCGTGCTCGCGGTGACGCTGCACCGCGACGATTTCGACCGCATCGGGCTGCACCGCGAATCGCGCCGCAGCCAGATTCCCTTCGCCGTCGACGGCCGCGAGATCGTGCTCGTCGACGACGTGCTGCACACCGGGCGCACCATCCGCGCGGCCCTGAACGAGCTCTTCGACTTCGGCCGCCCGCGCCGCGTGCGCCTCGCGATCCTCGCCGACCGCGGCGGGCGCGAGCTCCCCGTCGCGGCGGACTTCACCGGCGCCGAGGTCGAGGTCGCCGGGGACGAGGAGCTGGTGCTCTCGAACGAGGGCGGCAGGCTGCGGCTCGCCGCGGTCCGGCGGCCATGAGCGCCGGCAACCTCCAGGTCGACGCCGACGGGCGGCTGCGCCACCTGCTCACGACGGAGGGGCTGAGCGCCGAGATCATCCGCCGCATCCTCGACGCCGCCGACCAGTTCGTCGCGGTGAGCGAGCGCGAGGTGAAGAAGGTCCCGCTGCTGCGCGGGCGCTCGATCTTCAACCTCTTCTTCGAGGGGTCGACGCGCACGCGCACCACCTTCGAGATCGCCGCCAAGCGCCTGTCGGCCGACATCGTGAACCTCAACATCGGTGCCTCGAGCACCTCGAAGGGCGAGACGCTCCTCGACACGGTGTGGAACCTCCAGGCGATGGACGCCGACATGTTCGTCGTGCGCCACGCGCAGTCGGGCGCCGCGCACCTGATCGCGCGCCACGTGAAGCCGGGCGTCGCGGTGATCAACGCCGGCGACGGGCGCCACGCGCACCCGACCCAGGGGCTGCTCGACAGCTACACGATCCGCCACTACAAGAAGGAATTCGGAGGGCTCGCGATCGCGATCGTGGGCGACGTGATGCATTCGCGGGTCGCCCGTTCGCAGATCCACGCGCTGAAGACCCTCGGGGTGCCCGACCTGCGGGTGATCGGCCCCAGGACCCTGCTGCCGGCGCAGGTCGAGCGCCTCGGCGTGCGCGTCTTCCACGACATGGCGGCCGGCCTCGAGGGCTGCGACGTGGTGATCATGCTGCGGCTGCAGAACGAGCGCATGAACGGCGCGCTCCTGCCCTCGGCGGGGGAGTTCTTCAAGGCCTACGGGCTCTCGCCCGAGAAGCTCGCGCGCGCGAAGCCCGACGCCATCGTGATGCATCCCGGTCCGATGAACCGCGGCGTCGAGATCGACTCCGGGGTCGCCGACGGGCGCCAGAGCGTGATCCTGCCGCAAGTGACCTTCGGCATCGCGGTGCGCATGGCGGTCATGTCGATGCTGGCGGGCAGCTGATGCGCACCGCGATCCTCGGCGCCCGCGTGATCGACCCGGCGAGCGGCCGCGACGAGCCCGCGGGCGTGTTCATCGCCGACGGGCGCATCGCCGCCGTCGGGCGCGCGCCCGA
>JBGAQP010000008.1:0-137287 GCA_044220635.1 Usitatibacteraceae bacterium
TGGTAGCCGAGTTCGTGGGCCGTGGCCCAGGTATTCAAGCCGACCGTGATGGCGCCGAGGCTCATGGTCGCAAAATCGAGTACCAGCCACTCGGCGCGATTGCCCATCAGGATGCCGACGCGGTCACCGGCCCGCACGCCGAGCGCATACAGGGCGCGCGCAGCGCGCAACACCTCGGCGGCAAATTGCGCATAGGACAGGCGCTGCTCGCCATCGACTATCGCCAGGTGCGCGGCATCGCGCGCCACCATCTCGGCCACGCCCGCGGGATCGGGCGAGGCCTGCGGGTCGTTGAGCCAGGCCGCGAGCCCCGAGGCGGGAGCCTCGGCCGCCGGGCGCTCGAAGAGGGCGTTGAACGCCTCGGCGACCGCGGCGCGATGGGCCTCGAGCGGCGCGAGCAGGCTTCCCCAGTCGGCAAAGCCCATGGATTCCGCGATCGCCGCGCGCGCCTCGGGCTCCAGGGGCAGCGACTGCGTCTGCTGGTCGTCGTAGTACTGCAGGCGATGCTCGAGCCGGCGCAGGAACGCGTAGGCCTCGCCGAGCGCGCGGGCGCGCGCGGGCTCGATCAGCCCGCGCTCGGCGACGAGGGCGAGGGCCGCGCGGGTCGAGGGGGTCTGCAGGCCCCGGTCGCGCCCGCCGCGCACCATCTGGAAGAGCTGCACGGCGAACTCGATCTCGCGGATCCCGCCGGCTCCGACCTTGATGTCGTCGGCCTTGCGCCGCTGCACCGCCGCCTCGAAGATGCGCGCGTGCAGCTCGCGCAGCGAGGCGAGCAGCCCGTAGTCGAGGTAGCGGCGGTAGACGAAGGGCCGCACGATCGCCGCGAGCGCCTCGCCCGGCCCGGAGAGCACGCGCGCCTTGAGCCACGCGTAGCGTTCCCAGGGCCGTGCCTGGGCGATGAAGTAGTTCTCGAGCGAGGCGAGCGAGGCGACCAGGGGGCCCGCGTCGCCGAAGGGCCGCAGGCGCATGTCGACGCGGAAGACCTGCCCGTCGGCGGTGACCTCCGAGAGCGTGGCGATGAGCCGCCTGCCGGCCGCGGCGAAGAACTCCTCCGCGGCGAGAGGGCGCGGCCCCGGCGTGTCCCCCGCCTCGCCGTGGAGGAACACGAGGTCCACGTCCGAGGAGACGTTGAGCTCGCCGCCGCCGAGCTTGCCCAGGCCCGCGACGATGAGCGCGGGCGCCGACCCGGGCGATCCGGCGGGCTCCCCGTGGGCGGAGGCCGTCGCGCGGTGGGCCTCGGCCGAGGCCGCGCCGATCGCCACTTCCGCGAGCGCCGTCATGGTCGCGAGCACCTCGTCGAGGCTCGCGAGCCCGTTGAGGTCGCGGTGGGCCAGGGTGAACATCACCCGCTGGCGCAGCTCCCGCAGCCGCCTGCCGAGCCCCTCGTCGTCGCCCGCGGCCTCGGCCTGCATCTGCGCGCGCGTGACGGGCGCCGCGGCGCTCGCCTCGAGGCCGGACACGAGGTCGGGCCGGGCGTGGGCGAGGCGGGCGCAGAAGCGGGAAAGCCGGAGGGTGCGATCGAGGGCCGCGGGAAACGATTCCGGCGGGGAGCGGTCAGTCATTGACGCTACAATACCTTGAAAACCCCGCGCGCCGACCCCCGGGAACGGCGCCGCATCCCGCTCCGAGGACAGCATCAAGACCCTGCCGCGCTTCCTCTTCCGCCTGGCGGCGGGCGTCGCCGGCTTCCTGGTCGTCGCCTTCGCCGCCGCGGTGCTGCTGCTGCGCTACGCGGTGCTGCCGCAGGTGGAGTCCTATCGCGACGAGATCGTGGCCGCGCTCGAGAAGGCCTCGGGGCTCGCGGTGTCCGTGCGCGGCCTGCAGGGCGGATGGGACGGCCTGCGCCCGCACCTCACCCTCTCGGGCCTCGCGATCGCCGACCGGCGCGGCGAATCCGCGCTCGCCTTCGAGCGCGCGGAGGCCACGCTCTCCTGGTGGGCGCTCGCCGTGGGCGAGGTGCAGTTCCACGACATCGAGTTCGTCAACCCCGAGCTGGTTCTCAGGCGCGGGACCGACGGCATCGTCTACCTCGCCGACAAGCCGCTCAACCGCGCCGGTCCCGGCGAGGGCGATCTCGCCGCGTGGATCCTGCGCCAGCCGCGGCTGCGCGTGAGCGGCGCCACGCTCGTCTGGCGCGACGAGCTCGCGGGCGCCCCGGAGCTGCGGCTCGCCAACGTGGACATCACGGTGCGCAAGCGCCTCGGGCGCCACCAGGCGCTGCTCGCCGCCGAGCCGCCGCGCCACCTCGCGCACCGCATCGAGCTGCGCGCGGAGGTCGAGATCGGCCGCCACGACGGCCGCTGGCAGGCCGCCGGCCGCCTCTACGGCGAGGCGATGCACGCGGACCTCGCGCGGCTGCGCGCGCATTTCGCCCTGCCCGAGACGCTGCGCAGCGGCGTGGGGAGCCTGCGCGCGTGGGCGACGTTCTCGCCGCAGGCGGTCGAGGAAGTGACCGCGGACGTGAACATGCGTGACGCGCGCGCCCGGTTCGCCGAGAGCGAATCGGCGCTCGCGCTCGCGAGCGTGTCGGGGCGTGCGATCTACCGGGCGCGGCCCGGGGGCTTCTACGTGGGCACCGAGGGCCTGCGCCTGCGCACCGAGGCGGGCGTGGAGGCGCGCCCGGGCAGTTTCTCCGTCGAGCTCTCGGCGGCGAAGGAGGGTGCGCGGCGCGGCGAGGTGCGCGCCGAGTCGATCGACCTCGCCGTCGCCGCGGCCCTTCTCGAGCACCTGCCCGTGCCGCGCGAGCTGAAGGCGGAGGTCGTGCGCCACGCGCCGCGCGGGCGCGTGCTCCGCGCCGCCTACACCTGGAGCGGGGAAAGCCCGGCGCGGGCCACGGCCTATGCGATCCAGGCCCGGTTCGAGAACGCGGGCGTGAGCGCGGCCGGGTCCTGGCCGGGGGCGGGCGGCATCACCGGCTCGGTGGAAGGGACCCAGGCGGGCGGGACGCTGCGGCTGCAGTCGCGCGAGGCCTCGCTCGACTTCCCTGGCGTGTTCCGCGCCCCGCTCGCGTTTGCCTCGATCGAGGCGAAGGCACGCTGGCGTCACGAGGGACGCTCGCTCGTGGTGGAGGTGGAGGAGGCGCGCTTCGCCAATGCCGACGCCGAGGGTCACTTCTCGGGCTCGTGGCGCTCGCTGCCGGACTCGCCCGACCGGTCTCCCGGCTTCGTCGACATCAAGGGCAGCCTTTCCCGGGCCGACGTGACGCGCGTGGGGCAATACCTGCCCAACCACCTTTCGGCGACCCGCGACTGGCTCGACCGGTCGATCGAGGCGGGCGAAAGCCCGCGCGCGAGCTTCGAGATCCGGGGCGACCTGTGGAAGTTCCCATGGGAGGGCGGCGCCGAGGGCCGCTTCCTCGTCGAGGGCGAGGTGCGCGACGCGCGCCTTCGCTATCACCGCGACTGGCCCTCGGTGGACGCGATCCAGGGCAGCGTGCGCTTCGAGGGCCGGCGCATGGAGATCCGGGGCGAGCGCGCCGCGATCTTCGCGAGCCGGGTGAGCGCGGCGAGCGCCACGATCCCCGACCTCGGCGCCTCGCCCGCCGTGCTCACCGTCGCGGGGCACGTCGACACCGCGGGCGGCGACGCCGTGCGCTTCCTGCGCGAAAGCCCGCTCGCCGCCGGGCCGGGCGCCTTCACCCGCGCGGTGTCCGTGCACGGGCCGGCGCGGCTCGACCTGCGCATCGTCTATCCGCTCTCGGGAACCGACTCCGTGCGCGTCAACGGCGACTACCAGTTCGCGGGCGCCACGGCGCAAGTCGGCGACGAGCTCGCGATGAGCGCCCTCAAGGGGCGCCTGTCGTTCAGCGAGCGCGAGGTCCGCGCCCCGGAGATCACCGGGACGATCTTCGGCGAGCCCGCGACCCTGCGCCTCGCGACCCAGGGCGATGGCGCGGTGCAGGCGACGGTCGAGGGCCGGATCGGCATGCCCGTGCTCGGCGCCTATCTGCCGGATGCGTTCGCCGCGCGGATCGCCGGCTCGACCCGGTGGCGCGCGCGCGTGACCGTGGGACGCGAGGCCACGCAGCTCGCCATCGACTCCGACCTCGAGGGGCTCGCCGTGGGTCTGCCCGAGCCGTTCTCGAAGCGTTCCGACGAGTGCAGGCCGCTTGCGATCGGCTTCACCGACCTCGGCGCGCCCGGCGAGCGCGTCCGCGCCACGCTCGGCGGGAACGTGACCGGGCGCTTCGAGAAGCGCGGGGCGCCTGGTGCGGAGCGCTGGCGTGCCGCCCTCGCCTTCGGCGTGCCGCCGCCCGAGGGGGAGCTCGCCGACGGCCTGTGGCTGCACGGCGAGCTCGCGAGCGTCGACCTCGATGCCTGGCAGGCGATCTTCGCCGCGCCCGCGCCCGCGCCGCAGCCCCAGGCCAAGGAGGCGATCGCGCTCGCGGGATTCGACCTCAAGCTCGCGAGCTTCCGCTACACCGGCCGCGAGCTGAGCGGGGTCTCGGCGCGCATGCGGCGCGAGGCGGGCACCTGGTCGGGCCGCGTCGAAAGCCCCTCGATCGCGGGCGACATCGCCTGGGACCCGGCCGGCCGCGGCAGCCTCAAGGCGCGCCTCGAGCGCTTCTCGCTCCATCCGCGCGCGCGCACCCTGGGGCCCGAGCGCCCCGGGCCCGAGCAGGACCTTCCCGCACTCGACGTCGTCGCCGGGCGCTTCGAGTTCGACGGCCACTGGCTGGGTTCGTTGCACCTGGAGGCGCGGCCGGAGGGCGCGGAGTGGCGCATCGAGCGTCTCGACATCGCCAACGACCACGCGAAGTTCACTTCGAAGGGCGGCTCGCGGCGCACGGCCACGGGGCCGCTCACCACGCTCGAGCTCAAGCTGCAGTCGAGCAACCTGAGCGCGCTGCTCGGGCAGTTCGGCTACGGCGACGCGGTGAAGCGCGGGCAGGCCTCGCTCGAGGGCTCGCTCGCCTGGCCGGGATTCGCCTACGATTTCGGCCTGTCCAACCTCTCGGGAAGCTTCACGGTGGCCGCCTCGAAGGGCCAGTTCGCCCGGATGGACCCCGGAGCGGGCAAGCTCCTCGGCCTGCTCTCGCTGCAGGCGCTGCCCAGCCGCGTGACGCTCGACTTCCGCGACGTCTTCAGCGAGGGCTTCGCCTTCGAGCGCATCTCGGGCACCGTGCGGGTGGCCCGCGGGGTCCTGCTCACCAGCGACTTCGAGATCGCGGGGCCCGCGGCGCTCGTGACGCTCGCCGGCGAGGTGTCGATGCCGCTCGAGACGCAGACGATCACGCTGCGCGTGCTCCCGGAGATGGGCGAGAGCGTGGCGCTCGCGGCGACGGTGCTCGGCACGCCCGCCCTCGGCCTGTCGACGCTGATCGTCTCCAAGCTCCTGCAGAACCCCCTGGGCAAGGTGGTGGGCTACGAGTACCTGGTGACGGGGACATGGGATAATCCGTCGGTCACGCGCATCTCCGCGCCCGCGCCGCGCGCGGCCGCGGCCGAGCCGGCCCCGGCGAGATCGGCCACGCCATGATCATCACCAAGAACTCGACCACGCCCGAGGCGCTCCGGGAGACGATGGTCATCACGCAGTCGATGTTCCGCGTGGCCGCGATCCAGATGGCCTCGGGGCCGCACGTGAACGCGAACCTGCAGGAGGCCGAGCGGCTGATCGAGCTCGCGGCGGCCACGGGCGCGCGCATCGTCGCGCTGCCCGAGTATTTCGCGATCATGGGCATGAAGGACACGGACAAGGTCGCGATCCGCGAGCGCGAGGGCGACGGCCCGATCCAGGCGTTCCTCTCGGAGCAGGCGCGCCGGCACGGCTGCTGGATCGTGGGCGGCTCGGTGCCCCTCGAGGCGAGCGTGCCCGACAAGGTGAGGAATTCCTGCCTGGTGTACGACCAGAACGGCGCGCTCGCCTGCCGCTACGACAAGATCCACCTCTTCGGCTTCGAGATGGGCCAGGAGCGCTACACCGAGAGCCGCACGATCGAGCCCGGCGACAAGGTGGTCACGGTGGATTCGCCCTGGGGCCGGCTGGGCATCTCGATCTGCTACGACCTGCGCTTCCCGGAGCTCTACCGCGCCATGGGCGACGTGGACCTGATCCTCGTGCCCTCGGCCTTCACGGAGACCACGGGCAAGGCGCACTGGGACACGCTCGTCCGGGCCCGCGCGATCGAGAACCTCGCCTACGTGGTCGCTCCCGCGCAGGGCGGTTACCATGTGAACGGCCGCGAGACCCACGGCCACTCGATGATCGTCGACCCCTGGGGCGTGGTGCTCGACCGCCTGCCGCGGGGCTCGGGGGTCGTGGTGGCGGGCGTCAATCCCACCTACCAGGCGAAGATCCGGCGCAGCCTGCCCGCGCTCACCCACCGCACCGTGCGCACCTGCTGAGGCATCCATGACGAAGCCCGAACCCAACGCCCTCGACATCGCCAAGGCGGCGCTGCTCGCCCCCGCCGGGCTCGACGAGGCCGCCCTCGGGCGCGTCCTCGGCTCGATCCTCGCCCACCGGGCCGACGACGCGGACCTCTACTTCCAGTACAACCGTTCCGAGGGCTGGACGCTCGAGGAAGGCGAGGTGAAGTCGGGCAGCTTCTCCATCGACCAGGGCGTGGGCGTGCGCGTGGTGGCCGGTGAGAAGACCGCCTTCGCCTACGCCGACGACGTGAACGCGGGGGCGCTCGAGGCCGCCGCCAGGGTCACCCGCGCCATCGCCGCCGCGGGAGGCGCGGCTCGCGCGCCCGTGCCGAGCGCGCGCCTGGGCGCGAGCCTCTACGCCCCGATCGACCCGGTCGCGGGCTTCGACGACGCGGAGAAGGTGCGCCTGCTCGAGTCGCTCGAGCGCCACGCGCGCGCCGTGGACCCGCGGGTGAAGCAGGTGATCGGGCGGCTTTCGGGCGAGTACGACGTCGTCCTGGTCGCGCGCGCCGACGGCACGCTCGCGGCCGACGTGCGCCCCCTCGTGAACCTCTCGGTCACCGTGATCGCCGAGCAGGGGGGGCGGCGCGAGCAGGGCTACCAGGGCGCGGGCGGGCGCGTGGGCTACGCGCACTTCACCGAGGCGCTCCTCGAGCGCTGCGCGCGCGAAGCGGCGCGCCAGGCGCTGGTGAACCTCGAGTCGCGGCCGGCTCCCGCGGGCGTCATGACCGTGGTCCTGGGCCCGGGCTGGCCCGGGATCCTCCTGCACGAGGCCGTCGGCCACGGCCTGGAGGGCGACTTCAACCGGAAGGGCACCTCGGCCTTCAGCGGGCGCGTGGGCGAGCGGGTGGCCGCCCCCGGCGTCACCGTGGTCGACGACGGGACGCTTCCCGAGCGGCGCGGCTCGCTCGCGATCGACGACGAGGGCGAGCGCGCGCGGCGCAACGTCCTCATCGAGGACGGGATCCTGCGCGGTTACATCCAGGACAGCCTCAACGCCCGCCTCATGGGGGTGGAGCGCACGGGCAACGGGCGGCGCGAGTCGTACGCGCACATCCCGATGCCGCGCATGACCAATACGTACATGCTGGGCGGCGGCCGGGACCCGGCGGAGATCATCGCTTCCGTGGAGCGCGGGCTCTACGCGGTGAACTTCGGCGGCGGCGAGGTCGACATCACCAACGGCAAGTTCGTGTTCTCGGCCTCCGAGGCCTACTGGGTCGAGGGTGGCAAGGTGCTCTACCCGGTGAGGGGCGCGACGCTCGTGGGCAACGGCCCGGACGCGCTCACCCGCATCACGATGATCGGCAACGACATGGCCCTCGACCCGGGCATCGGCATGTGCGGCAAGGAGGGCCAGAGCGTGCCCGTGGGCGTGGGCCAGCCGACGCTGCGCATCGAGGGCCTCACGGTCGGCGGGACGGGTTAGACTGGCCGGACCCCTTCCGGAAAAGGAGGCCCCGCCATGATTGCCGCCGGCACCGCCTGCCCCGTCTGCGAGCATCCCCTCGGACCCGCGGTGCTCGCGGAGTTCTCCGGAGACGAGGACCCGCTGCGCATCACGCTCAGGCGCATGCCCGCCCTGCGCTGCCCGACCGGGCACACCTATTTCGCGCACCCGAAATTCCCCCTCTGGCTCATGAACCACCTCACGGAGGAGGACGAGGCGGCGCTGCCCGCCGGGCAGGCGAAGGGATTCCTCGTCAAGCACTACCACTGCGGCGATTGCGGCCAGGGGCTCGCGCCCAAGGCCGACCACCGCCACGCCTTCACCGTCGAGCTGCAATACCAGTCCACGGGCGCCTTCCAGGCCGAGCTCTCGATGCCGGTGTTCAAGTGCACCGGCTGCGGCAAGGAGCAGCTTCACAGCCTCGAGGAGCTTCGGAAACTCACGCCCGCCGCGCTGGTCCATGCCTTCAAGGAAGCGCGCATCAAGCCGCCGGCCTAGCGTAAGGCGGGCCGCGGCGGCGCGACCCATGCACGAACCCCGCCCCCGGAGCCCGATGCCATGAACCGACGCGCCTTCGTCACCGCCCTCGCCGGGCTCTTCGCCCTCCACCGCGCCGCCGAGGCGGGCCCCGAGGACGCGGTCGCGATCCGCAAGCTCGAGCTCTCCGAGGCCGAATGGCGCAAGCGCCTCACGCCCGAGCAGTACGCGGTCCTGCGCGAGGAGGGCACGGAGCGCGCGGGCACGAGCGCGCTCAACGCCGAGAAGCGCAAGGGCCACTACGCCTGCGCGGGCTGCGACCTGCCGCTTTTCACTTCCGAAAAGAAGTACGAAAGCGGCACGGGATGGCCGAGCTTCTGGGCGCCGATCCCCGGGCGCCTGGGCACGAGGACCGACTTCAAGCTCATCTACCCGCGCACCGAGTACCACTGCATCCGGTGCGGAGGGCACCAGGGCCACGTCTTCGACGACGGCCCGAAGCCCACGGGCAAGCGCTACTGCAACAACGGCGTGGCGCTCAAGTTCGTGCCCGCCTGAGGGCGCGCGCCGGTCACTCCTCGGGCCCGATGGTCCCCGTGACCTTCGTCGTCTCCCGGCCGCCGGTCCACATCCAGCAGTAGTCCTCGCCGCTCTTCGCGACGAAGCGCCCCGCGGCCTCGGCCGTGCCCTCGCGCAGGACGGGGTAGGCCACGTCCTGGTCGCGGTGGAAGTGGATGTTGAAGGCCGTGGCGCGGTCCGCCTTCCACGACCAGGCGCGGGCGCGCCCCGCCTCGAGCCGCAGGCATTCCTCGTGGACCTTGCCCGGGGCGAGCGTGAAGGCGAGGGTGCGCGGCCCCGGGGCGGGTGCCCCGGCGGGGGGCGACGCGGCGCCGGCGGGGGGAAGAGTGAAGGAGAAGGCGAGGAGGAGGGCGGCTTTCATCGGCGGGTTCCCGGGGGCGGCGAGGCGTCCATTCTCCCACGCTCTTGCACTGCAACATGGCCTCCTGCTAGCATCCTTCGCATGGAACGGCCCGCCGCGTACTTCTTCTGGTACTTCTTTCCCACGCCCCAGGCGGTCGGGAGGCTGTAACGCGAAGCGCAGACGACGCGAAGCCCGAGGAAACCGCCAGCCGAACCTGGCGGTTTTTTTTTGACGCACCGGCAACTCGAGGAACCCCGCGCGAGCGGGGGCGACGAACGATGACGCACTTCCGCACCGACGACGTCCGCATCGAGCAGGGCGACGAGCTGCTCGCGCCCATGCAGCTGATGCGCGAGCTCTCCGCGACCGACCGCTCGGAGACGACCACCTTCGAGGCCCGCAAGGCGATCCACGACATCCTGCGCGGGGCCGACGACCGGCTGCTCGTGGTGGTGGGCCCGTGCTCGATCCACGACTACGAGGCGGCGCTGGAGTACGCCACCCGCCTGAAGGCCGAGCGCGAGCGCCTGCGCGGCGAGCTCGCGATCGTCATGCGCGTCTATTTCGAGAAGCCGCGCACCACGGTGGGCTGGAAGGGCCTCATCAACGACCCGCACCTGAACGACACCTTCGACATGAACGAGGGCCTGCGCCTTGCGCGCAAGCTCCTGCTCGAGGTGAACGAGCTGGGCGTGCCCTGCGGCACCGAGTTCCTCGACCTCATCTCCCCGCAGTACATCGCCGACCTCATCGCCTGGGGCGCGATCGGGGCGCGCACCACCGAGTCCCAGTCCCACCGCCAGCTCGCCTCGGGGCTTTCCTGCCCCGTGGGCTTCAAGAACGGCACCGACGGCTCCGTGAGGGTGGCGGTGGACGCTCTGCGCGCGGCGGCCGCGCCGCACGCGTTCATCGGCATGACCAAGACGGGGCAGGCGGCGATCTTCGAGACCGCGGGCAACGAGGACTGCCACGTGATCCTGCGCGGGGGCCGCAGCCCCAACTACGACGCGGCGAGCGTGGAGGCGGCCTGCCGCGAGCTCGCCGGCGCCGGGCTCGCGCAGCACGTGATGATCGACTTCTCCCACGCGAATTCCTCGAAGCAGTACCAGAGGCAGGTGGAGGTGGGCGCGGACGTGGCGCGCCAGCTCGCGGGGGGCGAGGAGCGCATCGTGGGCGTGATGGTCGAGAGCCACCTGAACCCGGGGCGCCAGGACCTGGTGCCGGGGCGGCCGCTCGCCTACGGGGTGTCGATCACCGACGCCTGCCTCGGATGGGAAGACACGGCGAAGCTGCTCGAGACGCTCGCCGGCGCGGTGCGCGCGCGCCGCGTGGGCCGCGAGGAGGAGCCGGAATGAAGATCGTGAAGATGGGTCCGAAGCCGGGCGCGGCGGGCGGGCGCACCGACGACCTGCGCATCAGCGCGGTGCGCGCGCTCATCGCCCCGCAGCTGCTGCTGGAGGAGATGCCCGCCACGCAGCCGGCGCTCGCCACCGTCTCGGCCGCCCGCCAGGCGATCCACCGCGTGCTCCACGGGGCCGACGACCGGCTGCTCGTGGTCGTGGGCCCGTGCTCGATCCACGACCACGGCGCCGCCCTCGAGTATGCGGGACGGCTGCGCGATGCGGCCGGGCGCCTCGCGCAGGACCTGCTCGTGGTCATGCGCGTGTACTTCGAGAAGCCGCGCACCACGGTGGGCTGGAAGGGATTCATCAACGATCCGCGGCTCGACGGCAGCTTCGCGATCAACGAGGGCCTGCGCCTCGCGCGCAGGCTCCTGCTCGAGGTGAACGAGCTGGGCGTGCCCTGCGGCACCGAGTTCCTCGACCTGCTCTCGCCGCAGTACATCGCCGACCTCATCGCCTGGGGCGCGATCGGGGCGCGCACCACCGAGTCCCAGTCCCACCGCCAGCTCGCCTCGGGGCTTTCCTGCCCCGTGGGCTTCAAGAACGGCACCGACGGCTCCGTGAGGGTGGCGGTGGACGCTCTGCGCGCGGCGGCCGCGCCGCACGCGTTCATCGGCATGACCAAGACGGGGCAGGCGGCGATCTTCGAGACCGCGGGCAACGAGGACTGCCACGTGATCCTGCGCGGGGGCCGCAGCCCCAACTACGAGGCGGCGAGCGTGGAGGCGGCCTGCCGCGAGCTCGCCGGCGCCGGGCTCGCGCAGCACGTGATGATCGACTTCTCCCACGCGAATTCCTCGAAGCAGTACCAGAGGCAGGTGGAGGTGGGCGCGGACGTGGCGCGCCAGCTCGCGGGGGGCGAGGAGCGCATCGTGGGCGTGATGGTCGAGAGCCACCTGAACCCGGGGCGCCAGGACCTGGTGCCGGGGCGGCCGCTCGCCTACGGGGTGTCGATCACCGACGCCTGCCTCGGATGGGAAGACACGGCGAAGCTGCTCGAGACGCTCGCCGCGGGCGTGCGCGAGCGGCGCAGCACGCTCGGCGCGCAAGCCTGAGCGATGGCGAAGCCGGAGGAGCTGCGCATCCTCGGGCGCCGGCCGGGCAACGAGGAGCCGATCCGCTTCGAATACCGAGGCGTGGCCTTCGACCCCGAGGGGTTCCACGTCATCGCGGGCCGGAACGCCGTCGACACCCGCGAGTCCGTCGAGCGCACCTTCGCGGCGCTCGCCGCTTCCGGGCAGGTTTGCGCGCGCATGGGCGCCTACAAGCCGCGCACCAGCCCCTACTCGTTCCAGGGCTACGGGCGGCAGTGCCTGCCCTGGGTCTTCGAGGCCGCGGGCCGGCACGGGATCCGGGTGGTGGCGATGGAGGTCACGCGAGACGAGCACATCGACGAGATCCGCGCGGCGCTCGCGGTCGCGGGCGACCCCACGGGCGTGATGCTGCAGATCGGCACGCGCAACACCCAGAACTTCGAGCTGCTGAAGGCCGTGGGCAGCCAGCGCGACTTCCCGATCCTCGTCAAGCGCGGCTTCGGCATCACCCTGCACGAATCGCTCGCCGCCGCGGAGTACGTGGCGAGCGCGGGCAACCGCGACATCGTCTTCTGCCTGCGCGGAATGAAGACGAATTTCGGCGACCCGCACCGCAACCTCGTCGACTTCGCCCACGTCCCCGCGGTCCGGCGCCTCACGCGCATGCCCGTGGGCATCGATCCCTCGCACTCGGTCGGCCTCGACGCGACGGCCCCCGACGCCCTGAAGGACATCTTCCACGCCGCGGCGCAGGGCATCGTCGCGGGCGCGAGCTTCGTGCTCACGGACATCCACCCCGAGCCGCGCAAGGCCCTGGTCGACGCCGCGCAGGCGCTCACGCTCGAGGAGCTGCCCGCGTTCCTCGACGATTGCGCCATCGCCCGCGACGCCTACCTGCGGCGCGTGGCGCGCGCCCGGTCGTGAGGCGCTTGGGCGCGATGCCGTTACCCACTATCATGCACGCCATGCCCGACATCCCGCGTCTGCCCGCCCGACTCCTCCTCGCGCTCGCCATCGCCCTTCCCGGCGCGGCGCTCGCGCAGGTCTCCCTGCGCGACGACCTCGGCCGCTCGGTGTTCGTGAAGAGCCCGCCCAAGCGCATCGTCACCCTCGCGCCCTTCCTCACGGAGCTCGTCTACGCCGCGGGGGCGGGAGACCGCCTCGTGGGCGTGGGCCCGCACAGCGACTACCCGCCCGAGGCGAAGAAGCTGCCCGAGGTCGCGAGCGCCTCCGACCTGATGCTGGAAAAGCTCGCCGACCTCAAGCCCGACCTGGTCCTCGCCTGGCGCGACGGATTCCGGCGCGACGACATCGAGCGCGTCTCGGGCTTCGGCGCGACGGTGTTCGTCGCCCAGGCCCGGCACCTCGAGGACGTGCCGCGGCTGCTGCGCGCCATCGGCGTGCTCACCACCCGCGACGTGAGCGGCGTGATCTCCGACTACGAAACGCGCCTCGACCGGCTGCGCAAGGCGAACGCCTCCAAGCCCAGGCTCGCCGCCTTCCTCGAGATCTGGAACCGGCCGCTCACCACGATCTCGTCCCAGCACTTCATGAGCGAGGCGCTCGAGATCTGCGGCGCCGAAAACGTCTTCAAGGACCGGTTCGGGGTGGCACCCACCGTGTCCTGGGAGGACGTCTACGAGAAGAATCCCCAGGTCATCGTCGGCGCGGGCTCGGCGGCCTCGGAGCGCGAGTTCCGCGACAACTGGCTGGTGCGCCCCGCCCTCGAGGCGGTGAAGCTCGACCGCATGGTCTACGTCGAGGCCGACACGATCCAGCGCCCGACGACGCGCACGCCCGAGGGCATCGCGGAGCTGTGCGCGGGCCTCGACAGGGTGCGCATGGCCGCCGGCCTCACGTCGCCGTCCGCCGCGGCGCCAGCCGCCGCTTCGCCGGCCGCGGGCGCGCCGAAACCCGCCGCGGCCGCCTCGACGCCGCAACGCCCTTCGCGCGGCTCCCAGTACGGGATGTGATTCCCGGGCGCCCGGCCCTCAGGCCGCGCGCGTCCGGGCGATGACGCCCGAGCACACCACCGGCCCCGTCGGCTGTCCCGTGGGCGAGCCGCCGCGCGGCTCCATGGAGATGGCGAGCGCCTGGCCCTCGGAGAGCTTCTCGTCGAGGTTGGCGAGAAACACCTCGCTGTCGCGCTCGTGGCCCACGACGCCGAGGGAGCGCGGCTTGCCGTCCCGGGGAACGACCCAGAGCTCGAGGTCCTGGTTCGCCATGGTCGCCCAGGGCTTCACCATGCGCACGCGAAGCCGCCCCGGCTGGGGCTGCTCGACGACCATGCGCGCGACCGACTCGGGCGTGGCGAGCACGGCGACGAGCATCGGCCCGGGGGCCGGCTCCGGGCGCCCGAGGGAAAGCAGGGCGAGGAGCGCCACCACGACCGCGGCGAGGCCCGCGCCCACGCCGCGCCAGAAGCCGAGGCTCGACCACAGGCCCGGGCGGGAGGCGGCGGGGCGCGGTGCGATGCGCGCCTCGATCGCGTGCCAGACGCGCGCGGGGGGCTCGACCGGGGCGAGGCGTGCGGCGAGCGGCGTGAGAAAGCCCTCCCAGCGGCGCACCGCTTCCGCGAGGTCGCGGTCCTCGCGCGCCATCGTCTCGAAGCGCCGGCGGGCGCGCCCGCGCAGCGTCCCGAGCGCGTACTCGGCGGCGAGGGCGTGGCGCAGGGCCTCGGGGAAGCGGCGCACGCTAGGACCCCGCTCCGGCGGCATCGGCGCGCATGAGGCATTCCTTGAGCCGCGCGAGCCCGCGGCGGATGTGGGTCTTCACCGTGCCCAGGGGCCGGCGCAGGTGCGCGGCGAGCTCCGAGTGCGTGAGGCCGTGGTAGAAGGCGAGCGCGATCGACTGGCGCTGGTCGGCCTCGAGCTCCTCGAGGCACTCGCGCACCATGTGCCGGTCGGCCGCCGCCTCGGTCTCGCGCGCGGGCGAGGCGGACTCGTCGACCAGGTTCGCGGCGAGCGCCTCGTCGGGATCCTCCTGCTCGTGGGCGCCGCGGCGCAGCACGTCGAGGCTGCGGTTGCGCACGATCGCCGTCATCCACGTCGCGGGCGCGCCCTTCGCGGGCGCGTAGTCCCCGGCGCGGTTCCAGATGCTGACGAAGCTGTCCTGCAAGACCTCCTCCGCGAGCTGCCTCTCCCGGACGATACGCAGCGAGACCGCGAACAGTTTCGCGCGCGTCGAGCGGTAGAGCTCGGCGAAGGCCGTGCGGTCGCCGAGGGCCGAGCGCGCGAGGAGCTGCGCGAGCCGTTCCGGCGGCGATTCGCGGTTCACGCGCCCGCCCCGGGCTTGGCGCGCCGCCACTGGGTCTCGGCGTGTCCCGCGGCGCGGTTGACCGCGCGCGCGGCGACGAAGAGCAGGTCGGAGAGGCGGTTGAGGTACTGCCGCGCGGTCTCCGAGACCGGCTCCTCGCGGGCGAGCGCCACCAGGGCGCGCTCGGCGCGGCGGCACACGGCGCGCGCGAGGTGGCAGGCCGCCGCGGCGCGGGTGCCCCCGGGCAGCACGAACTCGCGCAGCGGAGGAAGCTCGGCGTTGAGCCGCGTCACGCTCGCCTCGAGCGCGGCGACCTGCGCGGCCGCGATCGCCTCGCGCCCGGGGATGGAGAGCTCGCCGCCCAGGTCGAAGAGGTCGTTCTGCACCGCGGCGAGGGCGGCGCGCACCGCCCCGGGAAGGTCCTCGGCGAGCGCGCAGCCGAGCGCGCTGTTGAGCTCGTCCACCTCGCCGAGCGCGACGATGCGCCGCGCGTCCTTCGCGAGCCGCGTGCCGTCGGCGATCCCCGTGGTGCCGTCGTCGCCGGTGCGCGTCACGATCTTGCTGAGTCGATGTCCCATGGCCGGATTGTATCGCGGGCCCCCTCGCGGGCGCGCTCCCGGCGCCGCGGCTGCTATCATTCGCGCATCCCCGCCACCGCCGCCCCCGTGAAGACCAGCTTCCTGGATTTCGAGCAGCCGATCGCGGAACTCGAGCAGAAGATCGAGGAGCTGCGGTTCGTGCAGGACGACAGCGCCGTCGACATCTCGCAGGAGATCGAGCGGCTGTCGAAGAAGAGCCGCGAGCTCACCAAGGAGATCTACGGCAAGCTCACCGCCTGGCAGATCTCGAAGGTCGCGCGCCACCCGCAGCGGCCCTACACCCTCGACTACGCGGCCGCGATCCTCACGGATTTCGAGGAGATCCACGGCGACCGCGCCTTCGCCGACGACCCGGCGATCGTCGGGGGGCTCGCGCGCTTCAACGGCCAGAGCGTGATGGTGATCGGCCACCAGAAGGGCCGCGACACCAACGAGAAGATCCTGCGCAACTTCGGCATGCCGCGCCCCGAGGGCTACCGCAAGGCGCTGCGCCTCATGAAGCTCGCGGAGAAGTTCGGCATCCCGCTGCTCACCTTCGTGGACACCCCCGGCGCCTACCCCGGCATCGGCGCGGAGGAGCGCGGGCAGTCGGAGGCGATCGGCCGCAACCTCTACGCGATGGCGGGGCTGCGCGTGCCCATCGTGGTCTCGGTGATCGGCGAGGGCGGCTCGGGCGGGGCGCTCGGCATCGCCGTGGGCGACGCGACGCTCATGCTGCAGTACGCGACCTACTCGGTGATCTCCCCCGAGGGCTGCGCGGCGATCCTCTGGAAGAGCGCCGAGAACGCGGGCGAGGCCGCCGAGAGCCTGGGCATCACCGCCGGGCGCCTGAAGACGCTCGGGCTGGTCGACAAGGTCGTGAACGAGCCCCTGGGGGGCGCGCACCGCGAGCCCGCCGAGGCCGCCAAGGCCCTGAAGAAGGCGATCCAGGAGACGCTGCGCACGCTCCAGGACCTGCCGATCGACAGCCTCCTCGAGCGCCGCCAGGACCGCCTGGTCAACTACGGCAAGTTCAAGGAGCTCGCCGAATGAACGGGGGGGCCATACATGGGGCGGGCTTCGGGCTCCGGGCCGCCGTTGCCCGACCGCGGGGAGCTCCGGGCTCCTGAGGCCGTCGGCTCGCCCGGGGCGCTCGCCGCCCACGTGGCGGGCCGCGTCGCCGCGCGCCTCGCGCCGGGCACGCGCCTGTGCGTGGCCCTTTCCGGCGGTCTCGATTCCGTGGCGCTCCTCGACCTGCTCGCCGACGCCGCGCCCGCACGCGACATCGCCCTCTCGGCGCTGCACGTCCACCACGGCCTGAGCCGCCACGCCGATTCCTGGGCGCGTTTCTGCTCGGCGCTGTGCGCCGGGCGCGGCATCCCCCTCGTGGTCGAGCGCGTGCGTGTCGACGCCCGTGCCCCCGAGGGCCCGGAGGCGGCGGCGCGCTCGGCGCGCTACGCGGCGTTCGCCGCGCGCGGGGAGCCCGTGCTCGCGCTCGCCCACCACGAGGACGACCAGGCCGAGACCGTCCTGCTGCAGCTGCTTCGGGGAACGGGGCTGAAGGGGGTGGCCGCGATGCCCGAGTGGCGGGCCCTTCCCGGCTCGAAGGTGACGCTTTTCCGCCCGCTGCTCGGGGCCTCGCGGGCGCTGCTGCGCGCCTATGCCGCAGGCCGCGGCCTCGCCTGGATCGAGGACGAGTCGAATCTCGAGGCGCGCTTCGACCGCAACTACCTGCGCCAGGAGGTGGCTGCGCGTCTCGAGGCGCGCTTTCCCGGATGGGCGGGCCGACTGGCGCGTTTCGCGCGGCACGCGGCCGCCGCCGAGGCGCTCCTGGGCGAGCTCGCCGCCCTGGACGGCGTTCCTGCCGCGGCGGGCGAAGCGCTCGCCGTCGCGCCGCTGCGCGCGCTGACCGAAGCGCGCCGCCTCAACGCCCTGCGCGCCTTCCTCGCCACGAACGGCCTCGCCATGCCCGCCGAGGCGCGGCTTGCGCAGATGGCCGCGCAGCTGCTCGGCGCACGCTCCGATGCGCGCGTGCGCCTGGAGCACGACGGGGCCGCGCTCGTGCGGCACCGGGGCGCGATCGCGATCGTCGCGGCCGGGCGGCCGGGGACCTGGCGCGTGGACTGGCACGGCGAGCGCGAGCTCGAGCTCGGCGCCGGCCGCGGAAGGGTGCGCTTCGATCCCGCGACGGGCGAGGGCCTCTGCGCCGGCCGCGCGACGGGGGAGGGCTGGCACTTCGCGCCGCGCGCGGGCGGGGAGCGCGTCCGCCTGGGCGAACGGCGCCCGACCCGCACGCTCAAGAACCTCCTCCAGGAGAGCGCGGTCCCCGCTTGGCAACGCGATCGCCTGCCGCTGCTCTTCCACGGCTCCCGCCTCGTCTGGATCCCGGGGATCGGCATCGACGCGGGCTACGCCTGCGCGCCCGGCGAGGCGGGCCTCCGGCCCTCCTGGACCCCGTTTCGGGCGCCTCGCCCCTAGCCGGGAAGGGGGTCTCTGTGCTAGAATGAAAAGCTAAATTTTTCATTCAGTTAGCGGAGATTTTCATGGCGGTGGAACGCACCCTCTCGATCATCAAACCCGACGCGGTGGCCAAGAACGTCATCGGCAAGATCTACTCCCGGTTCGAGACGAACGGCCTGAAGATCGTCGCGGCGAAGATGGTGCACCTGTCGCGCGGGGACGCCGAAGGCTTCTACGCCGTGCACCGGGAACGACCGTTCTTCAAGGACCTGGTCGAGTTCATGATCTCCGGCCCGGTGATGATCCAGGTCCTCGAGGGCGAGAACGCGATCCAGAAGAACCGCGACCTCATGGGCGCGACGGACCCGAAGAAGGCCGCCGCGGGCACGATCCGCGCGGACTTCGCGCAGTCGATCGACGCCAACGCCGTGCACGGCAGCGACGGCGCCGACACCGCCCGGACCGAGATCGCGTATTTCTTCCCGGCCCATCAGGTCTACGCCCGCTAGCGACCGAGGCCCGCGCGCCCCGATCCCCGTGAACCGCACCAACCTCCTCGGCTTCACGCTCCCCGCCCTCACCGAATGGTTCGCGGCGCTGGGCGAGAAGCCCTACCGCGCGCGCCAGGTGTTCCGCTGGATCCACCAGCGCGGCGTGGACGACTTCGAGGCGATGACCGACCTCGCGAAGTCGCTGCGCGAGAAGCTGCGCGAACGCGCGGTCGTCGAGGGCCCCCCGATCGCCTCCGAGCACCGCTCCGCCGACGGCACCGTCAAGTGGCTCTTCGACGTGGGCGTGGGCAACGGCATCGAGGCGGTCTTCATCCCCGAGGACGATCGCGGGACGCTGTGCGTCTCCTCGCAGGTGGGTTGCGCGCTCGACTGCGCGTTCTGCTCGACGGGCCGGCAGGGCTTCAACCGCGACCTCGCGGTGGCCGAGATCGTCGGCCAGCTCTGGGTCGCGAACCGCCGGCTCGAGGCGCTCGCCCGCGAGGGTGCCGCCACGCGCCTCGCCCCCGCCGCCGACGCGCGGGAGCCGGCCGCGCCGCGGCCCGTGACCAACGTCGTGATGATGGGCATGGGCGAGCCGCTCAACAATTTCGAGCCCGTGGTGGCCGCGATGTCGGTGATGCTCGACGACCACGCGTACGGCCTGTCGCGCCGGCGGGTGACGCTGTCGACCTCGGGCGTGGTGCCGCTCATCGCGAAGCTGAAGCAGCGCCTTCCCGTGGCGCTCGCCGTGAGCCTGCACGCGCCCGACGACGCGCTTCGCAGCCGGCTGATGCCCGTCAACCGCAGCTACCCCATCGCCGAGCTCCTCGCGGCCTGCCGCGACTACCTCGAGGCCGCCCCGCGCGACTTCGTCACCTTCGAGTACGTGATGCTCGCGGGCGTGAACGATTCCCCGGCCCAGGCGCGCGCCCTCGCGGCGCTGCTCGCCGGCACGCCCTCCAAGGTGAACCTCATCCCCTTCAACCCGTTCGCGGATTCGGGCTTCGAGCGCTCGTCGCCGGAGGCGGTGCGCCGCTTCCAGTCGATCCTCGTGGAGGCAGGCTACGTCGCGACCGTGAGAAAGACGCGGGGCGAGGACATCGACGCCGCCTGCGGGCAGCTCGCCGGCCAGGTGGTCGACCGCATGAAGCGCAAGACCCTCCGCATCCATCCGGTGAACGCATGATGACGACCCGCCCCGCCCTCGCCGTCGCCGCCTGGCTGCTCGCCGGCTGCGTTTCCCAGACCTCCTTCGAGACCAAGATCCCGACCGATGCCGCGGTCGTGGACGCGCGCCGGCGCGCCGAGGTCCACACCGCGCTCGCCGGCGAGTACTACCAGCGCGGCAACCTCGCGGTCGCCCTCGAGGAGACGCGCCTCGCGATCAAGGACGACGCGAGCTTCGTGCACGCCCACAACGTGCAGGGCCTGGTCTACATGGAGCTGCGCGAGGACGCCCTGGCCCGCGAGTCCTTCGAGCGGGCGCTGCGGCTCGAGCCCAACAATTCCGAGGTCCTCAACAACTACGGCTGGTTCCTCTGCCTGCGCGGGGAGGGCCCGAAGGCGCTCGAGCTCCTGCGGCGCGCTTCCATGGACCCGCTCTACCCCACGCCGGAGAAGGCCTTCCTCTCGGCGGGCCTGTGCCACAAGCGCCTGGGCAACAAGGCCGAGGCCGAGGAGAACCTGCGCCGCGCGGTGCTGATCCGCCCGGATCTCATCGGCGCGCTCTACAACCTCGCCGAGATCACCTTCGAGCGTGGCGCCGCCAAGGACGCCGAGAACTACCTCGCGCGCTACATGCGCATCGCCAACCCCACGGTCGAGGCGCTGGTGCTGGGGGTGAAGGTCGCGCGCGTCACCGGCGAGCGCGAGCTCGAGCAGAGCTACCTCCAGCAGCTGCGGCGGCGCTTCCCCGACGCGCCCCAAGCGCGCGAAGTGCTCGGGGACCGCCCGTAGGACGCTCGCGTGGACGCCGCAACCGAAGACAGCGCGCCGCGCGCGCCCGGAGCGATCCTCGCCGCGGAGCGCGAGCGCCAGGGGCTCGCGCGCGCCGACATCGCCCAGCGTCTGCACATGAGCGTTTCGCAGGTGGAGGCGCTCGAGGCGGGCGACTACTCGCGCCTGCCGCGCGGCACGTTCCTGCGCGGGTTCGTGCGCAACTACGCGCGCGTCCTCGGCATCGACCCGGGCTCCGCGCTCGAATCCCTGTCGGAGGCCGCACCCCGGGAGGCCGCGCCCGGCATCGTCGTTCCCAGCCAGAACATCCGCTTCGATCCTCTCGGGGAGCGGTTCGCGAGCCCCTACGTGAAGGCCGCGGGCATCGCGCTCGCCGTGCTGGTGGCGGGCTTCGCCGCGATGTACTGGTGGCTCTTCATCCGTCCCACGGCGCCCGCGGCCGCGCGCAAGCCCGCCACGGAAGTGGTCCGCCTGGAGCGGGCGGTTCCCCCGGCACCGGCGCCCGCCGGGCCGCCGAAAGCCCCGGCCGAGGGTGCGCGGACCGAAGTCCCGGCCCCGGCGAAACCCGAGGCGGTGAAGCCGGAGGTCGCCCGGCCCGAGGCGCCCGCCGCCGCAAAGGTTGCGGCCGCGAAGCCCGAGCCCGCGAAGCCCGAGCCGCCGAAACCCGAGCCCGCACGACCGGAACCCGCGAAGGCACCGGAGGCGGCGGTCGCCTCGCTTCCCCCGGGGCCGACCACGGTCGACGCTTCCAGGGTGATCGCCTCGGGCGGCTCCGTGATCCGCTTCCAGTTCAAGGGCAGCTCCTGGGTGGAGATCCGCGACGGGCGCGGCAAGGTCCTGCTGTCGCGCGTGAACCCGGGCGGCAGCGAGGCGGAGGTGATCGGCCGCCCGCCCTTCTCCGTCGTGGTGGGCAACGCCCCCGAGGTGCGGATGTTCTACAACAACCGCGAGTTCGACCTCGAGCCGCACACGCGGGTCGCGGTCGCCCGCTTCACGGTCGAATGAGCATGAGCGCCGTCCCGCGCCGCGCCTCGCGCGCCGTCTCCGTCGCCGGCCTCGTGATCGGGGGCGGCGCGCCCATCGTCGTGCAGTCGATGACCAACACCGACACCGAGGACGCCGCCGCCACCGCCGCCCAGGTCGCGGCGCTCGCGCGGGCGGGCTCGGAGATGGTGCGGATCACCGTGAACACGGTCGAGGCGGCGCGCCAGGTCCCGGCGATCCGCCGGCGCCTCGAGGCCGAGGGCGTGAAGGTGCCGCTCGTCGGCGATTTCCACTTCAACGGGCACAAGCTGCTCACGCAGGTGCCCGAGTGCGCCGCGGTGCTCGACAAGTACCGCATCAACCCCGGCAACGTGGGCCACGGGGCGCGGCGCGACGAGCAGTTCGCCACGCTCATCGAGAAGGCGATCGAGCACGCGAAGCCCGTGCGCATCGGCGTGAACTGGGGTTCCCTCGACCCGGAGCTGCTCGCGCGGATGATGGACGAGAACCACGCGGCCCGGGAGCCCCGGGCGGCCGACGAGGTGATGCGCGAGGCGCTGGTCGTCTCCGCCCTCGAGAGCGCCGCGCGGGCCGTCGAGATCGGGCTCGCGCCCGAGCGGATCATCCTGTCGTGCAAGGTCTCGGCGGTGCAGGACCTGATCCGCGTCTACCGCGCGCTCGCCGAGCGCTGCGACTACGCGCTGCACCTCGGGCTCACCGAAGCGGGCATGGGCTCGAAGGGCATCGTCGCCTCGGCGGCGGCCCTCGGCGTGCTCCTGCAGGAAGGCATCGGCGACACGATCCGCGTCTCGCTCACCCCGGAGCCGGGGGGCGATCGCACGCGCGAGGTCCTCGTCGCGCAGGAGATCCTGCAGACGATGGGCCTGCGCTCCTTCACGCCCATGGTCTCGGCCTGCCCCGGGTGCGGGCGCACCACCAGCACGACCTTCCAGGAGCTCGCCGAGCGCATCCAGGCCTACCTGCGCGCGCAGATGCCCGTATGGCGCAGCCGCCACCCGGGCGTCGAGAACCTGCACGTGGCGGTGATGGGCTGCGTCGTGAACGGCCCGGGCGAGTCGAAGCTCGCCGACATCGGCATCTCGCTGCCGGGCTCCGGGGAGAAGCCCGTGGCGCCGGTCTACGTGGACGGCGAGAAGACGGTGACCCTCAAGGGCGAGCGCATCGCCGAGGAGTTCCAGGCGATCGTCGAGGACTACGTGCGCCGGCGCTACGCCTCGGCCGGCTCCCCGCGGGCCCCCTCCCCGAAGGCCGCGCCCGCGCGGCGGGCCATTCCCATCAAGGCGGCGGGCTCATGAGCCGCAAGCTCCAGGCGATCCGCGGGATGGAGGACATCCTGCCGGATGCCTCCCCGCTTTGGGAGCGCCTCGAGGACGCGACCCGCGAGGCCTTCCGCCTCTACGGCTACGCGAACATCCGCACGCCCGTGGTCGAGACCACCGCGCTCTTCGAGCGCGGCATCGGGGAGGTCACCGACATCGTCGAGAAGGAGATGTACACCTTCGCCGACCGCAACGGCGAGAGCCTGACGCTGCGCCCCGAGGCGACCGCCGGCATCGTGCGCGCGGCGATCGAGCACAACTTCCTCTACAACGGGCCGATGCGCGTGTGGACGGCGGGGCCGATGTTCCGCTACGAGCGCCCGCAGAAGGGCCGCCAGCGGCAGTTCCACCAGTACGACGTGGAGGCCCTCGGCTTCGAGGGGCCGGACGTCGACGCCGAGCAGATCGTGATGCTCGCGCGCCTGTGGAAGGCGCTCGGCATCGGCCCCGTCGCGCTCGACCTCAACTCGATCGGCGACGCCGCCGACCGCCAGGCCCACCGCGCGAAGCTCGTCGCCCATTTCGAGCGCCACGCGGGGTTGCTCGACGAGGACGCGAAGCGGCGCCTGCACACGAACCCGCTGCGGATTCTCGACTCGAAGAATCCCGCGATGCAGGCGATGATCGAGGCGGCGCCCCGGCTCCTCGACCACCTGGGCGAGGGCGCCGCGCGCCACTTCGAGGAGCTCCGGCGCCTGCTCGAGGCCTCGGGCGTGGCCTTCCGCGTGAACCCGCGGCTGGTGCGCGGCATGGACTACTACAATCGCACCGTGTTCGAGTGGGTGTGCGAGGGCATCGGGGCGCAGTCGACGATCGCCGGCGGCGGGCGCTACGACGGGCTTTTCGAGAGCCTCGGCGGCCGGCCCACGCCCGCGTGCGGCTTCGGCATGGGCATGGAGCGCGTGCTCCTCGCCATGCAGGCGGTCGGGCAGGCGGCGGCGCCCGCCGTGGATGCCTACGTCGCCCACGCGGGCGAGTCGGCGGCGCGCGCGGCCTGGGGCGCGGCCGAGCGGCTTCGCGACGCGGGCCTCGCCGTCGTCCTCGGCCCCGGCGGCAGCTTCAAGTCCCAGATGAAGAAGGCCGACGCGAGCGGCGCGCGTTACGCGGTGATCCTCGGCGAGGACGAAGTCGCCGCGGACCGCGTGACCCTCAAGCCGCTTCGCGGAGGCGAGCAGGAGACCCTCGCGTTCGAGAGCGCGCTCGCGCGGATCGCGAACCGATAACCCAGCCCTTGGAAGAAGCCCCATGTCAGGACCGTACGATCTCGAGGAACAGGAACGCATCGCCGAGCTGAAGGGGTGGTGGGAGGACAACGGCAAGTTCGTGATCGCCGCGATCGTCGCCGTGCTCCTCGCCATCGCCGGCTGGAGGGGCTGGCTGTGGTGGACCGCCAGCCAGGCGGAGGACGCGGGCGCGATGTTCCACGCCGTCGAGAAGGCCGCGCGAGACCGCGACCCGAAGAAGACGGCGGAGGCGGCCCAGGCCCTCGCCGACAAGCACCCCGGTAGCTTCTTCGCCTCGGACGCGGCGCTCATCGTCGCGCGCGATGCCTTCGCCGAGGGCCGGCACGCCGAGGCGCGCGCGAAGCTCGAGTGGGTCGCGACCCGCGGCGCCGAGGAGCTGCGCGGCGTGGCGCGCCTGCGGCTCGCCGCGGTGCTCCTCGACGAGAAGAAGTACGCCGAGGCGCTGCAGGCGCTCGACGCGAACCAGGACCCGGCCTACGCCGCGCTCGTCGCCGACCTCAAGGGCGACATCATGCTCGCGCAGGGCCGCCTCGACGAGGCGCGCGCCGCCTACAAGCTCGCGATGGACAAGGCCGAGGCGCGCAATCCCGTGCGCAGCCTCGCCGAAGTGAAGCTGAACGCGCTCGGAGGCGCGCAATGAACGCGGGGCGCGCGCTCCTTGCCGCGGGCCTCGCGTTCGCAGCCGCCTCGCTCGCCGGCTGCGGATGGTTCGGCGGCGGGGACAAGAAGGCGGGTGCGTTGCCCGAGATCCGGCCCACGGTCACGCCGAAGGTCGCGTGGACGGCGAGCGTGGGCAAGTCGGGCGGCTACCGCTTCGCGCCCGATGCCGAGGGCGGGCGCGTGTACGCGGCCGCCGCCGACGGCACGATCACGGTGCTCGAGGAGGACAGCGGGCGCGTGCTCGCCCGCTTCGAGACGCAGAAGAAGCTCTCCGGGGGGCTTCTCGCCGACGAGAGCCGCGTCATCGTGGGCACGCTCAAGGGCGAGGTGATCGCCCTCGGCATGGACGGCAAGGTGGCGTGGACGGGGCAGGTCGCGGGCGAGTTGCTCGCGCCCGCCTCGGCCTCCCGCGGGATCGCGGTCGTGCGCGCGGCCGACGGGCGCATCTTCGGTTTCTCGATCGCGGACGGCAAGCGCCTCTGGGTGTACCAGCGGCCCACGCCCGCGTTGCTGCTGCGGGCGAGCGCGGGGGCCCTCGCCGTGGCGAGCGACGTGGTGGCAGGCTACCCCGGCGGCAAGCTCGTCGCGCTCGACATCGGCGACGGCAAGCTCACCTGGGAGGCCACCGTGAGCCTGCCGCGCGGGGCCACGGAGCTCGAGCGCATCGCGGACGTGGCGGGGATGCCGGTGATCGACGGGCCGCGCGTGTGCGCCGCCGCCTTCCAGGGCAAGGTCGCGTGCTTCGAGATCCAGACCCGCGACCTCGCCTGGTCGCGCGACATCTCGAGCGCCTCGGGCCTCGCGGTGGACGCGAAGAACGTCTACCTCGTCGACGACAAGGGCGCCGTGCAGGCGCTCGACAAGGGCAACGGATCGAGCCTCTGGCGCCAGGACAAGCTCGCCGCCCGGCGCCTGGGCACGCCGCTCGTGGTGAACGGCAACGTGGTCGTGGGCGACGTGCAGGGCTACCTGCACGTGCTCGCGCCCGAGGACGGCGCCCTCGTGGGCCGCGTGGCGACCGACGGCACCGAGGTCACCGCGATCGTGCCCACGGTCGCGGGCGTGCTCGTGCAGACCGCGGGCGGCTCCGTGGTCTCGCTGCGGTTCTAGGTTGTCCCATCCCGACCCTCTCGGGACCCCGGCGCAGGAGGGGCCCGCGTGAAACCGACCCTCGTCATCGTCGGCCGGCCGAACGTCGGCAAGTCGACGCTCTTCAACCGCATCACGCGAACCCGCGACGCGCTCGTCGCGGACGTGCCCGGCCTCACGCGCGACCGCCACTACGGGCAGGGGCGCCTGGGACCGAAGCCCTTCATCGTCGTGGATACCGGCGGCTTCGAGCCGGTCGCGAAGGAAGGCATCCTCTCCGAGATGGCCCGCCAGGCGCGCGAGGCGATCGCCGAGGCCGACGTGATCGTCTTCCTCACCGACGGGCGCAGCGGCCTCACGCCCCAGGACAAGCGCATCGCCCTGCTCCTTCGGCGCGCCGCCGCCCCGGTGCTGCTCGCGGTGAACAAGACCGAGGGGATGAACGAGGCGATGGTGACCGCGGAGTTCCACGAGCTCGCGCTCGGCGAGCCCCGCGCGATCTCGGCGGAGCACGGCGAGGGCGTGCGCCAGCTGGTCGAGGACGCGCTCGCGGGGTTCCCGGAGGAGCCGGCGGAAGAAGAGGAGCCCGACCACCCCAGGGTCGCCATCGTCGGCCGCCCCAACGTGGGCAAGTCGACGCTCGTCAACCGCCTGCTCGGCGAGGAGCGCGTCATCGCCTTCGACCAGCCCGGCACCACCCGCGACGCGATCGAGGTGGAGCTCGACCTCGGCGGGCGGCGCTACACGCTCGTCGACACCGCCGGCATCCGCCGCCGGGGCAAGGTGTTCGAGTCCGTCGAGAAATTCTCCGTGGTGAAGACCCTCCAGGCGATCGAGCGCGCGAACGTGGCGGTGCTCGTCGTCGACGCGGCCCAGGACATCTCGGAGCAGGACGCGCACATCGGAGGCTACATCCTCGAGGCGGGGCGCGCCCTCGTGGTGGCCGTCAACAAGTGGGACGCGATCGACGCCGAGCGGCGCCGCGAGGCCAAGGCCGACCTCGAGCGCAAGCTCCAGTTCCTGGACTTCGCCGAGTTCGTCCCGATTTCCGCGCTGAAGGGCACCGGCGTGAAAGCGCTCATGGCGGGCGTGGACGGCGCCTTCGCGGCGGCCATGGCGAAGCTGCCGACGCCGAGGCTCACCCGGGTGCTCCAGCAGGCGACCACCCAGCACCAGCCCCCCCTCGCCGGCAAGATCCGCCCGAAGCTGCGCTACGCCCACCAGGGCGGCTCGAACCCCCCGATCGTGGTGATCCACGGCTCCGCCGTGGCCGAGGTCAAGGCCTCCTATCGCCGCTACCTCGAGAACACGTTCGTGAAGGCCTTCAAGCTGAAGGGGACCCCCCTGCGGGTCGAGCTCCGCCAGGGCGAGAACCCGTTCGCCGGCAAGCGCCGGGACGGCCTGACGGCGGGCCAGGAAGCCAAGCGCCGCCGAAATCGGCGCCATCTCAAGCGCAAGTTCGGTCCGGGCTAGGCAAGCACCCCGTCATTTCCCCGAAGATCCCCGCAATTGGGCGAAAAAACCCGGGCCATAGGCGCATTTCCGGGAACTCCAGGCCTCCGGGCGCTGTCTTTTTCCGGTGGCCAATCGCGCTTCCATACGGTAGAGTCGGCATGGAAGTGACGGCCCGGCCCAGAACGGGCAAAAAACCCGATTGAAAAAGGGGACAACAATGAGCAACAAGGGGCAACTGCTGCAGGATCCGTTCCTCAACACGCTGCGCAAGGAACACGTACCGGTCTCGATCTACCTGGTCAACGGCATCAAGCTCCAGGGCCAGATCGAGTCTTTCGACCAATACGTCGTGCTCCTCAAGAACACCGTGACGCAGATGGTCTACAAGCACGCCATCTCCACGGTCGTTCCCGCGCGCCCGGTCTCGGTCCCGGTTGATCACTCGCAGGAAACCTGAGCGCGCCCGCGCGGTCCTCGTCTGCCTCGAAGTCGGTTCCCGGGACGCCGGGGAGCGTTCCGAGGAGGCGCGTCGTCTCGTCGAGAGCGCGGGCGCCGAGGTGGTCGAGGTGGTGCGTGGCCGGCGCGAGCGCCCGGACCCGGCGACCTTCGCCGGCTCGGGCAAGGTCGAGGAGATCCGCTCCGCCCTGCGCCTGCACGAGGCCGACGTGGCGGTCTTCGACCACTCGCTTTCGGCGGCCCAGGTCCGCAACCTCGAGCGCTCGCTCTCCGAGGGCGGGGCCGCGGTCCAGGTCTATGACCGCACGGACCTGATCCTCAACATCTTCGCGCAGCGCGCACGCTCCCACGAGGGCAAGCTCCAGGTCGAGCTCGCGCGCCTCGAGCACCTTTCGACGCGCCTCATCCGCGGCTGGACGCACCTCGAGCGGCAGCGCGGCTCGCTCGGCAAGACCGGGGGGCCGGGCGAGAAGCAGCTCGAGCTCGACCGGCGACTGATCGGCGAGCGCGTGAAGAAGCTGAAGGAGCGCATCCGCAAGGTGGCGCGCGTGCGCGCCACGCAACGCTCGGGGCGCAGCCGCTCCGGAGTCCTGCGGGTGGCGATCGTGGGCTACACCAACGCGGGGAAGTCGACGCTCTTCAACCGGCTCACGCGCTCCGGCGCCTACGTGGCCGACCAGCTTTTCGCCACCTTGGACACGACCACGCGGCGCATCTGGGCAGGCGAGAGCGCCCCGGTGGCGATCTCCGACACCGTGGGCTTCATCAAGGACCTGCCCCACGGCCTGGTGGCGGCGTTCCGCGCCACGCTCGAGGAAGCCGTGCAGGCCGACCTGCTTCTGCACGTGGTCGATTGCGCGAGCCCGAACCGCGAGGAGCAGATCGCCGCGGTGAACACGGTGCTCGCCGAGATCGGGGCCGCCGACCTTCCCCAGATCCTCGTCTGGAACCAGATCGACCGCGTGCCGGGGCTGGTCCCCGAAACCGTGCGCGATGCGTATGGTAAGATCTTGAATATCAAGGCGAGTGCCGCCACCGGCGCGGGCGTGGATCGGATCCGCGACGCGCTCGCGGAAGCGGCCCGGGAGGCCGCGCAGAAATCGCTCGCGACCGCCGCCTGAACGAATCGCTCCCGACATTGAAACCGGCCCTCCGGCCCGCATCTGAACCCAGTCCCGTCCCCACGCCCACCCGATGCCTCCCAACGATCCCCAATGGGGAAAGAAGAACAATGAGGGTCCGCCCGACCTCGACGAGATCCTGAGGAAGCTGCAGCAGAAGCTCGCCGGCCTCTTCGGCGGCAAGCGCTCGCCGCGCGGCGAGGGCGCCCCCCCGGGGCCGCCGCCGGCTCCCGCCAACGCCTTCTTCTTCGGCGGCGGCGTGGCCTTCATCCTCATCCTGATCGCGGCGGTGTGGCTCGCGAGCGGCTTCTACATCGTCGACGAGGGCCGGCGCGGCGTGGTGCTGCGCCTGGGCAAGTACCTCGAGACCACGATGCCGGGCCTGCGCTGGCACGTTCCCTTCCCGGTCGAGTCCGTCGAGGTGGTCAACGTCTCGGGCGTGCGCACCGTCGAGGTCGGCTACCGCGGCAACCAGAAGAACAAGCAGCCGCAGGAAGCCCTCATGCTCACCGACGACGAGAACATCGTCGACGTGCAGTTCGCCATCCAGTACACGCTCAAGAGTCCCGAGGACTACCTCTTCAACAACCGCAATCCCGACGACAACGTGCTGCAGGCGGCCGAGACCGCGATCCGCGAGATCGTGGGCAAGAGCAAGATGGACTTCGTGCTGAACCAGGGCCGCAGCGAGATCGCCGCCCGCGTGAAGGTGCTGATGCAGGGCATCCTCGAGCGCTACAAGACGGGCATCAACATCACGACCGTGAACCTGCAGGGCGTGCAGCCCCCCGAGCAGGTGCAATCGGCGTTCGACGACGCCGTGCGCGCCAACCAGGACCGCGAGCGCTTCAAGAACGAGGGCCAGGCCTACGCGAACGACGTGGTGCCCAAGGCCCGCGGCGTGGCCGCGCGCCTCATCGAGGAGGCGAACGGCTACAAGCAGAGCATGATCTCCACCTCGCAGGGCGACGCCTCGCGCTTCCGCCAGATCCTGGCCGAGTACGAGAAGGCGCCGCAGGTCACGCGCGAGCGCCTCTACCTCGAGACGATGCAGCAGGTCCTCTCGAGCACGAGCAAGGTGATCGTCGACCAGAAGGGGGGCCAGAACCTCCTCTACCTGCCGCTCGACCGCCTGCTCCAGATGACCTCGCCGGGAGCGGCGCCGGCCGAGAGCGCGACGATGCGCGCTCCGGGCTCCTCGCCCATGGAGCCGGCTCCGGCGGCACCCACGGCCGAGACGCGCGGCCGGGAGACGCTGCGCTCGCGCGAGCGGGAGGTGCGCTGATGAGACGTTCCACCGCCTTCATCCTCGTGGGCGCGGTCGTCGCCCTCCTCGTGCTGTCGATGAGCCTGTACACCGTCGACCAGCGCAAGGCCGCGATCCGCTTCCAGCTGGGCGAGGTCGTCTCGGTCGAGACCGAGCCGGGCCTCTACTTCATGGTGCCGATGGTGCAGAACGTGCGGCTCTTCGACACGCGCATCCAGACCCTGGACTCGCGCGACGCCGAGCGCTTCCTCACCTCCGAGAACAAGAACGTCCTCGTCGATTCCTTCGTGAAGTGGCGCGTGATCGACGTCCGGCAGTACTACGTGTCGGTGCGAGGGGACTCGATCGCCGCCGAGGCGCGGATCTCGCAGACCGTGAACGACGCGCTGCGCGCGGAGTTCGCGCGGCGCACGGTCCACGACGTGGTCTCGGGCGAGCGCGACAAGATCATGGCCACGGTCGCCGACAAGGTCGACAAGGACGTGAAGGGCATCGGCGTGGAGGTCGTCGACGTGCGCCTGAAGCGCGTGGACCTGGTGCCCGAGATCTCCTCCGACGTCTACCGCCGCATGGAGTCCGAGAGGAAGCGCGTGGCGAACGAGCTGCGCGCCACGGGCCAGGCCGAGGGCGAGAAGATCAAGGCCGACGCCGACCGCCAGCGCCAGGTGATCGTCGCCGAGGCCTACCGCGACGCCCAGCGCATCAAGGGCGAGGGCGACGCGCAGGCCGCGCGCATCTACGCCGAGGCCTACGGCCGCAATCCCGAGTTCTACAGCTTCTACCGCAGCCTCGAGGCCTATCGCTCGAGCCTGCGCAGCAAGGGCGACGTGATGCTGCTCGACCCCAGCTCGGAGTTCTTCAAGTACCTGAAGACCCCGAACCGCGGCGGCAAGTAGCGGGGCGCGGCGTGTGGCGGACACCCTCGTCGCGGCCTTCGCGCTGATGCTGGTGATCGAGGGCGTGCTGCCGTTCGTGGCGCCGCGCTTCTGGCGCGAGACCTTCCGCAGGTTCATCGAGCTGAACGACGGGCAGCTGCGCTTCGCGGGGCTCGCCTCGATGGCGGCCGGCGTCGTGCTGTTGCTGCTCGTGACCTGAACGCTCCGGCCCCCGGCCCAACCCTCATCCCGGCCCTCTTCCAAGGCGGAGGGGGAACGAAGAATGCGACGCTGGATCCTGCCCGAACACATCGAGGACGTGCTGCCCGCCGAGGCGCGCGCCATCGAGCGCCTGCGCCGCCGGATCCTCGACCTCTTCGAGTCCCACGGCTACGAGCTCGTGCAGCCGCCGCTGCTCGAGTACGTGGAGTCGCTGCTTTCGGGCACGGGGCGCGACCTCGACCTCGCCACCTTCAAGCTGGTGGACCGGCTTTCGGGGCGGATGATGGGCGTGCGCGCCGACCACACGCCGCAGGTCGCGAGGATCGACGCGCACCTGCTCAACCGCGAGGGCGTCACGCGCCTCGCGTACTGCGGCAGCGTGCTGCACACGATGCCCGCGGGCATGACGACGACCCGCGAACCGATCCAGCTGGGCGCCGAGCTTTACGGCCACGCGGGCTCGAGGCGGACGCGGAGATCGTGCGCCTGGCGATCGCCGCGCTCCAGGCGGCGGGGCTCGCGCGCATCCACCTGGACCTCGGAAACCCGACGATCTACCGCGCCCTCACGGAAGGCTCGGGCCTTGGCGCGGAGGACTCCGAGGCCCTCTTCCACGCAGTGGCGCAGAAGGACGCGCCCGGCGCACGCGAGCTCGCCGCCGCGCTGCCCGCGGATCGCGCCGCGGCGATCGTGGAGCTCACGAACCTCAACGGCACGACGGCGGTGATCGGGCGGGCGCGCGAGAGGCTCCCGAGGCTGCCGGCGATCGCCACGGCGCTCGACGCCCTCGACCGGCTCGCCGCGGCCTGCGCCGCGCCTGGCGTCGAGGTGTCGGTGGATCTCGCGGAGCTCGGCGGCTTCAACTACGAGAGCGGGCTCGCGTTCGCGGCCTTCGTACCGGCGAGTCCCGACGCCGTGGCGCGCGGCGGGCGCTACGACGAGGTGGGCGCGAGCTTCGGGCGCGCGCGGCCCGCGACCGGCTTCACGATGGACCTGCGGCAGCTCGCCGCGCTCGCCCCGGCGCCGGAGCGCCGCGGCGCGATCCTCGCGCCCTGCGCGGCCGACGCCGCGCTGGAGGCGGCAGTCGCGAAGCTGCGCGCGTCGGGCGAGATCGTGGTCGCGGATCTCCCGGGGCACCGGGAGGCCGCG
The DNA here is from genome assembly GCA_044220635.1 of Usitatibacteraceae bacterium. GTDB lineage: Bacteria > Pseudomonadota > Gammaproteobacteria > Burkholderiales > Usitatibacteraceae > JBGAQP01. Next base: position 32,263 of record JBGAQP010000008.1, read on the forward strand.
GGCGAGCTGGCCTGCGACCGGGCCCTGGTGCGCTCGGGCACGGCATGGACGGTGGTTCCCCTGAAAGGCGAATGAACATGGCAAGGAACGTGGTCGTCATCGGCACGCAGTGGGGCGACGAGGGCAAGGGCAAGATCGTCGACTGGCTGACGGACAAGGTCGCCGGGGTCGTGCGCTTCCAGGGCGGTCACAACGCCGGGCACACCCTCGTGATCGACGGCAAGAAGACGATCCTCCGGCTGATCCCCTCGGGCATCCTCCATGCCGGGGTGAAGAGCTTCATCGGCAACGGCGTCGTGGTTTCCCCCCAGGCGCTCACCGAGGAAATCGGCGAGCTCGAGGCCGCGGGCGTGGACATCGCGGCGCGGCTGCGGCTCTCGGAGGCCTGCTGCCTGATCCTCCCGCACCACGTCGCGCTCGACAAGGCGCGCGAGCTCGCCAAGGGCGACGCGAAGATCGGCACCACGGGCCGCGGCATCGGCCCGGCCTACGAGGACAAGGTCGCGCGGCGTGCGATCCGCGTGCAGGACCTCTACACGCGCGAGCGCTTCGCCTCGAAGCTGGGCGAGGTCCTCGACTACCACAACTTCGTGCTCAAGAACTACTTCCGCGTCGAGACCGTCGACTTCCACAAGACCCTCGACGAGACGCTCGCCTTCGCCGAGAAGCTCCGGCCCCTCGTGGCCGACGTCTCGGCCGAGGTGAACGCGCTCATCCACGCCGGCAAGAGCATTCTCTTCGAGGGTGCGCAGGCCGCACTCCTCGACATCGACCATGGCACCTATCCGTTCGTGACCTCCTCGAATACGCTCGCGGGCCAGGCGGCCGCCGGCGCGGGCGTGGGGCCCGGGCAGCTGAACTACGTGCTCGGCGTGGCGAAGGCCTACGCGACGCGCGTGGGCGGCGGTCCTTTCCCGACGGAGCTCGACGACGAGGTGGGCGAGCACCTGCGCGTGAAGGGCAACGAGTACGGATCGGTCACGGGACGCCCGCGGCGCTGCGGGTGGTTCGACGCGGCCGCTCTCAAGCGCGCGGTGCAGTTGAACGGCCTGTCGGGAATCTGCATCACGAAGCTCGACGTCCTCGACGGCCTGGACACGGTGCGCGTGGCCGTGGGCTACAAGGTCCGCGGGGAGAAGCGCGACATGCTGCCCGTGGGGGCGGAATCGCTCGCGATCTGCGAGCCCGTCTACGAGGAGCTGCCCGGCTGGAAGGAAAGCACCGTGGGCGTGAAGTCCTTCGACCGCCTGCCGAAGACCGCCCAGACCTACCTGCGCCGCCTCGAGGCGCTGGTGGGCGCCCCCATCGCGATCATCTCCACCGGTCCCGACCGCGAAGAGACCATCGTCCTGCACCACCCGTTCGAGTAAGGGGCCAGAATGGAAAAGGGCCAGTCCGCTTCACCCAGGGTTCCGGGTGAAAGGGGCTGGCCCTGTTCTCCGATCTGGTGCCCAGAAGAGGACTCGAACCTCCACGGTGTTACCCGCCAGTACCTGAAACTGGTGCGTCTACCAATTCCGCCATCTGGGCCCTGCTGCACGAAGCCCGCAATTTTACCGATTGGACCGAATATTGTCTAGCAAAACCAAGACCCTGCGCCACGCCGACCCCCACCGGGACCGGGAGCTGGCGCGCTACGAGAACCCCCTTCCCAGCCGGGAGATGATCCTCGGCGTGCTCACCGACGAGGGCGTTCCCGTCGACGAGGAACGCCTCGCGAGCCTGCTCGCGATCAAGCCCGAGGAGCGCGAGGCCTTCGGCCGGCGCCTCGCCGCCATGGAACGCGAAGGCCAGATGATGCGCAACCGCCGCGGCGCGATCCTGATCGCGGACAAGGCGGGGCTCATCAAGGGCAAGGTCATCGGCCACCCCGACGGCTTCGGGTTCCTGCAGCCCGAGGACGCGAGCGAGGATCTCTTCCTCGGCCCGAAGCAGATGCACAAGGCCTTCCACGGCGACGTCGTTCTCGTGCGCGTGACCGGCACCGACCGGCGCGGCCGGCGCGAGGCCTCGATCGTCGAGGTGCTCGAGCGCGCGAACCAGAAGGTGGTCGGCCGGCTCTTCGTCGAGCACGGCGTGGCCTTCGTGATCGCGGAGAACAAGCGCATCAACCAGGACATCCTCGTCACTCCCGACGGACTGAAGGGCGCGAGGGACGGGCAGGTGGTGGTGATCGAGATCATCGAGCAGCCCACGAAGAACGCCGAGCCCATGGGCCGCGTGGTCGAGGTGCTCGGCAACTACGCCGACCCGGGGATGGAGATCGAGATCGCGCTCCGGAAGCACGACCTGCCGCACGAGTTCTCGCGCGCGGTCGAGCAGGCGGCGGCGAAGCTGCCCACGAAGGTGGAGGCGAAGGACCTCAAGGGTCGCAAGGACCTGCGCAAGCTCCCCTTCGTCACGATCGACGGCGAGACCGCGAAGGACTTCGACGACGCGGTCTTCGCCGAGCCCCTCGCGAAAGGCAGGGGCTTCCGTCTCTGCGTCGCGATCGCCGACGTGAGCCACTACGTGAAGCCCTCGGACCCGATCGAGGAGGAGGCGCGGGAGCGCGGCAACTCGGTCTATTTCCCGCGGCGCGTGATCCCGATGCTCCCGGAGGCGCTCTCCAACGAGATGTGCTCGCTCAAGCCCGAGGTCGACCGCCTCGTGATGGTGTGCGAGATGGAGGTGAGCCCCGGCGGCGTCGTGCGCCACTACGCCTTCTACCCGGGCGTGATCCACTCGCACGCGCGGCTCACCTACACGCGGGTCTTCGACACCCTGCGCGGCCGCGAGGCCGATCCCCCGGTTCCCGCGGCGCTGCACCCGCACCTCGGCGTGCTCGAGTCCGTGTTCAAGGCGCTGCTCGGCGCGCGGCAGAAGCGCGGCGCGATCGACTTCGACTCCGTCGAGACGCAGATGATCTTCGACGCGCAGGGCAAGATCGAGCGGATCGTGCGCGTCGAGCGCAACGACGCGCACCGACTCATCGAGGAGTGCATGCTCGCGGCCAACGTCTGCGCCTCGGACTACCTCCAGCAGAACCGGCAGCCCACGCTCTACCGCGTCCACGAGGGGCCCACGGCCGAGAAGCTCGAGGCCCTGCGCTCGATGCTCAAGGACTTCGGGCTCGCGCTCGGCGGAGGCGACGAGCCGCAGGCGCGCGACTATGCGCAGCTGCTCGCGCGCATCAAGGACAAGCCTTATGCGGGGCTGCTTCAGACGGTGATGCTCCGCTCGCTCCGGCAGGCCGTCTACAGCCCCGAGAACGTGGGCCATTTCGGTCTCGCCTACGACGCCTACGCGCACTTCACCTCGCCCATCCGCCGTTATCCCGACCTGCTCGTGCACCGCGCGATCAAGGCGGTGCTGCGCGGCGAGCGCTACGAGGGCGTGGACTGGGCCGCCGCGGGCGTGCACTGCTCGGAGACGGAGCGCCGGGCGGACGAGGCCACGCGCGACGTGGAGAACTGGCTCAAGTGCTTCTTCATGCAGGAGCACGTGGGCAGCGCCTTCACCGGCATCATCAGCGGGGTGACCAACTTCGGCCTCTTCGTCACGCTCGACGAGCTCTACATCGACGGGCTGGTCCACATCTCGGACCTCGGCGCCGACTACTACCAGTACGACCAGGCGCGGCACATGCTGCGCGGCGAGCGCTCGGGCGCGCGCTACCAGCTCGGCGGGCGCGTGAAGGTGAAGGTCGTGCGCGTCGACATCGAGACCTCGAAGATCGACTTCGTGCTCGTCTCCGAGCCCGAGGGCGGCCTGAGCCTGGGCGAGGGCGGCAAGGAAGGCCGGGGCGAGAAGCCGCGCAAGCCCCGCGACCAGGACAAGAAGCTCGCGAAGATCGAGTCGCGCGCCACCGACGGCAAGGCGAGGAAGAAGAAGAAATGAAGAACCTCGCGGGATTCCATGCCGTCAGGAGCCGCCTTCGCCAGAAGCCGGAGTCGGTGCGCGAGATCTACATCGACGTGGAGCGCCGGGACGCGCGCGCGAAGGAGCTGCGCGCGCTCGCCGCGAAGCTCGGCGTGCGCGTCATCGCGGTCGAAGCGGGGCGCCTCGACGGGATGTCGGGCGGCGCGCGCCACCAGGGCGTGGTCGCGCAGGCCGAGGACCTGCAGATGCCGCAGTTCGTGGAGGACGTTCTCGAGGGCCTCGAGGAGCCGCCGCTGCTGCTTCTCCTCGATGGCGTTCAGGATCCGCACAACCTCGGCGCCTGCCTGAGGGCCGCCGACGGCGCCGGGGCGCACGCGGTGATCGCGCCCAAGGACCGCAGCTGCGGGCTCACCACCTCGGCGATCAAGGTGGCTTCGGGCGCGGCCGAATCCGTGCCCTACATCGTGGTCACGAACCTCGCGCGCACGATGCGCGAGCTGAAGGAGCGCGGCATCTGGCTCGTGGGCGCGGACGACGCGGCGCCGCAGTCGATCTGGGACGCGCGCCTGGAAGGCCCGCTCGGGCTCGTGCTGGGCGCGGAAGGCGAGGGCCTGCGCCGCCTCACGAAGGAGAACTGCGACCTGCTCGCCGCGATCCCGATGCTCGGCGGCGTCGAGAGCCTCAACGTCTCGGTCGCGAGCGCGGTGTGCCTCTACGAGGCGCGGCGGCGGCGGCTCGCCCGCCAGTAGGCCGGGCGCAATCTCAGGGGGTCAGGGCCCAAGGCGGGCCCACTACACCCGCGGCGGTTGGCATCGTCGTGCCGATGACGCGCCCCGCCGCGTAGACGCCGTCGGATCGCCGCAGCAGGAGGTCCGCGCGGCCATCGCCATCGAAGTCGCGCGCGGCGACCGCGGTCCATCCGGAGCCAGGGCCCAGGATCGCGCCGACCGAGTCGATGCCATTACCTCTCACGATGAGGATGACGTGGGTGCCCGCGGCGTCGGCCGCCAGGAGGTCGGCGCGCCGGTCGCCGTCGAAATCCGCGGCGAGGGTCATGTCCAGCCCGGTTCCAGCGGGCAGGAATGCGGTCTGCAGGGACACCGGCAAACCCCGCAAGACCTGCATGGCGTAGCTGCCATCGGCCCGCTTCCAGAGGAGGTCCGAGATTGCGTCGCCGCTGAAGTCGGCAACGGTGGAGATCTCGTCGCCGGTTCCCGGTCCGACGAGCCCGCCAAAATCCGTGGCACCGAATCCGTCGAGGAACGCGATCGCGTGACTCCCGTCCTCGTGGCGGATCACCACGTCCGCCTTGCCACCGCCGTCGAAGTCGCCCACCCGCACGACGCTCCAGCCGGTGCCGGGCCCGAGGATTCCGAAGGAGCGAGCGACCGTGGTTCCCTGCATGATCAGCACTGCGTGGGAGCCATCGGCATGCCGCAGGACGATGTCGGCCTTGCCGTCGCCGTCGAAATCCGCGGTGAACGCCGGCGTCCATCCGGATCCCGCGCCGAGGATGCCCGCCGTGGACGCGAACGTGGCGCCGTCCATCAGCGAGACCGCAAGGACGTCGGGAAGCTCCCAGAGCAGGTCGGCGGAACCATTGCCGTCGAAATCCGCGATCCCGTGGATGCTCACGCCGGAGCCCGGTGCGAAGAGACCGGCGATCGAAGTCGTGGCCATTCCGTCCATGAGCCACATCGCGATCGTGCCGTCGGCATACCGGAAGAGGAGATCCGCGCGGCCGTCGGCGTTGAAATCGAATGAGACTCGTGGCACCGGCCCGGGCGTGTCCGAGAGCTTGAGGACGCGCCATCCGAAGTTCGCCCCGGTCGTGTCCTGGAACTCGCCGGCCACCAGGACGGCCCCGGGCACCGCGACCGGGACGATGCCCCAGCCGAATCCCGCTCCCGGCCCGTTGTACCCGTGCTCCCAGAGGATCGATCCGTCCGTGGCGGAATACTTGATCGTCCGGATGTCGGCGTCGACTTCGTTGATTCCCTGGCCCGTCACGACGGGATTGCCGCCAGCATCGAGCGCGATGCCCTGGGCCACGTCGGGACTAATGCCGTTGCCGTGGAACTTCCTGGACCAGCGCATTTCCCCGGTCGAGCCGGCGAACCGGGCCGTCCACATGTCGGTGTCGGTACCGACGGACGGAAGGGGGCTTCCGAAGACGGTCGTCGCGACGAATGCGTCGCCGCCGGGATCGACGGCCAGGGCGAGGGGGCCCCGGGTGAAGCCCAGCGGAACGTCAAGCGTCGTTGCCCACTGCTGGGCGCCGTTGCCGGCGGCATACTTCACGAGGTGGCCGACCGTGTACAAGGGAATGGTGGTGATCTTGCCTCCGTAGACGTTGATGCTGGTCCACGCGACGATCGCGTTGCCCGCGGCGTCGACGCCGACGGCGACGGGAGTGTTTCCGTGGCCCGACGTCGCTGCCGGCATGGTGCTCGACCACATCGGCACCCCGTTGGCTCCGTTGTACTTGATGGTGACCATGTCGACGGCCGTGTTGCCCACGACGGTCCGGCCGGCGACGATCACGTTTCCCGCCGCGTCGACGGCGAGGGCGTGCGCGCCGTCGAAGCGCCCGACACTGGGGTTGAACGACTGCTGCCAGAGGACGTATCCGTTGAACCCGGAGTACTTGGCGGTCATCCAGTAGGCGTCGGTGCTCCCGTAGGACCCCGTGGCGAACACGTTTCCGGAGGCGTCGATCGCGATCGCATTCAGGGAATCGCCCCCGTCGGCCGGATTGCCCCAGGGCTTGTCCCATATCGTGGCGCCATCGGCCGCTGCGTACTTCACGATCCGGTTGGCCGAATTCGTGGAGTCGAATCCGGAACGAATCGCCACGAAGGCGTGGCCGGCGGCGTCCAACACAAGCCCCACGGGCTGGTTGAGCAGGATGCCAGTCGAGGGACAGGTCTTCTCCCAGACCACGGCTCCCGTGGCGGCGGCGAACTTGACCGTTTTGCAGGCGGTCGTGGCGCCGGACAGGTAGGTGCCCGTGACGACGAGATTGCCCGCCCCGTCGGCCGCGGCCGCCTTCACGCTGATCGAGCCGGTGAACGCGATGTCGTGGGAGGCCTCCCACAGCAACGAGGCCGCGTGGGCCGGTGCTCCGCAGAGCAGCGCTCCGATCGCGAGGCTGTTGGCGATCCAGCGGAAACAAGGGGTCGGCGCCATGGGGACCTCCGTCGCGGGGCGGGCCTGGACTGGGCCTCTTCTTCGCGTGGGTACTATACGCCGGTCGGGCCCTCGCGATGGCCGCTCCGCGCGGGCCCGGGGCGCGCGGCCGCCCTGCCCCGGGGATTCAGGGCGTGAGCGTCCAGGGCGCGATGGCGATCCCGAACGCGGTCGGCATCGAGGTGTCGTTCACGAGGCCGATCGCGTAGGTGCCGCTCGCGTTGCGCAGGAGAAGGTCGCCGCGGCCGTCGCCGTCGAAATCCCTTGCGGCCATCGCGGTCCAGCCGCTGCCGGGGCCGAGGATGCCCGCGCCGCTCGCCACGTTCGCGCCATTCATCAGAAGAATGACGTGGCTGCCGTCCGTGTGGGCGACGACGAGGTCGGTGCGGCCATCGGCGTCGAAGTCCGCCGCGAGGCTCGTGGTCCAGCCCGATCCCGCCGCCAGGAGCGCCGCGCTCGCACGCACCGCGAGGCCGTCCATCACCTGCAGGATGTGATTGCCCCCCGCGTCCTTCCAGACGAAGTCGGTGCGGCCATCGCCGTCGAAGTCTCCGGTGAGCGCGACGGAGTACGCGCTGCCCGGGCCCGCGACGCCGGCGACGGGCGAGAGACCGAAGCCGTCGAGCAGGACGATCACGCCGGTACCGCCCGCATTGCGGGCGAGGAAATCCGCGCGTCCGTCGCCGTTGAAGTCGCCCAACGCCTCGACGCTCCAGCCACTCGCCGGCCCGAGGATGCCGAACCCGCGCACGACGGCGAAGCCGTCCATCACGAGCACGACGTGCGTCCCGTCCGTGTGGCGCAGCACGAGGTCGGCGCGGCCGTCCCCGTTGAAATCGCCGGTGAAGGCCGGCGTCCAGCCCGACCCGGGGGCGAGGAATCCTTGCGTCGCCACGAAGGCAGGGCCATTCACGAGGGAGATCGCGATGCCGCCGGGAGCCTGCCAGAGCAGGTCGGCCGTGCCGTTGCCGTCGAAGTCCGCGGCCTCGAGGATCGTGACGCCCGATCCCGGGCCGAAGAGGCCGCTCACCGAGGGCGTCGTCGTGCCGTTCATGAGCCAGAGGCCGATCGTGCCGTCCGTGTGGCGGAACAGGAGGTCGGCGCGTGCATCATCGTTCGTGTCGTGGGCGACGCCTGGCCCCGGAGGAGGGCCATCGATCGCGTGCACCTGCCCGGAGTTGATGCTCACGACGTAGAGCTCCCCGGTCTCGTCCTCGCCGAACGAGCTGATGCCGTTCACGGCGCTCGGGGGCGGCACCAGCACCGTGGTGGCCCACGTCGCGCCGTCGCGCTGCGCGGCCCAGATGCGGTTGCTGCCGTAGTCGCCGTAGAGGTAGAAGCCGCGAAGCGCGCGGCTCTTCCGGCCCCGGTAGACGTAGCCCCCGGTGATCGAGTTGCCGCCGCTCGCGTTGTGCCCGTAGGTGAGCACGGGCGGCGTGTGGTTCGCGAGCGAGCAGCCCGATGGCGGGTTGTAGCAGCTCGTGCCCTCGAAGACGCGCCAGCCGTAGTTCTGCCCGCCGGGCGAGCCGAAGGGCTGGAAGTCCACTTCCTCCACCGCGCCCTGACCCACGTCGCCGATGTAGAGGTCGCCGGTGGCGCGGTCGAAGCTGAACCTCCACGGATTGCGCAGGCCGTAGGCCCAGATCTCGCCCCGCGCGCCCGCCACGCCGACGAAGGGATTCGTCGCCGGGATGGCGTAGCCGCTCGCGCCGCTCACGTCGAGTCGCAGGATCTTGCCGAGCAGCACCCCGAGGTTCTGCGCGTTGTTCGCCGTGTCCCCGGATCCGCCGCCGTCGCCCGTGCCGACGTACAGGAAACCATCGGGCCCGAAGGCGAGGTGGCCCCCGTTGTGGTTCGCGGCCGCCGAGTGCGGGATCGTGATCACCTCCTGTTCCGAGGTGGGATCGGCGAGATCGCGGTTGGAGGCATTCGCGAGGAAGGACGAGATCCGCAGCGCGCCGTCGGAGGCGCGCGTGTAGAAGACGAAGAAGCGCCGGTTCTCGAGGTAGCGGGGATGGAACGCGAGGCCCAGGAGCCCGCGCTCGCTGGTCGTCGAGACGAGCGCCGAGACGTCGAGGAAGGGGGTCGGCAGGACGCTCCCGTCCTTCAGGATCTTGATCCGGCCGGTCTTCTCGACGATGAAGAGCCTTCGCGTACCGTCGCCCGCATGGGTCGCGAGGAGCGGCTGGGTGAGCCCGGAGGCAACCTGCCTCAGCGTCACGGGCGGCGGCGCCGCGAAGGCCTTGCCGGAGTTCGCCGCGACCATCATGGATGCGGTGTCGACCGCCTCGAAGTCGCTTCCCCGAAGCGCCTTCAGCTGGCCGAGTTCGTCGTCGTCCCACTGCGGGTGGTGCTCGCCCGTGATGTACCAGGGGCTGCCGTTGTCGGCGAGGAACATCCCGTACTTCTTCAGGGCGCGAAGGATCCTCTGGTTGCGCGCGGAGTAGCCCGAGATGTCCACGCCCGCCTTGAGGCGGAAGCGCGCGCCCATCGGCGGATATTGCGTGCCGGTGAGGTCGGAGGCGTCGTGGCGCGCGGGCCACAGGTGGGCCTTGCGCGTCTGCGGCGCGGTGAAGCGGATCGCGTGCCGGATCTCGCCGGCGGCGGTCTCGCCGAAGCGCACGAGGCCGGCGAGGATCGGGAAACCGCCGGCATCGGCGGAGGTCCAGGTGTCGGGCCTGAGCGCGTTGGAGCGCAAGTCGAACCGTGCGCCGGAATAGGCGTTCCAGGAGCCGCCGGGCTGCGGATGCGCGTCGAAGAGCTCGTAGAGGATGCAGCGGTCGCGGTCGACCACGATGACGTGGCGGTCGCCCGTGGAGCCCGCGCCGCCCTCGATGGGCGCATCGGCCGGGATGGGGTAGGGGCCCGGATCGCTTTCCCCCGCGACGTCGAAGCTCATCGCCACGGGCGTCTGCGTGCCCGGCACCGTGACGAACGGGATGCCGATGGGCGCCCCCTGGTAGAACGTCCCGAAATCGGGATGCAGGTTGGCGGTGGCGCCGATCGTGTTGACCCAGGCGGCGGAGCTCGGGTGGACGGGCAGCGTGTCGACGGGCGTGTTCCAGGCGTTGTCGGCCGGGAACACGGGGCAGCCGTCGAGCGTGGGGGAGGCCGCGTGCCCGGAGGAGGCGAGCGCGCAGAAGAGAACCGGGAGGATCCGGGTGTTGCCGAATGGCGACATCGTCGACGTCCTTTCGAGACGGGCGGGCGCGCCGGGTCCGTTCTTCTTTTCCGGGATCATACCCGCGACCCGCGTCTGCGATAATCCGTTCCTTCGCTACGGCCACCCCGTCCATGTCCGCCCTTCGCCTGATCGCCTGCTGCTTCGCCTTCGCCTCGTTCCTGCTCGGCCCCGCACCCTCGTTCGCCTCGCTTCCCGCCGGGGTGACGAAATTCGCGAGCGTCGAGGGCATCACCGAGTACCGCCTCGCCAACGGCCTCAAGGTCCTGCTCTTCCCGGATCCCTCGAAGCCCACGATCACGGTCAACATCACCTACCTCGTCGGCAGCCGCCACGAGAACTATGGCGAGACCGGCATGGCGCACCTCCTCGAGCACCTGCTCTTCAAGGGCACGCCGAAGAACCCCGACCTCGACAAGCAGTTCAACCAGCGCGGCGCGCGCTCCAACGGCACCACCTGGCTCGACCGCACCAACTACTACGAGATGTTCCAGGCGAGCGAGGAGAACCTGCGCTGGGCGATCGGGATGGAGGCCGACCGCATGGTCAATTCCTTCATCGCCGCGAAGGACCTCGCCAGCGAGATGACGGTGGTGCGCAACGAGTACGAGTCCGGCGAGAACTCGCCATTCGGCGTGCTGCTCAAGCGCTTGCAGAGCGTGGCCTACGACTGGCACGCCTACGGCCGCGCGACGATCGGCAACCGAAGCGACATCGAGAACGTGAGGATCGAGAATCTCCAGGCGTTCTATCGCCGCTACTACCAGCCCGACAACGCGGTGCTGCTGGTGGCCGGCCGCTTCGACGAGGCGACGGCGCTCGGGATGGTCGCCGAGGCCTTCGGCCCGATCCCGAGGCCGGATCGCGAGCTGCCGGTGCTGTGGACGGTGGAGCCCACGCAGGACGGCGAGCGGGAGTTCCTGATCCGGCGCAAGGGCGACGTGCAGGTGGTGGCCGCGGCCTGGAAGGTGCCCTCGGGGCTGCACCCGGACGCCGACGGCATCGCGATCGCGAACTTCGTCCTCGCGGACGTCCCCACGGGCCGGCTGCACAAGGCGCTGGTGGAGTCGGGCAAGGCCTCGCAGGTCTTCGGTTTCCCCCTGCTCGGCGTGAATCCGGGGCTGCATGTCGTCGGCGCCGTCGTGAAGAAGGGCGATCCCGTCGAGCCCGTGCGCGACGAGCTCGTGCGCATCGTGGAGGGCTTCGGCGCGACGAGCGTCGGCCGGGAGGAGCTGGAACGCGCGAAGAAGTCCTACGCCAACCAGTTCGAGAAGGCGCTCAACAACCACGAGTCCATCGGCATCCAGCTCTCCGAGTACATCGCGCTGGGGGACTGGCGGCTCTTCTTCCTCTCCCGCGACGAGCTGGAGAAGGTGACGGCGGAGCGGGTCGCGCGGGCCGCGGCCGCCTACTACCGGCGCGACAACCGCACCGTGGGCCTCTTCATGCCCGAGGACGCGCCGCAGCGCGCCGACATCCCGGCCGCGCCGACCGTCGCGGAGCTGATGAAGGACTTCAAGGGCCGCGCCGCGCTCGAGGCCGCCGAGGCCTTCGACCCCTCGCAGGCGAACATCGATGCGCGCACGAAGCGGCTGGAATTCGGGGGCGTCCGGGTGGCGCTGCTCGCCAAGAAGAACCGCGGCGAGACGGTGAACGTGTCGCTGCAGCTGCGCCTGGGCAACGAGAAGGCGCTCTTCGGCCGCAAGGTCGCCGCGCAGTTCGCCGGGCACATGCTCATGCGGGGCACGACCCGCTACACGCGCGAGCAGCTCGCGGACGCCTTCGAGCGGCTGAAAGTCTCGGGAGGCATCGGCGGCCCCGGGGGGAACTTCCAGACCACCCGCCCCAACCTCGAGGAGGCGTTGCGCCTCGTCGCCCACGTGCTGCGCGAGCCCTCGTTTCCGGACAGCGAGTTCGAGCAGCTGCGAAACCAGACCGTCACCGGCATCATGGCCAAGCTCTCCGATCCGCCGGCGCGGGCGACCGAGGCCCTCGCCCGGCTGTTCGACATCTATCCGCCGGGCGACTGGCGCCACGCGATGGGGCTCGAGGAGACCCTCGCGGAGGCGAAGGCGCTCCGGCTCGAGGACGTGAAGCGCTTCCACCGCGAGTTCTACGGGGCGAGCCGCGCCGAGATCGCGATCGTCGGCGATTTCGACGAGGCGAGGATCGCCCCCCTCGTCGAGGAGCTGTTCGCCCGCTGGCCCGCGGCCACGCCCTACGAGCACGTCCGCTCGGAGCATCGCGAGATCCCGGCGGCGAACCTCGTCGTGGAAACGCCCGACAAGGAGAACGCGGTCTTCCTCGCCCGCCAGAACCTGGACCTGCGCGACGACGACCCGGACTTCCCGGCGCTCTACGTCGCGAACTACCTGCTCGGCGGCGGGGAGGGACTCGATTCGCGCCTCGGCTCGCGCATCCGCCAGAAGGAGGGCCTGTCCTACGGCGTCGGTTCGGGCCTCAACGCCTCGGCGCTCGACCGCGCGGGCTCCTGGAGCGCCTATGCGATCGCCGCGCCGCAGAACATCGCGAAGGTCGAGGCGGCGTTTCGCGAGGAGCTCGCCCGGGCGCTGCAGGACGGGTTCAGCGACGCGGAGCTCGCGACCGCGAAGTCGGGCATCCTGCAATCGCGTGTCCAGGCCCGCGCGCAGGACGGGGCGCTCGCGAGCGGCTGGGCCTTCTACCTCTTCACGGGCCGCACGTTCGCCTTCAGCAAGGCCTTCGAGGACGCGGTGATGCGGCTCACGCCCGCGGACGTGCTCGCGGCGCTGCGCAAGCACATCGATCCCGCGAAGGTGAGCCTCGTGAAGGCGGGCGACTTCGCGAAGAAGTAGCCCGGAAGGAGTTCCGGGTCCGGTTCCCCTGCCCGGGGATGCCGGACCCGGAATGTTCGTCGCGCGCCGGCTTCAGGGACCCGGAGGCGGCAGCACCACGGCGTCGATCCAGCCCGCGTCCTGCCCGATCGTGACCGAGGCGTCCTTCGCGTAGGCCCAGCGGAAGGTGTGGGCGCCGGCGGCGACAGGGATCGAGAAGAGTTGCCACGAGCCGTTCGAGGTCCCGGACCACTCGCCGACGAGCACGCCGTCGACGTAGAAGCGCAGGGCGTCGAAGGCCGCCTCGCTCGACACCTTCGCGCGGAAGCTGAGGGTGCCCGCGAGCCAGTTGCCCGCGACCTCGATCTGCGCCGATTCGCCGTCGAAGACCGTGTCGCTGCGCAGCTGGAGAGCGCCCTCGTAGGCGCCGGCGTCGTTCGCGACGCTGAACCCGCCCTGGGCGCCGCCGGGGATCACCCAGCCCGGCGGGATGCCGCCGCCGGGCGGGAAGACCTCGTCCTCGTCGAGGATCGTGACGATCGCCGTCGGGACGGCTCCCACGGCCGCGCCGGGCGAGGGCGTCGCGATCGCGACCGCGAAGATCTCGGGCGACTCCGCCACGGCGTCGTTGGTGATCGGGACGGTGATCTGCCTGGGCGCGCTGTCGCCCGAGCCCCAGCTGAGGGTGCCGCTGCGCATCGTGAAGTCGCTGGGGGCGAGCGCCGTGCCCGCGACCGTCGCGTAGTTCACCGTCACCGCGGCGTCGAACGAGCCGCCGGGCGCGAGCGTGCGAGTCACGTTGAGGACGGCGTTGCCCGAGGGATCGCCTTCCGTGACGAGGACCTTCACGGAGTCGAACTGGAGCGTCGATTCCGGCGGGAGGTCGTCCTCCACGATCGTGACGGTGGCGGTCCCCGGCGTGCCGATGACCAGCCCCGCCGAGGGATTGGACAGCGTCACCGTGAACGTCTCGTCGCCCTCGGAGGCCACGTCGTTCAGGATCGGGATCACGATCGACTTGGGCGCAACGTCGCCGGGGAACCACGTGAGATTTCCGGTGCGTTGCGTGGCTATGCCCGAGATGCCGAAGTCCGAGCCCGAGGTCGCCGTCGCGTTGGCCGTGGTCCAGGTCACGGTCGCGGTCGCCGCAGCCGGCCCGATGCGATTGACGGTGAGCGTCACGCTCGGCCCGGCCTCGCCGACCGAGTAGGTCGCGGTGCCGAACACCACGCCCGCGTCGTCGTCGTTCAGCGTGACGAGCACACCCGTGGGTGTTCCGATCGCGGTGCCCGTCGGGCTGCCGAGTCCGACCGCGAAGGTCTTCGCGCCCTCCACGACGCCGTCGTTGAGGATCGGGATCGTGATGGTCTTCGAGGCGCCGTCGCCCGCCACCCAGTTGAGCGTGCCCGAGAGTTGCGTCGTATTGCCGAGCACGCCGAAGTCGGTGCCCGCGAGCGCCGTGCCGTCGGCCGTCGCCCAGGCCACCGAGGCAGGGGCGGCAACTCCGCCCAGGCGCGTCACCGTGAGCACGAGGTTGCCTGCGCTCTCGGAGATCGAGGCGGTCGCCGCCGAGAACTGGACGGTGTTGTCGTCATCGCTGATCGTCACCGTGGTCGAGGCCGGCGTGCCGATGGCCGCACCCACCGCGCCCGAGAGGGTTACCGCGAAGGTGCGCGCGGCATTCACCGCGCCGTTATCGAGGATCGGCACGTTGATCACTTTCGGCGTGCCGTCGCCATCGGCCCAGTTGAGGGTGCCGCTCGCCGCGGTGTAGTGCGTGCCGGCGGTGGCGCTTCCATTGGAGGTGGCGTAGTTCACGCTGACGGCGCCCGTGGGCGGGCCGAGACGCTGCACGGAGACGGCGACGTTGCCGCCGCTTTCGGCCACGCCTTGCGTTGCCGTGGCCATCGCGACTCCCTGGTCCTCACTCGTGATCGTCACCGTCGCCGTGGTGGCCGTGCCGAGGGCGGCGCCGACCGGCGCGGAGAGCACCACCGAGAAAGCCTCGGAACCCTCGATCGTGGTGTCGTTCAGCACCGGAATCCAGGCGCCGGCGACGGTCGTGGGCCCGATCGCGATGGGCATGGAGGCGACGCCCGCGGCGAACGAGAGCGTTCCCGTGCGCTGGGTCGCAAGGCCGTTGGTTCCGAAGTCCTGGCCCGCGACCGCCGTCCCATTGGCGGTCGTCCACGTCAGGCTGGCCGCCGTGTTGAGGGCTCCGGTGCGCGTGACGGTCAGCGTGGAGTTCGCCCCGGTCTCGCCCACGCTTGCCGCGGCGGGCGAGAACTCGAAGGCGCTGTCGTCATCCTGGATGGTGACGGTGGCCGTCGGGCTTCCCCCGACCTGCACGCCGCCCGTCGGGTTCGACAGGGTGATCGTGAAGGACTTGTCGGCCTCGACCACGCTGTTGTTGAGGACGGGGACGCTCGACACCGTTCCGCCGATCATGATGTTCTTCGGCGCGCTGTCGCCCGAGAGCCAGGTGAGCGTCCCGGTGCGCTGGGTGCCGCTTCCGAGCGTGCCGTAATCGGAGCCCGCCACCGCCGTTCCATTCGCGGTGGTCCAGGTGACGCCGACGGTGCCGGTGGCGGCGCCCGTGCGGTTCACGGTCACGTTGACCATCGCGCCGCCTTCGGTGACGGCGTAGGTGGGGGCGCTGAAGCTCAGGCCCGCATCGTCGTCGTTCAGCGTGACGAAGACTCCCGTGGGCGTTCCGATCGCGGTGCCTGTGGGCACGCCGAGCCCGACGACGAAGGTCTTGGCTCCTTCGACGACCGCGTCGTTGAGGATCGGGATCGTGACCGTCTTCGAGGCGCCGTCGCCCGCCGCCCAGTTGAGCGCGCCCGAGAGCTGCGTCGTGTTGCCGAGCACGCCGAAGTCGGTACCTGCGAGCGCCGTGCCGTCGGCGGTCGCCCAGAGAACCTGGGCGGGCGCCGAGATGCCGCCCACGCGCGTGACCGTGAGCACGAGGTTGCCCGCGCTCTCGGAGACCGAGGCGGTTCCCGCCGAGAACTGCACGGTGTTGTCGTCGTCGCTGATCGTCACCGTGGTCGAGGCCGGCGTGCCGATCGTCGCGCCCACCGCGCCCGAGAGGTTCACCGCGAAAGCGCGCGCGGCGTTGACCAGCGCGTCGTCGAGGATCGGCACGTTGATCAACTTGGGCGCGGCGTCGCCGTCGGCCCAGTTGAGGGTGCCGCTGGTGGCCGTGTAGTGCGTGCCGGCGGTGGCGCTGCCGTTGGCGGTGGCGTAGTTCACGCTCACCGCGCCCGTGGGCGGCCCGAGGCGCTGGACCGAGACGGCGACGTTGCCGCCGCTCTCGGTCACGCCCTGCGCGGCCGAGGTCATCGCGACCCCCTGGTCCTCGCTCGTGATCGTCACCGTCGCCGTGGTGGCTGCGCCGAGAAGCCCGCCCGCCGTGGGCGCCGAGAGGACCACGGAGAATGTCTCCGGCCCCTCGATGGTGGCGTCGTTGAGCACCGGGATGGTCCCCGTCGGACCCACGGTGAGCGGCATGGAGGCGACGCCCGCGGCGAAGGTGAGCATTCCCGTGCGCTGGATCGCAAGACCGTTGGTTCCGAAGTCCTGGCCCGCGGCCGCCGTCCCGTTGGCGGTCGCCCAGGTCACGTTGGCGCTCGCGCCGAGGTAGCCGGTGCGCGCGACGGTCAGGGTCGCGTTCGCCCCCGTTTCGCCCACGCTCGTGGCCGGGGGTGAGAACTCGAACACGCTCTCGTTGTCGTCGATGGTCACGGTCGTGGTGCCCGTGGGGCCGATCACGGCACCCCCCGTCGGGTTCGAGAGCACGATCGTGAACGTCTCCGCGGACTCGGGCGCGGTGTCGTTGAGGATCGGCACGGTCCCGATCAGCGGACCGATCGTGATCGACTTGGGCGCGGTGTCGCCCGCCGCCCAGGAGAGCGTGCCGGTACGCTGCGTGGCGAGACCGTTGGTCCCGAAGTCCTGGCCCGCGGCCGCGGAGCCGTCGGCGGTGGTCCAGGTCACGCTGACCGCGGAGGTCGCCGCGCCGGAGCGGGCCACCTGGACGGTGACGTTGGGTCCCGCCTCGTTCACGGAGTAGCCGGGCTGGACGAAGCTCAGCGCCGACTCGTCGTCGTTGAGGGTCACCACGACGCCGTCGGGCGTGCCGACGGTGGCGGCGGTGGGCCCGAAGATCACGACCGCGAAGGCCTTTGCGGGTTCGACCACCGCGTCGTTGAGGATCGGGATCGAGATCGTCTTCGAGGCGCCGTCACCCGCGGCCCAGTTGAGCGTTCCGGAAACCGGCGTCGTGTTGCCGGGCGCGCCGAAGTCGGTGCCGGCGAGGGCCGTGGCGTCGCCCGTGATCCAGTTCACGCTCGCGGGCGCGGCGATCACGCCGGCGCGGCTGACGGTGAGCACGAGGTTCGGCGTGCCCTCGGTGACGGAGGCCGCGGCGGAGGTGAACTGCAGGGTGTTGTCGTCGTCGGCGACCGTCACGGTCGTCGTGAGGGGGGCCCCCAGCGTGGCGCCCACGGCGTTGGAGAGATTCACCGTGAACGTCCGCGCGGCGTTGAGCGCGCCGTCGTCGATGAGGGGAACGACGACGTTCTTCGGCGTCGCGTCGCCGTCGGCCCAGTTGAGGGTGCCGGCGGCGGCGGTGTAATGGGTCCCGGCGAGCGCGCTGCCGTTCGCGGTCGCGTAATCCACGCTGATCGCGCCCGTCGGCGTGCCCATGCGCTGCACGGCAACCACGGCGTTGCCGGCGCCTTCCACCGCGCCCAGTGCGGCGGTGGCCATCGCGACCCCCTGGTCCTCGCTCGTGATCGTGACCGTCGCCGAGGTCGCCGCGCCCAGCTGCCCGCCGCCCGTGGGTGCGGAAAGCGTGACGGTGAAGGTCTCGGAACCCTCGATCGCCGCGTCGTTCAGGACCGGGATCGTGCCCGTGGGACCGATCGAGAGCGTCTGCGTGTCCACCCCGGGACCGAAGACGACCTGGCCCGTGCGCTGGGACGGCAGGGCGTTCGTGCCGAAGTCCGAGCCCGCGAGGGCGGTGCCGTTGGCGGTGGTCCAGGTGACCGCGGCCGTCGTGACGAGGGCGCCCGTGCGCGACAGGGTGAGCGTGCCGTCCGCGCCGGTCTCGCCGACCGAAAGGGTCGGCGTCGCGAATTGGATGACGCTCTCGTCGTCGAGGATCGTGACGGTCGTGGCGCCCGTCGCGCCGACCACGGCGCCGCCCGTCGGGTTCGAGAGCGCGATGGTGAAGGTCTCGTCCGCCTCGAAAGCGGTGTCGGTGATCGTCGCGACGGTGCCCGAGGGCCCGACGGTGATGGTCTTGGGCGTGGCGTCGCCCGCGGCCCAGGAGAGCGTCCCGGTGCGCTGCGTGGCGATCCCGTTGGTGCCGAAGTCGGAGCCGGCGATGGCGGTGCCGTTGGCCGTCGTCCAGGTGACGCCGAGCGCGCCCGAGGTCGGGCCCGTGCGCGTGACCTGCACGTTGATGTTCGGGCCGCTTTCGGCGACGGAATAGGTCGCCTGGGCGAAGTCGAGCGAGGGCGTGAGCGAGGGATCGAGCGGCGGAAGCGCCACGGCGTCGATCCAGACGCGGTCGGCGCAGTTGACGCCGCCCACGGCGGGCGGGTTCACGTTGTTGCAGGCGAAGTTGAGCTTGTTCGCGAAGCGCCAGCGCAGGGTGTGCGCGCCTGCGGTGAGCGGGAAGGTGACCACCTTCCAGCCGCTCTCGCCGCCCGGTTCGGTGTGCACCGTGACGCCGTCGATCTGGAAGACGAAATCGCCGTAGTTCTGGTAGCTCGAGACCTTGTAGGCGAAGGCGACGGTGCCCGCGAAGAACCCGCCCGTGAACGATACGTCGGAGTTGCGGGCCACCCCCTGGGTCGTCGCCAGGACGTTGGCGGAGCGCAGGCTGCTGGGTCCCTCGAAGGACTGGTCGGTCTCGACGGTCCACGGCGCCACGGATCCGTCGGGCGTCGCATACCCGGCCGGGAACGTGCCGCCCGGCGGCCAGGCCGAGACGATCATGCCGGTGGCGACCGCGGGCGAGCCGAGCACGGTGTTGCTGCCGCCCGGGCTGGAGAGCGTGACGGAGAAGACCTCGCTGTCCTCGTCGAGTCCGTCGGCGAGCGCGGGCACAAGGATGGTCTTGTTCGACATGTCGCCGTCGGCCCAGTTGAGCGTGCCGCTGGTGGACGTGAAGTCCGACCCCGAGGTCGCGGTGCCGCTCGCGGTCGCGTAGTTGACCGAGACCGCGCCCGAGCTCGAGCCCGTGCGGCTCACGCTGAACTGGACGTTGCCGCCCTCCGCCCCGCTCGCCGCCGCCGCGGTGAACTGCAGCGACGCGCCTATCATCGTCGGCCGAAGTGCCGAGAGGGCGGCGCGGTTGTTGTTCATCGAGAGCGCCGTGTTGGCGGAGTTGCCGGCGACTTCGCTCACGCCGCAGGGCCGGGGCACGAGATCGCCGCCCGGGGCGAAGCAGTTGACGCCCGGGTTCGAGAACTTGTAGAGGCGTTCCGTCGTCCCGTGGAAGTACGCCATGATGTCGGAGAAGTTGCTCGCCACCGTCGTCGAGCACTCGGGCTGGCTGCCGCAGCCTCCGGGGATCGTCGGGTTGCACGACAGCGCCCCGCTCGCGCAGTACGCATAGCCGTACGAATACGAGTACGCGCCGAGCGGCGGGCTCGCCGTGCCGCCCGCCTGCCAGGACGAGGTCGAGCGGTCGTGCATGTTGCCCATGTTGTGACCGACCTCGTGGATGAACACCGACTCGCAGCCGAGGATGCATCCCGTGGTGACCGAGTACATGTACGACGCGTTGAGCGAGGCTCCCCCGCCGCCGCTGGCACCGACCCAGGCGATGCCCGAGCCCCCGAAGGAGCTGCCGTTGCGCAGGAACGCGACCATGTCCGCACCCACGGTGCTGCGGTAAGTCTCGACGCCGCTGAAGGTTCCGGCATCGAAACTCCCGGACAGCGGCGAGATGGCGTTGAGGGCCGTGGAGTCGGAAACGGCGTCGCTGTAGGTGACCTGCATGGAGCCCACGAGGCGCAGCGTGATGGCGATCTCGCTGTCCGCGTAGGAGACGTTGGCCCGGTCGACGAGGAAATTCAGGCGCGTGAGCAGGTTCCCGCCCGCGTTGTTCGGGTTGGCGGCGAACCCGTTCGTGTACACGAACATGATGTCGACCACGTACTGGGGGGTCGGGGTGACCTTGGGGTCCCCGACGGTGTTGACCCCGGGAATCGCGAGCATCGTCTCGGGCGCGTACAGCGCTTCCGTGAGGCGCTTGGCCTGCGGCGGGATCGGCAGCGCGTCGTTCTCCAGGACCGTCATGGGGACGTGGCGCCGCTCCTCGCTCATGTCCACGAGCCAGTCGTGGCCGCCTCCGGGCACGAGGCGGTAGTCGCCCTCGGGCGTCGCGAGCGCGCCGAAGGAGCCCCCGGGGCCCGTCGTGACGATGGCGCGGTATTCCTTGCCGCGCAGCTTGTGCCGGCCGACCCAGGTGGTGATCCCGCCGCCGTGGCGCTTGGCGAGCTCGAAGATGTAGGCGTGCGTGGTCGCGTTGGGCAGCGCGAGCTCGACCTCCTCGCCGTAGGCGAGGGCATGCATGTGCTCGGCGTTGAAACGCACGGCGGTGCCTGGCGTGGCCACGCCCGGGATCGTGGCCTTGGCGAGGGGGCCGTCCCAAGGCTTGAGCATCTGCGGGCCGGCCGCCGCCAGCGGGAGCGCCGCCAGGGTGGACAGCGCGAGGAGGAGCCTTGCGAGCGCGCCGCGCATGGAACCGTTCATTCTTCTCTAACCCCTCGGATGGGTGGATCCGGACCGGGACGCCCGATGGACGAGCGCGCCCCGCCGCCGAAGCCCGGGACTCGCCCCGCCATGGTCTGCGTCCGGCTCCGCGGCGACAATGAACCACGTCACAGCAAACTTCAAGAAACCTCCCCATGCGGCCGCGGGATCGCGAGGCCGCCCGGGTAGAATCGCACCATGCGAGTCCTCGTCACCGGCGCCGCCGGGTTCATCGGCTATCACCTGGCGCAGCGCCTGCTCGCCCGCGGCGACCGGGTGACCGGCCTGGACAACCTCAACGACTACTACGACGTGCGCCTCAAGGAGGCGCGCCTCGCCCGGCTGGGAGCGTCGGCGGGGTTCGACTTCATCCGCGCCGACCTCGCCGACCGGAGCGCCGTCGAGGCCGCATTCGCCGGGGGGCGCTTCGACGCGGTGGTGAACCTCGCGGCGCAGGCGGGCGTGCGCCATTCCCTCGTCGATCCCCACGCCTACGTGGACGCCAACGTGGCGGGCTTCCTCAATGTCCTCGAGGGTGTGCGCCGCCACGGCACGGGGCATCTGGTCTTCGCCTCGACGAGCTCGATCTACGGCTCCAACACGCGGCTGCCGTTCCGCGAGACCGACGCGGCGGACCACCCGATGAGCCTGTACGCGGCGACCAAGCGCGCCAACGAGCTGATGGCGCACGCCTACGCGCACCTCTTCGCGATTCCCTGCACGGGGCTGCGCTTCTTCACCGTCTACGGGCCTTGGGGCCGGCCCGACATGGCGCTCTTCCGGTTCACGAAGGGCATCCTCGCGGGCGAGCCGATCCCGGTCTACAACCGCGGGCAGATGGACCGGGACTTCACCTACGTCGACGACATCGTGGAGGGCGTGGTGCGCGTGGTCGACCGCCCGGCCGCGGCCGACCCGCGGTGGGACGGGGCGAGTCCCAATCCGGCGACAAGCCACGCCCCCTGGCGCGTCTTCAACATCGGCAACAACCGGCGCGTGCCGCTCATGCGTTACATCGAGGCCCTCGAGTCGGCTCTCGGCCGGAAGGCCGTCCTCGACCTGCTTCCCATGCAGGCGGGCGACGTGGCCGCGACCGAGGCCGACACTTCGGCCCTCGAAGCGGCGGTCGGTTTCCGTCCCGTCACCCCGGTCGAGGAGGGCGTGCGCCGCTTCGTCGACTGGTACCGCGATTACTACGGAGCGAAGCCTTGAAGATCCGCAAGACCGGCGTTTCCCTCGTCTTCCGCCTCTGGATCCTCGCCACGGTCTTCGTCTGGCCGTTCATCGAGGGCTGGGAGAACGTCGCCTGGGCGGCGGTCGGCGGCGTCCTCGCCCTCGTCTGGTGGCGCCTGCCCGAGGACCCGCCCGCCCCGGTCGAGCGCCTGCCCTACCAGCACCTTTACGAGCGTCCCGAGGACAAGCGCTAGGCCTGCCCGGGGGCCCGGTCCACCCCTTTGTTTTTGCTTGGTTTCCCGCGTATAATGCGCGGTTCTCCGGGACCTTCCAGGGCTTCTTCGGAGCGAACCACCCCTTGCCCCACCGCATGCGCATGCCGGGGGGCTTCAACCCACGAGGAGAATCCATGCGCCATTACGAGATCGTTTTCATCGTGCATCCCGATCAGAGCGAGCAGGTGCCCGCGATGATCGAGCGCTACCGCGCGACCATCACGGGCGGCGGCGGCAAGGTCCACCGCATCGAGGACTGGGGGCGGCGCCAGCTCGCCTTCCCGATCCAGAAGGTGTTCAAGGCGCACTACGTGCTCATGAACATCGAGGTGGGCAACGAGACCCTCGCGGAACTCGAGCACGCCTTCAAGTTCAACGACGCGGTGCTGCGTCACCTGACCGTTTCCATGCGCGAGGCCGTGACCGGACCCTCCCCGATGATGAAGGAGGAGAAGTCGCGCAACGTGACCGAGGGCGCGGGCGAGAAGGAAGGCGCCCGCGAGGCCCCCAAGGAGGCCGCGAAGGAACCCGCGGCCCCGGCGCAGGCGTCCTGACGCGGTCGGGACGGGGTGGAGCGCAACCAGTTCCTTCTGGACGCCGAGATCCTGGACGTGGGGGCCGTGAGGACCACGCCGGGCGGAATCGAGACCGTGGCCCTGAGGCTGCGCCACCGTTCCGAGCAGCTCGAGGCCGGAGGGGCCAAGGTGGCCGAGGTGACGATCGACGCCGCGGGCTTCGGGGCTCTTGCCCCCCGGCTCGGGGCCCTCGGCAAGGGGCAGCGGGTCGCGGTGAGGGGATTCCTCACCCGGCGCAGCGCCCGCAGCGACATCCCGGTCCTGCACATCAACGAATTCAAGATCATCGAGACGAGGTAACGAATCATGCCCAGACCCGCACCGCGTGGCCGCGGAAAAGGTAAAGGCCCGAACAGGGGCAAGAAGGACGGACGTCCGCAGAACCGGGGGCTGTTCCGCCGCCGCAAGTTCTGCCGCTTCACCGCCGAGAACGTCAAGGAAGTCGACTACAAGGACATCGCCGTCCTGAAGGACTTCGTGAACGAGAACGGCAAGATCATCCCGGCGCGCATCACCGGCACGAAGGCGCGCTACCAGCGCCAGCTCGGGATCGCGATCAAGCGGGCGCGCTTCCTCGCGCTGCTGCACTTCACCGACCTGCACTGAGGAGACCGCCATGCAAGTGATCCTCATGGAAAAGGTGGTGAACCTCGGCGGCCTCGGCGACGTGGTCAAGGTGAAGGACGGCTACGCCCGGAACTTCCTGATCCCCCACGGAATGGCCAAGCGCGCCACGGCCGCGAACCTGAAGGAGTTCGAGGCGCGCCGCGCCGACCTGGAGAAGAAGGCGAACGAGGCCTTCGTGTCCGCGCAGGAGCGCGGCGCGAAGCTCGAGGGGATGATGATCCAGGTCACGCAGAAGGCCGGCGTGGACGGGCGCCTCTTCGGCTCGGTCACCAACGCCGACATCGCCGAGGCGCTCAAGTCGCAGGGCGTCGAGGTGAAGAAGGCCGAGATCCGCATGCCCCAGGGGCCGCTCAAGCACATCGGCGACTACCCCATCACGCTTCAGCTGCACACCGACGTGCTCGCGCACATCACGGTGAGCGTGCTCGGCGAGCAGTAGGCGCCGCCGGGCCCGGCCCGGCGCGAGCAAGGGCCGCGGGGCTCCCCGCGGCCTTTCTTTTTCGCGGATAATTCATACACGGCGACGCACAGCTTTTCCACCGACCTGTGCACATATCCACAGGCTTATGCGTTGTGGGCCCGTGAGCCGGGTGGAACAATGCCGGGCTTGCGGGCTGGTCGGCGCTCCAGTCCAACGAACGAGGAGATAACTCTTAACTATGGCCTCCGTTCCCGCCGGATCAGACCGTTTCCCCCCGCCGGGCCGCGTGCCGGGCGACGCCGCCATCGAGTCGCTGAGGCTGCCCCCGCACTCGGTCGAGGCCGAGCAGGCGGTGCTGGGCGGGCTGCTCCTGTCGAATGCCGCCTGGGACCGCATCGGCGACCTCATCGGCGAATCGGACTTCTACCGGCACGACCACCGCGTCATCTGGCGCACGATCACGCGACTCGTCGAGGACAACCGCCCCGCCGACGTGCTCACGCTCGCCGAGGCGCTCAAGACCACGGGCGAGCTCCAGGACGTGGGC
The DNA here is from genome assembly GCA_044220635.1 of Usitatibacteraceae bacterium. Classification (GTDB taxonomy): domain Bacteria; phylum Pseudomonadota; class Gammaproteobacteria; order Burkholderiales; family Usitatibacteraceae; genus JBGAQP01. The sequence goes on from JBGAQP010000008.1 coordinate 56,698, forward strand.
GGCATGGCCTACCTGCACCAGCTCGCCACCGGCACGCCCTCGGCGGCCAACATCCGGCGCTACGCCGAGATCGTGCGCGAGCGCGCGATCATGAGGAAGCTCGCGGAAGTCGGCACGATGATCGCCGACAGCGCCTACTCGCCCGCGGGCCGCGAGGCGCGCCAGCTCCTCGACGAGGCCGAGACCAAGATCCTCGAGATCGGCGAGACGGGCGGGCGCTCCTCGGAGAGCTTCGCCAAGATGTCGCAGGTGCTCTCCGAGGTGATGAACCGCCTCGACGAGCTGCACCGCAATCCCACCACGGTGACCGGCAAGGCCACGGGATTTGTGGACCTCGACGAGATGACCTCGGGCCTGCAGGACGGGGACCTCATCATCGTCGCGGGCCGGCCCTCCATGGGCAAGACCTCGCTTGCGCTCAACATCGCCGAGCACGTGGGCCTCGAGCTCAAGCTCCCGGTGCTCCTCTTCTCCATGGAGATGGGCGGCACGCAGCTGGGGCTGCGCCTCATGGGCTCGACGGCGAAGGTGGACGCGCAGAAGCTGCGCACCGGGCGCCTGGACACGGGCGACTGGGACCGCCTGGGCTCGGCCCTCGGCCGGCTCAACGAGGCGCCGATCCTGATCGACGAGTCCGCCGCGCTCAATCCCCTGGAGCTGCGCGCCCGCGCCCGGCGCAAATGGCGCGAGTACGGCGGCCTCGGGCTCATCGTCATCGACTACATCCAGCTCATGCAGGCGGCCGAGTCCGGCACGGAGAACCGCGCCACCGAGATCAGCGAGATCTCGCGGGGGCTCAAGGCGATGGCGAAGGAGCTCTCGGTGCCGGTCGTCGCGCTCTCGCAGCTCAACCGCTCCCTCGAGCAGCGCCCCAACAAGCGGCCGGTGATGTCCGACCTGCGCGAGTCCGGCGCCATCGAGCAGGACGCGGACCTGATCCTCTTCATCTACCGCGACGAGGTCTACAACGACGATTCGCCCGACAAGGGCATCGCCGAGATCATCATCGGCAAGCAGAGGAACGGGCCGATCGGCACGGTGAAGCTCACCTTCCTGGGCAAGCACACCCGCTTCGAGAACTACGCCGGCCCCGCCGGCTACTAGCGCGCGGGGCATCCGCGCCACAAGCCATGCCGCGCCCGACCCGCGCCACGATCTCGGCCGCCGCGCTCGAGCGCAACTACGCGGCCGCCCGGCGCGCCGCGCCCCGCTCCCGGATCCTCGCGGTGGTGAAGGCCAACGCCTACGGCCACGGGCTGGAGCGCGCGGCGCGCGCGCTCGCCGGGGCGGACGGCTTCGCGCTGGTGGAGATCGAGGGCGCCGTGCGCCTGCGCGAGGGCGGCTTCGCGCGCGAGATCCTCCTGCTCGAGGGGTTCTTCGAGCCCTCCGACCTCCCCGTGCTCGCGGCTTCCTCGCTCGCGACGGCGGTGCACTGCGAGGAGCAGCTCGCCATGCTCGAGGCGGCGCCCCCGCCCGCGCCGCTCGACGTCTACCTGAAGATCAATACCGGGATGAACCGGCTCGGCTTCGCGCCGGCGGCCGCGCGCGAGGCCCTCGGGAGGCTTCGCGCCACGGGGGCGGCGAGGACCGTCACCCTGATGACGCACTTCGCGACCGCCGACGCCCCGGAGGGCGTGGGCGAGGCGATGCGCCGCTTCGAAGCGGCGACCGCGGGGCTCGGCCTTCCACGCAGCGTCGCGAATTCCGCGGCGATCTTCGCGCACCCGGAGGCCCATGCCGAGGTGGTGCGCGAGGGCATCGCCCTCTACGGCGCCACGCCCTTCGCCGACCGGAGCGCCGCGAGCCTCGGGCTCGCGCCCGCGATGACGCTCGCTTCCCGCCTCATCGCCGTCCAGGAGCTCGCCCCGGGCGAGTCCGTGGGCTACGGAGCGACGTTCCGCGCCGAGCGGCGCATGCGCATCGGCGTGGTCGCCTGCGGCTACGCGGACGGCTACCCGCGCCACGCGCCCTCCGGAACGCCGGTCCTGGTGGGCGGCGTGCGCACGCGCACCGCGGGCCGGGTCTCCATGGACCTCGTGACGGTGGACCTCACGCCGGTCCCCGGGGCCGGTGTCGGCACCCCGGTCGTGCTCTGGGGCGAGGGGATGCCCGTGGACGAGGTCGCCGCCTGCGCGGGAACCGTCGGCTACCAGCTCCTGTGCGCGCTCGCGCCCAGGGTGCCGGTCTTCGAGGCGCCCTGATGGCGAAGGCGAAGTCCTTCTACAGTTGCACCGAGTGCGGAGGCCAGACGCCGAAGTGGGCGGGTCAGTGCCCGCATTGCCATGCCTGGAACACGCTGGTGGAGACCGCGGCCGAGGCCGCGCGGCCCGGCGGCCACCGCTTCGCCTCGCTCGGGGGCGTGGGCGAGGCGGTGTCGCTCGCCGAGGTGGAGGCGCGCGACGTCCCGCGGCTACCCACGCTGATCGGCGAGTTCGACCGGGTGCTGGGCGGCGGTCTCGTCGAGGGCGGCGTCGTGCTGATCGGCGGCGATCCGGGCATCGGCAAGTCGACGCTGCTGCTGCAGGCGGCCGCGCGGCTCGCCGAGCAGGTTTCCGTGCTCTACGTGAGCGGGGAGGAATCGGCCCAGCAAGTGGCGTTGCGGGCGCGGCGGCTGGGCGTGAACGCCGGGCGGGTGCGGCTCCTGCCCGAGATCGAGCTCGAGAAGATCCAGGCGGCGATCGCGAAGGAAAGGCCCGGGGTTGCGGTGATCGACTCGATCCAGACGCTCTACTCGGGCGCGCTCACCTCCGCCCCGGGTTCCGTCGCGCAGGTGCGCGAGTGCGCCGCGCAGCTCACGCGGCTCGCGAAGCAGTCGGGTACGGCGATCGTCTTCGTGGGCCACGTCACGAAGGAGGGGGCGCTCGCCGGGCCCCGTGTCCTCGAGCACATGGTGGACACGGTGCTCTACTTCGAGGGCGACACGCACACGAGCTTCCGCCTCATCCGCGCGTTCAAGAACCGCTTCGGCGCGGTGAACGAGATCGGCGTCTTCGCGATGACCGAGAAGGGCCTGCGCGAGGTCGCCAACCCCTCCGCGCTCTTCCTCTCCCAGCACGCCGCGGGGGTGGCGGGATCCTGCGTCATGGTCACCCAGGAGGGCACGCGCCCCCTGCTGGTCGAGCTGCAGGCGCTGGTCGACGATGCGCACGGCATGAGCCCGAAGCGCCTGACCGTGGGTCTCGAGCTCAACCGCCTCGCCATGCTCCTCGCGGTCCTGCACCGCCACGCCGGGATCGCCTGCTTCGACCAGGACGTGTTTGTGAACGCGGTGGGCGGCGTGCGCATCGCCGAGCCCGGCGCCGACCTCGCCGTGACGCTCGCGATCGTCTCGAGCCTGCGCAACCGCGCGCTGCCCGAGCGGCACGTCGTCTTCGGCGAGGTGGGGCTCGCGGGCGAGGTCCGTCCCGTGCAGCGGGGCCAGGAGCGCCTGCGCGAGGCGGCCAAGCTCGGCTTCACGCACGCCATCATTCCGTCCGCCAATCGCCCCCGGCAGGCGATCCCCGGTCTCGCGATCGTCGCGGTCGAGCGCCTCGTCGAGGCGGTGGACTATTGCAGGGAAGGCGCGGACCCCGCCCGGGCGAAGGGCGGGGCGAGGCTCCCGGTCTGACCCCGTGCCGGCCTCGCGCGGCTCCCGCTACTTGATGACCAGGGCGATCCCCAGCCCGACGGCGGCGAGGGACAGCACGACGATCGCCACGATCGCGAGGAGGTTCGAGCCGCTCACCGCGGGGGCGGCGGGCGGCGGGGCGGGAGCGGGGCGCGGCTCGATGATGCGCATGACGCGCCGGGGCTCTTCCTCCGGCTCCGGCTCCGGGGGCGGCGGCGGGGGCGGTGCGGCCGCAGGCGCCTCGACGGGGGCCGCGGGCGGGGCCTCGGGCGCCGCCTCCTTCGAGAGCGGCGAGCCCGGCTCGATGCGACCCTTGTAGGCGCGCATCTTCTGCGTGACCGTGATGTAGTCGCGGAAATCGTCGGTCTGGTTCGTCATCGCCGCGAGCCGCAGCGTCGCGTCGAAGGAATCGAATCCCTTCGCGAGGGCGAGGGGAGTGCCCGTCTCGTCCTCCTTCGCGGCCGCCTTCGCCGTCTCCGCGGGCAGCGGGATCGTCGAGGTGTCGGCCTGGCGGTCGGTGCGCGCCGGGGGCGCGGTGCTCGCCTTGAGCGCGGCCGCGGGCCGGTTCGCGTCGAGCTGCCGGCGCACCTCGCGCAGGTCGTCGGCGAGTTCCTTCACCGTCTGGTAGCGGTCCTCGAGCGATTTCGCCATCGCCTTGGCGACGATGAGGTCGAGCATCGCCGGCACGAGCTTGTTGTGCGACGAAGGCGGCGGCGGCTGGGTGTTGACCGTCGCGTACATGATCGCGTTCACGTTGTCGCCGTCGAAGGGGGCCGTCCCGGTGAGGCCCTCGTAGAGGACCACGCCCAGCGAGAAGATGTCGCTCCTCGCGTCGATGGTCTTGCCGATCACCTGCTCGGGCGACATGTAGCGGGGGCTGCCGAGGATGAGGCCGGTCATGGTCTTGACCGCCGAATTGGGCAGCCGCGCGATGCCGAAGTCCGTGATCTTCGCGATCCCGCCCTTGAGCACCATGATGTTCGAGGGCTTCACGTCGCGATGGACGATGTCCTGCTGGTGCGCGAACCAGAGCCCGTCGGCCACCTGCGCGATGATGTCGACGAGCTGCTCGACGGGCTGGAGCTTGCCCGAGGCGAAGATGTCCTTGAGCTCCTGGCCCTCGAGGTACTCCATCGCCATGTAGGCGACCTGTTCGGTCTTGCCCACGTCGTAGATCGTGACGATGTTCGGGTGGTTGAGCCGCCCGGCCGCCTTGATCTCCTGCTGGAAGCGCGCCTCGTATTCCTCGAGCTCCTGGCGCGAGAGGTTGAGGTTGATCGTCTTGATCGCGACGGTGCGGTCGATGATCGGGTCGACCGCCTTGTAGACGACGCCCATCGCGCCCTGCCCGATCTCCGAGACGACCTTGTAGCGTCCGAGGGTTGAAATCATCTAGTTCTTCTTTGTCGAAGGCACCGCAGCGGAGGGCGCGAGCGCCTTCTCGGTCGCGGCGGGGGGCTTCGGTGTCTTCTCGCGGGCGGCCTTGTCCGCGAGCGCCTTCTGCGCCTGGGCCTTGGCCTGCGCGAAAGTCCTCGTCCACGACGGGTGCCCGGCCTCGGCCACGGTGAGGTCGAAAGCCGGGTCGACCTCGAAGATGGACGCGAACCTGGCCCGGCACTGGGGGTAGCGCCCGAGCAGGCACAGGCAGAACGCGGCGTGCTTGATCGCCTTCACCTGGTCGGGCTTCTCCCTGAGTCCCTCCTTGTGCGCTTCCTCGAGGAGCTTGAGCGCCTCCGGAAACTCGCCCGCGTCGTACTTGGCCAGGCCGTCGGCGAGCAGCTGCTCCGCCTTCGGGAGGGGCACGAAAGGCTTGGGCTTCGCGGCCTCGCGTTCGGCGATGAGCTGGGTGCGCACGTCGCGGTAGACCGGGCCCCAGATCGGGTGCCCGTCCTCGGCCGGCGTGAGGGTGAACTCGGCGTGGATCTCGAAGGCCTTGCGGAACTCCGCCCGGCACAGGGCCTCGCGGGCGCTCACGCAGTAGATGAAGGCGAGGTACTTGCGCGCGGTGGCCTGCTCGGGCTTCGAGAGCAGGCCGTGGTCGAGCGAGGCGGCGAGGCTCTTCATCGCGTTGTCGAAGTCGCCCGATTCGTAGAGCCGGATGCCCTGCGCGAGCTCCGCGCGCGCGCGGGTGCGAAGCGTGTCCTCGGTCACCTGCGGGGCGACCGGCGCGGGCTTGCGGTCCAGGTCCAGCAGGGGCGCGCAGGCCGAGGCGGCCAGCGCGGCCGCGAGGGCGAACGAGGCGCGCGCGGCGGCCGCCATCACTGGAACTTGTGGCGCACGGTGACTTCGTCGCGCGCCTTCAGCTCGAGGTTCTCGACGTGCACCGGGAGGGTCGTGTTGCGGACCTCGATCCGGTACTTGCCCGGATCGAGCTTGAGCGACTTCATGGGCGGGACCACGCCGCGCGACTTGCCGTTCACGAAGACCTCGCCCCAGGGCTGGATCGCGAAGACGAGCGTGGCGGGTGGCAGGCCGGAGGCGGCCGCCTTCCCGGGCTCCGCCTTGGGCGCGGCGGCCTTGGCCGGGTCCGCCTTGCCCGGGTCCGGCTTCGCCGCATCGGGGGCTCCGGGGGCCGCGGGAATCGCGGCGGCGGGAGGCGCGGGCTCGAGAACCTTGGACTCGGGCTTCGCCGCATCGGGCGCCTTCGCGGGCTCCGCGGGCGGTGGGGTCTCGGGCTTCGTCTCGGCAGCGGGGGCGGGAGCGACCGGGGCCGCGGCCACGACCTCGGGCGTCGAGGGCTTCTTGGTGGCGACCAGGATGCCCAGCACCACGACGATCGCGGCGAGGCCCGTGGCGAGCATCGTGAGCTTCTTCTTGTCCTGCACGAACGACGGGATCGTCAGCGTCACGGTCGACGATCCCGGGGCGGGGGCGATCGGGGGCTTGCGCGGGTTGGGCGTGGTCGACGAGGCGCGATCCTTCATCCCCGCCTTCGCCTTCTGCAGGGCCCCCTCGTGGTGGCCGACCACGTAGATCTCGTGCTCGCGCACATGCTTGTCGGTGCGCGAGCCCTCGTAATGGAAGAGCTTCGCGTATTCGCTCGCGAGGTTCGAGACGACGTCGTAGTAGGAGCGCGAGACCACGATCTGCCCGGGCCGCGCGAAGCTCATGATGCGCTGGGCGACGTTGATGCCGTCGCCGATGATGTTCGGGTGCCCGTTGATGTCCTTCACGAGCTTCACGGGCCCGAGGTTGATGCCCATCCTCACCGCGTCCTCGCCGGAAGACTCCACCATCGTGGCGGTCATCCCCTCTCGGAACATCGCCTCCCGCAGGCTCAGCGTGACGAAGAGCGCGTCCTCCGGGTCGCCCAGGAAGCTGATCGCCGCGCCGTCCCCGGTGTCGAGGATGATGCGGTCGTTCACCGGGATGTCCTTGATCGCCTCGGACAGGTTGTTCGTGAGGCTGGTCTTGAGGCGGATCTGCTCCGTGACGGGCTTCTTGGAATACCCGACCAGGTCGATGAACACGACGCTGCAAATGAACGTGCGGTTGGCCTGATCGAGCATCGTGCGACCTAGGATTGTCGGCAGGGAGCCGGCTTTCGATTTAGTTGTGGTAATGCAGGCACTTACAAGACGAATTTCGGGCGATTCCTAGTTTAGCCGATTCCACGCCAGAACGCCTGTTAACGGCGTCACAGCTCGAGGCTTCGCCCCGAGAGCGCCCGGCCGTCGGGGCCGAGCAGGTAGAGGAAGGTCCGGGCGGCGGCCTCGGGCCCGGGCAGCCGCGAGCGGTCCTCGCCCGGGTGGCTGCGCGCGCGCATCGGGGTCGCCATCGGACCGGGGACGACGACGTTGAAGCGCGGCGTGCCCTGGCGCTCGAACTCGTCGGCCCAGATCGCCGCGAGGACGGAAAGCCCCGACTTGGCGACCGCGAACCCCCCCCAGTAGGCCGCCGGATGGGCGCCGTGGGTTTCCCCGGCGAAGACGACCGAGGCCTCGGGGGCGGCAGTGAGCAGCGGCAGACAGGCCCGCGTGAGGGCGAAGGGCGCGGCGAGGTTCACTCGCAGCAGGTCGAGCCACTGCTCGAGGCTCTGCCCCGAGAGCGGCCCCAGGGGGACGAAGTGGCTCGCGCAGTGGGCGATGCCGTCGAGGCGCCCGAGGTCGCGCCGCAGGACCTGGGCGAGGGCCTCGAACTCGGCGCTCCCCGCGGCGGAGAGATCCAGCGGGACGAGCGCGGGCTCGGCGCCGCCCGCGGCGACGATCGCATCGTAGACGGCCTCGAGCTTCGCCGCGGTGCGCCCGAGCAGGGCCACGGTCGCCCCGTGGGCTGCGCAGTCGAGCGCCACCGCGCGGCCCAGGCCCTGGGCCGCGCCGGTGACGAGGACCACGCGCCCGGCGAGAAGCTGCGGGGAAGGCTGGTAGTCGCGGGGGATCGGCGCGGGGGAGCGGGCGTTCATCGGGTTACCAGATAGTGGATGGATTCGCGCGCCGCCGCGAGGCCGCTGCGAACCGCGCCCTCGAGCGTGGCGGGATACTCGCCCGCTACGTAGTCGCCGGCGAGAACCAGGCCCGCCGCCGCGGTCTCCGTGGGGGGGCGGAAGACCCCGGGGATGCAGGCGAAGGTCGCGCGCTTCTCGGAGATCACCTTGGTCCACGCGGGCGCGGGCCGGGGGCCGAGCGCCTCGACGATCTCGCGGTGGACGATGGTGCCCAGGACGTCGTGGTCGAGCGCGAGTTGTGCGCCCGAGGCGGAGATCACCGCTGCCAGCAGTCCGCGAGAGCCCGAGATGGCCTCGCGGTCGAAGAGCCACTGGACCTGCCTGCCGCGCAGCCCGATCATCGGCCGCCTCGGGCGCGGCCCGGAGTCGTATTGCAGGTACACGGTGGTGATCGGCTCGTGCGCGAGGCCCTCGAGCCCGGCGCGCAGGTCCTCGAGGCCCGGGACGGCCGCGAGCAGCGCCGGCACCTGGAAGGGAGCGGCCGCGCAGACCACGGCGTCGAAGTCGCGCGCGCCGGCGGCCGTGCGCACCGACCACCCGGCGGCCTGGCGCGCGAGCGCGAGCACGCGGGCGCCGAGCCGGATCTCGGCGCCCCGCTGGACGAGCCAGGCAAGGGCGGCGTCGGGAAGGAAGGCGGAGAGGTCGACCGCGGGCAGGATCAGGTCCGAGTCCGCGCGCCGGCGGAAGAGCGCGTCGCGCAGGACATGGGCGAACACCTGCGCGTCGGCCGAAGCGGCCGGTGTGTTGAGCGCGGCCACGCACAGCGGCTCCCAGATCAGGGCGCGCACGCGCTCGGGCTGCCCGTGGCGCGCGAGGTGGTCGGCGACGGTGATGCCCGGCGGGACGCGGAAGCCCGCGGCGCGCAGGCGCCGGGCGAAACGGATCGCGGCGAGGCGTTCGGCGAGATCGAGCCCGCGCGCGAGCAGCAGGGCCGCGAGCAGGTGCCACGGCGCAGGCAGGTGCGGCGCCGAAAGCGAGAGCTCGGCGGGATACTCGAGCGAGAGCGGCAGCCGCAGGCAGGCGCTCCCGGAGACCCCGACCTCGCGCATCAGGGTGAGCGTCTCGGCGTAGGCGCCCAGCAGCAGGTGCTGCCCGTTGTCGAGCGCGGTCCCGCGGTACTCGACGCGGCGCGCACGGCCCCCCGCAGTCCGGTTCGCCTCGAACAGGGTCACGGGCCAGCCGGCGCGCACCAGCGCGACGGCGGCGGCGAGGCCCGCATATCCCGCGCCGACCACGGCGACCCGCTGGGGACCGGCGCTCTTCACGTGGCGACCCAGGTCTTCCACGCGATCCAGAGCTTGCGCAGCGGCGTGAGCGCGACGCGGTGCTCGAGCACGTCGAAGCCGTCGCGGCGGATCTCGGCGAGCAGGGCCCGGTAGATGGCCGCCATGATCAGGCCCGCGCGCTGGCTCGCGCGGTCCGCGGCGGGGAGTTTCGCCAGCGCGCTCTCGTAGTACGACTCGGCGCGCGCCGCCTGGAAGGCCATGAGGCGGCCGAACGCCTCGCCGGGCCGGCGCGCGAGGATGTCCTCGACCGAGAGGCCGAAGCGCGCGAGCTCGTCCGCGGGCAGGTACACCCGGCCGCGCCGCGCGTCCTCGCCCACGTCGCGGATGATGTTGGTGAGCTGGAAGGCGATGCCGAGCGACTCCGCGTAATCGAGCGTGGCGGCTTCGCGGTAGCCGAAGATCGATGCCGAGAGCTGGCCCACGACGCCGGCGACGCGATGGCAGTAGACGCCGAGCGAGGCGAAGTCGGCGTAGCGATGGTGGGTGAGGTCCATCTCCATGCCGTCGATGATCTCGTTCAGGCGCGCCTGGTCGAGCCCGAAGCCCGCGGCGAACGGCGCGAGGGCACGCGTCACCGGATGCTGGGGATGGCCGGCGAAGAGGTTCGCGAGCTCCGTGCGCCACCACGCGAGCTTCGCGCGTGCCACGCCGGGGTCCGCCGCCTCGTCGGCGATGTCGTCGACCTCGCGGCAGAAGGCGTAGAGCGCCGTGATGGCGCGGCGCCTCTCCGGGGAGAGGAACAGGAAGCTGTAGTAGAAGCTCGAGCCGCTGCGGGCGGCCTTCTGCTGGCAGTATTCGTCGGGGGTCATCGGAGGCCGCCGAGGGCGGCGCGCGCCACGATCCGGGCCCAGTCCCAGGGACGGAGCACGGGGCGCGCGGCGAAGACGTCGCCCTTCACGGCCTCGATTTTATCGGCAATCGCCGCCCCGCCCGCGACGACCGCGCGGATCTCGAGGCCGAGCCGCCCCGGGAGCGCGCCCCCCAGGGGGGCCCCGGCGAGAAGCAGGTCGCGCGCGCGGGCGCACTCGAAGGCCATGAGCTCGCTCCAGCGCCGGTCCGCCCGCCCTTCGGCGATCTGGCGTTCCGACACGCCGAATCGCGCGAGGTCCTCCTGCGGGAGGTAGACGCGGCCCTTTGCCCAGTCGAGGGCCACGTCCTGCCAGAAATTGACGAACTGCAGCGCCGAGCAGATGGCGTCGGACTGGCGCAGGCTCGCCGCGTCGGTGCGGCCGAAGAGGTGCAGCAGCAGGCGGCCGACGGGGTTCGCCGAGCGGCGGCTGTAGTCGAGCAGCTCCTCCCAGCTCGCGTAGCGCTTCTTCACGACGTCTTGGGAAAAGGCGTCGATGAGGTCGTCGAAGAGCGCCACCGGAAGGCGGTGCTCGGCGATGACCGCGGCGATGCGCTCGAAGCGCGCGTCGCGGGGCGGTCGGCCGGCCTCGATGTCGTCGAGCGCCTCGCGGTAGGCCGCGAGCCCCGCGAGGCGCTCCGCGTCGCTCGCCGGGCCTTCGTCGGCGATGTCGTCCGCCCCTCGCGCGAACGCGTAGATGGCCTCGATCGGGGGGCGAAGGCCGCGGGGCAGCAGCACCGAGGCCACCGGGAAGTTCTCGTAATGGTCGACCGGCAAGGGAGCTCGAAGGGCTTGAATTTTTTGGATTATATCGGCGATTCGGGGGTTCTCGCGCGCCCGGAGGCCCCCCCGGGATTGGGGTATAATTCCGCGACCGCGAAAGTGGCGGAATTGGTAGACGCACTGGATTTAGGTTCCAGCGCCGAAAGGCATGGGGGTTCGAGTCCCTCCTTTCGCACCAGGTCGCTCCCCCGGGCTCGATCCCGTCGCCCCTCGCGCGTTGCCTCAGGGACCCTCACAAGGAAAAGACGATGCAGCAGGCAGTCCAGAACACCCCGAGCCCGCTCGAGCGCCACCTCACGGTCTCGGTGCCCGTGGCCCACATCGAGGCCGAGATCGCCACGCGGCTGAAGAAGCTCGCCCGCACGGTGAAGATGCAGGGCTTCCGCCCCGGCAAGGTCCCGCTGAAGATGGTCGAGCACCACTACGGGTTCCAGGTCCGCCAGGAGGTCGTGAGCGACTCGGTGCAGCGCTCCTTCGCGGAAGCCGTGAAGGACCGCAATTTCCGCGTGGCGGGCTACCCCCGCTTCCAGCCCGTGCAGGCGGCCGAGGGCGCCTCGAGCGTGGAGTTCACCGCGACGTTCGAGGTCTACCCCGAGGTCGTCGTGGGAGACCTCGCCGGTCGCAAGGTCGCGCGCCCCGTGACCACGGTGGGCGAGAACGACGTCGAGCGCACCCTCGAGACGCTCAGGCGCCAGCGCGCGACCTACGAGCGGGTCGAGCGGGCGGCCGCCGATGGCGACCTCGTGAACGTCGATTTCGAGGGGCTCATCGACGGCGCCCCCTTCGAGGGCAACAAGGCGTCCAATTTCACCGTGGTCCTGGGCGAAGCGCGCATGCTCCCCGCCTTCGAGGCGGCGATCGTCGGCATGAAGGCGGGCGAGACGAAGACCTTCGCGCTCACCTTTCCGGCGGACTACGCCGAGGCGGTGCGCGGCAAGACGGCGGAGTTCACGCTCACGGTCAACCAGGTCGCCGAGGCGAAGCTGCCCGCGCTCGACGCGGGATTCGCGCGCGCGCTCGGCGTCGAGGACGGCGATGTCGGGCGCATGAAGAGCGAGGTGCGCGAGAACGTCGAGAAGGAAGTGGCGCGCCGCATCAAGGGCCGGGTCAAGGACCAGGTGATGGACGCCCTGCTTGCGGCGGCCCGCTTCGAGGTGCCGCGCGCGCTCCTCGAGGCCGAGGTGGGCCGGATGCAGGCGGCCGCCCTCGAGGACCTCAAGGCGCGCGGCATGACCACGAAGGACCTCGCGCTGCCGGCCGAGATCTTCGCCGAGCGCGCCGGGCGGCGCGTGAAGCTGGGGCTGCTCGTCGCCGAGCTCGTGCGCGTCCACGACCTGCACGCGAAGCCCGAGCAGGTGCGCAAGGCGATCGAGAGCCACGCCGACAGCTTCGAGCAGCCCGAGCAGCTGGTGCGCTGGTACTACGGCGACCCGGCGCGGCTCGCCGAGGTGGAGGCGCTCGTCCTCGAGGACAACGTCGTAGAATGGGCTCTCGGGAAGATGCAGGTCGCCGACGAGCCGACCGCGTTCGAGGACCTGATGGGCACGAGGAAGGCCTGACCATGAGCACGAAGAGCGACGCAACCGCGGGATACCGGGAGCCGACCGGCCTGGGGCTCATCCCCATGGTCATCGAGCAGTCGGGGCGCGGCGAGCGCGCCTACGACATCTACTCGCGCCTGCTGAAGGAGCGGGTGATCTTCCTCGTGGGCCCGATCAACGACGCGATGGCGAACCTCATCGTCGCGCAGCTGCTCTTCCTCGAGAGCGAGAACCCCGACAAGGACATCAACCTGTACATCAACTCGCCGGGCGGCAGCGTCTCCGCGGGGATGGCGGTGTACGACACGATGCAGTTCATCAAGCCCGACGTCTCGACGCTCTGCACGGGGCTCGCCGCGAGCATGGGCGCGTTCCTGCTCGCCGCGGGCGCCAAGGGCAAGCGTTTCTGCCTGCCCAACTCGCGCGTGATGATCCACCAGCCCTCGGGAGGCTTCTCGGGGCAGGCCTCCGACATCGAGATCCACGCGAAGGAGGTCCTCTACCTCAAGCGGCGCCTGAACGAGATGATGGCGCTGCACACCGGCCAGCCGATCGAGGTGATCGACCGCGACACGGACCGCGACAATTTCATGGGCGCGGAAGAAGCGGTAAAGTATGGACTGATCGACAAGGTGCTCAGGAACCGCACGGAAGCGGCCGCCTGAATCCGGGGAGCCGAAGGCACACATGACGGAAAAGGTCGGCGGGGAAAAGCTCCTCTACTGCTCGTTCTGCGGCAAGAGCCAGCACGAGGTCCGCAAGCTGATCGCGGGCCCGTCGGTGTTCATCTGCGACGAGTGCATCGACCTGTGCAACGACATCATCCGCGAGGAAGCGACCACCGACACGAGCGCGAAGGCCGCGAGGAGCGACCTGCCGAGCCCCCACGAGATCTGCGAGATCCTCGACCAGTACGTCATCGGGCAGGTGCAGGCGAAGAAGATCCTCTCGGTCGCGGTCTACAACCATTACAAGCGCCTCAAGACCGGCGGCAAGCAGGACGAGGTCGAGCTCGCCAAGTCCAACATCCTGCTGATCGGGCCCACGGGTTCCGGGAAGACCCTTCTCGCGCAGACCCTCGCGCGATTGCTCAACGTGCCCTTCGTGATCGCGGACGCGACCACGCTCACCGAGGCCGGGTACGTCGGCGAGGATGTCGAGAACATCATCCAGAAGCTGCTGCAGAAGTGCGACTACGACGTCGAGAAGGCGCAGCGCGGCATCGTCTACATCGACGAGATCGACAAGATCTCCAGGAAGAGCGACAACCCCTCCATCACCCGCGACGTGAGCGGGGAGGGCGTGCAGCAGGCGCTCCTCAAGCTCATCGAGGGCACGATCGCCTCGGTGCCGCCCCAGGGCGGGCGCAAGCACCCGAACCAGGAGTTCGTCCAGGTCGACACGACCAATATCCTCTTCGTGTGCGGCGGGGCCTTCGGGGGCCTGGAGAAGGTCATCCAGAACCGCACTGACCGCTCGGGCATGGGATTCGGGGCGCACGTGCGCTCGATGACCAACCGCAAGGAGTTGAACGACCTCCTTCACGACGTCGAGCCCGAGGACCTCATCAAGTACGGCCTGATCCCCGAATTCGTGGGTCGCCTGCCGGTGGTCGCGGTGCTCGACGAGCTCGACGCCGACGCCCTGGTGAAGATCCTCACGGAGCCCAAGAACGCGCTCGTGAAGCAATACCAGAAACTCCTCGCCATGGAAGCGGTCGAACTCGAGTTCCGCGACCATGCCCTGGCGGCCATCGCCAAGCGGGCGCTCGAGCGGCGCACGGGAGCGAGGGGTCTGCGCTCCATCATCGAGCATGCCCTCCTCGACATCATGTTCGATCTCCCGTCGCTGTCCAACGTCCAGAAGGTGGTGGTGGACGAGGGCAGCATCAGCGGCGACGGCAAGCCCCTGCTCATCTACTCGGACCAGCCGAAAGTCGCGGGTGGGCAGCAGTAGGTCCCCGCTTGCGGGGGCATTCCCGGCCCGGGGCTTGATCGGGCGCCCGGCGCCCCCAGATTCACCTTGATCCCCCTTTCCAGGAAACGACCATGAGCTCCCCCGAAGCCGAATCCCGCATCCTCCCGTTGCTGCCGCTTCGCGACGTGGTGGTGTTCCCGCACATGGTCATCCCGCTGTTCGTGGGCCGCCCGAAGTCGATCAAGGCGCTCGAGGCGGCCATGGAGGAGGGCAAGAACGTGGTCCTCGTCGCCCAGAAGTCCGCGGCGAAGGACGAACCCGCCCCGGAGGACCTCTACGACGTCGGCACGGTCTCCACGATCCTGCAGATGCTCAAGCTTCCCGACGGCACCGTGAAGGTGCTGGTCGAGGGCGTGCAGCGCGCGCGCATCGAGCGCATCCTCACCGAGAAGCCCAACTTCGAGGCCGAGATCGAGCCCGTCGTGGTCGACGAGGCCGACTCCACCGAGGTCGAGGCGATGCGCAGGACGCTCCTCGCGCAATTCGACCAGTACGTGAAGCTCAACAAGAAGATTCCGCCCGAGGTCCTCACTTCGCTCTCCGGGATCGACGGCGCCGGGCGCCTGTCGGACACGATCGCCGCGCACCTGCCCCTCAAGCTCGAGCAGAAGCAGCAGATCCTCGAGATGATCGAGGTCGCGCGCCGCCTCGAGCAGCTGCTGCAGCTGCTCGAGACCGAGATCGACATCATGCAGGTGGAGAAGCGCATCCGCGGGCGCGTCAAGCGCCAGATGGAGAAGAGCCAGCGCGAGTACTACCTGAACGAGCAGGTGAAGGCGATCCAGAAGGAGCTGGGCGACGCCGAGGAAGGCGCCGACCTCGACGAGCTCGAGAAGAAGGTGAAGTCGGCGCACATGCCCAAGGAGGCGCGCGTCAAGGCCGAGGCCGAGCTCAAGAAGCTCAAGCTCATGTCGCCGATGTCGGCCGAGGCGACGGTCGTGCGGAACTACATCGACACGCTCGTGGCGCTGCCCTGGAAGAAGCGCACCAAGGTCTCCACGGACCTCAAGAACTCCGAGAAGATCCTGGACGCGGACCACTACGGCCTCGAGAAGGTGAAGGAGCGCATCGTCGAGTACCTCGCGGTGCAGCAGCGCGTCGACAAGCTGAAGGCCCCGATCCTGTGCCTGGTGGGGCCGCCCGGCGTGGGCAAGACCTCGCTCGGCCAGTCGATCGCGCGCGCGACGAACCGCAAGTTCGTGCGCATGTCGCTCGGCGGCGTGCGCGACGAGGCGGAGATCCGCGGCCACCGCCGGACCTACATCGGCTCGATGCCCGGCAAGATCCTGCAGAACATGAGCAAGGTGGGCGTGCGCAACCCCCTCTTCCTCCTCGACGAGGTGGACAAGATGGGGATGGACTTCAGGGGGGATCCGTCCTCGGCGCTGCTCGAGGTCCTCGACCCCGAGCAGAACCACACGTTCGTCGACCACTACGTGGAGGTCGAATACGACCTCTCGGACGTGATGTTCGTCGCGACCGCGAACACGCTCAACATCCCCGCGCCGCTCCTCGACCGCATGGAGGTGATCCGCCTGTCGGGCTACACCGAGAGCGAGAAGGTGCACATCGCGCGCGAGTACCTGCTGCCCAAGCAGCTCAAGGCGAACGGCATCAAGTCCGGGGAGCTCGCCGTCACCGAGTCGGCGCTGCGCGACATCGCCCGCTACTACACGCGCGAGGCGGGCGTGCGCGGCTTCGACCGCGAGCTCGCCAAGATCTGCCGGAAGGTCGTCAAGTCCATCCTCACGAAGAAGAAGGAAGGCGGGCAGGTCACGGTCAACGCGAAGAACCTCGACAAGTACCTGGGCGTGCGCAAGTACACCTACGGGATCGCCGAGAAGGAGAACCAGGTCGGCCAGGTCACGGGTCTCGCGTGGACGGAGGTGGGCGGGGAGCTGCTCACCGTCGAGGCGGTCAAGGTGCCCGGCAAGGGCAATACCGTCACCACCGGCAAGCTCGGCGAGGTCATGCAGGAGTCGATCAAGGCCGCGATCTCGGTGGTGCGCGCCCGGGCCAAGCGCCTGGGCATCCCCGAGGATTTCTACCAGGCGATGGACCTGCACATCCACCTGCCCGAGGGCGCCACGCCCAAGGACGGCCCGAGCGCGGGCATCGCGATCACGACGGCCTTGGTCTCCGTGCTCTCCGGGATCCCGGTGCGCTGCGACGTGGCGATGACCGGCGAGATCACGCTGCGCGGGGAAGTGCTGCCCATCGGCGGGCTCAAGGAGAAGCTGCTCGCCGCCCACCGCGGCGGCGTGAAGACGGTGCTCATCCCCCACGAGAACGTGAAGGACCTCGCCGAGGAGCTGCCCGAGGAGGTGAAGGGCGCGATCGAGATCGTCCCGGTGCGCTGGATCGACGAGGTGCTCGACCGGGCGCTCGAGCGCATGCCGGTGCCCCTGCCGGATTCCGCGCCGGCATCCCCGCCTCCGGCCGCCGCGCCCGCCGCGGGCGAGGTGCCGATCGTCACGAAGCACTGAGCCCGAGCGGGACCGAACGCGAGACCAGGGAGGAGCGCCTTGAACAAATCGGAACTCATCGACGCCATCGCCCGGAGCGCCGACATCTCGAAGGCGGCGGCCGGGCGCGCGCTCGAAGGCACGCTCGCCGCCATCCGCTCGACGCTCCGCAAGGGCGGCTCCGTGAGCCTGGTGGGCTTCGGCACCTTCTACCTGGGCAAGCGCGCCGCCCGGGGCGGGCGCAACCCGCGCACCGGAGTGGCGATCCGCATCAAGGCCGCGAAGATCCCCAAGTTCCGCGCTGGAAAATCGCTCCGGGATTCGGTAAACTAATCGGCTTTCCGGGTGCTTAGCTCAGCTGGTAGAGCGTCGCCCTTACAAGGCGAAAGTCGGGGGTTCAACTCCCTCAGCACCCACCAGCCGCCGGGCCCCGTCGCCGGAGCGCGACGGCGGTGAAGATCCGGGAGTGGTAGTTCAGTTGGTTAGAATACCGGCCTGTCACGCCGGGGGTCGCGGGTTCGAGTCCCGTCCACTCCGCCAGTTACCAGGGCGAGCCCCAGCGGGTTCGCCCTTCGTTTTTCCGGGAAGGTCCTCGACATGCTTGAGCAGTTCCGCGAGTTCGCCAGCCGCAAGTTCGTGCGCTATGTGTTCGCGCTGTTCCTCATCATCCCGTTCGGGCTCTTCGGCATCGACTACTATTTCCAGACGCCGATCGGCGGCGACGCGGTGGCGAGCGTCGGTTCGATGCGCATCAGCCAGTCCGAGTACGACCGGGCGCTGAGAGAGCAGGCCGACACCTACCGCCAGCAGTTCGGCGCGGGCTTCGACCCGGCGATCATGGAAAGCGCCGAGATCCGCCGCGCGGTCCTCGACCGGCTGATCTCCGAGCGGCTGCTGATCGTCGGTTCGCAGCGCTCGGGCACGCGCATCGGCGACGGGCAGCTCGCCGAGCGCATCCTCGAGGAGCCCGCCTTCCAGGTCGACGGGAAGTTCAGCCGCGAGCGCTACGAGCAGATCGCGAAGTCCCAGGGCCTCACGCCCGTGGGCCTCGACGAGCGCCTGCGCGAGGAGATGCGCACCGCGCGGTTCCGCAGCGCGATCGTCGACACGGCGATCGTGCCGCGCACCACGCTCGATTCGTTCATCCGCCTCTCCGAGCAGACGCGCGAGGTGAGCGTCATCCCGTTCGCCCCGGAGCTCTACCTCTCGCGGGTCCAGGCGGGCCCCGAGCAGGTCCAGGCGTACTACGACGCCCACAAGGCGGAGTTCACGGTTCCCGAGCAGGTGCGCGTCGAGTACGTCGAGCTCTCCGTGGATGCCCTCGCGGCCCAGGCGAAGGTGGATCCCGAGGAGGTGCGCGCCCTCTGGCAGAAGGACATCGCGCCGAAGTACGAGGAGCGCCAGGCGGCCCGCAAGAAGATGGAGGAGATCGTCGCCGAGCTCAGGAAGCCCGGCGCGAAGTTCGACGAGCTCGCCCGCAAGTACTCGCAGGACGCGGGCACGGCGCCGGCCGGCGGCGACCTCGGCTTCTTCGGCCGCGGGACCATGGTCAAGCCCTTCGAGGACGCGGCCTTCGCGCTCAAGCCGGGACAGACGAGCGGCATCGTGGAGAGCGAGTTCGGCTTCCACGTCATCCGGCTGGAGGAGGTCAAGGCCGGCGGCGGCCCGGGCGCCGAGCAGCGCCGCGCGCGGCATATCCTGGTGAACGCGCCCAAGGAGGGCAAGAGCCTGGAGGCCGCGCGCGCCGAGATCGAGGCGCGACTTCGCAAGGAGCCCGCCCAGCGGCGCTTCTCCGAGATCGCCGAGCAGTTCGCCAACATCGTCTACGAGCAGCCCTCGAGTCTCAAGCCCGCCGCGGAGGCGCTCAAGCTGAACGTGCAGCAGTCGGGCTGGTTCGCCAAGGGCCCGGGCGCCCCGCCGATGCTCTCCAACCCGAAGCTGCTCGCGGAGATCTTCTCGGACGAGGCGATCAAGGGCCAGCGCAACACCCAGGCGATCGAAGTGGCGCCGGGCGTGCTCGTTTCGGCGCGCATCGCCGAGCACCGGGCCTCGGAGCTCAAGCCCCTCGAGGCGGTGCGCGCCGAGGTCGAGAGGCGCCTGAAGCGCGAGGAGGCCCTCAAGCTCGCGCAGGCCGACGGCGAGGCGAAGCTGAAGGCCCTCCAGTCGGGCGGGGACGCAGGGCTCAAGTGGCCCGCGCCGCTCGCGGTGAACCGCCAGAAGCCCGGCGGGCTCTTCCCGCAGGTGATCGACCGCGTGTTCCGGGTCGACCCCAAGAAACTGCCGGCCTACGCGGGCGTGCCCACGCCCGCGGGCTACTCGCTCGTGCAGGTGAGCCGGGTGATCGACGTCGAGAAGATCGACGAGGCCAAGCGCGACGCCCTGGCCGGGCAGCTGCGCGCGGCGGTGGCCGTGCAGCAGCTCGAGGCCTCGCTCGCGGGCGTGCGCGAGCGGGTGGGCGTGAGCGTGCGCAAGGGCGCCCTCGAGAAGAAGCCCGACGCCTAGGCGCGCTCAGTCCTCGTCCGCGAGGGCGATGGCGATCGTGTTGAATCCGGCGTCCACGTAGGTCGTCTCGCCGGTGATGCCGCTCGCGAGATCCGACAGGAGGAAGGCCGCCGCGTTGCCCACTTCGTCGATCGTCACGTTGCGCCTGAGCGGCGTGGTCTTCTCGACGAAGCCGAGGAGCTTCGAGAAGTTGCCGATGCCCGCCGCGGCGAGCGTCTTGATCGGGCCCGCGGAGATCGCGTTCACGCGGGTGCCCTCGGGGCCGAGGCTCGCCGCGAGGTAGCGCACGCAGGCCTCCAGGCTCGCCTTGGCGAGCCCCATCACGTTGTAGTTCGGAACGGAGCGCGCCGCTCCGAGGTAGGAGAGCGTGAGGATGGCGCCGCGTCGCCCGCGCATCATCGGGGCCGCGCCCCGGGCGAGGGCGGCGAGGCTGTAGCTCGAGATGTCGTGGGCCACGCGGAAGGCTTCCCGGGTGGCGCTTTCGTGGAACGGCCCCTTCAGCGCCTCGCGCGGGGCGAAGGCGATGGCGTGCACCAGCCCATCGAGGCCGTCCCAGTGGCGGGCGAGCGCCGCGAAGAGGGCGTCGATCTGCGCGTCGTCGGCGACGTCGCAGGGATGGATGCGGTCGGTGCCGAACTCCCTGGCGAGGTCGGACACGCGCTCGCGGATGCCCTCGCCCTGGTAGGTGAAGGCGAGCTCGGCGCCCTCGCGGGCGCAGGCCTTCGCGATCCCGTAGGCGATCGAGCGGTTCGACAGCATGCCGGTCACGAGGATCCGGCGGCCCTGCAGGAAACCCATGCGCGCTGACCTTTCCCAGTAGAATGCCGCAATTTTCCGTCACGAACGGCGTCGAAGTGTAGCGCATAATCGCGCGAACGCCCGTCGCCGCATCCTCAGGATACCGCCGCATGCGCGCTTTCCGCCTCCTCGCCGCCCTGGCACTCGCCGCCTCGGCGGGCCTTCCGGCCCCCGCGGCCGACGCGAACAAGATCTTCCGCTACGCCTTCGAGACGGCCGAGACCGGCTTCGATCCGGCCGAGATCTCGGACCTCTATTCCTCGAACGTCATCGCGAACCTCTTCGACACGCCGCTCACCTACGACTACCTCGCGCGACCCATCCGGCTCGTGCCCAACACGCTCGCGGAGATGCCGCGCATCACCGAGCAGGGCACGCTCTACACCATGCGCGTGAAGCCCGGGATCCATTTCGCGGACGACCCCGCCTTCAAGGGCGCGAAGCGCGAGCTCACCGCCCACGACTACGTCTACTCGATCAAGCGGCTCTTCGACCCCCGCAGGAAGTCGCCCAACCTCTACCTGCTCGAGGGCACGATCGTCGGCATGGACGAGATCCTCGCGCGCGCGCGGCGCGACAATCGCATGGACTACGATGCCGAGGCCGAGGGGCTGCGCGCGATCGACCGCTACACCTTCCAGGTCCGTCTCAAGCAGCCCAACTACAACTTCCTGTACTACCTCGCCTACTGCAACCTCACCTGCGCCCTCGCGCGCGAGGTGGTCGAGCACTACGGCGACAAGATCGCCGAGCATCCCGTGGGCACGGGACCCTACCGGCTCGCCTTCTGGAAGCGTTCCTCGAAGATGGTGTTCGAGGCGAACCCGAACTACCGCGAGGAGTACTACGATGCGCAGCCCGCCGCCGACGACCGGCTCGGGCAGGAGATCCTCGCCGCGCTGAAGGGTCGGCGCCTGCCGATGGTCGGGCGCATCGAGGTCTACGTGATCGAGGAGCCCCAGCCACGCTGGCTCGCGTTCCTCAACACGGAGTTCGACTTCATCGAGCGCCTGCCCAACGAGTTCGCGAACGTCGCCACGCCGAACAACGAGCTCGCGCCCAATCTGCGGCGGCGCGGCATCCAGATGCAGCGCACGCCGGGCATGGAGATCACGTACTCGTACTTCGCGATGAAGGACCCGGTGGTGGGCGGCTACACGCCGGAGAAGGTGGCCCTGCGCCGCGCCATGGTGCTGGGGCAGGACGTCGGGGCGGAAATCGCGATCGCGCGCAAGAACCAGGCGATTGCGGCGCACAGCCCGATCGGCCCGGGGGCCGCGGGCTACGATCCCGAGTTCCGCTCGACGGCGACCGAATACAACCCGGCGAAGGCGAAGGCGCTGCTCGACATGTACGGCTACCTCGACTGCGACGGCGACGGCTACCGCGACCTGCCGCGCGATAGACCCTCGGAGCCCTGCAGGCCCTTCGCCGTCGAGTACGCCTCGGCGCCGACGGCGACGCAGAAGCCGCTCGACGAGAACTGGAAGAAGAACATGGACGACATCGGCATCAACATGGTCTTCAAGAAGGCCAAGTGGCCGGACCTGCTGAAGGAGTCGAAGGCCGCGAAGCTGCAGATGTGGGGGCTCGGGTGGTCGGCGGCGATGCCCGACGCCGACGCCTTCTTCGTGATGCTCTACGGGCCCAACTCGGGCCAGGCGAACCACTCGCGGTTCGACAACGCGGAGTTCAACCGGCTCTACGAGAAGGCGAAGCGCCTGCCCGACGGGGCGGAGCGCAACGCCCTCTACCGCGAGATGAACCGGATCTTCCTCGTGTACTCGCCCTGGCGCCTGGGCACGCACCGCATCTACACGGACCTCTCCCAGCCCTGGACCGTCGGCTTCCGGCGCCACCCCGTGATGCGCCAGTGGTGGAAGTACGTCGACATCGACCTGCCGAAGTACGCCGCCGCGGCCGGGAAGTAGCCCCTTGGCGATCTCGCTCCGTCGGCTCGGCGCCGCGCTCTCGGCCGCGGCGCTCGTCGCGGCGGCTGCACCGGGCGTGGCGGCCGAGAAGGTGCTGCGCGTGCCCTTCGTGATCGCCGAGACGAGCTTCGACCCGGCGCGGGTCTCGGACCTCTACTCGAACACCGTGATCGAGGAGATCTTCGAAACGCCGCTCAGCTACGACATGCTCGCGCGCCCCGCGAAGCTCAAGCCCCAGCTCCTCGAATCCATGCCGGAGGTGGGCGAAGGCGGGCGCAGCTACCTGCTCACCTTCAGGAAGGGCGTGTTCTTCGCCGACGACCCGGTCTTCCGGGGCACGCGGCGCGAGCTCACGGCGCAGGACTACGCCTACGCGATCCGCCGCCTGGTCGACCCGCAGGTGGCCTCGCCCAACCTGTGGATGGTCGAGGGGCGGATCGAGGGCATCGACGAGGCGGTCGCGCGCGCGCGCAAGGCCGGCCGGCTCGATTACGACGAGCCGATCCGCGGCCTCGAGGTCCTCGACCGCTACCGGCTGCGCATCCGCCTCGCGAAGCCCGACTACAACTTCCTCTACATCCTCGCGATTCCCAACCTCGGCGCCCAGGCGCGGGAGGTGGTCGAGCACTACGGGGCCGACATCGGCGCGCACCCGGTGGGCACCGGTCCCTACCGGCTCGCCGAGTGGAAGCGCTCGAGCAAGATCGTGCTCGCGCGGAACCCGGGCTTCCGCGAGGAGTACTACCACGCGGAGCCGCCCGCTGACGACGCGGTCTCGCAGCGCCTGCACGCCGAGATGAAGGGCAAGCGCATCCCGCAGATCGATCGCGTCGAGATCTACGTGATCGAGGAGTCCCAGCCGCGCTGGCTCGCCTTCCTGAACAACGAGCTCGACTGGATCAACCTGCCCTACGAGTTCAACAGCATGGCGATCCCGGGCGGGCGGGTCGCGCCCTACCTCGCCAGGCGCGGCGTCAAGTACATCCCGGACATCGACCCGGACGTGACCTACCTGTACTTCAACATGAAGGACCCGGTCTGGGGCGGGTACACGCCGGAGAAGGTGGCGTTGCGCCGGGCGGTCTCGCTCGCCTACAGCAACGAGGACGAGGTGTTCCTCATCCGCAACGGCAACGCCATCGAGGCCCACTCGCCCCTGCCCCCGGGGGTGCTCGGCTACGACCCCGCCTTCAGCCTGGGCCGGACCCACGACACGGCCAAGGCGAAGGCGCTGCTCGACATGTTCGGCTACGTCGACCGCGACGGCGACGGCTGGCGCGAGACGCCCGAGGGCGGGCCCCTCACCTTCGTCTACGCGACGGAGCCCGACCAGCTCTCGCGCCTGTTCACCCAGCACTGGAAGAAGTCCATGGACGCGGTCGGCATCCGCATGGAGGTCCTCACGGAGAAATGGCCCGACCTGCGCAAGAAGTCGAAGCTCGGCAAGCTCCAGAACTGGCACCTCGCCTGGGGCGCGGACTACCCCGACGGGGAGAACTTCCTGCAGCTGCTCTACGGGCCGAACTGCGGCTCCTCGAACGACGGCTGCTTCCAGCTCGCCGAGTACGACCGGCTCTACGAGCAGGCGGCCGCGCTCCCGCCGGGGCCGGAGCGCACCCGGATCTACCAGCGCATGGCCCGGCTCATCGCCGCCTATGCCCCCTGGAAGCTCAACAGCCACCGCAAGAGGAGCCAGATGGTCCAGCCCTGGGTGCTCGGCTGGCGCAAGCATCCGATCCTGCACGACGCCTACCGCTACGCCGACATCGACCTCGATGTCCGGGCGCGGCAGCTGCGCTGAGTGGGTCCCGGGTCAAAAAACCGTTATAATTCCGCGATTTCGCCGCTCCCCGCCCCCTTGAAGCCGCCTGCCCGATTCCCTGCCGACCGCCCCGCCGCCGCCTCGCCGCGGGTCTCGTCGCGGCCCTGGGCCTCGCGCTCGCGCCCGTCCCCGCCGAGGCCGCGCAGAAGGTGCTGCGGATGGCCTTTCGGACCGCGGAGACGGGCTTCGACCCGCAGCGCATCGACGACCGCTATTCCGTGGGGGTCTGCGAGAACCTCTTCGAGGGCCTGCTCAGCTACGACTACCTCGCCCGGCCCGTGCGGCTCGTGCCGCTCACCGCGGAGTCGATTCCGAAGCCGGAGGAGGGCGGCACGCGCTACACGTTCCGGATCAAGCCCGGGATCCTCTACGCCGACGACCCGGCGTTCAAGGGTCGGAAGCGCGAGCTCGTGGCGCGCGACTTCGAGTACGCGATCAAGCGCTTCCGCGACCCCCGCAATCGCAGCCCCTACGCCTGGCTCTTCGAGAACAAGATCGTGGGGCTCGACGAGCTCGAGGAGCGCTCGAAGGCGACCGGGAAGTTCGACTACGACGCGAAGGTCGCCGGGCTCGAGGTGCGCGACCGCTACACGATCAGCTTCAAGCTGAAGGACCCCGACTTCAACTTCCTCTACGTGCTCGCGATGCCCAACGTCGTCCCCGTGGCGCGCGAGGTGATCGAGGCCTACGGGGCGGACACGCACGCGCACCCCGTCGGCACCGGCCCCTACGTGCTCCGGGAGTGGGTGCGGCGCTCGAAGATCGTGCTCGAGCGCAATCCCAACCATCGCGGCTTCGAGCTCGACGCGAGCCACGCGAACCCCGCCGACGCGTGGGACCGGCGCGCGATCGAGGCGCTGCGCGGCAAGCGCCTGCCCCTCATCGACCGGGTCGAGATCTACCCCATCGACGACGAGCAGCCGCGCTTCCTCGCCTTCCTCAACAAGGAGCACGACATCCTCGACGAGACGCCGTTCTCGTTCATCCACCAGGTGCTGCCCAACGGGCAGCTCGCGCCCTCGCTCGCCCGCCAGGGCGTGGGCGTCTTCCGGGAGGAGCAGCCGGAGTTCACCTACGACGTCTTCAACATGAACGAGACGATCGAGGGCCGCGAGAATCCCGTGGGCGGCTACTCGCCGGAGCGGGTGGCGCTGCGCCGCGCGCTCGTGCTCGGCCACGACCGCGACCGGGAGATCTCCATCGTGCGCAAGGGGCAGGCGCTGCCCGCCCAGAGTCCCGTGCCTCCGGGCGTGGTCGGCTACGACGAGCGCTTCCACGCCGGGGCGCAGGAATACGACCCGGCGCGGGCCAAGGCCCTGCTCGACATGTTCGGCTACGTCGACCGCAACGGCGACGGGTGGCGCGACCGCCCCGACGGCCGCCCCCTCGTGCTCGATTACAAGTACTACGCCGGCAGCCAGGAGAACCGCCAGCTCGCCGAGCTCTGGTCGAAGTCGATGGCCGAGATCGGCGTTCGGCTCGAGGCCACGGCGGTGCAGTTCGCGGACCTGCTGAAGGACAAGAAGGTGGGGCGCTTCATGGTCGCGGGCTCGGCGTGGATCGCGGATTACCCGGACGCGCAGAACTTCCTGCAGCTCCTCTACGGGCCGAACACGGGGCAGTCGAACGAGGCGAGCTTCAAGCTCGCGGAGTTCGACCGGCTCTACGAGCGCTCGCTCGCGGTGCCCGACAGCCCCGAGCGCAACGCCCTCTACCGCGACATGAACCGGCTGCTCCTCGCCTACGCGCCCTGGCGACTGGGCGTGCACCGCATCTTCAACCACCTGCAGCACCCCTGGGTGAAGGGCTACAAGAAGCACCCGATCCTGTACACCAACTTCCGCTGGCTGGACATCGACCAGGCCGCCCAGCAGGTCGCCATGAAGTAGGCCCCCGGGCCGAGGAGAGCACCGTGACCGCGTACGTGATCCGACGACTCTGGCAGATGATCCCGACCCTCGCGGGCGTGATCCTGCTGATCTTCTTCCTGTTCAACTGGGTGGGTGGAGACCCCGCGCAGGTGCTCGCGGGCAAGATCTCGAACCCGGAGCAGATCGCCAACATCCGCAAGCAGCTCGGGGTGGACCAGCCGTACTGGTACCAGCTCTGGGTGTTCGTGCAGCAGGTGTTCACCTTCGACTTCGGGCGCAGCTGGTCGACGAACGAGGAGGTCTCGCGCATCCTCCTCACGCGGGTGGGGCCCACGCTCACGATCATGGTGCCGGTGCTGATCCTGGAGACCTCGCTCGCCGTGCTCTTCGCGATCATGGTCGCCTACGTGCGGGGTTCGCTCACCGACCGCGCGATCATGATCATCTGCACGACGGCGATGTCGATCAGCTTCCTCGTCTACATCATCGTGTTCCAGTGGCTGTTCGGCTTCATCCTCGGGTGGTTCCCCGTGCAGGGCTGGAGCGAGAGCTTCTGGAAGAACCTCGGCACGTACGCGCCGCTGCCCATCATGCTGGCGATCTTCGTGGGCCTCGCCCCGCAGCTCAGGCTCTACCGCTCGTTTTTCCTCGAGGAGATCAACCAGGACTACGTGCGCACCGCGCGCGCCAAGGGCCTGCCCGAGAAGCAGGTCATGCTCAAGCACGTGCTCAGGAACGCCCTCATCCCCATCCTCACCAACGTCGGGATCTACCTGCCGGGCGTGTTCGTGGGCTCCTTCCTGCTGGAGGTCTTCTTCTCGATCCCGGGGCTCGGGCGCGAGATCGTCACCGCGGTCAACCGCAGCGACTTCCCGGTGATCAAGGCGGTGACGGTCTACCTCGCCGTGCTCACCATGATCATCAACCTGCTGGTCGACGTGACCTACAAGGCCGTCGACCCGCGCGTGTCGTTCAAGTGACGGGAGGACGCCGAGCCATGCGAACGCCTTCCCCCGCCATCCCCGCGCAGGCGGGAATCCAGCCGAGGAGCCCGAGATGAGCGCCGTTCTCACCAACAACACCCCGCCGTCCCGGCAGGAATCGCCGGGCCTGTGGACGCTCGCCTGGCGGCGGCTGCAGAACGACCGCGTGGGCATGGTCTCCCTCGTGGTCGTCGTCTTCTTCCTCGCGATGATGCTCGCCTCCTTCGCGGGGCTGATCGCCAGGGACTGGGCCAAGGAGGCGGGCGTGTCCTACGCGAATCCCGCGTTCCTCGCGGGCGCCGAGAATCTGGAGGCGAGGGCGGTCGCCAGCCGCGAGGGCGCCACCCTCGCCCCGCCCGTGGACCTCTCCGACATCGACCCGCTCGCCCCGCGCTACAAGGAATGGGAGGAGCGCGCGGCCAAGATCGCCGTCACCGAGGTGAAGCGCGCCGAGTCGCTGCCGTTCGGCGGCGACAAGTGGGGCCGCGACGTGCTCAAGAAGGCGGTCAAGGGCGCCGAGGTCTCGATCTTCGTGGGGCTCACCGCGGCGCTCTTCGCCACGCTCATCGGCACGGTGCTCGGGGCGCTGGCGGGCTACTGGGGCGGGCGCGTCAACGACTTCCTCGAGTGGTTCTACAACATCTTCACCTCGATCCCCTACATCCTCCTGATCCTCGCCTTCGCGGCGGTGTTCAAGCGCGGGCTCGACACCATCATCGTCATCCTCGCGCTCACCGGCTGGACCGGCATCTACCGGCTGGTGCGCGCCGAGTACATCAAGCACTGCAACCGCGAGTACGTGAAGGCCGCGCAGGCGATCGGCGCCTCGCACCTCTCGCGCATGTTCGTCCACATCCTGCCCAACGCGAGCCACGTGATCCTGGTGCAGCTCTCGCAGCACGTGGTGAGCTTCATCAAGGCCGAGGTGATCCTCTCCTTCCTAGGCCTGGGCGTGCCCGTGGACATGGTCTCCTGGGGGACGATGCTCGCCGAGGCGCAGAACGAGCTCGTCATCGGCAAGTGGTGGCAGCTCTTCGCCGCCGGCGCGAGCATGGCGGTGCTCGTGACCGCCTTCTCGCTGCTCACCGACAGCCTGCGCGACGCCCTCGACCCGAAGCTGAAATGACCGCCGGAGCCCGACCGACCATGAGCGACGAGAACCTCATCCTGCGGGTCCGCGACCTCGACGTGCGCTTCCGGCTCGACCGGCACACCGTCTTCGAGGCGGTGAAGGGCGTTTCCTTCGACATCCCGCGCAACACCACCGTCGCGCTGGTGGGGGAGTCGGGCAGCGGCAAGAGCGTGTCGGCGATGGCGATCCTGGGGCTCCTGCCCGACAACGCGATCGTCTCGCCGGCCTCCGCCATCGAGTACGGCGGCGCGAACCTGCTCCGGCGAGCGCTTCCCGAGATGCAGGCCATCCGCGGCAAGGACATCTCGGTGATCTTCCAGGAGCCGATGACCTCGCTCAACCCCGTCTTCACCGTGGGCGAGCAGATCTCGGAGGCGCTGCGCCTACACATGGGCCTCGCGCCGCGCCAGGCGCTCGCCCGCGCCGAGGAGCTCCTGAACGAGGTGGGCATCCCGGACCCGAAGCTGCGCCTCGGATCGTTCCCGCACGAGATGTCCGGCGGCCAGCAGCAGCGGGTGATGATCGCCATGGCGATCGCCTGCGAGCCCAAGCTGCTGATCGCCGACGAGCCGACGACCGCGCTCGACGTGACCATCCAGAAGCAGATCCTCGATCTCCTCGCGAAGCTCCAGGAACGCCACCACATGTCGGTCCTCTTCATCACGCACGACCTCGGCGTCGTCGGCGAGATCGCCGACCAGGTGGTGGTGATGCAGGAGGGCGTGATCCGCGAGCAGGGCGCGGTGCGCGCCATCTTCGAGGCCCCGCAGCATCCGTACACGAAGGCGTTGCTCGCCTGCCGCCCGCGGCTCGACCGGCGGCCGATGCGCCTGCCCGTGATCGACGACTTCCTGAAGGGCGACGGCAAAGTCGTCGCCGAGCAGCGCCCGCGCGGGGTGGCCGCGGCCGACCCGATCATCCTCGAGGTGCAGGGCCTGGAGAAGACCTTCTTCCTGAAGGAGGGCTTCTTCCGCAAGCGCGCGGTCACCGCCGTGAAGGACGTGAACTTCCGCCTCGCGAAGGGCAAGACCCTCGGCCTCGTGGGGGAGTCGGGCTCGGGCAAGACCACGGTCGGGCTCACGCTGATGCGCCTGCACGAGGCCACCGCGGGCAAGGTCCTCTTCGAGGGGCGCGACCTCCTGCCGCTCAGCGACCGCGAGATGATGGCCTACCGCCGGCGCATCCAGATCATCTTCCAGAACCCCTACGCCTCGCTCAACCCGCGCTTCACCGTGGGCCAGATCCTCGTCGAGCCGATGAAGATCCACGCGATCGGCAAGGACGAGCGCGAGCGCGTGGACATGGCCTTCCAGCTCCTGAAGCGCGTGGGGCTCTCCGAGCAGTCCTTCTACAAGTACCCGCACGAATTCTCGGGCGGCCAGCGCCAGAGGATCGCGATCGCGCGCTGCCTCACGATGAAGCCCGACGTGCTGATCTGCGACGAGTCGGTCTCGGCCCTCGACGTGTCGGTGCAGGCCCAGGTGCTCAACCTCCTGCAGGACCTCCAGGACGAGTTCGGGCTTTCCTACATCTTCATCTCCCACGACCTCGCCGTCGTGAAGTACATCTCCGACGAGATCATGGTGATGAACGAGGGCGCGATCGTCGAGATCGCCGGCTCCGACGAGATCTACCTCAGCCCGAAGCAGGAGTACACGAGGAAGCTCCTGTCCTCGATCCCGAAGGGCTGGGACCCGGCGCGGCGGCCCGCCGCGCCCTGAGGCGCGAAGCGCGCGCCTTCAGGGAAGGCGCAGCCGCAGCCCGGGGTGGATCACCGCCCTCGGGGTCAGGCGGTTGAGGTCGAGGAGCTCCTCGAGCTCGGCCTCGAAGCGCAGGGCGATTCCGTAGAGGGTGTCGCCCGCGCGCACCGTGTACCAGCGCGGCGCCTCGGGCTTCCTCGCCTCCGGGGCGGGCGCGACGTTCGCCGCCTTCACCATCCGGGCTCCCGCCGCGTCGGAGCGCATCGGCACCAGCACGGGCTGGGCGAAGCGCAGCCGGCCTTTCTTGTCGAGGCGGATGGGGTTGTTCGCCGAGCGCAGCTGCTGGGCCGCCACGCCGTGGCGCCGCGCGATCGCATCGAGCGACTCGCCCTTCTTCGCGGGGTAGGTCGTCCAGCTCACGAGCGGCTTGTCCCAGGCCTCGAGGTTCTCGCGGAAGGTGTCCGCCTTGTCGAGCGGCAGCACGAGGGTGCCGGCCTGCGTGACGGCCACGGGCTTGGTGTGCGCGGGGTTGAGCGCGACGAATTCCTCCTCGCTCATGCCCGCGAGCTTCGCGGCGAGGCGCACGTCGATCTTCGCCGGGGCGGGGACGGCGGTGAAGTAGGGCTGGTCCGGGACGCTGTCGAGCTCCACGCCGTAGGTCGCGGGCGAGAGCACGATGTTCTTCACCGCGAAGAGCTTGGGGACGTAGTTCTGCGTCTCGGGCGGGAGCCTGAGGCTCAGGTAGTCCGTGGCGAGGCCCTTCCTCTGGTTGGCCGCGATCGCGCGCCCCACGCAGCCCTCGCCGCAGTTGTAGGCCGCGAGCGCGAGCTCCCAGGAGCCGAACATCTCGTGCAGGCGCTGCAGGTAGTTGAGGGCCGCGTCGGTGGCGGCCACGACGTCTCGGCGGTTGTCGCGCCACCAGTCCTGCGACAGGCCGTAGTTCTTGCCCGTCGAGGGGATGAACTGCCACAGGCCCGAAGCCTTCGAGCGCGAATAGGCGGTCGGGTTGAAGGCGCTCTCGACCACGGGCAACAGCGCGATCTCCATCGGCATGCCGCGCTTGCCGACTTCCTCGACGATGTGGTGCAGGTAGCGGCTGCCGCGGTCGACGAAGCGCTTGATGTACTCCGGGCGGCTCGCGTACCACGCCTCGTGCTCGTGGACGAGGGGCGAGTCGAGCGGCTCGAGCGCGAAACCGACGCGGATGCGCTGCCAGAGGTCGGGATCGGGCAGCGGGACGTCGTCCGGGTCCTCGAAGGCGTCGGGAAGCGCGGCGGGCGGCGGCGTCCCGGTCGCGGAGGAAGCGAATGCCGGGCCGAGGGCGAACCCGGCCGCGAAGGCCAGGGCCGCGATGTTCAGCGTCCGCTTCAAATCCATTCGTTTAGTTGTTGTTTCGTAAGATATTTTTGAATCCTACCGGCCGGCGAAGCCGGCGTCAAGCGGCCGGCTCGGCAAGCCGCACGTACTCCGCCTCGGTCATCCGGACGAGGACCCATTCGCGCAGCAGCTGGCCTCCGAGCGCCTCGTAGAAACGGATCGAGGGCTCGTTCCAGTCGAGCACGCGCCATTCGAAGCGCCCGCAGCCGCGCTCGAGGGCGATCGCCGCGAGCCGGCGCAGGAACTCGCGGCCGATGCCGAGCCGCCGGTGAGCGGGCTCGACGAACAGGTCCTCGAGGTACAGGCCCGGCTTGCACAGGAAGGTCGAGAAGGTGGTGAAGTAGAGCGCGAAGCCCACGGCGCGCCCCTCGCGCTCCGCGAGCAGCGCCTCGCAGCTCGGCCGCTCGCCGAAGAGCGCGGCGACGAGCGCGGGCTCGGTGCCCACGGCCTGGTGGGCGAGCTTCTCGTAGACCGCGAGCTCGCCGATGAGCCGCAGCAGCTCGGCGGCGTCGGACGGGGCGGCGGGGCGGATCGCGAAGGGCTCGGACATGGGGCTCAGAACCCGTTCTTCCACGCGCGGACCGCGGCGAAGACCTCGACGGGGCCCGCGAGCGCGCGGCCCGCGTGGCGCCCGGCCGCGGCCACGACCTCCGGCTCGGCGCAGCGCAGGAAGGGATTGGTCGCGAGCTCCTCGGCGATGGTGGACGGGACGGTGGGCTCGCCGCGGCCGCGCTGGGCGGCGACCTTCGCGCGGCGCTCGGCGAGGCGCGCATTGCCGGGCTCGACGGCCGCGGCGAAGCGCAGGTTGGCCGCGGTGTACTCGTGGGCGCAGTAGACGCGCGTGGCCGGCGGGAGCGCGGCGAGCTTCGCGAGCGAGGCGCTCATCTGCGCGGGCGTGCCCTCGAAAAGCCGGCCGCAGCCGCCCGCGAACAGCGTGTCGCCGCAGAAGACGATTCCCTCGCCCACGTAGGCGATGTGCCCCGCCGTGTGGCCGGGGACTTCGAGGACCGTGAGCGGCAGCCCGAGTCCCGGCACGGTGATCCGGTCGCCTTCCGCGAGGCGGCGCGTGAGGCCCGCGATCGCCTCGCCCGCGGGCCCGAAGGCGGGGCAGTCCCAGCGCCGGGCGAGCGCCTCGAGGCCGCCCACGTGGTCGCCGTGGTGGTGCGTGGCGAGGATCGCCGCGAGGACGAGTCCCCGGCCGGCGAGGAACGCCTCGACGGGCGCCTCGTCGCCGGGATCGACCACCGCGGCGTTGCGGCCGTCCTCGAGCAGCCAGAGGTAGTTGTCCTCGAAGGCGGGCAGCGGGTGGATCGTCAGCATGGGTCCGAGTCTATTAGAATTGCCCCATGGCGACCAACACGCTCTCCGACTGGTTCGCGTCCCCGCTCGGGCAATACCTGCTCGAGAAGGAGCGCGCGTACCTCGACGACGTGACGCCCGACATCTTCGGCTTCCACGCGTTGCAGCTGGGGCTGCCGGAGGTCGACTTCCTCCGCGAAAGCCGCATCGCCCACCGCATGCGCATCGCACCCTGGGGCGAGGTCGCAGTGCGCGCGCGCGGCCACGAGCTGCCGTTCGCCACGCAGTCCGTGGACCTCGCGCTCCTGCCCCACGTGCTCGAGTTCGCCGACGATCCCCACGCGGTGCTGCGCGAGATCGACCGCGTGATGATGCCCGAGGGGCGCCTCGTCATCGTCGGGTTCAATCCCTGGAGCCTCTGGGGGCTGCGCAGCGCGCTCGGGTTCTCGCGGCACCTCCATCCCTGGTGCGGTCACTTCGTGTCGCTGCCCCGCGTGAAGGACTGGCTGTCGCTGCTCGGCTTCGACGTCTCGGCCGGGCGGCTCGCCGGCTACGTGCCGCCCATCGACCGCGAGACCTGGCGCCGGCGCTTCGCCTTCATGGAGCCCGCGGGCGACCGCTGGTGGGCGATCGGGGGCGCGATCTACATGCTGCAGGCGATCAAGCGCGTACGCGGCATGCGCCTCATCACGCCCGCCTGGCAGGAACAGAAGGCGCGCGAGAAGCGCCTCGTCGCCGCAGCCAAGCGCGAGGACGCCACGCGGCCCGCCGTCAACCTGAAGCTCGTCAAGTAACTTGAGCCATCGAACCGCGGGACAAGCGGTCCACATCTACACCGACGGCGCATGCAAGGGCAATCCCGGCCCGGGAGGCTGGGGCGCCCTGCTGCGCTTCGGCGGCGAGGAACGCGAGATGTGCGGCGGGGAATTCTCGACCACGAACAACCGCATGGAGCTCACCGCCGTGATCGAGGCGCTCGCGGCCCTCAAGCGGCCGAGCCGCGTCGTGCTGCACACGGATTCGCAATACGTCCAGAAGGGCA
Organism: Usitatibacteraceae bacterium; assembly: GCA_044220635.1. Taxonomy (GTDB): domain Bacteria; phylum Pseudomonadota; class Gammaproteobacteria; order Burkholderiales; family Usitatibacteraceae; genus JBGAQP01. The sequence continues at coordinate 90,105 of JBGAQP010000008.1, forward strand.
TCACGGAGTGGATCCACGGCTGGAAGGCCAGGGGCTGGCGCACCGCCGGCAAGACCCCGGTGAAGAACGCCGACCTGTGGAAGCGCCTCGACGAGCTCGCCGCAGGCCACGAGATCGAGTGGAAGTGGGTGCGCGGGCACGCCGGCCACGACGGCAACGAGCGCGCCGACGGCCTGGCGAACCGCGGCGTGGAGGGACTGGGGTGAGGCGCATCGTCCTCGACACCGAGACCACGGGACTCGCGCCCGAGGAAGGCCATCGCATCATCGAGATCGCCTGCCTGGAGGTCGCCGACCGCCGCCCGACGGGGCGGCACTTCCACCGCTACGTCAACCCCGAGCGCGAGATCGACGCGGCCGCCACCCAGGTCCACGGCCTCACCGCGGAGGACCTCGCCGACAAGCCGCGCTTCGCCGACATCGCCGACGAGTTCCTCGACTTCGTCGCCGACGCGGAGCTGCTGATCCACAACGCGCCCTTCGACCTGGGGTTCCTCGACGCGGAGCTCGCGCGCGCCGGCCGGCCGGCGATCGCCGAGCGCTGCACGGTGACCGACACCCTGGCGCTCGCCCGCGAGCTCCACCCGGGCAAGAAGAACTCGCTCGACGCGCTGTGCGAGCGCTACGGCGTCGACCACTCGCGGCGCGCGCTCCACGGGGCGCTGCTCGACGCGCAGCTCCTCGCCGAGGTGTGGCTCGCGATGACCCGCGGGCAGGACAGCCTCGACATCGCGCTGGGCGCCCCCGACGCAGGGGGTGCCGCGGAGCCGGGCGCGCGCCCCGCGCGGCTCGCGGTGGTCCGGGCGGACGCCGAGGAGCTGCGACTGCACGCCGAGATGTGCGAGCGCATCGACGGCGAGAGCCGGGGGCGCTGCCTCTGGAAGCGCGCCGCCGGGGAGCGGGCGTGAAGCCGGCCGCCCCGTCCCCGGAGAGCCCGCGCGACGAGCGGCGCGAGCTCGCCTCGCGGATCATCGGCCTGGGCGCCATCCCCATCGCCGTCTTCTGCGCGATCTTCCTGTTCGCGCGCGCCGCGCTCGGCACGGAGGCGGGCGGGCAGATGTGGACGCTCATCCTCGCCCTGGGCGGGGCCGTGATCGCGCTCTTCCCGCTCGCCGCCCTCGCCGCGCGCGCGGTGACCGGGGAAGTGCAGGCGGTCGCCGAGGCGGTGCGCCTGGTCGCCGCCGGCGTCGAGGAGCCGCCGCTGCCGGAGCTCACCCCGCCCCTCGAGGGGCTCAAGCGCGAGGTCCTCGGGCTCGCGCGCGACATCCAGGGCCAGCAGGCGCGCCTGCAGGAGCGCCTCGACACCGCCCGCCAGCAGATCTTCTTCCTCACGAACCACGACGCCCTCACGGGGCTCGCCAACCGCAAGACGCTGGAGGAGCGCCTCGAGAGCGCCATGGCGGGCGCGAAGAACATGGGCAGCACGCACGCGCTCCTCTATCTCGACATCGACCATTTCCACCGGATCAACGATTCCTTCGGCCACCTCGCCGGCGACGAGCTCCTGCGCCGCATCACGCCCGTGCTCAAGGGCTGCCTGCGCGAGGAAGAGCGCCTCGCGCGGGTCGGGGGCGACGAGTTCGCCGTGCTCATCGAGAACTGCAGCGCGGACTACGCGATGGCCACCGCCACGCAGCTGCGCGATGCCGTGCAGTCCTGGCAGTTCGAGTGGGAGGACCGCGCCTTCCAGGTCGGGGTGAGCGTCGGCATCGTCGCGATCACCAAGCTCACCCCCAGCATCTCGGCGATCTTCAGCGAGGCGGACACCGCCTGCTTCACCGCGAAGGAGCAGGGGCGCAACCGCGTGTTCGCCTTCCACGACGCCTCCGCCTCCCAGTACCTGCGCCAGACGAGCCGCGGCTGGCTCAAGCGCATCAACGACGCGCTCTCCGAGGGCGCCTTCACGCTGCTCTACCAGCCGATCCTGCCGCTCGAGGGGCCGCGCACGACGGGTGTGCGGCGCTTCGAGGCGCTGCTGCGCATGAGCGAGACGGGCGGCGAGCTGATCCTGCCGATGTCGTTCATCCCCGTCGCCGAGCGCTACGACCTGATGCGCACCATCGACCGCTGGGTGATCGAGCGCGCGTTCTCCGACTTCCGCCGCCTCGCGAAGCGCCGCGACCACCCGATGCCCGCCGAGTTCTCGATCAATCTTTCGGGGCACACGCTCTCGAGCCCCGAGTTCGCCGACTTCCTGAAGGAGCGCTTCACGCACTACGGCGTGCCGCCGCAGTGCGTGTACTTCGAGATCACGGAGACGGCCGCGATCGCCAACGTCGAGCGCGCGCGCGCGCTGATCGAGTCGCTGCGCGCGCTCGGCGTGCGCTTCTTCCTCGACGACTTCGGCTCGGGGCTGTCGTCGTTCAATTACCTCAAGCATTTCCCGGTCGACGGGATCAAGATCGACGGGCTGTTCGTGAAGGGGGTCGCGCGCAACTACCTCGACTACGCCCTGGTCGAGTCGATCCAGAAGATCGGCACGAGCCTCGGACTGCAGACCATCGCGGAGTACGTCGAGAACGAGGACATCGCGAGGAAGCTCATCCAGATCGGCATTCCCCTGGGGCAGGGCTTCTTCCTCTCGCCCCCGCGCCCCTGGGAGGCGCTCTTCGACGAGGCCGCCTGAGGCGGTTGCCCGCCCCGGGGGTGCGCGCGGCCGGCCTGGTTCGGCTCTCGAAACGGGCGGCAGGCCGCGCCCGGGCGCTGGCACGGCGGGCAGGGCGTGGGATATACTTCGCCGCTGCTGCACGCCCATACCCACTCGAAAAAACCCCCGATCCCCATGTCCACACTCCGCATCCTCGTCGCCGCCACGGCGGCCGCGCTGGCCTTCGGCGCGCACGCAGCCGGCGACCCGGCCGCGGGCAAGAAGCGCAATTTCCAGTGCCAGGGCTGCCACGGCATCCCCGGCTGGAAGACCGCCTTCCCCGAGGTCTACACCGTTCCCAAGCTCGGGGGGCAGCATCCGGCCTACATCGTCTCCGCGCTCAAGGCCTACAAGAAGGGCGAGCGCGACCATCCGACGATGCGCGCCATCGCCGCCGACCTCTCCGACAAGGACATGGAGGATCTGGCGGCCTACTACGGCAACGGCGCCTCGGCGACGGCGAAGAAATGAGGAGCGCGACCATGACGACCAAGACGCTCTTCGCGGCCGCCCTGATCGCGATCTGCGCCCCCGCCTTCGCCGCCAAGGGCGACGCGGAGGCCGGCAAGAAGAAGGCCGAGCCCTGCAAGGCCTGCCACGGCGAGACGGGCCTCAGCGCGAGCCCCGAGTTCCCGAACCTCGCGGGCCAGAACGCCGATTACCTCGCGGCCGCCCTCGCCCACTACAAGGCGGGCAAGCGCAAGAACCCCATCATGCAGGGCCAGGTGGCCAACCTCTCGCCGCGGGACATGCAGGACCTCGCGGCGCACTTCGCCGCGCAGAAGGGCCTCGCGATCAAGTACTGAGCGGCCTTTCCCGCGACCCCGAAAGCCCGGCCCCGTGCCGGGCTTTCGCTTTGCGGCGCGCCGCTCAGAGCCTGCGGCGCAGGCAGTCGAGGTAGGCCTCGTTGTCGAAGCCGGTGCCGTGGCGCTGCGCCTTCCAGAGCACCTCGGCGAGGCACTCCATCGCCGCGTGCCGGGCCGTGTGCTCCGAATCGAGGCGGCGGGCGAGCGTGGCGAGAATCCCGCGGATGCCCGGTGGCTGGTCGATCGCCGCCTGCTCGTCGATCGCGAGGTGCAGCGCGAGGTGCAGGAACGGGTTCGTCTCGCCCTCCTCGGGCGTCCAGGTCCGGTCGCGGTAGCGCTCCGGGTCCGAGAGCACCGGGTGGTACTCGGGGTGCTCGAGCACGATCGCGAGCGCCTGGGACTCCAGGGGCGTGAGCGCCTCGCCCGCGCGCGATTTCGCCCAGGTCGCGAACAGGAAATCGCGGGCCTGGTCGCGGGTCGGCTCAAACACGGTGCATCGCCTTTTCCCTGAACCCGCACTGCTCGTAGACGAGGCAGGCGCCGCAGCGGGGCTTGCGCGCGAGGCAGGTGTAGCGACCGTGCAGGATGAGCCAGTGGTGCGCGTGGCGGCGGAACGCCTCGGGAACGACCCGGAGGAGCGCCTTTTCGACGGCGAGGGGATCCTTCCCGGGGGCGAGCCCGGTGCGGTTGGCCACGCGGAAGATGTGGGTGTCGACGGCGATCGTCGGCTCGCCGAAGGCGACGTTCAGCACCACGTTCGCGGTCTTGCGGCCCACGCCCGGAAGCGCCTCGAGCGCCTCGCGCGTGCGCGGCACCTCGCCGCCGTGGCGCTCGAGGAGAAGGCGCGACATCGCCACGACGTTCTTCGCCTTGGTCCGGAAGAGCCCGATGGTCCGGACATACCCCGCGAGCCCCTCCTCGCCGAGGGCCACGATCGCCGCGGGGGTGTTCGCCACGGGGAAGAGCTTCGCGGTGGCGAGGTTCACGCTCCTGTCGGTGGCCTGCGCCGAGAGGATCACCGCGACCAGCAGCTCGTAGGGCGTGCGGTAGGCGAGCTCGCTGCGCGGCTGCGGATTCGCGGCGGCCAGGCGCGCGAAGAAGGCCTGGCGCCGGGCGGGGCTCATTCGCGGCACTCGAGGCTCGCGGCGCGTTCGGCGGCATCGCGGGCGATGCGCAGGCGGTGGAATTCGTGCCGGGACCGGGAGAGCGAGGCCTCGGGAAGCGCCGGCGCGGCGACGAGCGCGATGCAATCCACGGGGCAGGGCGGCAGGCACAGCTCGCAGCCCGTGCACCAGGCGGCGATCACGGTGTGCATGAGCTTCGGGGCGCCGACGATCGCGTCCACCGGGCAGGCCGCGAGGCACTTGGCGCAGCCGATGCACTCGGGCTCGTCGATCACGGCCACCTGCGGCGGGCGGTGCGGGCCGCAGGCGGGGTCGAGGGGCTTCGCGCTCCGGCCGAGCAGCCGGGCGAGGCGCCCGACGCCTTCGTCGCCTCCCGGGGGGCAGCGGTCGATGTCGGCCTCCCCGCGCGCGATCGCCTCGGCATAGGGCCGGCAGCCCTCGAAGCCGCATTGCGTGCACTGCGTCTGGGGAAGGAGCGCGTCGATGCGCTCGGCGAGGCGGTTCATGCGGCGAGCGCCTCCTCGACGGGCGACCAGTCGAGGCCGGCCTCGGCGGCGATTGCCGGGTGCGTGGGGCGGCCGTTCCACAGCACCACGCCCGCGCGCAGCGCCGCGTTCTGGGCGAGGGCGCGCGCCACGCCCTTGCCGGCCATCTCGAGCACGAAGGGCAGGGCGGCGGCGGCCAGCGCCGCGGTCGCGCTTCTCGCGTAGGCCGCGGGCATGTTGCCCACGCAATAGTGGACCACGCCTTCGGCAACGAAGGTGGGTTCGGCGTGCGTGGTCGGGCGTGAGGTCTCCGCCACCCCGCCCGCGTCGATCGAGACGTCGACGATCACCGCGCCCGGCCGCATCCGGCGCACGAGCGTGCGGGGCAGCAGCTTCGGCGTCGGCGTGGCCGGGACGAAGACCGCGCCCACGACCAGGTCCGCGGCGAGCGCGGCCGCCTCGACCGCGGCGCCCGTGGCGATCCCGACGGCCATGCGCGCGCCGTGCTTCGCGCGCAGCCGCTCGCGCGTGCGCTCGCTGCGGCACAGGAGCGTCACGCTCGCGCCCATGGCGCTCGCGAGTTCCGCCGCGCCCTCGCCCGCGTGGCCCGCTCCGAGCACGAGCACCTGTGCGGGTTGCGCGCCGGGCGCCCCGCCGAACAGCGTCCCGTTGCCGCCCTGCGGAAGGCCGAGCAGGTGCGCGCCCAGCGGGATCGCCATGCGCCCGGCGATCGCCGACATCGGCGCGAGCAGCGGGAAAAGGCCGTCGGGGTCGTGCACCATCTCGAAGGCGATCGCGCTCACGCCCCGCCTGGCGAGCGCGCGCGTGAGCTCCGGCTCGCCTGCCAGGTGCTGGAAGCCGAAGAGGACGAGCCCCGGCGCGAGGCGCTCGCGCTCGCCGGGCTGGATCTCCTTCACCTTGACCGCGAGGTCCACCGCCCAGGCCGCCGCGCGGTCCGCGATGCGCGCGCCGGCGGCGGCGAATTCCGCGTCCGCGAGGCCCACGCCCGAGCCCGCGCCCGATTCCACGACCACCTCGTGGCCGGCCGCGGCGAGCGCGCGCACGCCGGCGGGAACCAGGGCCAGCCGGCGCTCGCCTTCCTTCGTCTCGCGGGGCACGCCGATGCGCATCAGCGCCTCAGCGCGCGGCGCGAATCGGCGATGACCCGCGGCCCGCGGTAGATGAACCCGGTGTAGACCTGCACGAGGCTCGCGCCCGCCTCGACCTTGGCGCGCGCGTCCTCGCCCGAGAGGATGCCGCCCACGCCGATGAGGGGGAGCTTGCCGCCGAGGGCCTTCGCGAGGGCGGCGAGCACGGCCGTCGAACGCGCGAAGAGCGGGCGACCCGAGAGCCCTCCGGCCTCGACGGCCGCCGGGTGCCCCGCAACGCCCTCGCGCCCGACGGTCGTGTTGGTGGCGATCAGCGCGTCGACGCGGTGGCGCAGGGCGAACTCGGCGATCGCCTCGATCCCGGCCTCGTCGAGGTCCGGCGCGACTTTCACGGCGATGGGCTTCCTGCGGCCGTGGCGCGCGGCGAGCGCGTCGCGCCGCGCCATGACGACGCCGAGCAGCTCGTCGAGGTTGTCCGGCGACTGGAGCTCGCGCAGGCTCTTCGTGTTGGGCGAGGAGATGTTGACCGCGATGTAGCTCGCGCGGGCGTAGACCGCGTCGAGGCAGGCGAGGTAGTCGCGCGAGGCGTTCTCGATGGGGGTGTCGAAATTCTTGCCGATGTTGATCCCGAGCACGCCGCGGAAGCTCGAGCGCTCGAGGTTGGCGAGGAGCTGCTCGACGCCCACGTTGTTGAAGCCCATGCGGTTGATGATCGCCTCGTGCTCGACGAGGCGGAAGAGCCGCGGCTTCGGGTTTCCCGGCTGCGGTCGCGGCGTCACCGTGCCCACCTCGAGGAACCCGAATCCCAGCGCCCCGAGCGCGTCGACGTACTCGCCGTTCTTGTCGAGGCCGGCAGCGAGCCCCACGGGGTTCGGGAAATCGATGCCCATGACGTTGCGGGCCTCCCCGGAGTCGCTGCCCGCGCCCAGGAGTGCGGCGCCGGGCCCGAGCGCGCACAGCGACTTCAGCGCGAGGTCGTGGGCGAATTCGGGATCGAGGCGGAAGAGGGCTGCGCGGGCGAGCGAGTAGAGCACGGTCGATTCGTCATTCCCGCTCAGGCGGTAATCCCTTCGTTAGGTCCCCGAAGGCTCGGGGACGGATCGCCCCGCGGGCCCGGCGGACCGCGCTAGGCGAGCCGCTTCCACTCGCCGCGAGACAGCCCCTCGATGGGGTGGAACTGGCTCTTGTAGCCCATCTTGCGGCTCTGGGCGATCCAGTAGCCGAGGTACACGTAGGCGAGGCCCCGGCGGCGCGCCTCCGCGACCTGCCAGAGGATGTTCCAGGTCCCGAAGCTCGCGTGCGCGACGAGCGGATCGAAGAAGGTGTAGACGGAGGACAGGCCGTCGGCGAGCTCGTCGACGATCGAGACCATGCGCAGCACGCCCTCCTCGCGGAACTCGACGAGGCGCGTGGCGACGTTCGACTGGAGGAGGAAGTGCGCGTATTGCTCGCGGCTGTCGTGGTCCATGCCGCCGCCGCGGTGGCGCTCGCTCTGGTAGAGGCGGTAGAGCGCGTAGTGCTCGGGATTGAACTTGAGCTCCCCGTAGCGCGGCTCGAGGCCCGCGTGGCGCCTGTCGGCGCGGCGCTGCGCGCGGTTGGGCTCGAACTCGGCGGCGACGACGCGCACCGGCACGCAGGCATGGCAGTGGTCGCAGTACGGGCGGTAGGTGAAGGCGCCGCTGCGCCGGAAGCCCGCCGAGACGAGCGCGCCGTAGGTCTCCGTGTCGATCAGGTAGCTCGGCGTGGCCACCTGCGAGCGCGCGAGCTTGCCGGGCAGGTAGCTGCACGGGTACGGAGCGGTCGCGTAGAACTGCAGGTTCGCGATCGGAAGGTCGTTGAGCTTCGCCATCAGCCCTCGGGAGGGACAAAGCGGGTTGCGGTTGGCGGGTATTGTATCGACTCCCGCAGCAGCTCGGCGAACTCCCGTCGCGGGATCTCCCGGGCGCCCAGGGAGGCGAGGTGGCCGGTCGCCTGCTGGCAGTCGATCACCCGCAGGCCGAGATCGCGGGCGCGACCGACGAGCTTCACGAGCGCGACCTTCGAGGCGTCGGTCTCGCGGGCGAACATCGACTCGCCGAAGAACACGCGGCCGAGCAGCACGCCGTAGAGCCCGCCCACGAGGCGCCCGTCGCGCCAGGATTCCACGCAGTGCGCGAAGCCGAGCTCGTGCAGGCGCCCGTAGGCCGCCATCATCTCCGGCAGGATCCAGGTCCCGCGGTCCGGCCCCCGGGGCTCGGCGCACCCGGCCACGACTTCTCCGAAGGCGGTGTCGTAGCGCGTCTCGAAGAGGCCGCGGGCCACGCTCCTGCGCAGCGACCGGGAGACCTTCAGCTCGTCGGGGAAGAGCACCATGCGCGGATCCGGCGACCACCACAGGATCGGGTCGCCCTCGGAGTACCAGGGGAAGATCCCGTGGCCATAGGCTTCGAGGAGGCGCCCGGGCGAGAGGTCCGCCCCGGCGCACAGCAGCCCGTTGGGCGCGCGCAGGGCCTTCGAGACGGGGGGAAAGGGGGTGTCGTGGCCGAGCCAGGGGATCACGGCGCCAATCTAACATTTCGTTACGCGGCCCCCGCGGGCGCGGACTAGACTGGCCGTCAGCGCACGGCACGGCCATCGGCCGGGCCGGCGTCCCGGAGGATCGGCATGGCTTGCGCAAGGTTCGGACTGTTCGCGTTCTGCGTCGCCCTCGCATGGAGCGCCCATCCGTGCAGCGTGCACGACGGCGTGCCCGCCGCCGAGCTGCGGCCCGAGCCGGCCTCGCCGAAGGCCCTCGCGCCCCTCTGGGTGGGCCCGGCGTTCTCGGGCTCGTGGTACACGCCCGAGCGCTCGGGCGAGGGCTTCACGCTCCAGATCCTCGACAGCGGGCGTGCCCTCGCGCTGTGGTTCACCTTCCCGCCGGCCGGAAGCGCGGCCGCGCAGGCGTGGATCTACGCCGAGGGCGGCCGCATCGAGGGCGATCGCATCCGTTTCGAAGGCGCGTTCACCACGCGCGGCCCGCGCTTCGGCGCGGGCTACGACCCGGCCGCGCTCCAGGTGATCGCCTGGGGCACGCTGGAATTCCGCTTCCTCGACTGCAATCGCGGCGAGCTGAGTTTCTCGGGACCCGCGGGCTGGGGATCGGGTACGCGCAGCATCGAGCGCCTCACTTCGCTTTCCGAGCTCGAGTGCGGCGGCAAGCGCCGGCTCACTGCCTCGGGGGCGCGCGCGCTGGCGGGCCTGCGCCAGAAGAGCGGCGCGTGGTTCGACCCGAGCCACAACGGCGAGGGCTGGAACCTCGAGGAGCTGCCCGACGGCCGCACGCAGGTCTACTGGTTCACCTACGACGAGCGCGGCGAGCAGGCCTGGACCATCGGCGTGGCGCCCGCGGGCGGCGAGGCAATCGAGGTCGCGGCGAACCTGCGACCCGTGGGCACGCGCTTCGGCGCCGGCTTCGACCCGGCGGCGATCCGCATCGAGCCCTGGGGTCGCCTTTCGCTCGCCTTCTCGAGCTGCGACGCGGCCTCGGCCACTTATGCCTCGAGCCAGCCGGCCTTCGGCTCCGGGACGCTGCGACCGGTGCGCCTCACGCGGCTCGCGGGCGCGGCCTGCGTCGACGGGAACCCCGCGGCGCCCGCCTCGGGCCAGTGGAGCGAAGGCGCGGCCATGCCCCGGCCCCAGTCCGAGCATGCGATCGCCACGGTGGGCACGCGCTCCTGCATCGTGGGCGGGCTCGGCGCGCCGCGCGACCTGAAATGCTACGACGTCGCGACGGGCGCCTGGACCGCGCACGCCGAAGCGCCGGTCGGACGCGACCACGGCCTCGCCTGGGCCCATGGTGGCGACTTGTTCATGACCGGCGGATACGCGTCCGATCTCTCGGAGGGGCAGTCCGTGACGGGGTGGCGCTACCGGATGGCGCAGGATCGCTGGGAGCCGGTCCCGCAACTGCCCAACGTCGCGGCGAGCGGGACGGCGATGCTCGACGGTTTCGTCTACCTGGGCCACATCGACGGGAGCCTGCGCCAGGTCGATCCGGCCACGCTCGCCTCGCGGCGCATCCCGCAGGACAACGTCCCGGGGCGCGACCACTCGCAGCTCGTGGCCTTCCAGGGCGAGCTCTGGCTGATCGGCGGGCGCGACGCGATCGGCGCGCAGAACGCCCGCGTGTCGATCTACGATCCGGCGAGCGAGACCTGGCGCGCGGGGCCCGCGATGCGCTCCACCCGGGGCGGCTTCGCGGCCGCGGCGAACGCGAGCCACCTCATCGTGGCGGGGGGCGAATGGCTCGGCAATCCGCGCCGGGTCCTGAACAACGTGGAGGCCATCGCGGCGGGCGAGGATGCGTGGACGATCCTGCCGCCCCTGCCGTATTCCATGCACGGATTCACCGCGGCGATCCACGGCAACGCGCTCTATGCGCTGGGCGGCTCCCGCCAGCCCGGCATCGCCCGCAACGAAGGCCAGGTGCAGGTCTACCGCTGGGGGCCCTGAGAAGGCGGGCGCGACCGGCGCTCAGCCCCCGATCCGGCTCAGCACTGCGCCCATTGGGCGCTGTAGCGGGCGAGCTCGCGCACGATCGCGCGGCCCGACACCGACGACTTCGCGCGGTCCCCCATCTCGAGGCGCAGGCGGAACTCGAACTTGCGGAAGAATTCCGCGAACATCTCGCCCCCGAAGGTGCCCACCGCGTGGACCTCGTCGCGCTTCGCGTCGTGCTCGAGCAGGATCGTGGCGAGCGGCTGGGGGGCAGGCCCCGAGACCACGCGCGCGCCCGCCGAGGGGTCGTAGACACTGCGGTCCGAGCAGCAGGTGATCACCTTGCCCTTGCCGGCCACGGGACTCGGTCCGTCGCGGTAGCCGATGAAGCTCACCTGGCGCGTCGGGTAGGTCATCTTGTGGGCGCAGATCGCGGAGTAGGCGACGATCGTGCGGTCGGCCCCGATGCCGCCCTGCCAGCGATAGGCCTCGCCCGCCTCGGTCCTCAGGTCGATGCCGGCCGCGGTGGGCCGGTCGAGGTGCAGGAGGAAGCAGGGGGTGGAGGCGAAGGGGTACTCGAAGACGTAGTTGACGCCGGTCTTCAGCGCCGCGGGGCGGACGGGCCCGCCGGATTCGTCGACGAGGAGCGCGCGATCGTACATCCGCGCGGTGAGGCCGGCGGCGTGGCCGGCCTCGGGCAGGGTCGCGCCGGTGGCGGCGGCGGCGCAGAGCTTCACGAAATCGCGGCGTTCCATGCCGCAAACGATAGCAGAGCGGCCGCGGAAAATGGGCGTGGGCGCCTCAGCCGCCGTTCGCGGCCGGCTTCACGCGGAACCATGCCGCGTAGAGCGCCGGCAGGAAGAGCAGCGTGATCAGCGTGGCCACGGTGAGCCCGCCCATGATCGCCACGGCCATGGGGCCGTAGAAGGCGCTGCGCGCGAGCGGGATCATCGCGAGCACGGCGGCGGCGGCCGTGAGCATGATCGGGCGGAAGCGGCGCACCGTCGCCTCGACGATGGCCTCCCAGGGCTCGGACCCCGCGCGGATGTCGTGCTCGATCTGGTCGACGAGGATGACCGAGTTCCTCATGATCATCCCGGCGAGCGCGATGGTGCCGAGCATCGCCACGAAGCCGAAGGGCACGTTGAAGACGAGCAGCGCCGCGGCCACGCCGATGAGCCCCAGGGGCGCGGTGAGCACCACCATGGCGAGACGCGAGAAGCTCTGCAGCTGGACCATCAACGCCGTGAGCATCACGATCACCATCACCGGGGCCACGGCGGCGATCGAGCGCTGGCCCTTGGCCGAGTCCTCGATCGCCCCGCCCGTCTCGATCCGGTAGCCGTCGGGCAGCCGCGCGCGGATCGGCGCGAGCCCGGCCTCGACCTGCTGGCTCACCACCGGGGCCTGGATGCCGTCCTTGAGGTCGGCGCGCACGGTGATCGCGCTTCGCCGGTCGCGGCGCCAGTAGACGCCCTGCTCGAAACCGTACTCGATGCGCGCGATCTGGGCGAGCGGGACCGTGCGCCCGGAGCCCACGGGCACCGCGAGGTCCTTGAGCAGGCTCAGGTGGGCGCGTTCCGCGCCCGCCCCGCGCACCACCACGTCCACCTGCTTGTCCATCTCGCGGTAGGTGGTGGCGACCTGCCCCGAGAGGACCGTGTTCACGTAATTCGCGAGCTCCTGCGTCGAGATCCCGAGCACGCGCGCGCGGTCCTGGTCGATCGCGAGCCGGATCACCTTCGAGGGCTCGTCCCAGTCGAAGTTGACCTCGTGGGTCCAGCGGTTGGCGCGCATCACCGCGGCCACCTCCTCGGCGAGGGCGCGCAGCCGCTGCTTGTCCTCGCCGATCACTCGGAACTGCACCGGGAAGCCCACGGGCGGGCCGTTCTCGAGGCGGTTCACGCGCCCGCGCAGCTCCGGGAAGTCCGCGTCGAAGAGCGCCAGCAGGCGCGCGCGCACCCGCTCGCGCGCCTCGTTGTCCCTCGTGTTGACGATGAACTGGCCGAAGTTCGCGTTCACGAGCTGCTGGTCGAAGGGCAGGTAGAAGCGCGGCGAGCCGCTGCCCACGTAGCTCACGAAGTTGTCGATGTCCTCGCGAAGCCGCGGCTCGCCCATGAGGATCGCCTCGAGGCGCTTCACCTGCGCCTCGGTCGCGTGGAGCGACGCGCCCTCGGGCAGGCGCAGGTCGACGATCAGCTCCGGGCGGCTCGCGGCGGGGAAGAACTGCTGCTGCACGAACCGGAAGGCGAAGAGGGAAGCGAGGAACGCGCCCGCGGTCGCGGCGATCACGACCCAGCGGTGGGCGACGCACCATTGCACCAGACGGCGGAAGCGCCGGTAGAAGGGCTTGCGGTAGACCGCGCCCTCGTCGACGTGCTCGCCGGGCCGGTGGAACTCCGGCAGCAGCCGGTAGCCGAGGTAGGGGACGAAGACCACCGAGACCACCCAGGACACCAGCAGCGCGATCGTGACCACCGCGAAGATCGAGAAGGTGTACTCGCCCGTGGAGGAGCGCGCGAGGCCGATGGGCAGGAACCCCGCGGCAGTGACGATCGTGCCGGTGAGCATGGGCATCGCGGTCGAGGTGTAGGCGAAGGCGGCCGCCTTCACCCGCTCGAATCCCTGCTCCATCTTCACGACCATCATCTCGACGGAGATGATGGCGTCGTCCACGAGCAACCCCAGGGCGACGATGAGCGCCCCCAGCGAGATCTTGTGCAGGTCGATGCCCGCCTGGAACATGAAGAGGAAGGTGACCGCGAGGGTGAGCGGGATCGAGAGCGCGACGATGAGCCCGGTGCGCAGGCCCAGGGACAGGAAGCTCACGAGGAGCACGATCGAGACCGCCTCGGCGAGCACGCGCGTGAACTCGCGCACGGAGCGCTTCACCGTGGCGGGCTGGTCGTTCACGCGGTCGAGCTCGAGGCCCACGGGGAGCTCGCGCTCGAGCTGCGCGATCTGCCCGTCGAGCGCGTGGCCCAGCGCGATGATGTCGCCGCGCGGCACCATCGAGACCGCGATCCCGAGCGCGGGCCGGCCCATGAAGCGCATCCGCGGCTGCGGGGGGTCGACGAAGCCGCGGTTGACGGTGGCGACGTCGCCCAGCCGGAAGAGCCGCCCGTTGGCGCGGATCGGGATCTCCCGCACGCTTTCCACGGAGTCGAGGGCGCCGGTGGCCCGGATGTAGATCCGGTCGGACCCGGTCTCGAAGCGCCCGGTGGCGGCGACCGCGTTTTGCTGCGCGAGCGCGGCGAACACCACCGCGGGCTCGACGCCGAAGGTGGCGAGCTTCGCGTTGGCGAGCTCGACGTGGATGCGCTCGTCCTGCTCGCCGACGAGCTCCACCTTGGCGACGTCCCTCACGCGCAGCAGCCGGTCGCGGATGCGATCGGCCGCCTCCTTGAGCTGGGCGTAGGAGAAGCCCTCGCCCGTGAGCGCGTAGATGTTGCCGAAGGTGTCGCCGAACTCGTCGTTGAAGAACGGGCCCTGCACGCCCTGGGGCAGCGTGTGGCGGATGTCGCCCGCCTTCTTCCGGACCTGGTACCAGGTGTCGCGGATCTCGTCGGGGCGCGAGGAGTCCTTCACGAAGACGAACACCACGGACTCGCCCGGCTTCGAGTAGCTGCGCAGGAAGTCGAGGCGGGGCGTTTCCTGCAGCTTCTTCTCGAGGCGGTCGGTGAGCTGGCGCTCGACCTCCTCGGCGGAAGCGCCGGGCCAGAGGGTGCGCACGATCATGACCTTGAACGAGAAGTCGGGGTCCTCGGCCTGCCCGAGGCGCAGGTACGAGGCCACGCCGATCGCCGCGAGCGCGACCATGAAATAGAGCACCAGCGCCTGGTGCGAAAGCGCCCACTCGGAGAGATTGAAGCGGCGGATCACGCAGGAGGGCTCAGCGCGCGGCCGCGCCTTCGGCGGCGGAGGCGGGCGCGGCGGGTTCGGCGAGTCGCACGACCTGGCCGGCGCGCAGCTTGTGCACTCCCGCCGTGACGACGAATTCGCCCGCCGCGAGGCCCTCGGTGACGGTCACGCCGTCCTCGCGGAACTGGCCGACCTTCACCGGCCTCGGGCTCACCTTGCCGGTCTTCGGGTCGACGACCCAGACCGAGGGCCCGCTTTCGGTGCGCGCGAGCGCCCCCAGGGGCAGGAGCACGAGCCCGGCGTCGACGGCGGGCGCGAAGGACACGCTCGCGGTCATCCCGAGCTGCGTACCCGGGGGCGGGTCGGCGGCGGCCACGCGCACCGCGTAGGTCCGCGTCACGGGGTCCGCGCCGCCCGCGATCTCGCGCACGCGGCCGGCGAAAACCCTGCCGGGATCCGACCAGAGGGAAATGCCCATCGCCTGCCCGGGCCTGAACCGCCCCACCTGGCTTTCGGGAACGTTCACCACCACCTCGAGGGCGCCCGCGCGGGCGAGGCGCAGGACCGGCTGGCCCGCGGCGAGGACCTGGCCGGGCTCCGCGGCGACCGACACCACCACGCCGTCGGCGTCGGCCACGAGCGTCGTGTAGGCCGCCTGGTTTGCCGAGAGGGCGGATTGCGAACGCGCCTGCTCGAGGCGCGCGCTCGCGGCGTTGAAGGCGTTCAGGCGCGCGTCGTAGGCCGAGCGGCTGATGAACTTCTTCGCGAGGAGGTCCGCGTGCCGGTCGAGCTCGGCGCGGGCGAGCGCGAGCTCGCTCTCGGCCGAGGCGAGCTGGGCGCGGGCGCTCTCGGCGGCGAGCTTCGCATCCACGGGATCGAGCCGCGCGAGCACCTGGCCGCGGACGACGCGGGCGCCGGCATCGACCTGGCGCGAGACGAGCTTGCCGCCGATGCGAAAGCCGAGGTCCGCCTCGTGACGCGCGCGGACCTCGCCCGAGTAGACCTCGCGCGTCGCCGCCGCGCCGGGAACCACCTTCTGCGCGAGCACGGGCCGCAAGGGCTCCTCGACGGGCCTCGCGTCGCCGCAGGCGGCCAGCGCGCTCGCCGCGACCGCGAGCACCGCGGTGGCGAGCGGCCTCATCGCCGGCCGCCTTTGGGCGAGCGCAGCGCGGGCTTCGCGCTCGCCGGCGCGATCGTGCCGGACCAGAGGGCGCGCAGCGCCCGGTCGATCTCGAGGTCGTAGTCGCGCATCAGCATCGCGAGCTCGGAGCGCTCGAACGCACGCCCGAAGCGCTCGACGGGATGGATGATCTGCCAGAGCCCCACGATCACCGCGAGGCTGTGCTGCAGCAGGCGCGCGCCGCTGCCCGGCGGGAGGGTGGGGAAGCGCTTCTCGAGCGCGGCGCCGGCGGCGGCGAGCCGCGAGCCCACGCGCACCTTGAAGGCGATCGCGGCCTCGACGGGCAGGTCGCGCTCCATGATCCCGAAGCAGCGGCTCGTGAGCGCGAGGCAGCCGGGCCGCTGGATGAAGTGGCGCCGCGCGACGGCGAGGATCTCGTCGAACCCCGCGGGGCCGGGCCCGGCGACCCGCGCGACGAAGCGGTCGAAGAACGCCTGCGTGTGGCGCTCGTGGAGCGCGAGGAGCATCTCCTCCTTGCTCGGGAAGTAGAGGTAGACCGTGCCCTTGGCGAGTCCCGCGGCCGCGGCGACCTCGGCCACGCTCGCCATGCGCTCCGGGTGCTCGAGGAAGAGCGACTCGGCGGCGTCGAGGATCGCGTGGCGGCGCTCCTCCTTGTCCGCCACGGCGACGGCGCGTTGCTTGACGACCATAAATGACCCCCAGTCAGCTGGCCCGCAGGCTAACTGACCGCCGGTCAGCCTGTCAAGGAGGCCGGCGACGCGACGCGCAAAACGGGGGACGAACGGGGGCTAACGGGGGATGACGATGCAGGTGCCGGTGCCGTGCGCGAGGAGCTTGCCGCCGGGGTCGGCGAGCTTCGCCTCGGCGAGCACGATGCGCCGCCCGCCGTGGATCACGCGGCCCTCGGCGCGCACTTCGCCCGTCGCGGCAGTCATCGGGCGCAGGTAGTTGATCTTGATGTCGAGCGTGGTGAAGCCGTGCTTCGCGTCGAGCGAGGAGAGCGCGGCGAGTGCCATGGCGCTGTCGAGGATCGCCGCGGCCCAGCCCCCGTGGACGGTGCCGATCAGGTTGTAGGAGCGCTCGTCGGGTGCGCCCGCGAGCACGATGCGCCCCGCCTCGACCTCGACGGCGCGGAACCCGAGCAGGTCGCCGATGGGCACGCCGGCGATCTCGCCCGCGACGATGCGCCGGAGATACTCGAGGCCCGTGCCGCTGCGTTCGGCGGCCGATTCGAAGGCAGGGGCGCCGGGCGGCGCCTTCACACCACGCCCTCGAGGAGCTGCACCTCGACGGGGGTTCCGGGTTCCACGTTGCCGGTCGCGTCGCCGAGGATGATGAAGCAGTTGGCCTCGCTCATCGACTTGAGGATGCCCGAACCCTGCTCGCCCGTGGGCCGCACGGTCCAGGTGCCGTCGGCGGCGCGCTCGAGCACGCCGCGCTGGAACTCGGTGCGCCCCGGCGCCTTCTTCAGCCGCGCGCTGCACACCGCGGGAAAGGTCGGAACGGGTTCCACGGGATGGGCGCCGGCGAGCACGAGCAGGGCCTCGCGCACGAACTGGTAGAAGGTGACCATGACCGAGACGGGGTTGCCCGGCAGGCCGAAGAAGTGCGCGCTCCCGATGCGGCCGTAGGCGAGGGGCCGCCCCGGCTTCATCGCGATCTTCCAGAACACCACCTCGCCGAGCTGGCCGAGCATCGACTTCACGAAGTCCGCCTCGCCGACCGAGACGCCGCCGCTGGTGATCACCACGTCCGCGTTGGCTGCGGCCTCGCGGAAGGCGCGCTCGAGCCGCGCGGGGTCGTCGGGGACCACGCCGAGGTCGAGCGTCTCGCAACCCAGCCGCTCGAGCATGCCGTGGAGGGTGTAGCGGTTCGAGTCGTAGATCTCGCCCTCGCCGAGCACGCTGCCGATGGAGCGCAGCTCGTCGCCCGTGGAGAAGAACGCCACGCGCAGGCGCCGGCGCACGCCGAGCTCGCCGATGCCGAGCGAGGCGACGAGGCCGAGCTCCGCGGGGCGCAGGATCCGTCCCGCCGCGATCGCGACCGAGCCCGCCTTCAGGTCCTCGCCCGCCTCGCGCACGTTCTGCCCGGTCTTCTGCCCCGGGGCGAAGGTGATCGCGGTGGCCTTCGCGGCCGCGCGCTCCTGCATCACGACCGTATCGGCGCCCTCGGGCACCACGCCCCCGGTCATGATGCGCACGCACTGTCCGGCGCCGACCCGGCCCGCGAAGGGCCGGCCGGCGAACGAGGACCCGATCTCGGTGAGCGTGGTCTCCGAGTCGGGCTTCAGGTCCGCGCCGCGCACCGCCCATCCGTCCATCGCGGAGTTGCGGTGCGCGGGTACGTTCACGGGGGAGACCACGTCCTCGGCGAGCACGCGCCCGAGGGCGGAGCGAATCGGCAGGCGCTGCGTCGCGGTCACGGGCTCGAGGAACCGGTGGATGAAGGCCTTCGCCTTCGCCACGGGCATCGAGTTCGGGTCGTAGTCGTCGGCGCAGGAGGCCTGGGTGATGGTGGGCTTGGACATGGCGCGGCGGACGCTAGCCCGCGAGCAGGGGGAAGGTTCCGAGACGCTCGATTCTACCGCCCGCGGGAAGGGCGAGGAGCGTGAGCGTGCGGACCACCTCCGCGAACTCGCCGCCGAGCGTGGCCCCGGCGTCGGCGAGCGCGGCCTCGAGCGCCGCGGGCGCGGCGCATCGCGCGAGGGTGATGTGCGGCTCGTAGTCGAGGTCGCGGCGCAGGTGCGGCCTCAGCGAGCGCGTGTAGAGCCGGTCGTGGAGCGCGGCGAGGGACGCCGCGCCGCGCCCGGCCATGAGGAAGACGAACTCGTTCGCGTGGGGCCGGATCGCGCGGAAGGTCGCGGGGATCGGCGGCCAGGCGGCGGCGACGCGTCGCACGTGGGTCGCGACCTGCAACGCGCTCAGGGGCGTCGGGAAGGGGAAGACCAGGGTGAGGTGCGCGGCGATCGATCCGGCCATCGGGTCGTGGCGTCTGCGGAACGCCTCGATGCGCTCGAGGCCCTCGAAGGCCGGGAACCACGCCACGGCGAATCGCGGAAGCGGCGGGCGCGGCCGGCCGGGGCGCCGCGGCATCGCGGCTCAGCCCGCCGGGGGCTCGAGACTCGCGAGCTCGGAGCGCGTGTTGATGTTCGCGAACGCCCCGGCCTCGTCGTCGAAGGGCACCTCGACGACGCGCAGGCCCGCGTACCAGCGGTCGATCTTGCGCTCGCCGGCGGCGAGGAAGCGCTCGAGCGAGGCGCGCACCTCGCGGCGCATGAGGCAGAAGACCGGGTGGGGCTGCTCGCCGGTCTTCGCGACCGCGAGATCGGCGCCCTCGCGCTCGAGCGCGGAGCGCAGTCGCGCGACGAGATCGGTCGGCAGGAACGGCGAGTCGCAAGGCACCGTGGCGACGAGCCGGCCGCGGGCGTGGGCGAGGCCGCGCTCGAACCCGGCGAGCGGCCCCGCGTAGCCCGGGATCCCGTCGGCGATCACGCGATGGCCGAACTGCGCCCAGGCCTCGGGATTGCGGTTGGCGTTGACGAGGATCTCGTCGACCTGGGGCGCCAGCCGCTCGATCGCATGGGCGGCGAGCGCCCGGCCGCGAAAGGGCTCGAGTCCCTTGTCCACCCCGCCCATGCGGCTGCCCTGTCCGCCGGCGAGGATCACGCCGGTCACCTCAATCGTCGGGGAAGGCATGGAACGGGGCCCAGTCGGGGCGCTCGTCGGGGAAGGAGTTGCCCTCGGGACGGCGGTCGACGGGCGTGACGAACAGGGCGAGTGGCAGGTGCATCTCGTCGGCCCAGCGCCCGTGGGCGGACTCGAAGGCGAGGCGCGTGCCGCAGCGCGAGCAGAACTTCCGGCGCACCCCGGGGGAGGATTCGTAGTCGCGGACGAGCTCGGCGCCCTTCGTGAACCGCACCTGGGCTCTCTTGAAGCCGATCCAGGTCACCACGCCCGCGGCGTGCGCGGTGCGACAGCTCCAGCAATAGCAGTGCGCGCAGAAACGCGACGGAGGCGCCGCGGCGATCTCCACGCCGCCGCAGTGGCAGCGGGCGATCGCCTCAGGCATGGGCCTTCGCGCCCGCGCGGACGAAGCGCTGCGCGCCGGTGAACAGCAGGTAGCGCCGGTTCACCGCCCGGCCGATCATCGTGATGCCCACCCGGCTCGCGATCTCGTGGCCCATCTTCGTGAGCCCGGAGCGCGAGACGAGGAAGGGGATGCCCATCTGCGCGGCCTTGATCACCATCTCGGAAGTGAGACGGCCGGTGGTGTAGAAGACCTTGTCCGAGCCCTCGATTCCCTCGAGCCACATCCAGCCGGCGATCGCGTCCACGGCATTGTGGCGGCCGACGTCTTCCACGAAGGTGAGGATCTCGGCGCCCCGGGCGAGCGCGCAGCCGTGGACCGCACCCGCCTGCTTGTAGATCGACTCGTGCAGGCGCACCGCATTCAGCAGGCCGAAGAGCGTTTCCTCGTCGAGGCGCGCCTCGACGGGCAGCCGGATCGACTCGATGTCGGCCATGAGGTCGCCGAAGACCGTGCCCTGGCCGCAGCCCGTGGTCGCGGTGCGCTTCTCGGTGCGCTTCGCGAGGTCCGCGAGGCCGCTCCTCGTGGTCACCGCCACGGCCTCGACGTCCCAGTCGACGTGGACGGCGAGGATGTCCTCGATGGAGTCGACGAGGCGCTGGTTGCGCAGGAACCCGATCGCGAGCGCCTCGGGGGCGGCCCCGAGCGTCATCAGCGTGACGACCTCCTGCTTGTCGACGTAGAGGGTGAGGGGGTGCTCGCCCGCGATGGGCGTGGGCTGCAGCGCGCCCGTCTCGTCGTGCGCCTCGACCGTGTAGGTCGCGGGGCGCGCCGCGCGGCTGAGGGTCGGCCGGTGGCCCATGGATGGCTAGCCGCCGATGTAGGACATCTCGACCTTGCGGCCGCGCGCGGTCGCCGCCGTGCGGATCTCGGAATAGCGGTCCTCGCGCCGCTGCCACACCGCGGCGATCGTGGCCGCGATCTCGGCATCGGAGGCGCCGGCGCGCAGCAGCGACTTGAGGTCGTATCCCTGCTGGGCGAAGAGGCAGGTGTAGAGCGCCCCGTCGGTCGACAGGCGCGCGCGCGTGCAGCTCGAGCAGAAGGCCTGCGTGACCGAGGAGATCACGCCGATCTCGCCGCCGCCGTCGAGGTAGCGCCAGCGCTTGGCGACCTCGCCCGTGTACTTGCTCGTGGCGGGCTCGAGGGGAAATTCCGCGGCGATGCGCCGCACGACCTCGGCGGAGGCGATGACGTCGTCCATCCGCCAGCCGTTGGTCGAGCCGACGTCCATGTACTCGATGAAGCGCACGATGGTGCCGGTGCCCCGGAAATGCCGCGCCATGTCCACGATCTGGTGGTCGTTCACCCCGCGCTTGACGACCATGTTGGTCTTGACGGGCGCGAGCCCCGCGGCGCCGGCCGCCTCGATCGCCTCGAGCACCCGTGCCACCGGGAAATCGACGTCGTTCATCGCCCGGAAGGTCGCCTCGTCGAGGGAATCCAGGCTCACCGTGATGCGCGTGAGCCCCGCCTCGCGCAGCGCCTTCGCCTTGGCGGCGAGCGCGGTGCCGTTGGTGGTGAGCGTGATGTCGATGCCGGGGATCGCCGTCGCGAGCATCTCCACGAGCTTCTCGATCCCCTTGCGCAGCAGCGGCTCGCCCCCCGTCAGGCGGATCTTCGCGATGCCGAAGCCCCGGAAGACCCGCGCGAGGCGGACGATCTCCTCGAACGTGAGCACCTCGCCGTGGGGCAGGTAGGGATAGTCCGCGTCGAACACTTCCTTCGGCATGCAGTACACGCAGCGGAAGTTGCAGCGGTCGGTGACCGAGATGCGCAGGTCGCGGATCGGGCGCCCCAGGCCGTCCACGAGGTCGCCGGGCGCGACCGGCGTCGCGGCGGGCGGGATGGGAAGGCCCCGGCGGGCCTCGGCCAGGGCGATGACGGTCTTCGGCACGGGGTGGGATCAGGCTACGGCGTCGCGGGCAGGATAGCACGCCCGCCGTGGCGAAAAACCCCGCCGCGACTGGGGGTTAGCGGAGTGCGCTATAGTCGCCGCATGAGCGAAAAGCCGACCTGGAAGCTCTCGGTGATCCTCGAGCGCGTGCCGACCGAGAGCCCGTGGGAGACCCATCGCTGGCAACTCGCCGGCGTGGTGCCCGACGTCGGCGGGGAGCCGCGCGTCATCCGC
Organism: Usitatibacteraceae bacterium; assembly: GCA_044220635.1. Lineage (GTDB taxonomy): Bacteria > Pseudomonadota > Gammaproteobacteria > Burkholderiales > Usitatibacteraceae > JBGAQP01. The sequence goes on from JBGAQP010000008.1 coordinate 111,946, forward strand.
GAGGCCGACGACTCGAAGTGCTGCCTGTTCCCGGGGCTCGAGGTCGCCGTGTACCGGGACGAGGCCGAGGGCTATTACCTCAACGTGAGCAGTCCCGAGCCCTGCGTCTTCGTCTCCCTTCGCACCGACGAGGGGTCCGGGGACCCGTATCCGTTCCAGGCCACCCTGTCCTACAACGAGGCGGCGAGATGGATGGACGGCGGCGAGAAGGTGGACCGGACCGCGGCCTGGCCGGAGCTTGTCGCCGACCTGGGGGCCTGGGTGGAAGCGAACTACCGCCCCGAGCCCAAGAAGCGCCAGCGGCCGAAATCCTTCGAGGGCAAGGAGGGCCGCTTGAGGGAGCGCGGCTGAGCATGGCGGCCGACGAGAATTTCCTTTCGCGCTGGTCACGGCGCAAGTCCGACGCGAGAACGGGAGCGGCGCAGGAGCCTCCCGCGCAGCCGGTCGCCGAGGGTGAAGCCGAATCGGCCCCCCCGCCGGCCGGCGCGCCGACGGAGTCGGTGCCGGCCCCTCTGCCCCCGGTCGAGTCCCTCACCCCCGAGTCGGACTTCGCTCCCTTCATGAAGCCCGAAGTGGACGAGGGATTGAAGCGCCAAGCCCTCAAGACCCTGTTCGCGGACGCCCGTTTCAACGTGATGGACCGGCTCGACGTCTATATCGACGACTACTCGATCCCCGACCCGATTCCCGAGTCCTGGCTCGGGCAGCTCAACCAGCTGGCCCGGCTCGGGCACTACCAGGAAAAGGAAGCGGAGGAGCCGCCCTCTGCCGAGCGGGCCGGGGATGGGGGGGAGGAGGCGAAAGACCCCGAACAATCAAGGGTTATCGCGTCCGCTCCGCCTGCGGAATCCGATACTTCCGATGCGGGAGGGCGGGGACCGGAAATATAGGAACGCGGGTGCCGAAAGTGGGATTGCCCCGGGGGCATCTGGTGTAGACTTCCCCTCCATAAGTACAAATGAACCGCTTCCGCGGGAGGCGGAACGTTTCAACAACGAGAGGGGCAGCCTCCGCGCCATGTTCCGCGCCGGAGCTGCGATGACAGCCGCGCGATGAATCTGGAACATGATGAGGCAGGAACCGCGCTCGATGGCGATTCCGCTCTCGTGATCGAAGGCCGCGAGGACCTCCCCGCATTCGAGGGTCGGGGATGGACTTCCCGTTCCGAAGATTGCGCGCCCAAGATCTCCGCCCTCGCTTCGCTCGCGAATCTCGAACCTTCCGCCGCGCTCGCGCAGGTTTCCTACGTCTCCCGCGGCAACCTGCTCGTGGTCGGAGGCGACGACGCGGCGGCCGAAGCCGCGGCGCGCCTGTCCGCCTCGCTTCCCGTCACCCTGCTTCTCACGTCCCGTCCCTCGGCCCAGGCGCCGGTTCTCGCGCGGCTCGCCGAGCGCGATGCGCGCTGCGCGTTCCCCGTGTGGGCGGGTCGCCCGGCCGCGCTTTCCGGCTTTCTCGGCAACTTCACGATCACGATCGACGGCCTGACCGTGGTGCGCGAGGGCGCGGACGGCCGGGCCGCAGTTCCCGCCGGCGCGGCGCAGGCCGTCTTCGACCTGGTCCTGGACTTCTCCGATCCGCCGCTGTTCGCGATTCACACGCCGCCGCAGGGCTACTGGCGCGTGGCGGGCGACACGGCAGCCCTCGAGTCGGCCCTGGTCGAGGCCCCCGACGCGGTGGGCGAGTTCGAGAAGCCGAAGTTCTTCGGCTACCGCGACGCGATCTGCGCGCACGCCCGCTCGGGGATCGTCGGTTGCTCGCAGTGCATCGACATCTGCTCGACCGACGCCATCCGTCCCGACGGCGACAAGGTCGCGGTCGATCCGCACCTGTGCATGGGGTGCGGCGCCTGCGCGACGGTGTGCCCCTCGGGAGCGATGAGCTACCTCTTTCCGCGCCTTGCCGATCGCGGCCTGCAATTGAAGCAACTGCTTTCGGCGTACCGGCAGGCGGGCGGGCGCGATGCCTGCATCCTGTTCCACAACGGGACCGATGGCCGGGAGCTCCTCGCGGCGGCGGCCGCGCAGGGCCGTGGGCTTCCCGCCCGCGTCATCCCCCTCGAGGCGTGGCACGTCGCCGCCATCGGCCCGGAGCTTCTGCTGAGCGCCATCGCGTTCGGCGCGAGCCAGGTGGCGGTGCTGTGCGCCGGCTCCGAATCGCCCGATTACGTGAGGGCGCTGCGCACCCAGATGGCGCTCGCCGAGACGGTCCTCGCGGGTCTGGGCTATGCCGGAACGCATTTCCTGCTCGTCGAGTCGGGGGAGCCCGGCGCGGCGACGGGAGCGCTCGCGGATCTCGAGCCGGCGCCCGCGGTCGCGATGCCCGCCACTTTCCTCGTGTCGAGCGACAAGCGCACCGCCGTCGAGTTCGCCGTCGAGCACCTCGCCCGGCACGCGCCGGCCCCGAGCCGGGAAATCGCCCTGCCCGCGGGCTCGCCTTTCGGCGAGGTGCGCGTCGATCGCGCGAAGTGCACGATGTGCATGGCCTGCGCGGGGGCCTGCCCGGAGTCGGCGCTGATGGACGGGGTGGACCAGCCGATTCTCAAGTTTCTCGAGCGCAACTGCGTGCAGTGCGGCCTTTGCGAGAGGACCTGCCCCGAGAACGCGATCACCCTCTCGCCGCGCCTGCTGCTCGCGCCGTCCGTGCGCGAGGCGCGGGTGCTGAACGAGACCCAGCCTTTCCACTGCGTGAGCTGCGGCAAGCCTTTCGGCACGAAGCAGATGGTCGACGCGATGCTCGGGCGCCTCGCAGGCCATTCCATGTTCTCGGGCGGCGAAGCCCTGCGCCGCCTGCAGATGTGCGCCGATTGCCGCGTCGTCGACATGATGTCGTCGAAGGACGAGGTTTCCGTCCTCAAGCTCGGCGGCAAGCACTGACCGGCCCCGACCATGGATGCGCTCGCCACGACCGTCGCCGTCCACCGCCCCCTGCCTCCCGAAGAGGCGGCGCGCGGGGACTTCTACGCCTTGCTCGCGCGGCTGTTGCACGGCGCCCCCGATGCGGCTCTCCTGCAGAGCCTCGCGATCGCGCCCCTAATTCCCGCCGACGGCGATCCGGCGCTCGCGCGTGCCTGGGGTGAGCTGGTGGCGGCCTCCGCGGTCATGGATCCCGAAGCGGCCGCCGAGGAGCACGATGTGCTTTTCGCCGGCGTGGGCAAGGCCCGGGTCTCCATCTACGCCGGGTTCTACTCGGGAGCGTCGGCGGTCGACCACCCGCGGGTGCGGATCGTCGAGGACCTCGCCCGCCTGGGCCTCGGACGGCGCGAGCGCGTGACCGAGCCCGAGGACCACTTCGCGGGACTCTTCGATGCGATGCGCGTCCTGGTCGCGGGCGGGGCGGGGCGCTCTCCCGCCCCGGTCGAGGAGCAGCGGCGGTTCTTCGAGAGCCATCTCCAGCCGGGGGTGCTGCGCTTTTTCCGGGCCGTGGCGGCCGAGCCCGCCGCGAACTACTATGCCAAGGTGGCCGCTCTGGGGGAGGCGTTCGCGGCCCTCGAGATCGAGTCGTTCCAACTGGATTGAACCGCAGCGGAAACAACGAAAGGAGACGTGACATGAAAAGCACGAAACCGAACAGCCGGAGGAAATTCCTGCTTGCCGCCGGATTGGGCGGGGCGGGTGCGGCCGCGGCGGTCGTCGCCGCGCGCAAGGTCGGGGCGCCCGGCGGGGATGCCCCCGCGGTGGACCAGCCCAAGGGCTACCACGTCTCCGAGCACGTCCTGAAGTACTACAAGACCACGCAGGTCTGAGGAGGCCGCCATGCTGCTCACGAGGAAATCCGAAGCGCGGGCCGAGCCCCGCAATCCGCTGGCCCGGGCGATGAGCGCGCTCGGCGCGAAGACGGTCGATCGCCGCAGCTTCCTGAAGGGCTCCGGCCTCACCGCCGGCGCCGCGGCCTTCGCCAGCCAGCTGCCGCTCAACCTGATCGGCGAGGCCGAGGCCGCCGCCGCCAAGGGCGGCAAGACCGAGGTGAAGCGCACCGTCTGCACCCACTGTTCCGTGGGCTGCGCGATCGACGCGATCGTGCAGGATGGCGTCTGGGTGCGCCAGGAGCCGGTGTTCGACTCGCCGCTCAACCTGGGGGCGCACTGCGCCAAGGGCGCGAGCGTGCGCGAGCACGGCATGACGGAGCACTCGCACCGCCTGAAGTACCCCATGAAGCTCGTCGACGGCAAGTATCGCCGCATCAGCTGGGAGCAGGCGATCAACGAGATCGGCGACAAGCTGCTCGCGATCCGCAAGGAGTCGGGCCCGGACGCGGTCTTCTGGCTGGGCTCCTCCAAGCACAGCAACGAGCAGTCCTACATGTACCGGAAGTTCGTGTCGATGTTCGGCACGAACAACATGGACCACCAGGCGCGCATCTGCCACTCGACCACGGTCGCGGGCGTGGCGAACACCTGGGGCTACGGGGCCATGACCAACTCCTACAACGACCTGCAGAACACGAAGTGCATGTTCTTCATCGGGTCGAACGCGGCCGAGGCGCACCCGGTCTCGATGCTGCACGCGCTGCACGCCAAGGAGACGGGCGCGAAGATGATCGTCGCCGACCCGCGCTACACGCGCACGGCGGCCAAGTCCGACCAGTACATCCGCTTCCGCTCGGGAACCGACGTGCCGCTGCTCTTCGGCATGCTCTACCACATCTTCAAGAACGGCTGGGAGGACCAGAAGTACATCAACGACCGCGTCTACGGCATGGACAAGGTCCGCGAGGACGTGATGAAGAAGTGGACGCCGGACAAGGTCACCGAGGCCACGGGCGTTGCCGAGGCCGACGTCTACAAGGCCGCCGAGACGATGGCGAAGAACCGCCCGTCGACGGTGATCTGGTGCATGGGGCAGACCCAGCACACGATCGGCAATGCGATGGTGCGCGCGAGCTGCATCCTCCAGCTCGCGCTCGGCAACGTGGGCGCTTCGGGCGGCGGCACGAACATCTACCGCGGCCACGACAACGTCCAGGGCGCCACCGACGTGGGGCCGAACCCCGATTCGCTGCCGGGCTACTACGGCATCGCCGCGGGCTCCTGGAAGCACTGGTGCCGTGTCTGGGGAGTGGATTACGACTGGATGGTCGGGCGATTCGCATCCCCGGCGATGATGACCAAGGCCGGCATGACCCTGTCGCGATGGATCGACGGCGTCATGGAGAAGAACGAGCTCATCGACCAGGACTCCAACCTGCGGGCGGTCGTCTACTGGGGCCACGCGCCCAACTCGCAGACCCGCGGCCTGGAGATGAAGGCGGCGATGGAAAAGGTCGATCTGATGTTGATCGTCGACCCGTACCCGACGGCCTCGGCCGTGATGCCCGACCGCAAGGAAGGCGTGTACCTCCTGCCCGCGGCCACGCAGTTCGAGACCTCGGGTTCGCGCACCGCGTCCAACCGCTCGATCCAGTGGGGCGAGAAGATCATCGAGCCGCTGTTCGAGTCGAAGCCCGACCACACGATCATGTACGCCTTCGCGAAGAAATTCGGCTTCGAGAAGGAGTTCGTGAAGAACATCAAGCTCGTGAAGGACAAGAGCGGCTGGGACGAGCCCGTGATCGAGGACATCCTGCGCGAGATCAACCGCGGCGTGTGGACCATCGGCTACACGGGGCAGTCCCCGGAGCGCCTGAAGGCCCACATGCGCCACATGGACGCCTTCGATCCGAAGTCCCTGCGCTGCACGAAGTCGGTCGTCGACAAGGAGACCGGCTACGACCTGGAGGGCGACTACTTCGGCCTGCCGTGGCCCTGCTACGGCACCGACAAGCTGAAGCACCCTGGCTCTCCCAACCTCTACGACACGTCCCGGCACGTGATGGACGGCGGCGGCAATTTCCGCGCGAACTTCGGCATCTCGAAGGACGGCGTGAACCTGCTCGCCGAGGACGGCTCGCACTCCAAGGGGGCGGACATCACCACGGGCTACCCGGAGTTCGACCATGTGCTGCTGAAGAAGCTCGGCTGGTGGAGCGAGCTCACCGAGGACGAGCGCAAGGAAGCCGAGGGCAGGAACTGGAAGACCGACCTCTCGGGCGGCATCCAGCGCGTCGTGCTCAAGAACCACGGTTGCCACCCATTCGGGAACGCCAAGGCGCGGGCGGTCGTCTGGAACTTCCCTGACGGCGTGCCGCAGCACCGCGAGCCGCTCTACAGCCCGCGGCCCGACATGGTGGCGAAGTACCCGACGCACGACGACAAGAAGGCCTTCTGGCGGCTTCCGACGCTCTACAAGACCGTCCAGCAGAAGAACGTCGCGGACAAGGTGCACGAGAAGTTCCCGATCGTGCTCACCTCCGGGCGCCTGGTCGAATACGAGGGCGGCGGGGAGGAGACGCGCTCCAACCCGTGGCTAGCCGAGCTGCAGCAGGAGAACTTCGTCGAGATCAACCCGAAGGACGCCGAGACCCGGGGCATCAAGTACTGGGATTACGTCTGGGTGTCCTCGCCCACCGGCGCGCGGATCAAGGTGCGCGCGCTGGTCACCGAACGCGTCGGCCAGGGAACGAGCTTCATCCCGTTCCACTTCGCCGGCTGGTGGCAGGGCAAGGACCTTCTCGACAAGTATCCGGAGGGCGCCGCGCCGATCGTCCGCGGCGAGGCGGTCAACACCGCCACGACCTACGGGTACGACTCGGTCACGATGATGCAGGAAACCAAGACGACGCTCTGCAACATCGAGCGCGCCTGACGAGAGAACCAGGAGACCATCATGGCCAGAATGAAATTCATCTGTGATGCCGAGCGCTGCATCGAGTGCAACGGCTGCGTGACCGCGTGCAAGAACGAGCACGAGGTCCCGTGGGGCGTGAACCGCCGCCGGCTCGTGACCGTGAACGACGGCGTGCCCGGCGAGCGCTCCATCTCGGTGGCGTGCATGCACTGCGAGGATGCGCCCTGCATGGCGGTGTGCCCGGTCGACTGCTTCTACAAGACCGAGGACAAGATCGTCCTGCACGACAAGGACCTGTGCATCGGCTGCGGCTACTGCTTCTACGCCTGCCCGTTCGGGGCGCCGCAGTTCCCGCAGGCCGGCGCCTTCGGCCTGCGCGGCAAGATGGACAAGTGCACCTACTGCGCGGGCGGCCCCGAGGAGAACAACTCGGCCGAGGAGTACCGCAAGTACGGGCGAAATCGCCTCGCCGAGGGCAAGCTCCCGGCCTGCGCCGAGATGTGCTCGACCAAGGCGCTCATCGCGGGCGACGCCGAGGTGATCACGAAGATCTACAAGACGCGCGTCGTGACTCGCGGCAAGGGCGACGAGATCTGGGGATGGGCGATGGCCTATGGCGGCAGCGGCAAGCTCGCCGACCAGAAAGGAGCGAAGGCATGAACAGGGTGCTGAAGGCGGCCGCCGCTGCGGCGGCCGCGCTGGGCCTCGCCGCCTGCGGCGAGGTTTCCCAGGAGCCCGGGAAGGCCTATGCCGGCAAGGAGGACACCAAGGCCTATGCCGGCGACCAGTTCAAGGGCGACAAGCAGAAGTGGGAACAGGCGCTCGCCGCGCGGGCCGACAACATGAACGAGTACGTCCGGACCAAGGACGCGAAGCAATAAAAGGAGGCATTCCATGTTTCGAAGCCATGCCCATCGCATCGGCGCGCTGATCCTGGGGGCGTTCCTCGCGCTGCCGTTCGCGGTTTCCGCCCAGCAGGCGCAACCGGCGGCCGCGGAAAAGGCGGCCCCGGTCGCGGCCCCGAGCACGAACAACCCTCCCGCCTGGGGCGATGTGAGCAGCAAGCCCCAGTACGCCTCGGTGCCCGGTCGGGAGACCAACGTCCTGATCCAGGCCCAGGGCCACGAGTGGAGGAAGCTGCGCAACGGCCCGGTGACCACCTACGGTGGCTGGCTGCTGGTCGCCGTGCTCGCGGTGCTCGCGCTGTTCTACCTGGTGAAGGGCCCGATGAAGCTCCACGGGCAGCCCACCGGCCGGCTGATCGAGCGTTTCAACGCCGTGGAGCGGGTGGCGCACTGGACCATGGGGATCAGCTTCGTGGTCCTCGCGATCACCGGCATCGTCATCCTCTTCGGCAAGCACATCATCCTGCCCTGGCTCGGTCATTCGGGTTTCGCGTGGATCCTGACCGTCGGGAAGAACCTGCACAACTTCGTCGGGCCGCTGTTCATCTTCGCGCTCGTGGTCTTCATCCTGCTCTACCTGAAGGACAACTTCCTGAAGCCCGTGGACTTCTCCTGGCTCGCCGGCTTCGGCGGCATGCTCTCGGGCAAGGAGCTGCCTTCCGGGCGCTTCAACGGCGGAGAGAAGATGTGGTTCTGGGTCGGCGTGGTGATCCTCGGCATCACGGTGAGCGTCACGGGGCTCATCCTCGACTTCCCGAACTGGAACCAGGGTCGCGAGATCATGCAGGAGTCGAACCTCATCCATGCGATCGCCGCGATCCTCTTCATGGCGGCCTCGCTCGGGCACATCTACATGGGCACGATCGGCATGCAGGGCGCCTACGCCGCCATGCGCGACGGGTTCGTGGACGAGACCTGGGCGAAGGAGCACCACCCGCTCTGGTACGACGACATCAAGGCGGGCAAGCGTCCCGAGAAGATCGTCTCGGGTGCGGCGCAGCCGGCCACGGGGGACTGACCATGAAGAACGCAAGAGTCATCGCCCTCGCGACCGCCCTGAGCCTCGCCGCCACCGCGGCCTGGGCCAAGCTCCCGCCGCCGCCGCCGATGGACGACAAGGCGAAGGCCGCCGCGGAGGAAAAGAAGAAGAAGGACGCCGAAGCCGCCGAGAAGGCCAAGGCGGCGCAAGCCGCGGCCGAGGACAAGGCGGTCAAGAACTTCCAGGGCAACATGAAGAAGGCCGGCAAGCCGGTTCCGAAGCCCACGCCGATCGTCGCCGCCGCGGCGCCGGCTCCCCCGAAGGCGCCGGAAAAGGCGCCCGCAAAAGCGCCGGAGAAGGCACCGGCCAAGAAGTAGAGTCGAGCCGGCTGTACCCGAGAAAGGCCGAGTCCCGTCGGCCTTTCTTGTCTTTGGGGCCGGCCGTGCGCATCCCCCGGGACCTTCCATCGACCTCCAGGAGTGCTCCATGAACCGAATCCTCATTGCCGCCGTGGCCGCTGCCATCGCCGGATGCGCCTCGATGGGTGCCACCGAGGGCCCCAAGGCCGTCGCCAACCTCGAGCCCACGAAGGGAAACCAGGTCCGGGGCACCGTGACCTTCACCCAGACCGGAGACACGATCCGGGTCACGACCCGGCTGACCGGGCTCAAGCCGAACGCGGAGCACGGATTCCACGTTCACGAGAAAGGTGACTGCAGCTCCGGCGACGGCATGAGCGCCGGCGGGCACTACAACCCGGCGGGTGTCGCGCACGGGCGCTACGATGCGGGGCCTCACCACGCGGGCGACATGCCGAATCTCATGTCCGACGGCAACGGCAACGCGAACACGAGCTTCACGGTATCGGGGCTCGGCATCGGCAGCGGGACGGCGGACATCGTCGGCCGCGGGCTGATCGTGCATCGCGATCCCGACGACTACAAGAGCCAGCCCGCAGGGAACGCGGGGCCGAGGCTCGCCTGTGCCGTGATCCAGAAATCCTGAGGCGGAATACTTCCGCGAAAAGGGGCGTCCCGCGGGACGCCCCTTCTCATTTTCGTTGCGGGGTCACCAGGTGTAGCGAACGGTGTAGCGCACCACCGCCTCGCCCTTGGCGGCAATGCGCACGGGGAAGTGGATGGTGCGCGAGTCCTCCTTCGTGAACTCGTGCGTCCGGCGCAGGATCGACCAGCTGCTCCAGCGGTAGAGGTTCTCCTTGACGATCACCGTGACCTCTTCGCCCGGCTTCTGGTTGCGCAGTTTCACCTCGACTTCCTCCTCGATCCACTTGGCCGTCGTGTCGATGCGGTAGTCGAGCTGGCGGCGCTCGCCGACGACATCGAACGCGGAGCCCAGCCGGATGCGCACGTTCTCGTCGCGCGGCGTGTGGTCGATGAGGTCCTCGCCGATGAACTCCAGGCTCGCGTCCGCCTCGTCGAGCTTGGAGACGCGGACCTTGCCCGCCGGCAGCGGCACGCCGAGGCCGTTGCGCTCCGCGTTCCGGAATCCCAGGTAGACGTCCACCTTCCGGTTGGACTGGATCCCGAAGTTGCGGTCGGTCATCGGCGAACCGTACAGCGGGTAGAGGCCCGCCTGGCCGGAGTAGACGAGCGTCTTCTCGCAGCCGACGCCCGCTGCGGAGGGGAAGAGCTCGATCTGCTTGGTCGAGTTGTTGGCGAGCGAGGTCGGCCGGCCGAGGGTGTAGAGGTGATACTCGAAGAACGCCTTTTCCTGGAAGCCCTCGGCCTTGCCGAGTTCCATGGTCCGGGCCGCGGCCGCCTGGGGGACCGCGACGCCCCGGGGCTTCGCGCGCTGCACGTCGCCCGCGATGAGCTTGAGCTTCGCGTCGCCGTAGGATGCGCCCGACTGGTTGACCAGGGTGACCCACGAGCCCACTTCGAGGCGGCAGGCGCCGGGACGCGGCTCGGAATACGCGAGGTTGTAGTCGGCCCACCAGGTCATCCCGCCGGTCTGGTAGGCGAAGCGCGCCTTGTGGGCGCCCGCCGTGGCGGTTTCGATGTCCCAGACCAGGGTCGGCTTGCTGATGAGCCCGCCCGGGAGCCCCGGCAGGCGGATTCCCGAGTAGCCCGTGACCACCCGCACGCTGCCGTCGGCCTGGCGCAAGGTGAGCCCCCCCTGGGTCCCCACCAGGATTCCCGTGAAGGAATCGACGCCCTGTCCCCGGGCCTGTTCCACTGTGATCTCGCGGTCGAGGTAGCGCGAGAGGAGCTTCGCGGTGCTGGTGAGGTCGAACTCGAAGCTCTGCTCGACGACGCGGGTCGATTTCGGGTCGGTCAGCGAGCCGAAGGACACCGTGGTCGGGTCGATCAGCGCGGGGACGTCGGACACCCGCAGGATATTGCGCCCGACCCGGAGGGCGAATTCGCGCTCCTCGCGGACCAGGGCGTATCCCGGGACGGTCGTGCCTTCCCCACCGGACCGGAAAGTCTGGGGGCTGAGCGAACCGGGCTGGGCGCTCGAGTACACCGTGAGGGCGGTTTCGGGGGCTGCGAGGGCGGGCAGGCCCGGGAGAAGGGCGATTCCGGCCAGAAGCGGGCGCAAGGCCATGGCGAAGGGCTCGTTCGAGGGTGGGCGGCTAGATTGGCCCAAGGGGGCGTCGCGGGCAAGGGCGCCATTCCACGCACTTTTGACCTAGGTCAAAGGTGGGGGGAGGGTGCTGGGTAGCCTTGACTGATCTCCAAGGAGCTCCCGCGAGGCCCCTTCCGATGGACAGCGTGCAGCCGGTCAAGGCTTTCAAGGCCGCCGAAGCGAGCATCACCAAGCGCATCGACGCGGTCACCCGCATCGCCCCCGAGTACCAGAACACGGTCCTGCCCGCCCCGAAGGCGGTGAAGATCGAACTCACCTCGCAGTGCAACTACCGTTGCGGCTTCTGCGCCCACCGCCTCCGGCTCAAGGACCGCGGCGAGATGGACTGGGGCCTGTACACCCGGCTCGTCGGCGAGATGGTCGACGCCGGCGTCGAGGAACTCGGGATGTTCTTCATCGGCGAGTCCTTCATGACCGACATGCTCCCGAAGGCGATCCGCTTCGCCAAGGACCGGGGCATCCGCTACGCCTTCCTGACGACCAACGGGTCGTTGTCCACGCCCGAGCGCGTGAAGGCGTGCATGGAAGCCGGGCTCGACTCGCTCAAGTTCTCGATGAACAACTCCGACGAGGAGCAGTTCATGGAGATCGCCCAGGTGAAAGGCAAGCTCTTCCACGAGGCGATCGCGAACCTCAAGGCCGCCCGCCGCGTGCGCGACGAAGGCGGCTACGCCTGCGGCCTGTACGCCTCGAGCATCAGGTACGACGGCGAGCAGCAGGAGCGCATGCAGGCACTGGTCGACGAGATCGTTCCGTTCGTCGACGAGCACTACTGGCTTCCGCTGTACTCGATGGGCAGCCTCGCGAAGGAACGCGAGGAGGAGCTCGGCTACCGCCCGATCGCGGGCAACCAGGGCCGCCTGGGGGCGCTGCGCGACCCGCTGCCTTGCTGGTCCGCGTTCACCGAGGGCCACATCACCTACGACGGCAAGCTCTCGGCGTGCTGCTTCGACGCGGGCGACCGCTGGATCATGGCCGACCTGGCCGAAGTCCCGTTCATGGAAGGCTGGAACAGCGAGCCGTTCCAGAAGCTGCGCGCGGCACACCTCCGGAAAGACGTCACCGGAACGATTTGCGAATCCTGCGTGGCCTACCAGTCGTAGGACACGCGACCGGCCGCCCAGTAGCCGGGGGTCACCGTCGCCGCGCGGGGCGGCGGGGACCCCCGGCTATAATGGGCGGATCGCGGTCAATGCCGTTGGAACGGACCCGAAGGCCCCCGGGCCCCGCGCCGTTCAACGCCGGTTCTTCGTGAAATTCCAGGGTACCGATACGTATGTCGCGGACGACGAGCTGAAGCTCGCCGTCAACGCGGCGATCGCGCTCGAGCGGCCGTTGCTCATCAAGGGCGAGCCGGGCACGGGCAAGACGATGCTCGCCGAGGAGGTCGCGCGCGCGCTCGGCCGGCCGCTCTACCAGTGGCACATCAAGTCGACGACGAAGGCGCAGCAGGGGCTCTACGAGTACGACGCCGTCTCGCGCCTGCGCGACTCCCAGTTGGGTGACGCGCGCGTGGGCGACATCGGGCATTACATCCTGAAGGGCGTTCTCTGGCAGGCCTTCGAGAGCGAGGAGCAGGCGGTGGTGCTCGTCGACGAGATCGACAAGGCCGACATCGAGTTCCCGAACGACCTGCTGCGCGAGCTCGACCGGATGGAGTTCCACGTCTACGAGACGCGCCAGACGGTGCGTGCCCGCCACCGCCCGGTGATCTTCATCACCTCGAACAACGAAAAGGAGCTGCCCGACGCGTTCCTGCGCCGCTGCTTCTTCCACTACATCCGCTTCCCCGACAAGGAGACGATGCAGGCCATCGTCGACGTGCACTTCCCGTCGATCAAGAAGCGCCTGGTGCAGGCCGCGCTCGAGGCGTTCTTCGAGATCCGCGAGATGCCCGGGCTCAAGAAGAAGCCCTCGACCTCGGAGCTGCTCGACTGGCTCAAGCTCCTGCTCGCGGAGGACATCCCGCCGGAGGCGCTCAGGAGCGAAGGGCACCAGGCGGCGATCCCGCCGCTCTACGGGGCGCTGCTCAAGAACGAGCAGGACGTGCACCTCTTCGAACAGCTCGTCTTTCTCCAGCGGCGCGGCCGCTGAGCGTCGTTCCGTTGCCGGCGGAGTCTCCGGCGACCGCCCCCGCGGCGGCAATGAGGAGGACCGTCATGGCCCAGCGCAAGCCGATCCGGCGCCCTTCCGCGAAGCGAGGCAAGCCGGCCACCGCCCGGATTGCCTCCGCGCGCAAGCCCGCTGCCCGCAAGGCTCCCGTCCGCAAGAAGGCTCCCGCCAGGCCGCCGGCCCGTTCCGGGCGGTCGGTCCCTGCGGCCAGGGCCGGCCCCGCGACCGAGGCCCTGCGGCTCGCCGGCGTGGGCAGCGAGGCCGTCCTGCGCGCGACCGGCAAGGCTTGGGAGGAGTGGCTGCGCGTCCTCGACCGGGCCGGCGCCCTCGCCATGCCCCACCGCGCGATCGCCGAGACCATCCACGGGAAGTTCGGGATCCCCGGCTGGTGGAGCCAGATGGTGGCCGTGGGCTACGAGCAGGCGCGGGGGCTGCGCGCGGTGCACCAGAAGGCCGACGGCTTCGCGGCGAGCGCCTCGCGCACCATCCACGCCGCGCTCGACCGGGTGTATGGCGCCTGGGCCGACCCGAAGCTGCGCGCCCTGTGGCTGCCGGCCGCGCCGATCGAGGTCCGGCGGGCGACGGACGGCAAGTCGCTGCGCATCACCTGGACGCTGGGGCCGTCGTCGGTGGACGTGAACTTCCGTTCCGCGGGGCCGCGCAAGAGCCGGGTGCAGGTCCAGCACGGCCGGCTCGAGGACGAGGAATCCGTGCTCGCGCAGAAGGCCTACTGGAGCGAGGGCCTCGGCCGGCTCAAGACCTGGCTCGAGTCCGGGCCCTAGGCGCGTGCTCTTCGATTTCTTCCACGCCGTGCGCAAGGCGGGGGTCCCGGCGAGCGTCAAGGAATTCCTGACCCTGCTCGAGGCGCTCGACAAGGGCGTGGTGCATGCGAGCGTGGACGATTTCTACGTGCTCGCCCGCGCCTGCCTCGTCAAGGACGAGGCCTACTTCGACCGCTTCGACCTCGCTTTCGCGGCCTACTTCAAGGGCGTGTCCGCGATCCCCGACGAGCTGGTGAAGGACATTCCCGCCGAGTGGCTGCGCAAGCTCTCCGAGCGGCACCTGAGCGCGGAGGAGAAGGCGGCGATCGCCGCGCTGGGGGGGTGGGAGAAGCTCCTGGAGACGCTGCGCGAGCGCCTCGCGGAGCAGAAGGGCCGCCACCAGGGCGGCTCGAAATGGATCGGGACCGCGGGCACCTCGCCCTTCGGCGCCTACGGCTACAACCCGGAAGGCATCCGCATCGGGCAGGAGGGCTCGCGCAACCGCCGCGCGGTGAAGGTCTGGGACCGCCGCGAGTTCCGCGATTACGACACGGACCGCGAGATCGGGGTGCGCAACATCAAGCTCGCGCTTCGCCGGCTGCGGCGCTTCGCCCGCCAGGGCGCGCCCGAGATCCTCGATCTCGACGGCACGATCCGGTCGACGGCCCGGAACGCCGGCTGGCTCGACCTGCGAATGGTCGCGGAGCTGCACAACGCGGTGAAGGTGCTGCTCTTCCTCGACGTGGGCGGCACGATGGACGACCACATCCAGGTCGTCGAGGAGCTCTTCAGCGCCGCACGCGGGGAATTCAAGAACCTCGAGCACTTCTACTTCCACAACTGCGTCTACGAAAGCGTCTGGAAGGACAACCGCCGGCGCCACGAGCGGGTGCCGACGGTCGACGTGATGCGCAAGTACGGCCACGAGTACAAGCTCATCCTGGTGGGCGACGCCTCCATGAGCCCCTACGAGCTCGAGCAGCCCGGCGGCAGCGTCGAGCACTGGAACGACGAGCCCGGTCGCGTCTGGCTCGAACGGATGCTGGGGTCCTGGCCCCGCGCCGCCTGGCTCAACCCCGTCCCGGAGGAACACTGGGGCTGGACCACTTCGATCCAGAACGTCGTGCGCATCCTCGACGGCCGCATGTACCCGGTGACGCTCGCGGGCCTCGAGCGGGCGATGAAGTCGCTCGCCTAGCGGCGCCGGTACCGGCGCACGCCCGCCGCGTCCTCGACGCGCTCGAGCCGGCCCTCGTGGAGCAGGTAGTGGAGGTGGGCGATCGACTCGCCCATCGCGAACATCAGCTGATGGTCGTCGAGCGCGCGCCGGAACAGAACCGGCAGCGCCTCGTGCGCCGTCCGGGGCTCCGAGCAGAACTCGAGGAGGCTGTCGAGGCGGGCGGCGTGGTGGTCGCGCAGCTCCACGATCCGCTCGTGCAGGCCGTAGAAGACGCGATCGTGCGAGGGAAGCACGAGCGCGCCTCCCGGCAGGTGCGCGAAGCGATCGAGGGATTCGAGGAAGAGCCTCAGCGGATCGCCCTCGGGCTGGTTGCCCCAGACGCCGACGTTCGAAGTGATCCGCGGCAGGACCTGGTCGCCCGAGATCAGCACGCCGAGCGACTCGCACCAGAGCGCCGCGTGCTCCGGCGCGTGGCCGAAGACGGTGATCACCTCCCACTCGCGGCCGCCGATCCCGAGCCGGTCGCCGTGCATCATGCGCCGGTACTGCCGGGGCAGCTCCGGAACGCCGCGGCGGTAACCGTTGCCGGTGCGCATCGCCTCGGGCAGTCCGGCGACGTCCAGGCCGTTCGCGGCGAAGAACGCCATGCCGGTCGCCCGGTCGAATCCCGCCGTGTCGTCGCGGGCCGCGTGGGCCGAGAGGAACTCGGCGGCGGTCATCCAGACCGGCGCGCCGGTGCGGCCCGCGAGCCACGCGGCGCTCCCCACGTGGTCGGGATGGTAGTGCGTGACCACGACACGGTGCACGGGGCGGCCGCCGAAGGTTTGCGCGAGATGCCGCTCCCAGAGGTCGCGCGTCGCCCGTGTCCCGAGTCCCGTGTCGACGACGGTCCAGCCGTCCCCGTCCTCGATGAGCCACAGGTTGATGTGGTCGAGCGCGAAGGGCAGGGGCATGCGGATCCAGTGCACGCCCTCGGCCACGGCGATCGCCTCGCCGGGGCCGGGAACGGCGGGGCCCAGGGGGTGGGTGACGAGGCTCGTCCGGTCGTTCATCGGGACGGCGGCACGGCGCGCGGCGCCCCTGGCTACTTCTTCGTGAACACGAAGACGCCGTCCCATCCGGCGGGCGGCGGGCTGTCGCGGAAGTGCGCGATGCGCTCGAGGTAGAGCCGGTAGAGCTTCGTCTCCGGTGCGGCGTAGGCGAGGTTCTTCAGGAGCTTCTCGGCGTCGTCCCAGCGCTGC
The DNA here is from genome assembly GCA_044220635.1 of Usitatibacteraceae bacterium. Classification (GTDB taxonomy): domain Bacteria; phylum Pseudomonadota; class Gammaproteobacteria; order Burkholderiales; family Usitatibacteraceae; genus JBGAQP01. Next base: position 128,396 of record JBGAQP010000008.1, read on the forward strand.
TTGCGGTAGAACTCGAGCGCCTTGTGGAAGCGGTCGGCTTCCTCGACCACCTGGTCGACCACTTCGCCCTGCGCGCCGAGGGGCTCGAAGATGGCCACCCCCTCGTGCTTGCCCTTCACCTGGACCTTGTCGATTTCGCGGTAGACGAAGCCCTGGGTCGCGCTGACGATGTTCTCCGTCACCAGCGTTCCCACGCCGTATTCCTTCGTCAGGCTCTCGAGGCGCGAGGCGAGGTTCACCGCGTCGCCCAGAACCGTGTAGGCGCGGCGGAACTTCGATCCCATGTCGCCCACGTTCATGACGCCGCAGTTGAGCCCCACGCCGATATGCAGCATCGGCCAGCCGCGCTTGACGAACTCCGCGTCGAGGCCGCGGATGCGCCGCTGCATCGCGAGCGCCGCCTTGAGCCCCTGGGTCGCGTGCTCCGGGTCGTTGAGCGGCGCGCCCCAGAAGGCCATGATCGCGTCCCCGATGTACTTGTCGATCGTCCCGCGGCTGATCTGGATCTCCTCGGTCATCGCCGTGAGGTAGGTGTTCATCATGTCCTTGAGGCCCTCCGGCGTGAGGCCCTCGGAGATCGAGGTGAAGTTGCGCACGTCCGAGAAGAGCACCGTCATCTCGCGCGACTCCCCGCGCATCGAGTACTCCTCCGGGTTCTTCGCCATCTGCGCGACGAGCTCCTTGGGCACGTAGGTGCCGAACAGGCCCGTGATGAGCCGGCGCGAGCGCGCCTCCATGAAGAAGCCCCAGGCCATGTTGACGAAGTAGAGCAGGACCACCATGAGGATGGGCGCGGCCACCGGGAGCACGAAGTTGTTGCTGCGCCACTGGTAGAGGTTGAAGCCGAGCACGACCACGACGAGCCCGAGCATCGCCCCCGTGGCGACGAGCGCGCTCATGCGCGGCAGCAGGATGGCGAAGGGAAGGCCGACCAGCAGGATCGTGATGACGGCGATCGCGAGCACCTCGAAGGGCCGGTGCTTGATCGTCTGGTCGAGGAAGCCGCTCACCAGGTTCGCGTGGATCTCCACGCCCGGGAAGTCCTCGCGCACCGGGGTGGCGCGCAGGTCGAGCAGGCCCTGCGCCGAGGTGCCGACGATCACGATCTTCTCGCGCAGCTCGTCGGGCGGCACGGCGCCGCGGATGACGTCGGTGGCCGACAGGTAGCGGAAGGCCCCCTGCGCGCCCCGGTAGGGCACGAGCGCGGTCATCGACTCGTCGAGCGGGATCTTGAGGCTGCCGATCTCGATTGCGGTGATCCATCCCAGGGCGTCGGCCCCGCGCCCGCGCGTCTCGGTGCGGATCTTCACCGGGGCGTTGCCGAGGTAGGTGCGCGTCACGGCGAGCGCCATCGCCTCGTAGTAGCCGTCCCCGTAGCGCATGAACAGCGGCACGCGCCGGGTGGTGCCGTCGAAATCGAGGGCCGGATAGAGGTGGCCCGCGGCGGTCGCGTTCCTCTGCAACGCCTCGATGTTGCCGCTGTAGCCGCTCGCCAGGTGGTGCCGGAAGAGCGCCGGGCCGAGCGAGGTATCGTTGAAGACGGGCGCCGGGAGCACCCCCGATTTCTCGGTCTTGCCGCCGAGGAAGAACCCCAGCACCACGGGGTGCTTCTCGATCTCCTCGGCGAAGATCGCGTCGTAGTCGAGGCTCTTGCGCTCGCGCTGCAGGAAGGCCTGGTACTCCGCGTTGTCCTTGAGCTCGCCCTTGGCCAGCCTCTCGAGGCTCGCGAGCCCGGAGCTCGGGTCGGGCTCGGCGAACGCGACGTCGAAGCCGAGGACGCGGATCTTGTAACGCTCGAAGAGGTTGCGCACCATGAGGGCGAGCTTGTCGCGGCTCCAGGGCCAGCGGCCCTCGGCGTTGAGGCTCTTCTCGTCGATGTCGAGGATGACGATTCGCGGGTCGAGCGTCTTCGGCATGAAGATGCGCAACCTCTGGTCGTAGGCCCAGAGCTCGAGTTGCTGGATGAAGCGGAACTGGACCCACTCGGCCTCGTTCACGAGGAAGACCACGACGACCGCGAGCCCCATGGCGATGCGGGCGAGCGTGTTCACCGAGAGCTTCGGGTTCCAGCGGGCGCTGATCTTCACGTTCGCGGTCGGCCTTGTTCTTGGGTGTCGGGGGCAGCCGGAGTCGGGGAATGATACACCGGGGCGCTCAGCGCGCGCCCCGGCGCCGGGCGGGGACGATGCGTCCGGCCCGTTCGTAATCCTCCGGGGTGCCGATGTCGATGAAGCGCGCGCGCGACCGGTACGCGCCCAGCACTCCGGCAGCGCCCCACGCGGAGAGGCTCTCGCGCTCGAGCGAAAAGGCCCGCGGCATCGTGCGCAGGCGTGCCAGGGCCGGGCCCGACAGGACATACCAGCCTGCGCTCACCCACGCCGGCCCCGTCCCTCCCTTTTCCTCGAAGGCGGCCACGCGCGGTCCCGCCAGGCGCACCGCGCCGTAACGGGCGCAATCGGGCACGCGGAGCACCGCGATCGTGGCGAGCGGCCGCGTGCGTCGATGGAACGCGAGGAGCGAATCGACGTGCAGGCCGAAGTAGCAGTCGCCGTTCAGGGCGAGCACGGGCGCGGCGAGGCCGAAGCCCCGGATGGCGTGGCGCAGGGCACCGCCCGTTCCGAGCGGCGCCTCCTCGCGGGAATAGGCGAGGGCGAGGCGCCCATGGCGGGGGCCGAGCGAGGCCTCCACCGTATCGGCCAGGTGGCCGACGCAGAGGATCGCCCGCCGGATCTCGCGCGAGCGGGCCAGGTGGTCGAGCAGGTGGCCCAGGAACGGCCGGCCGGCGACGGGCGCGACGCTCTTCGCCCGGCTGGAGACCACGGGCGCGAGCCGCGTGCCCAGGCCGCCGGCGAGGATCAGCGCATCCATCGCGGGAACCGTGCGCGATCCCCGGCGCGGGGCCTTGCGCTCATGGGATCGAGGGACGGTCTTCGAGCTCGGCGGGCAGGGCGGCCTCCCGGGCCGCTTCGGCGCGCGGCGCCGGTGCGCGGGCGGGGGCCCCCGCGGCATGCGCGAGGCAGTCGCGGATGGCCTCGAGATAGCCGTGCCCGTAGCGTTCGTCGGGCTCGAGGTAGGTGCCCTCCGCCCATTCGTTCCACGCGTTCAGGAAGATGAAGTGCTCCGGGGCGGGGCGCCGGGCGGTGACCTCCACGAGCTGCCGGAACCAGTAGGCGAAGCGCTCCGGCGAGGCGCCCCGGAAGATGCGCGCGCGCTTCACGTAGCGCGCGGTGTTGTCCCAGTCGACGAACGCGCCGGGAAATGCCGGGATGCCGCCCTCGCGCTCCACCTTGAGGATCTGCTTCCAGACCTTGTCGTAGTCGTAGAAGGTGAGCCCCGAGAAGTACTTGTAGCGCAGCGCGCGCAGGATGTCCTGGATCTTCTCCGGCAGCATCCGGATCGGCGCGATCGCCTTGCTGGTCTCGATCCCCGGATCCTCGAAATCGGGCGAATAGATGGCCTCGAACGGCTGGAACTGCATGGTGGCGTCGAAATGCCGCAGGACCTCGGGGATGGGGAACTCGTACTGCTTCATTGACACGAGGTACAGTCCCGGCAGGCCGCGCCGATGGGCGAGCTCCCGCCAGTGGTCGAACATGGCGCCGATCTGCGTGATGCGGTGCGCACGGTAGACGAGGAACACGGGGCGGCCGTCGATCCGGATCGAGCGCTCGTCGCTCCAGGCGCGGAAGAGGTACTCGAAGTGCCGCGTCCAGATCTCCTTGTCGGGGCGATGGGTCTGCTCCTGGAGGATGTGGTGGTCGCGCCCGTCCCAGCGGCGCGACCAGGTCTCGTTGGCCCAGGCGAGGCAGAAGGGCAGGTCGAGGTCCTTCGACTCGAGGACCATGTTGGTCGGCGTCTCGAGGAGCTGCTTGCCGTCGAACCAGTAGTGGTAGTGGCAGAACCCGTGGATGCCGTGCTCCTTCGCGAGCCCGATCTGCCAGGCGAGCGTCTCCTTGCGCGACTGGTCGTAGTAGCGCCCGCCGAGCGGCACGCGCGGCTGGTAGTGGCCCCGGAACTGGGGCTCGGCCTTGCGCACGTTCACCCAGTCCGTGAATCCCTTCCCCCACCAGGCGTCGTTCTCGGCAATGGCATGGAACTGCGGGAAGTAGAGCGCGATGAGCTTGACGAGCGATTCGGGAGTCATGAAGCGGTCTGCGGGGAAACGGGATTCCGGCCGGGTCTCGGGAGTCGGGTTCGGGAGGCGGTCCTCAGGTGGGCATCACGCTGCGCGCCACGCGCCGAGCAACGCGGCGAAGCCGGTTCGCGGCCCGCCGCCACAGCCCGGGGGCTGCCGAATAGGGGTCGTGGACCGGGAGGGCCACGTTCATGTCCTCGAAGCGCTTCGAGACTTCGGCGCCCTTGGCCGCGAAGTAGTCCAGGAATTCCGGCCTCTTCGCGTCCTCGACCAGGGCGAGGACCTCGGGCGCGGCCTTCGGCCCGACGACCAGCATCCCCAGGCCCCAGCAGTGGGAGAACTCGAGGTGCGGATAGCGCTTCTTCACCTCGTCGAAGACCTGCCGCACGCCGAACTTCTCCGCCGCCGGCCCCGCGTTGGCGACGGTGACGTTGATGTCGTGGAAGAGGATCACGCCGCTGTCCGACATCTTCGGCAGCCAGGTGCGCAGATCGTTGCTCACGGCTTCCAGCGTGTGGGTGCCGTCGATGTGCAGCAGGTCGACGGATCCGTCGGCGAATTGCGCCGCCGCCTCGTTGAAGTCCTTGCGCACGAGCGTGGCGATCGCCGGGTAGGTCGAGGCCATGTAGGCGGAGATCTCCTGGTAGAGGTCCTCCTCGAAGCGCCCCATGTGGACGTCGCCCTGCCACAGGTCGACGCCGTAGCACTTCGCGTCCAGTCCGCAGGCCTCGACGGCCTGGCAGAAGGCAGCGAACGAGGACCCGCTGTAGGTCCCCAGCTCGACGATGACCTTCGGCCTGTGCCGCGCGATCAGCTCGTAGGCGAACGGGATGTGCCCGATCCACCAGGGGGACTTGAGCAGGCGCGGCGAAAGCCTCTCGGCCCAGGGGTATCGCATCGATTCAGTCACGGCAGGGGTCTCCGGATGGGGGCCGCGCCCGGGGGGCGGCGTCGGTTCAGGTCTCGTCGCGGTCGGGCGCCGGGGCCGCGGGCGCTTCGCCCTCGGGTTTCATGCGCGCGCGCATCTCGGCGGTGATCCGCAGGGCGCGCGGCGCGCGCCACCAGTGCCGCTTCACGGCGAGGGCATCGAACTCGCGCGACCAGGCGTCCCACACCTTGCGGAAGCGGTCGAACTCCCCGCGCGTGTCCTCGTAGGCCCGGCGGGTCTGCTCGTAGGCGAGGCGCGTCTCCTCATAGGCCCTGTCGAGGCGCGCGTAGGCCCCGGTCAGCTCCGCATAGGCGCCGGTCAGGTGGCGGTAGGGCTCGGTGAGGCCGGACTGCCGGCCCAGGCCCACGCCGAAGCGCGCGACGTCGCGCTCCGGCAGCGGGACCAGCCGGTGATAGTCCTCGACCATCGCGGCGGTGGACCGGCCTTTCGGGAGCGCGGCGAGATTCCCGGCGACCCGGGCGAGGCGCCCGGGCTCGGCGTGGAGCCCGCGGACGAGCTCCACCAGCGCCGGGGCCGTGGGCTCGAACAGGAAGCCCGTTTCCCCGTCCACGATCCGGTCCCGGAAGCTGCCCAGAGCGGTCGCGAGCGAAGGCACGCCGAGGGCCGTGAGTTCGCTCAGGGTATAGCTGAAGGTCTCGGGCACGACGGAGGCGTGCACGCTCGCATGCGGGGCGAGCGAGGCGAGCGCTCCGGGGAGCTCGCGGGGCCCGTAACGCTCGACGAACTCCCAGCCGCAATCGCGCGCGAGCTTCGCGCCCTCCTCGCCGCAGCCCAAGAGCGTGATCGTCGCGTAAGGCCGCAGCGCGGCGGCGGCCTCGCGCAGAAGCTCGGTTCCCTTCTGCAGCGAAAGGCGGCCGAGCACGACGAGTCGCAGCGGCTCGCCGGGAAGCGGGGCCTTCGCCGGGATCGCGGGGGCGTCCAGGTCGATGCCGTGGGCGATCACGTGGAAGCGGTGTCCCTGCAGGCGCGGGTCGAGGTTGCGCAGCGTGGCCGCGACCGACGGCGAGGGCACCACGATCTCGATGCCGCCCGCCACGAGGCGCTCGACGAACAGGCCGCGCATCGCGTGCCAATCCTCGCTCGGCATGTCCCTGAAGAACCGGTTGAGCGGGTTCGATCCGGCGCAGCGGCGCAGGTCCTCGAGCGTGCAGCGCTCGCAGGTGCCGCCGAACTGCGGATTGATCGCCTGGCAGATCGGGTAGAAGTCGTGGCAGACGAGCAGGGTCTTCACGGGGCGCGTGAGCGCCTCGAGCGAGTGCCCGATGAGGGAGGAGACGAGAATCGCCTCGACTCCGAACTCGTCGATGATCTCGTCGAGGATGCGGCGGTATTCGAGGCTCGCCGGGGCCGTGGACGGGATCGGCTGCGCGATGTCCCAGACGCGGATCGGCACGCTCGCGGCGGGGTCCGAATAGAGGACGATGCGCTGCCCCCCCGCGTCGCCGATGCGGAACGACGACAGGATCATGTTGGTCCGGGCGGTGTCCGCGAGGCCGAAGTCCCGCACCCATTTGTCGAGGCCGCCGCCCCAGAAATGCATGATGTGGAGCTGCACGGGCCGGTGGTCGAGCCCCGGGACGGACACGGAGGGAATGCCGCGCCCGATCGCATCGCCCACGGCGCGGCGCAGGGCGCCGAGCGGGTGGTTCTGGAGGTAGGCGCCCTCCTCGAGGGCGTTGGCGCCGCGAACCGCCGCCGGTGCCATTCCGGCATGGCGGACGTAGAGGTAGTCGAGGAGCACGCAGCTGCGTCCCCGGAAGCGAAGCGCCCGCGTCAGGGCGTCGAGCACCGACTGCGGTTCCGCAAGGCCTTCGCCGAGAGTCGGCAGGGCCTCGTCGAGGGCGTCGCGCCGCAGGTAGGCGCACACCGGATGGGCGCGCGGAACTTCGTAGTAGCTGCGCTCGCCCATGCAGTAGGCGATGCGGTCGACGAGCGCGCCGTCGGGTTGCTGCCCGGGTTGCGCGGGCGCCTCGATCAGGGCATGCAGCGGGCCGAGGTCGCACATCGGGACGGCGATGGCGTTGCCGGGCGCGGCATGGGCGGCCTTCGCCAGGCGCGCATCCCAGGCGAAGGGAAGTTGCGCCCCCGGGGCGACCAGCGCGATGTCCTCGCCCGGAAAGCGGGCGGCGATGCGCCGAAGGCAGTCGGCGAAGTCCTCGCGCCCCGCCGGGGACTCGAGCGACCAGCGCAGGCGCGGCTCGTGGCGGCGCGCGAGGCGCTCGAGATCGCCTCTTGCCGCGTCGGAGGCCGGCCCGATCGGGACGAGGCACAGGTGCGTGCCGGGCAGGACGGAATTCGCGGCGATGTCGCGAACGCAGGCCTCGAGCGCGACCGCTTCGTGCGCGCCGAAGGCGACGAGGGTGACGAGCGCCGAGGGTGTGGCCGCGCTCATGCGCTCACCGCTTCCCGCAAGGGGCGCGGCGGGTCGCGCTGGACGAAGTCGCGCACCTGGCGCGGGAACTCCGGGTAGCGCTCGTCGATGACGCGCTGGGCGGATTCGCGCGTTCCGGACCCGTCGCCGAAGGACACTTCGCCCTCGTGGTACACGAAGGTGTCGGCACACAGCAGGTGCCGGAAGCCGCGACGGGCGGCCCGCATGCAGAAATCGACCTCCTCCCCGTAGCCTCTCCCGAACGCCGCCTCGTCGAAACAGCCGACCTCGTCGAGGCAGTCCCGGCGGATGTACATGCAGAAGCCCACGGCCGTGGGAATCTCGAGGGCGCGTCCGGCATTCGCGCGCGCGAACCGGCGGTCGAGCTCCGCGGTGCTCAGTCCCTCGGGCAGGGAATTGCGCTCGCAGAAACGCGGGTAGCTGCAGATGGTCGCATTGTTCGAGAACGGCGTGACGGTTCCCGCGCGGGGCTCGCGCCGCGCGCAGGCGGCGAGGCGGTCGAGCCAGCCGTCGGCGACCTCCGTGTCGCTGTTGAGCAGCACGACGTCGCGGTCCGGATGCAGGGCCATGCCCTCGTTCGCGGTGCGCACGAAGCCGCGGTTGTCGTCGTGGGTGCGCAGCGTGATCCGGCCCGCACGGGCGAGCTCCGCGAGCCAGGCGCGCATCCCCGTCTCCGGGCTCGCATCGTCGATCGCGATCAGTTCCCGGGCGGCGGCGCCGGAATCCGCGAGCACGCTCTCGAGGCAACGCCGCGTCTGCGCGAGGCCGCGATAGACCGGGACGATGATGTCGATGGGAAGGGTCACGAGTTCGGCCCGCAAACCGCGATTCTACCAAGGCGGTCGCGGCGGAAAGCCTGCGCCGGGCAGGCGGGCCATCGGCCCGGGTGGGCCGATGGCGTCATTGGTGGTGGGGTGGAACCCTGCGCCAAACCTATGTAACTCAGCGCCTTAGAGCCGCTGCGAACTCCTGCGGAAAGGTGCGGAATCCAGCCCCAACTGCCAACAATCCTACCAGTTCTGCCCGGCCGAGGTCATCAGCCAAGTGCCTAAGCCAGGACGCCAGTTCGATTCCCGTTTGCGGAATTGAACCCACGTCCGCAACTCCGGATCGGTTGGCATGACTTCACTCAGCCGAACCGGCTCCGGGAAGGACCGCGTGCTTCCGAAGTAAGCGCCGGAAGAATGCTTCGATCCGTTCAGCCGACCCGTGGCCGGTGAGCTCGTTGGCCCCGAAACGATAGACCTCGTACCCGGCGAGCCGGAGGTCACGATCGGCCGCCACCATGTCCGCGTACCTGGCGAGGGATGGCTTCCCGTCTTCGGCGAAGTGCTGAGATCCGTCAACCTCGACGACCACACGGCCTGCGTCGCTGAACAGGAGTGGGAAGTCCATGCGTTGCCGAGACAAGCGTCC
>JBGAQP010000009.1:0-125324 GCA_044220635.1 Usitatibacteraceae bacterium
GAGGTCTTGCACGCGCCGGCGACCGCCGCGACTTCCGTGATCTTCGAACGCTTCAGGTAGTCCTGGTACGCGGGAATCGCGACCGCGGCCAGGATGCCGATGATCGCGACCACGATCATCAGTTCGATCAGGGTGAAGCCTTGCTGAACCTTTTTCATGAGATTTCCTTGGCAAATGGTTGGGTTGCGTTGGCCACACCACCGTGTGTGCGCCCCTTGGCATGCAACCCTTGTGCCAGATCCGCCCGCGGGACCGAGTGGCGACCGCCCACCCGCAGCAACCTACCCGCCGACCCATTTTCATATTTCCATTCAATGGCTTGCGGTTCAGCCCGGGGTTGCCCCGCGAAACCGGATGGCGGCTGTGCCCGCGAAATCCGATCCTCCGGCCGACCTATCCCGGCCCGAGGCCGACCGCGCGGCGCTATCCTGCCAAATGTGACCGAAATCGTCACCGTTTCGGGCCTTTGTCGGCAGCCGCCGACGCATGCGCCACGGCGAGGCGGGTGACGAGATCCTGGCGCTGGGGAACGGTGAGCCGCTCGGAATTCCGGTCCCAGACGGCCCTCGCCGACGCCCGGTCGCCCGCGGCGAGATGCCCGGTCATCGCCGCGAGCACGAGCATGCCGCGCTCCGATTCCAGCGCGGGATCGAGGCGCTCGAGCAGCGCCTCGGCGTGGGTGCGCATCCCCACCGCGTCGCGCGCGTTGATCGCCTTCAGGAGCGACACGCGCCGCCGGCTCGTCTCGTCGAGGCCCTTCCAGCACTTCGAGGCCTCGATCCGCTCGAAGACCGTCGCGACTTCCCTGCCCTCCAGGTAGGGCGCGGAGCGCAGGATCACGTCGTTCACGGCATCGACCCAGTCGATCTCCGCCCCGGAGCAGTCCGCGAGCCCCGCGTGCGCGAAGGCCGCCTGCATCCGGCCCAGCGGCGGCAGCGAGGCCGCGCGCGAGGCAGCGCCCGTGAGCATGACCCCGATCGCCTCCGCGCCGCCGACGGCCTTCGAGATCCGCACGGGCCGGTTCTCGCCCACGTCCGCGAGGCGCGAAAGCGGCGTGCGGAACTCGCCGTCGAGCATCGCGAGCAGCGGCACCTGGCGCTCGCGGACGGCGCGCACGTCGTCCGCGCTCTCGCGCTTGAAGCGCGAGCGCGGGGCATGCTGGTCGAGCACCGGGAAGTAGTCGGAGTTCGGCAGGAACCCGCTTTCGAGGAAGAGCGGCTCCAGGGCCTTGCGCCCGCCCACGCGCAGCGCCTGGAGGTCTCCGAGGTCGCGGATGCCCAGGTGCGCGAGGTCGTCGGCCACGCCCTTGTAGCGGAAGACCTCGCCCGTGAGCGGCGGCAGCACTCCCTTGGGAGAGGCGATCACGATGAGGTCGCCGATCGTCGGGCTGTAGACCGCGTAGTCGGCGAAGTTCTTGCCGAGCGCCGTGAACACGGTCGAGAGCAGCCCCACGTTGATCTCGTAGACCTGCACCCACTGGATGAGCAGGCCGTCGTCCTTGAGGTAGCGCTTCACCTGCGCGTAGAACTCGTCGGAGAAGAGCGTCGAGACCCCGCTCACCCAGGGGTTCGAGGGCTCGGAGACGATGAAGTCGTAGAGCTTTCCGTGGGCCGCGAAGAAGGTCTTCGCGTCCTCGATGTGGATGCGGCTGCGGGGATCGGCATAGGCGCGGTCGTTTCGCGGGGAGAACCACTTCGCCCCCTCGATCATGGCGCGCTCGATCTCGATCGTGTCGACCACCTTCAGCTTCGGGCTGCCGAGCAGCGTGTGCGTCGTGAGCCCCGAGCCGAAGCCGATGTTGGCCACGTCGACGGCGTCCGGCTTCAGCGCGAGCGGCAGTGCTCCGGCGAGAACCATCGTCCCCTCGTCCTGCGCGGCCTTCCGGTCCGCTTCCATCGCCACGCTCGCGTCGGGCTTGCCGTTGGTGCGGATCGTGCGCAGGCCCTTGATGTCGATCACCGAGATCGTCGCGGTCTTGCCGTCCTTGTAGTACTGCACCTTGCTCACCGTCGGGTCTGCGAAGACTCCGTAGCGGAAGACGCCCGAGGACATGCGCAGCTGGTCGAGCTCGATGGACAGGAAGCCCGCGAGCCCCACGACCCCGGCCGTCGCCATCGCCGCGATCGCCCGGCGGCGGGAGGCGGCCGCCGCGGTCGCCGCGAGGACCAGGACGCCCACGCCGACGTCGAGGAGCGCGCCGAGCCCCGTGAGCCCCTTCACGCCGAGCAGCTCCATGCCGACGTGGGTGGCGAAGGCCGCGCCGACGATGCAGCCGGCCGTGTTCGCCCCGTAGACGCGCCCGATCGAGGCCTCGCCGAGCCCGCGCGAGGTGAGCACGTGGGTCGCGAGCGGAAGCGTCATGCCCGCGCAGAAGGCGGTCGGGAGCATCACCACCATCGAGGCCACCAGGCCCGCGAAGGTGGTCATCACGTAGCCCGCGTCGGTGCGGTCGGTCGCCTGCATCACCCACTGGATGAAGGCGAGCACGTCGCTGTAGATCCAGATGGCGTAGATCGCGAGCAGGGCCTTCGCGACGAGCAGCCCCGCGAGCCAGGCCGTGTCGCTCGCGAGCCCCTGGATGCGGTTGCGGAACCAGAACGCGCCGAGCGACATGCCGAGGATGAAGGCCGAGAGCATCACCTCGAAGGCGTGCGTCGAGGCGCCCAGCCCCATGGTGAGCATCCGGATCCAGGTGATCTCGTAGATGAACGAGGCCGCCCCGGTGGCGAAGGCGAGCAGCAGGACGACCCGGCCGAGGGCGGCGCCGGCGCCGTCCCGGGGCGCGGCCGGTGCCGCGGCGGGCGCCACCGGCGGCAGACGTTTCGTGATGGCCCAGACGAAGAGTGCGAGCGTGATGTTCAGGATCCCCGCGGTGAGGATCGTTCCCGGCAGGCCGAGCTTGTCGATGAGGTAGAAGCCGCTCGCGAGCACCCCGGCCGCCGCGCCGAAGCTGTTGGTGAAGTACAGCATCGACAGCGCCCGCCCGCTCTGGTCGGGATAGAGGCGGATGATGCCCGCGCTCATCAGCGGGAAGGTCGTGCCGAGCAGGATCGAGGCCGGGAGAATCAGCACCGAGGCGAGCGTCCACTTGAACGCGTCCACGCCGCCGCTGCCGCCGAGCGCCGGCAGCACGGAATCGAACGCCCAGCCCGTGACCGCCTGGAAGATCGCGTGGAAGGACACCGCGAGCAGCCCGATGCCGAGCTCGGCGATCGCGTAGCCCAGGAGCAGGTTCGCGATGCGGTGCGTGAAGCGGCTCACGAGCCAGGAGCCGAGCGCCATCCCGCCCATGAAGATCGCGAGCACCAGCGTCTGGGCGTAGGCGGCGTGGCCGAGGAAGAGCTTGAGGTAGTGGCTCCAGATGGACTCGTAGATGAGGCCGGCGAATCCGGAGATGGTGAAAAGCGCAAAGAAGACGCCGACGGGAATGCGATTCGTCATGGAAAGGAAGGGATCGTGGACGCGGTTCCGGCCGCAAGGCGCAAGAACCGTGCCATCAGGGAGTGAAGCCGGGGATTTTCGATTCGTCCACCGCGTCGATCTGCTCGGGGTCGAGGAACTCCCGGGCGTAGCGCAGGTAGACCTTGTCGCGCACGAAGACGTCGAAGAGGTCGGGGTCGATGTGTCCGTTTTCCTTCAGCCGGCCGAGGATCGCGAGCGACTCGGAAAGCGTCTTGCCCGGCTTGTAGGGCCGGTCCTTGGCGGTCAGGGCCTCGAAGATGTCGGCGATGCCCATGATCCGCGCCTGCACGCTCATCTGCTCGCGCCTGAGCCCGCGCGGATAGCCCTTGCCGTCCATGCGCTCGTGGTGCCCGCCCGCGTACTCCGGGACGTTCACGAGGTGGCGCGGCCAGGGCAGCGCCTCGAGCATCTTGATCGTGGCGACGATGTGGTGGTTGATCACCTCGCGCTCCTCCGCGGTGAGCGTCCCGTAGGGAATGCAGAGGTTCTTCGCCTCGTCCTCGGTGAGGAAGCAGACGGATTCGCCGTGCTCGTTCCTCCACCGGTAGGCCGCGATCCGGGCCACGCGCGCCTGGTCCTCCGGGCTCATGCGCTCGCCGCCGACGTTGCAGCGGCGCAGGAACTCCCGGTCCTCGTCGAGCTGGCGCACGCGCGCGGCGAAGGTCTCCTCGGCGCGGCGCTCGCCCGCCGCATCGCCCGCGCTCCGGGCCGCGAGCCTCGCCTCAAGCTTCTCGATCTCGGCGTCGCGCTTGAGCACCTCGAAGCGCGTGTCCAAGAGCTCCACCCGGTCGAAGATGGTCTGCAGCTTGGTCGCCTTGTCCACCACGTGCACCGGCGTGGTGATCTTGCCGCAGTCGTGCAGCAGCCCCGCGATCTTGAGCTCGTAGCGGTCCTTGTCGGACATGCGGAAGTCGCGAAGCGCCCCTCCGGCCGCGTTGTGGGCGCTTTCGGCGAGCATCATCGTGAGTGTCGGCACGCGCTTGCAGTGGCCGCCCGTGTAGGGGCTCTTGTCGTCGATCGCCGTGTTGATGAGCTCGATCAGCGACTCGAAGAGGGCCTCGAGCTGGCCGATGAGCAGGCGGTTCGTGAGCGCGATCGCCGCCTGGGAAGCGAGCGACTCGGCGAGGCGCTGGTCCTCGTCCTCGAAGGTCGTCACCTTGCCCGTCGCCGGGTCGATGGCGTTGAGCAGCTGCAGCACGCCGATGATGTCGCCCTCGTGGTTCTTCATCGGCACCGTGAGGAACGAGGTCGAGCGGTAGCCCGTGCGCTTGTCGAAGTTGCGCGTGCCCGAGAAGTCGAAGCCCTCCTCGGTATAGGCGTCGGCCACGTTCACCGTCTTGTGCGTGAGCGCGGCGTAGGCCGCGATCATCGTGTAGTTCGGGTTGCCGTCCTTGTCGTGCAGGGGGATCGGGTAGAAGGGCACGGGGTTGCCCGAGGTCCCGCCCATGGCGATCGACAGGCTGTCGGTGCGCACGATCTCGAACTGGAGCCTGCCGTCGATGAGGCGGTAGAGCGTCCCGCCGTCCGAGCGCGTGAGGTTCTTCGCGGCGATGAGGATCGTCTCGAGCAGCTTGTTGATGTCGCGCTCCTGCGAGAGCGCGATGCCGATGGCGTTCAGGTACTCGAGCTTCGAGAGGACGTGCGACTCGAGCGCGCGCCCGAGCTCCACCACGCCGCGGGGGACCGCGGGCGCGGGACGCAGTTCCTCGGGTCGCACGGCCATTACTTGATGCACACCGCCCGGACCTGGGCCATGTCGGTGATGCCCTGGAGCACCTTCTCCATGCCGTCCATCTTCAGCGTGAGCATCCCCTCGGCGAGCGCCGTGGAGAACATCTCGGCCACGCGCGCGTGCTCCTGGATCAGCTTCTTCATCGGGTCGGTGCCCACGAGCAGCTCGTGCAGGCCCACCCGCCCCTTGTAACCCGAGCCCCCGCAGGCGTCGCAGCCGGCCGGCTTGTACATCTGGAAGTCGGGCTTGCCGAAGCCGTAGTCCTTCTGGAAGCGCTCGAACACCTTCTTGTAGCCCGCGTTCAGGTCCGCCTTGAACTCGGGCGTGTTCTTGAGCTCGTCGCAGTACTCGGTGATGAAGTGCTTCACCTCCTCCTGCGTGGGCGTGTAGGTCTGCTTGCACTTGCACAGGCGCTTGGCGAGGCGCTGCGCGAGCACGCCCAGGAGCGCGTCGGCGAAGTTGAACGGGTCCATCCCCATGTCGAGCAGGCGGATGATCGACTCGGGGGCGGAGTTCGTGTGCAGGGTGGCGAACACCAGGTGGCCCGTGAGGGAGGCCTCGATGCCGATCGACGTGGTGTCCTTGTCGCGCATCTCGCCCACCATGATGATGTCCGGGTCGGCGCGCAGGAACGCCTTCATCGCGGTCGCGAAGGTGAATCCCGCCTTCGGGTTCACCTGGCACTGGCGCAGGCCCTTCTGCGTGATCTCGACCGGGTCCTCCGCCGTCCAGATCTTGGTGTCGACCGTGTTGAGGAAGCCCAGGACCGAGTGCAGCGTGGTCGTCTTCCCGGAGCCCGTCGGGCCGCACACGAAGAAGAGGCCGTAGGGCTTGGAGACGCAGGACTTCAGCCGCTCCATGTTCGCCGGGAGCACGCCGAGCTTGTCGAGCGGGATCGGCTCGCCCGCGGCGAGGATGCGCATCACCACGTCCTCGACGCCGCCCGCCGTCGGGATCGTCGCCACGCGCAGCTCGATGTCCAGCGGGCCGAACTTCTTGAACTTGATCTTGCCGTCCTGGGGCTTCCTCTTCTCCGAAATGTCCAGGTCGCACATGATCTTCAGGCGCGTGACCAGCGCCTGGCGGTAGGAGGCCGGCACCTCGATGTAATTGGAGAGCGAGCCGTCCTTGCGGAAGCGGATGCCGGTCTTGCCCTTGCCGGGCAGGGGCTCGACGTGGATGTCGGACGCGCCCTGGTTGTAGGCGTCCACGATGATCTTGTTCACGAGCTTCACCAGCTCGTTGTCCGCGGCCGCCGAGACCTCGTCGGTGCCCATGCCGATCGTGCCCTCTTCCTCGTCGTCCAGGCTCGAGAGGAGGTCGCCGATCGACTCCGAACCCGCGGCGCCCTCCGCGCCGAAGAACTGGCTGAGGGTCTGGACGAAGTCGCGGTGGGTCGCGACCTTGTAGACGATCTTCGCGCGCGGGAAGACGTTCTCGACCATGCGCGAGTTGCGCACGCGCTCGGGGTCCGTGCACATCACGATGACGCCCTGCTTCGAATCCTCGAGCGGGATCCAGTTGTTCGCCTCCGCGTAGTCGCGCTTGATGTTCTTCAGCAGGTCGATGGGCTTGATGCGGTCGGGCTTGAACGGCTCGTACTCGACGCTGAAGAACTTCGCGAGCGCCGCACCGATCGCCGGCAGCTTCACCTGGAACTCGTCGACGAGGATCTCCTCGACGTTCTTGTTCTTGCGCCGCGCGGCCTTCGTGGCGAGCTCGAGCTCGCCCGCCTGGATGATGCTGTCGATCACCAGGTACTCGAACTTCGACTGCACCTGCCCCGGCATCTGCTGGCGGACGCGGAAGGCGATGGCGAGCGTCTTCGACAGCTCCATCACCCCCTCGTCGTGCAGCGCCGAGAACGGCTGCCCCGCGAGGTTGTTGATGAGCTGGATCACGCCCATCAGCTCGGTGCCCGTGTCGCCGCCCAGGATCGGGGCGATGAGCATCTGCTTGGACCGGTAGCCGGTGCGCTGGTCCACCGCCTTGAGGAAGGTGAGGTTCGGCGAGAACTGCTTGAGCTCGGCGTCGTCGTAGACGTCCTTGATGTTCATGTGGCGCTTGTTGAGCGCGCTGAACCCGGCGAGCGAGGACTCCGAGATCGGCAGCTTGATGTCCTTGAACGAGTTGAGGCCGGTCTTCACCTTCGAGACGATCGACGAGCCGTCCTCGCTCGTGATGTAGACCGTCATGCGGTCCGCCTCGAAGAGCTGGCAGATGTCGCGCGAGACGTCGAGGATGATCTCGTCGATGTTGTTCGTCGAATGGATGCGGTTGGTCACCGCCTGGAGCTTCTTCGAGAACGCGAGCTTGACGCTCATGTCGGCGACGTTGGGCGCCGCCTGGACCTTCTGTTCGAACACTGCGCTCATGGTCTCACCTGCCGTCCGTTGTTCCTGCCGTTGCCCGAATCGCCCGGCGCGCGGAGCGCGCTAGAGCGTGAACTCCTGGTTGTTCTCCAGCATCCGCGGCCTCCAGCGCCCCGCCGCCTCCCCCACCTCCTTCATCGTGAGCGCCCCCTCGCCCGGCTTGAGGTGCGTGATGAACACCTCGGGGCGGCCCTTCATCTTGTCGAGCTCGAGGGCGAGCATCCGGGGGCAGAGGTGCTTGGAGGCGGCCGCGATGTGGTCCTCCTTGTTCGAGAATGCGGTCTCGATGATGAGGTACTTCAGGTCGGGCGTGGCATTGACCACGCCCCACAGGTCGTCGTTGACCGTCGTGTCGCCGGTGTAGATGAGCGCACCGCGCTCGGTCTGCAGCGCGTAGCCGACGGCGGGCACGGTGTGGTTGGCGGGGATGGCGGTGATGCGCCGCCCCCGCAGGGTGATCGTCTCTCCGACCACGATCTCGCGATAGACCATGAACGGCTTCGCCTCGTCGGGGATCTGCGTGAAGTCGGGCCAGATCTTCCAGTTGAAGAGGTGCGCGCGCAGGATGTCGAGCGTCTCCTTGATGCCGTAGACCACGATCGGGCTGCCGCGCATCCAGCACACCGTGTCCACGAGGAACGGGATGCTCGTCACGTGGTCGAGATGGGAGTGGCTGACGAAGATGTGGTCGATCTTCGCGAGCCCCTCCAGCGTGAGGTCGCCCACGCCGGTGCCGGCATCGACCAGCACGTCCTCGTCGACCAGCAGGGACGTCGTGCGCAGACTCCCGCCGATGCCCCCGCTGCACCCCAGTACCCTGATCCGCATTTCCTGCCCTCGGGTCGCGGCGGCCGGGTGTTCACGGCCGACCGGGCGCAAGCCCCGGTCGCGTCGCGGACCGGGCAATCGGGCCATTATCGGCGAAAAGCGCCGCGGCCGTTGTGCGCCATTCCACAGATCGGCCGCTGCGGAAGCGGCCGATCCCGGGGACCCGCGCGACGCGGGAGCGGGCCCGCCAGGAGGGGGCTCACGGCTTGTAGAAGAACTCCATCTTGACCCCGGCGATCTCGATCAGGTCGTGGTCGTTGAGCGGGTGGGCCTGGCCGCCGAGCGAGGCGCCGTTGAGGGTCGGGAACGTGGCGCCCTCCACGTGCGTGATGAAGTAGCCGTTGGGGCGCTTGGTGATCACGGCCACCTGCAGTCCGGGCTTGCCGATCGTCGTGAGATTCTTGGTGAGGTCGAGGGTGCGCCCGGCGGCCGCGCCCGAAAGGACCTGGATCGCCGCCTCGCGCAGCGGCGTGCCCGCCGCGTGGGCGGGGGCTTCCGCGGCCGGCGCAGGGGCCGGCGCGGGCGCAGCCGAAGGCGCGGGCGAAGGCGCCGGGGCGGGCGCGGCGGCCGGCGGGGGGGCCGCGGGCTTCACCACCTCGGGGGCGAGCGGCTTGAGGTTGGTCTGCGTGTCGCCCGTGCTCGGGGCGGGCGCGGCCGCGGCCTTCGCGGGGCTGCGGATGATCATCGTCTTCTCGAAGTCCGCGGCCGAGGCCTGCGACGGGGCATCGTTGAAGTACTTGAGCTTGTGCTTGCCGATCTCGATGACGTCGTTGTTCTGCAGGAAGTGCTTCTTGACGGGCTTGCCGTTGACCATGGTGCCGTTGGTGCTGCCCAGGTCCTCGATGAACGAGTCGTTCAGGATCGTGATGATCGCCGCGTGCTCGCCGCTCACCGCGAGGTTGTCGATCTGGATGTCGTTGTGGGGCTTGCGGCCGATGAGGGTGCGCTCCTTGGAGAGCGTGTGTTCCTTGAGCACCTGCCCGTCGACACTCAGAATCAGCTTGGCCATAGTCGTTGTCCTTGCCCGTTACCGGAATAGTGCCTTGAGCCTCGCGAGCCAGCCGCGCGCAACGCCGAATGGCTCGACGACGCGCACCAGCATCGCCGAGATGTTGTCACGGCCGCCGTTGTCGTTGGCGGCCTGAACCAGCTGCTGGACCGTGAGGCTGGGGTTGGTCTTCAGCGTGATCAGGGTGAGGCGGATCTCCTCGTCCTCGACCATGTCGTTCAGCCCGTCCGAGCACAGGAGGTAGACGTCCTCGGGCTCGGTCTCGTGGACGTGGATCTCGGTCTCGACCACGGGATCGATGCCGAGCGCGCGCGTCACGAGGTTCTTGTTCTGCGAAAGCTTGGCCTCTTCCGGCGTGATGAGCCCCGAGTCGAGCTGCTCCTGCAGCAGCGAATGGTCGCGCGTCACCTGCTCCATCGTCTCCCCGCGCAGGCGATAGAGCCGCGAGTCGCCGATGTGGGCGACGGTGAGGAAGTTGTCGTAGAACAGGCATACCACCAGCGTCGTCCCCATCCCGGCGCATTCCGGGTTGTTCTGCGAGGTCGTGAAGATCGCGGCGTTCGCGCGCGCGACCTGATCGAGGATCAGCCGCTGCGAGAGCGCCTTCGCCTCCTCGCGGCCCATCCGGTCGACCTCCCGCGGGCTCCAGGTCTCGGCCAGCCCGTCGGCGATCAGCGAGGTGGCCATGCCGCTCGCGACCTCGCCCGCGTTGTAGCCCCCCATCCCGTCGGCCAGGACGAAGAGGCCGATCTCGGGGCGCGACTCGATGCAGTCCTCGTTGTGGTCCCGGACCCGCCCGGGGTCCGTGAGGCTCGCCGACTGCAGCGCCTGCGCAATGTTCACCCGCGCCCCCCCGCGGCGCGTGCGCGATCCGGCCCGCGGTCGCCCGCGGTCCCCGGCATTCCAGCCCTGTGCGCCCCTGCCATCATCTCGGTTCCCGGTTTCTTTTCGACGACGTCCGTTCGACGCGAGGAATCGCCGCCCGTGCTTCTCCGGCGGGTCGATCCCGGACCCTCCCCAGCGCAGCTCGCAAAAACTCGTTTTTATAATAACTTAAAAAGCTTTTTTAAGAAACAATCCCGTTTCGCGCCCGATGTCCCTGATTATTAGGGATACTTTGGCGGCGAGCCCGGGCGGTTTCGGGACTCCGCGATCGTGCCCGCGAAGGCGGGATTCGCGCTTTCGCGCGACCCGCCCCGCCGCATTGCGCGCCATTATACGATTCGGTCTAATGGGGCCGCCGCCGAGGCTCCGTCGTTTCGCTCCCCATCCGCAACTCCCACCGAGGTCGCCATGGACCGCCTGCAAGACGTTGACCCGCTCGAGACGCGGGAATGGGTCGAATCGCTCGACGCCGTGCTCGAGATCGAGGGCCCGCAACGCGCGCACTTCCTCCTCGAGCACCTCATCGAGAAGGCGCGCCGCTCGGGCGCGTACCTGCCGTTCAGCGCGAACACCGCCTACATCAACACGATTCCCCCGCACCTCGAGGAGCGCTCCCCCGGCGACCAGGAGATCGAGAACCGCCTGCGCTCGATCGTGCGCTGGAACGCCGTGGCGATGGTGCTGCGCGCCGGGCGCAAGGACCTCGAGCTCGGCGGGCACATCGCGAGCTTCGCCTCCGCCGCCACGCTCTACGACGTGGGCTTCAACCACTTCTGGCGCGCGCCCTCGGAGGGCCACGGCGGCGACCTCATCTACATCCAGGGCCACTCTTCGCCCGGCGTCTACGCCCGCGCCTTCCTCGAGGGGCGCCTCACCGAGGCGCAGCTCGACATGTTCCGCCAGGAGGTCGACGGCAAGGGCATCGCCTCCTATCCGCACCCCTGGCTCATGCCCGAGTTCTGGCAGTTCCCGACGGTGTCGATGGGCCTGGGCCCGATCCAGGCGATCTACCAGGCGCGCTTCCTGCGCTACCTGCAGGACCGGGGCATGGCGAACACGGCCGGTCGCAAGGTCTGGGCCTTCATGGGCGACGGCGAGATGGACGAGCCCGAGTCCATGGGCGCCATCGGCATGGCCGCGCGCGAGGGGCTCGACAACCTCGTGTTCGTCGTGAACTGCAACCTGCAGCGGCTCGACGGCCCGGTGCGCGGCAACGGCAAGATCATCCAGGAGCTCGAGACCAACTTCCGGGGCGCGGGCTGGAACGTGATCAAGCTGATCTGGGGCTCCTACTGGGACCCGCTCATCGCGAGGGACAAGGACGGCATCCTCCTCAAGCGCATGGAGGAAGCGGTCGACGGCGAGTACCAGAAGTTCAAGAGCCGCGACGGCGCCTACGTTCGCGAGCACTTCTTCGGCAAGTATCCCGAGCTCAAGGCCATGGTCGCCAACATGTCCGACGAGGACGTCTGGCGCCTGAACCGCGGCGGCCACGACCCGCACAAGATCTACGCGGCCTACCACGCGGCGGTGCACCACGCCGGCCAGCCCACGGTCGTGCTCGCCAAGACCGTGAAGGGCTACGGGATGGGCGCGGTGGGCGAGGGCAAGAACGTCGCGCACCAGCAGAAGAAGATGCCGATCGAGACGCTCAAGCAGTTCCGCGACCGCTTCGCGATCCCCATCACCGACGACAAGCTCGCCGACCTGCCCTACTTCAAGCCCGCCGAGAAATCGCCCGAGATGCAGTACCTGCACGACGTGCGCGCGCGCCTCGGCGGATCGATCCCGCAGCGCCGGCGCCGCTCGGCGAGCCTGGACGCGCCGAAGCTCGAGGCGTTCAAGCCGCTGCTCGAGGCGACGGCGGAAGGCCGCGAGATCTCGACGACGATGGCCTTCGTGCGCCTGCTGACCGCGCTGGTGAAGGACAAGACCATCGGCCGGCACATCGTGCCCATCGTGCCCGACGAGTCGCGCACCTTCGGCATGGAGGGGCTCTTCCGGCAGCTGGGCATCTACTCCTCCGTCGGCCAGCTCTACGAGCCCGAGGACAGCGACCAGCTCATGTTCTACAAGGAGGACAAGAACGGCCAGATCCTGCAGGAGGGCATCAACGAGGCGGGCGCGATGTGCTCGTGGATGGCGGCGGCGACCTCGTACTCCACGAACAACGTGCCCATGATCCCCGTCTACATCTTCTACTCGATGTTCGGGTTGCAGCGCACGGGGGACCTCGTCTGGGCCTCCGGCGACATGCGCGCCCGGGGCTTCCTCGTCGGCGGCACGGCGGGGCGCACGACGCTCAACGGCGAGGGCCTGCAGCACGAGGACGGGCACAGCCAGGTCCTCGCCTCGGTGATCCCGAACTGCCTCTCCTACGATCCCAGCTTCGCCTACGAGGTGGCTGTCATCGTGCAGGAAGGGCTGCGGCGGATGGTGGCGGACCAGGACGACGTCTTCTACTACATCACCGTGATGAACGAGAACTACCCGCACCCGGCGCTGCCCGAGGGCGCGCGCGAAGGCATCCTGAAGGGCATGTACCGCCTGCCGGGCGAGGGCGCGGCCAAGGGCGCGCGCGTGCAGCTGCTCGGCTGCGGGACGATCCTGCGCGAGGTGATGGCCGCGGCCGAGCTCCTGAAGAAGGACTGGGAGGTGTCCGCCGACGTCTGGAGCTGCCCGAGCTTCAACGAGCTTCGCCGCGACGGCATGGCCGCGGCCCGCTGGAACCTGCTGCATCCGGCGGAAAAGCCCCGCGCTTCCTACGTCGAGCAGTGCCTCGCGCCCACGAAGGGCCCGGTGGTCGCGGCGACCGACTACATCCGCGCCTTCGCCGACCAGATCCGCGAGTTCGTGCCGCGCCGCTACAAGGTGCTCGGCACCGACGGTTTCGGCCGCAGCGATTCGCGCGAGAACCTGCGCCGCTTCTTCGAGGTGAGCCGCTTCCACGTCGCCGTGGCCGCGCTCAAGGCGCTCGCCGAGGACGGCGAGATCCCCGCGGCAAAGGTCGCCGAGGCGATCCGCAAGTACGGCATCGACGCGGAAAAGCCCGCCCCCTGGACGGTCTAGAAAAAGGAAGAAGATCGTGGCCCAAGCGCAGGAAGTCCGCGTTCCCGATATCGGCGATTTCAAGGACGTGCCGGTCATCGAAGTGCTGGTGAAGGCCGGCGACACCGTCCGCAAGGACGAGTCCCTCGTCACGCTCGAATCCGACAAGGCGACGATGGAGGTCCCCGCGCCGGAAGGCGGCGTCGTCAGGGAGATGAGGGTCAAGGTGGGCGACAAGGTCTCCGAAGGCGCCGTGATCCTGCTGCTCGAAGCCGCCGGAGCCTCCGCGGGCACGGCGAAGGCCGTTCCCGCGGCCGCGCCGCCTGCCGCGCCCCCCGCCCCCGCCGCCGCGGCGCCCGCGGCCGCCGCGAAGGCCCCGGCGCCCCACACGCCCGCCGCGGGAACGCGTCCGGCGCCCGCGGGTACGCAAGCCGAGACCGGCCACGCGCCCCACGCGAGCCCCGGCGTGCGGCGGTTCGCGCGCGAGCTCGGCGTGGACGTCTCGCTCGTCAAGGGCAGCGGGCCGAAATCGCGCATCCTCAAGGAAGACATCCAGAACTTCGTCAAGCAGGCGCTCGCCGGCGGCGGCGCCGCGGCGGCGCGCGCCGCCGGCGGCGGGCTCGCCGACCTGGGGCTGCCCGCGTGGCCGAAGGTCGACTTCGCCAAGTTCGGGCCCGTCGAGACGCAACCGCTTTCGCGCATCCGCAAGCTTTCGGGGCCCGCGCTCGCCCGCAACTGGGTGATGATCCCGCACGTCACGCAGTTCGACGAGGCGGACATCACGGAGCTCGAGTCCTTCCGCCAGCGGGTGAACGAGGAGAACGCGAAGTCCGGCGTGAAGGCCACGGCGCTCGCCTTCATCATCAAGGCCTGCGTGGCCGCGCTGAAGAGGTTCCCCGACTTCAACAGCTCGCTCGACGGCGACAGCCTCGTGCTCAAGCGCTACTGGCACATCGGCTTCGCCGCCGACACGCCGCAGGGGCTCGTCGTCCCGGTCATCAAGAACGCCGACCAGAAAGGCGTGCTCGACATCGCGAAGGAGACCGCGGAGCTCGCCGCCAAGGCGCGCGACGGCAAGATCGGCCCCGCCGACATGCAGGGCGGCACCTTCTCGATCTCCTCGCTCGGCGGCATCGGCGGCACCGCGTTCACGCCGATCATCAACGCGCCCGAGGTCGCCATCCTCGGAATCTCCAAGTCCGCCATGAAACCGGTGTGGAACGGGCGCGAGTTCGCCCCGCGGCTGATGCTGCCGCTGTCGCTGTCCTACGACCACCGGGTGATCGACGGCGCTTCGGCCGCGCGCTTCACCGCCTACCTCGCGCAGGTCATCGCGGACCTGCGCCGCGTCGTGCTCTGAGGCCCCGCCATGGCGACGCTCGAAATCAAGGTTCCCGACATCGGCGACTTCCGGGACGTCCCGGTCATCGAGCTGCTCGTGAAGCCCGGCGACGCGGTGAAGAAGGACGATTCCCTCGTCACGCTCGAGTCCGACAAGGCGACGATGGAGGTTCCCTCCACCCACGCGGGTACGGTGAGGGAGCTCAAGGTGAAGCTCGGGGACAAGGTCTCCGAGGGCAGCGTGATCGTGGTCCTCGAGACGGCGGCGGCAGGCGCCGCCCAGTCCCCGGTCCCGGCGGGCGCCGCCCCGCCCGCGGCGGCCGCGGCCCCGTCGGCCGCGCCATCCACGAAGGCGGCGCTGCGCGAGGCGCTGACCTCCACGCTCGCGAGCCTGGACGCGGACCTCCACGCGGAGGTGCTCGTCCTCGGCGCGGGTCCCGGCGGCTACACCGCGGCGTTCCGCGCGGCCGACCTCGGCAAGAAGGTCGTGCTCGTGGAGCGTTACGCCACGCTCGGCGGGGTCTGCCTGAACGTGGGCTGCATTCCGTCGAAGGCGCTTTTGCATGCCGCGCGGGTGATCGCGGACGCGGAGGAGATGGCCCATTTCGGCGTGGCGTTCGGGGCGCCGAAGATCGACCTCGACGGGCTGCGAGGCTTCAAGTCCGGCGTGGTCGCGAAGCTCACCAAGGGCCTCGCGAGCCTCGCCAAGACCCGCAAGGTCACCGTCGTCGAGGGCAAGGCCCGCTTCGCCACCGCGCACACGCTCGAGGTCGAGACCCGCGAAGGCCGCAAGGTCGTGTCCTTCGACCACTGCATCATCGCCGCAGGATCGCAATCGGCGCGCATCCCGGGCTTCCCGTACGACGACCCGCGCCTCATGGACTCCACGGGCGCGCTCGAGCTGAAGGACGTCCCGAAGCGCCTGCTCGTCATCGGCGGCGGCATCATCGGCCTCGAGATGGCCACGGTCTACGACGCGCTCGGGAGCCAGGTGACCGTGGTCGAGTTCATGGACCGCCTGATCCCCGGGGCCGACCCCGACATCGTCAAGCCGCTCGCGAAGCGCATCGAGAAGAGATACGAGAAGATCCTCCTCGGCACCAAGGTCGCGAAGATCGAGGCGACGCCGGCGGGATTGCGCGCCACGTTCGAGAAGGCCGACGGCTCGGCGAACGCCCCGGCGCCCGAGACCTACGACCGGGTGCTGCTCGCGGTCGGCCGCAGGCCCAATGGCAGGGAAATCGGAGCGGAGAACGCGGGCGTGGCCGTGAACGAACGCGGCTGGATCCCCGTCGACGGGCAGATGCGCACCAATGTCGCGCACATCTTCGCCATCGGCGACATCGTCGGCGAGCCCATGCTCGCGCACAAGGCGACCCACGAGGGCAAGCTCGCCGCGGAGGTGATCGCGGGCCTCGCCCACCACGCCTGGGAGGCGCGCGCGATCCCGAGCGTGGCCTACACGGACCCCGAGGTCGCGTGGATGGGCCTCTCGGAGCCCGAGGCCAAGGCCAAGGGCATCGCCTACGAGAAGGCGGTCTTTCCCTGGGCGGCGAGCGGCCGCGCGCTCGGCATGGGCCGGGAGGAAGGCCTCACCAAGATCCTCTTCGAGAAGGACACGAAGCGCATTCTCGGCGCGGGCATCGTCGGCGTGAACGCGGGCGAGCTCATCGCCGAGACCGTGCTCGCCCTCGAGATGGGCGCGGACGCGGAAGACATCGGGCTCACGATCCATCCGCACCCGACGCTTTCCGAGACCGTGTTCTTCGGCGCCGAGATCGCCGAAGGCTCGATCACGGACATGCTGCCGAAGGCGCGATCGGGAAAATGACGCCGAAGGCGCGAAGCGGGAAATGATGCCCTGCCCCTAGGGCAGGACCGGGGGCGCGACGAGCGCGAGCGCGGCGAGGACCGCGAGCCGTCCCGCGGTGAAGAACCCCTTCGACTTCGCCTCCGCGTCCACGATGCCCGCGACCTGCAGGCGCTCGTCCAGGATGGGGATGCAGGCCTCGGACCGGACCTCGCGATCGCAGACGTAGAACCCGCCACCGCCCTGGATGTGCCGCGCGACGTCGTCGATCACCGTCGCGCGCCCCGTGAGCCCGACCGTGCTGTTGGTGCTGCCGCGCGCGAACTCGGTACTCAGCGGAAACTCGGCGCGGCTCGGCCGGCCCACGTAGGCGAGCTTCACGAGGACCTCGGCACCGGCGGGATTCGCGCGGCGCTGGTAGATGCCGATCCACTCGGCACCGGTGGTCTCCTGCGCGCGCTCGACGAGCCGCTCGAGAAGGGCCAGCCGGCGGGTGGTCTGCTCGCTCCTTCCGCCGAGGATCGCTCCGAGGTCGTAGGGCATCGGGGCGAGCTCCTCGACGGCGGAGCAGGCGCCGTCGGCGGAGAGCATCGGGACGGGGTAGGTGTAGAGGGACTGCGGGTCGCCGATCTCGACCTTCTCGCCGAGGGCCTCGAGCAGGTCGTGGATCGAGCGCTCGACCTCGCCCTCGCGGCCGACGAGCGACTCCAGGCCCGCGGCGCGCAGGTAGGCGCGGATGCGCCCGGTCGCTTCCGGCGCGTTCATGCCTTCGGCCGGGCCGCGGCGGGCGCCGGGAATTCCACGAACTCGACCGGGAGCCCCCTCGATCGCATCCAGTCGGCGACCGCGAGGCCCGTGGCCCGCGGCCAGGGCCGGAGGTCGCGCGGTGCGTAACGGCGGACCTCCGCGAGCTCCTCGCCCAGGGCCACGGTGCCCGTGGCCACGGCGTGGTAGCAGAGCATGATCTCGTTCTTGCGGTCGAACAGGTAGTTGCCGATGAGGTTCGTCTCGACGACGTCGAGGCCGAGTTCTTCCTTCACCTCGCGGGCCACGGCGGCCTTCGGGTCCTCGCGGGCCTCGAGGAAGCCGGTCACGAGCGCGAACCAGCCCTCGGGCCAGAGCCTGTTCCGCGCGAGGATCACCTCGCCCTCGTGCTCGACCAGGACGCCCACGGCGGGCGTGGGGTTGCCCCAGAAGGTGAAGCCGCAGCCCTCGGCGGGGCAGGCGAGACGCGCGCGGCCGCCCTCCTCGCGCTCCTCGAGCGGCGTGCGGCACCGCGGGCAATAGCGCAGGTCGTTCACGCGGGCGGGTTCCCGGCTACGGCCCGCCCTCGCCGCGCAGCGACTTGCGCACGCGGCGCGCCGCCGCGAACACGAGGAGCGCCACGACGGGCACCGCGATCCCCGCGACGACGTCGGGATTCACGTCGAGGCCGGCGGACTTGGCCGCCTTGGCGACCACCCCCGCGAGCGAGGCCCCGTAGTAGGTGAGCACCACGATCGAGAGACCCTCGACGGCCTGCTGCAGGCGCAGCTGGAGGCGCTGCCTGCGGTTCAGCGAGGCGAGCATCTCCTGGTTCTGCTGCTCGCGCACGATGTCCACGCGCGTTCGCAGCAACTCGCTCGCGCGCGATACGCGTCCCGCGAGGTCGTCGATCCGGCGGGAAGTGCTGCGGCAGGTGGCCATGGCGGGCGCCATTCGCCGCTGCATGAACTCCTCGATCGTGGAAAGGCCCGGGATGCGGACCTCGCGCAGCTCCTCGAGGCGGCGGCGCACGATCGCGTCATAGGCCTCGGCGGCGTCGAAGCGGTAACGGGTCGCGTTGTGCAGCCTCTCGACCCGCGCGGCGAGGCGCGTGAGGCCGTCCAGGAGCCCCGGCTCGTCCTCGGGCCCGGTCGTCGCGAGACGCTCGACGATGCCTCCCAGCTCGGATTCCATGGCACGGAGCTCCGGCTGGGAGCTTCGCGCGACCGGAAACGCGGCGAGCGCCATCGTGCGGTAGGTCTCGATGTCGAGCACGCGCTGGACCATCCGCCCGGCCTGGCCGAGCCCCATCGACCGGTTGAGGATCAGGAAGTGCGTGAAGCCGTCCGCGCGGATGCGGAAGTCCGCATACCCCCACGCGCGCCCCTCGGCGAGCGCACCGCCGATCACCGTCTCGCCCTCGGGCCGGTACGCGTCGGGGGGCGGCTCCTCGCCCGCGAACGGCGTGAGCTCGACGCTCACCGCGACCACGACCTCGCCCGGCAGGTCCGCGGCGATCGACGGCCAACCGGCGCGGGCGAGGAGTTGGGCGGGCGATTCGCCTTCGCGCCGGTCGCCGCAGAAGGTGTAGCTCGTGAACTCGGTGTGGCCTTCCCACTTGAGGCGGATCGGCCCGAATGTCACGACGACATGGTCCGGATTGCCCTCCGGGAGCTGCGCGCCGGCCTGGGCGGCGAAGCGCGCGAGCGCATCGCGCTGGGCCGCCCGATCCCCGGGCTCGTGCTGGATCGCGAGGTACACGATGTGCTGGGCCCCCGCGAGCCGCAACGGCGGGCGCGCATGCACCTCGTCGTTGAGGGCGCGGCGCTGGGGATGCTCGCGGGGCTGCATGGGGGGCGGGCGTGGCCGAGCAAGCCCGCTAGAGGCGCTGCTCCAGCCAGCCTTCGACGGACTTCAGCGCGTCGGGAAGCGCCGCGGCATCGGTGCCGCCGGCCTGCGCCATGTCGGGGCGCCCGCCGCCCTTGCCGCCCACCTGCTGCGCGACGAAGTTGACGAGCTCTCCCGCCTTCACTTTCGCCGTCAGGTCCCTGGTCACGCCGGCGATGAGCGAGACCTTGCCCTCGTTCACCGAGGCGAGGAGCGCCACGCCGCTGCCCAGCCGCTCCTTCACCTTGTCGAGCGTCTCGCGCAGGATCCCCGGGTCCGCCCCGTCGAGGACCATGGCGATGGCCTTCACGCCCTTGACCGTGCGCATCCCGGCGCCGAGCACGTCGTCGAGGCGGCCGAACGCGAGCTGCCCTTTCAGGCGCGCGACCTCCTTCTCGAGCGTCTTCACGCTCTCCAGGATCTGCGCGAGCTTCGCCTCGACCTCGAGCGGCTGCGCCTTGATCGCCTCCGCGACGCGCTCGAGCGCCTCGGACTGGCGGCGGGCGTGCGCGAGGGCGACGCCGCCCGCGATCGCCTCGACGCGACGGATGCCCGCCGCCACGCCGCCCTCGGAGACGATGCGGAAGGGGCCGATGTCGCCGGTTCGCGCGACGTGCGTGCCGCCGCAGAGCTCGCGCGAGGAGCCGATGTCGAGCACGCGGACCTCGTCGCCGTACTTCTCGCCGAAGAGCATCATCGCGCCGAGCTTCCGGGCCTCCTCGATCGGCATGACGCGCGCGCTCGTCGCCTCGTTTCGCAGGATCTCGGCGTTGACGATTTCCTCGACGCGGCGGATCTCGGCCGCGGTCATCGGCGCGTTGTGGCTGAAGTCGAAGCGGGTCTTGTCCTCGTCGACGAGCGACCCCTTCTGCTGCACGTGGGGCCCGAGGACCTCGCAAAGCGCCTTGTGCATGAGGTGCGTCACGGAATGGTGGCGCATCGTGCGGCTGCGCTTGTCGAGATCGACCTGCGCGGCCACCGTGTCTCCGACCGCGAGCTCGCCGGTCTTCACTTCCCCGTAGTGCCCGAAGACCTCGGCCTGGATCTTCTGCGTGTCCTCGACCGCGAAGAGCGTGAGGCAGGTGCCGCCCTTCGTGAGCTCGCCGCGGTCGCCCACCTGGCCGCCGGACTCCGCGTAGAAGGGCGTGCGGTCGAGAACGACGATGCCCGTCTCGCCCGCGGACAGGCGATCCACGGGCGAGCCGTCGCGGTAGAGCGCCACGACCCGCCCTTCCTCGGAGAGCGACTCGTAGCCCCTGAAGGCGGTCTTGGCGCCCCGGTACTCGAGCTGGGCGCCGGCCTTGAACTTGCTCGCGGCGCGGGAGCGCTCCTGCTGCCCGGCCATCGCCGCCTCGAACGCCTTCATGTCCACCGTGAAGCCGCGCTCGCGCCCGATGTCCGCGGTGAGGTCCACCGGGAAGCCGTAGGTGTCGTAGAGCTTGAAGGCGGTCTCGCCGTCGAGCTGACGGCGCCCGCCCGCGAGCGCCGCATCGAGGATCGCCATCCCCGTCTCGAGGGTCTCGGCGAAGCGCTCCTCTTCCTGCCTGAGCGTGGCGGTCACTCTCCCGCTGGAAGCGGCGAGCTCCGGGAAGGGCTCGCCCATCTCCTTCACCAGGTCGGGAACGAGCTTGTAGAAGAACGGCTGCTTCTGCCCGAGCTTGTAGCCGTGGCGCATGGCGCGGCGGGCGATCCGCCGGAGCACGTAGCCGCGGCCCTCGTTGCCGGGGATCACGCCGTCGCAGATGAGGAAGGCGCAGGCGCGGATGTGGTCGGCGATCACGCGAAGGCTGGGCGAATCCAGGTCCTTCGTCCCCGTTTCCCGGGCGGCGGCCTTGACGAGCGTGGCGAAGAGGTCGATCTCGTAGTTCGAGTGGACGTGCTGCAGGACCGCGGTGAGGCGCTCGAGACCCATGCCCGTGTCCACCGAGGGTTTGGGCAGCGGGTTGAGGGTGCCCTGCGCATCGCGGTTGAACTGCATGAAGACGAGGTTCCAGATCTCGATGTAGCGGTCGCCGTCCGCATCCTTCGATCCCGGGGGGCCGCCCGCGATGCCGGGACCGTGGTCGTAGAAGATCTCGGAGCACGGCCCGCAGGGGCCGGTATCGGCCATCTGCCAGAAGTTGTCGCTCTCGTACTTTCGCCCGCCCGGCTTGTCGCCGATGCGGATGCAGCGCTCCTGCGGAACGCCGATCTCCTTCGTCCAGATGTCGAACGCCTCGTCGTCGGTCTCGTAGACCGTGGTCCAGAGCTTGTCCTTCGGGATGCCGTAGACGTCCGTCACGAGTTCCCAGGCGAACTTGATCGCGTCGCGCTTGAAGTAGTCGCCGAAGCTGAAGTTGCCGAGCATCTCGAAGAAGGTGTGGTGCCGCGCGGTGTAGCCGACGTTCTCGAGGTCGTTGTGCTTGCCGCCGGCGCGCACGCAGCGCTGGGAGGTCACCGCGCGGTTGTAGGGACGCTTCTCGCTGCCGAGAAAGACCTCCTTGAACTGCACCATGCCCGCGTTCGTGAAGAGCAGCGTCGGGTCGTTGGCGGGCACGAGCGGGCTCGAGGGCACCGGGGCGTGCCCCTTGGCCACGAAGAAGTCGATGAATTTCTGCCTGATTTCCTTGGTATTCATGGCTGTGCGCACGAACGCCCCCGGGCGGCTGCACTCGACGGGCGAAACCGTAAGAATACCAAAGCGCCCGGCCGGCCCGGGCGACGCCTAGAAGGAGCCGGAACGCTCCAGCTCGTCGATGCCGAGGCCGAGGGCCTGCCCGCCGATCACCGCGGAGGAAGAGACGCGGCCGCGGACGACGACCTTGTCCCCCTTTCCCGGGAGCTCCCCCTTGGCGACGACGGTGATCTCCCCGGTCGAATCGGCGAGCAGGTAGCTCCTGCGCTCGATGACGGGGATCTTGGTGATGTCGCGCACCGTGCCCTTCAGCCGGACCTCCTTGCCTTCGAAGCCCGTGGGGTTCTTCACGATGTCGCCGATCGCGGTGACGCCGATGCCCAGGTGCTCGCATCCCATGACCAGCACCGAGGCCACGAGGGCGGCCACGCTGAGCGAGCGCTGCAGCGCCGGATTCATCATGGCGTGCGCTCCATCTCCCGCAGGAAGCGAAGGATCTCCTCGAGGTGGAAGCCCCGGCCCTGGAGGAAGCGCACCTGGCGCGCCTTTTCGCGATCGTCTCCGGGAGCCGCCCGATAGTGGCCCTTCCAGACGCCCTCGAGGCTCGCCTCGCCATCGGCGCCCGCGCGGGCAAGGCCCGCCGCGATCGCCTCTTCGTCCACGCCGCGCGATTGCAGGAACTGGCGGACCTTCGCGGGGCCGAAGCGCCGGGCCTTCGCCCGTGCCGCGGCCTCCGCGAAGCGCGCGTCCGAGAGCCAGCCGCGCCCGGCGAGCTCGTCGAGCAGGGCGTCGACGTCCTCGCCGGGCCCGGCGTGCGCGGAGAGCTTGCGGCGCAGCTCCTGCCGCGAGTGCTCGCGGCGCGCGAGCAGGCGCAGCGCGCGTGCGCGCAGGGAAGGTTGGAGCGCCGCCGCCATGGCGATCAGTCGGCCTGCGCCGCCTCGGCGTCGTGCGGCATGCCGCCGGACACGCCCACCGCCTCGCGGATCCGCGACTCGATCTCGCGCGCCATCTCCGGGTTCTCCCGCAGGAACTCGCGCGTGTTGTCCTTGCCCTGGCCGATCTTCTCGCCCTTGTAGGCGTACCAGGCGCCGGACTTCTCGATGATGCGGTGGTTGACGCCCAGCTCGATGATCTCGCCCTCGCGGGAGATCCCCTCGTTGTAGAGGATGTCGAAATCCGCCGTCTTGAAGGGAGGCGCGACCTTGTTCTTCACCACCTTCACGCGGGTCTCGTTGCCGATCACCTCCTCGCCCCTCTTGATCGAGCCGATGCGGCGGATGTCGATGCGCACCGAGGCGTAGAACTTGAGCGCGTTGCCGCCCGTGGTGGTCTCGGGGTTGCCGAACATGACGCCGATCTTCATGCGGATCTGGTTGATGAAGATGACGAGCGTGTTCGAGCGCTTGATGTTGGCGGTGAGCTTCCGGAGCGCCTGGCTCATGAGCCGCGCCTGCAGGCCCATCTGGGGCTCGCCCATCTCGCCCTCGATCTCCGCCTTGGGCGTGAGGGCGGCCACGGAGTCGATCACCACGCAGTCGACCGAGCCGGAACGCACCAGCATGTCGGCGATCTCGAGGGCCTGCTCGCCGTTGTCGGGCTGGGAGAGCAGGAGCTCGGAGGTGTCCACGCCGATCTTCTGCGCGTACTGCGGGTCGAGCGCGTGCTCCGCGTCGATGAACGCCGCCGTTCCGCCGTTCCTCTGCACGTTGGCGATCACCTGGAGGGTGAGCGTCGTCTTGCCCGAGGATTCGGGGCCGTAGATCTCGACGATCCTCCCGCGGGGGAGCCCGCCCACGCCGAGGGCGAGATCGAGACCGAGGGAGCCGGTGGAGACGACCTCGATGTCCTTCGCGACGTCCTGGTCGCCCATGCGCATGATCGAGCCCTTGCCGAACTGCTTCTCGATCTGCGAGAGCGCCGCCTGCAGGGCCTTCGACTTGTTTTCGTCCATTTGCTGGGTGGCGCCGGAAGCGGCGTTGGAGATGACTTTGAGCATTGGAATTATCCCATATCAGAGAGGTTGAACTTTCCGCCCAGGCCTAGCGAGTGCGTCTCACCAGGCCCGCCATCACACCGAAAATCTCCAGGCGCCCCTTCGGGCGAATGACCGGGAAGGCCTTGTTCGCGGGCTTCAGGACGAAACCGCCTTTTTCTCGGTCCAGGTACTTCACGGTGAATTCGTTGTCCACGATCGCCACGACGATGTCGCCGACATTGGCGTTCGGCTGCTGCTCGACCACGATGAGGTCGCCTTCACGGATGCCGGCTTCGATCATCGAGTCGCCCTTCACCCGCACGAGGGAGGTCTTCGACGGCACGCGGATGAGGTAGTCGTCGATCGTGATGAGGTCGTAGCCGTCGGCGAGCGCCGGGTTCGGCAGCCCCGCCTGGACGGTGTCGTGCGCGAGGCGCCGCTCGAAGAAGCGCGCCCCCGGCTTCAGCTGCCGGTCGGGCGTCCAGTCGAGGTAGCCGCCCTCCTCGAAGCGCTTCACGCACTCCGCCACCCAGCTCTTCGCGGAGATCCCCCACAGGGTGGCGAGCACCGAGTAGGACGGGATCACCTTGTGCTCGGCGTAGTAGTCCTGGAGCTTCTCCAGGTACGCGGGGTCGATCTGGGGTCTTGCCGTCATGTCAACGCTTTCGGTTCCCGAGGGGCTGACAGGCGGTCCGGCCGGGCGGCGCCCGGCACGCGCAGCCGCCGGGGGACCGTCCGCTCCAAGGGGACTTCGACACCGCCTCCGGTTACAGAACGATTGTTCGGTAAGCTACCGAACGAATGTTCTGCTGTCAAGCCGCGGCGGCGAGCAGCCCCCGGAGCGCTTCGGCGACGGCCTGGTGGCGGATGGCGGCGCGGTCGCCGCCGAAGACGCGGAACTCGCTGCGCACGGGGCCGTCGATCGCGGCCCACGCGAACCACACGAGCCCCACGGGCTTGGCGGCGGTCCCCCCGTCGGGGCCCGCGACCCCGGTGACGGCGACGGCGAGGTCGGCGCTGCTCTGGGAGAGCGCGCCCTGGGCCATCTCCCGGGCGGTCGCCTCGGAAACCGCCCCGTGGCCGCCGAGCGTCTCGGGCTTCACGCCCAGGAGGTCGGTCTTGGCGTCGTTGGAATAGGTGACGAAGCCGCGGTCGAACCAGGCCGAGCTGCCCGGGACGCGGGTGATCGCCTCCCCAACGCCGCCCCCGGTGCACGACTCCGCCACGGCGAGCGTCCAGCCGCGCCGGCGGCAGGCCTCTCCCAGCTCGGCCGCGAGGCCGGTGATCTCTTCTTGCGTCATCCCTGCTCCCCCGGGCGGCCCAGGTACCAGTAGCGATAGGCCTCGGCGAACCCGAAGCCGGCATAGAGCCGGCGGGCGGGAACGTTGGCCGCGTCGACCTGAAGATACGCCTGCCGGGCCCCGAATGCGCCGGCATGCGCGAGCAACGCGGTCACGATGCGCCGCGCGAGGCCGCGCCGGCGCCATTGCGGGTGGGTGACGATGTCGAAGAGCCCCGCCACGCCGTCCTCGACGACCGTGAGCCCCGTCGCGACGACCGCGCCACCCTCCTCGACCGCGACGGCGCGCTTGGCGAGCGGCAGCGCCTCGAGCCGCGCGCGGTGGGGGGCGAGGTGTCCCGCGGGCGAGCCGCGCAGCCGCGCCACCGCCTCGACCCAGGGACCGATCGCGAGTTCGTGCACGCCCTCGGGAACGGCCGGTGCGTCGTCGAGCGCGGCCCACTCGACCGCGGTCGGCTCGAACCGGCCGTAGCCCCGCCGGGCGAGCTCCGCCTCGAGCTCCGGGGGCTGCGAGAAGGGCGTGATACGGAAGATCGCCGGCAGCCCCGCCACCGCGTAGAGCCGCTCGCAATAGGCGATCTTCTCCGCGAGCGGGAGCGTCGACGGGTAGACCGCGTTCACCGAGCGCGCTCGCTTCGCCTTGCCGGGCGAAAGGCGCAGGAGCCAGCCGTCGTAGAGCAGCTGCGCCGGGGGCGCGGAGGAGTTGAGGCCCAGCTCCTCGAGGCGCCGGGGGGCGAGGCTCATGCCCTCAGGCGTTTGCCGCTCGCCGTGTCGAAGAAATACGTCTTGCCCGGCATCGCCGCCACCGAGACCGTCGATCCCGGCGCCGGCGTCACGTGGCCGTCGACGCGAACCACGAGCAACCCCGAGTCGAAGCGGCCGTGCACGAGCGAATCGGCGCCCAGGGCCTCGACGGTTTCCACGGTGAAGCGGAAGACGGGCCCGTCGCCCGCGCCGGTCACGAGATGCTCGGGGCGGATGCCGACGGTGACGTTGTCGGGCGCCCCGGCGCGCAGCTCCCCGGGCAGCGGGACCCGCACACCCTCGCCGACGTCCACGCCGTCGCCCGAGCGGCGCCCGGGCAGGAAGTTCATCGAGGGCGAGCCGATGAATCCCGCCACGAAGAGCGAGGCGGGCTCGTCGTAGACCTCGATCGGGGCGCCGATCTGCTCCATCGTCCCGTTGTTGATGACGAACATGCGGTCGGCGAGCGTCATCGCCTCGACCTGGTCGTGGGTCACGTAGACGCTGGTGGTGCGAAGCTCCCGGTGCAGCTTCTGGATCTCCAGGCGCATCTGCACGCGCAGCTTCGCGTCGAGGTTCGAGAGCGGCTCGTCGAAGAGGAAGGCGGCGGGCTCGCGCACGATCGCGCGCCCCATGGCCACGCGCTGGCGCTGGCCGCCGGAGAGCTCGCGCGGCTTCCTCTTCAGGTAGGGGCCGAGCTCGAGGATCTTCGCGGCGCGCTCGACGCGCTCGTTGATCTCCTCGGGCTTCATCCGCCGGATGCGCAACCCGTAGGACATGTTCTCGTACACCGACATGTGCGGGTAGAGCGCGTAGTTCTGGAAGACCATGGCGATGTTGCGGTCCTTGGGCTCGACCTCGTTCACGCGCTTTCCGCCGATGCGCACCTCGCCCTCGGTGACGGTCTCGAGCCCGGCGATCATCCGCAGCACGGTGGACTTGCCGCAGCCCGACGGGCCCACGATCACGACGAACTCGCCGTCGCCGATCGTCACGTCGGTGCGATGGATGACCTCGGTCTTGCCGAAGCTCTTGGTCACGCCCTGCAGAACGATCTCCGCCATGGATTCCCGTCTCTTCCGAAGCCTACTTTTCCGTCTCGACCAGGCCCTTCACGAACCACTTCTGCATGAGCATCACCACGAGCGCCGGCGGCATGAGGGCGAGCATGGCGGTGGCCATGATCAGGTGCCACTCGTTGGACGCGTCGCCCCCGGCGATCATGCGCTTGATGCCGATGACCACCGTGTACATCGACTCCTGCGCCGTGATGAGCAGGGGCCACAGGTACTGGTTCCAGCCGTAGATGAAGAGGATCACGAAGAGCGCGGCCATGTGCGTCTTGGACAGCGGCAGCATCACGTCGAAGAAGAAGCGCATCGGCCCCGCGCCGTCGATGCGCGCGGCCTCCGTGAGCTCGTCGGGGATCGTCATGAAGAACTGGCGGAACAGGAACGTCGCCGTGGCCGAGGCGATCAGCGGCAGCGCGAGGCCCACGTGCGAGTCGAGGATGCCGAGGTCGGAAGCGACCTTGAAGGTGGGGATGATGCGCACCTCGACGGGCAGCATCAGCGTCACGAAGATCATCCAGAAGAAGAAGGTCCGGCCGGGGAAGCGGAAATAGACGATCGCGAACGCCGAGAGGATCGAGATCGCGATCTTTCCCAGCGCGATCGAGAGCGCCATGATCAGGCTGTTCACGAGCATCGTCGCGACCGGCGCGGATGAACCCTTCTCCGAGCCCGCGGTGAGCACCTGCGTGTAGTTGTCGACGAAGTGATCCCCGGGCCACAGCGGCATCGGTACCGTCACGATCTGGTCGAAGGTGAGGGTCGAGGCGACGAACGTCACCCACAACGGGAACGCGACCAGCGCCACGCCGGTGATGAGCACCGCGTGCGCGAGGAAATCCCTGACGGGCCGGTTCTCGACCATCTTCTAGTACTGGACCCTGCGCTCGACGTAGCGGAACTGGATGACCGTGAGCGTGATGACGATGGCCATGAGGATCACCGACTGCGCCGAGGACCCCCCGAGGTCCGCGGCCTTCACGCCGTCGTAGTAGACCTTGTAGACGAGGATCTTCGTGGCGTCGCCCGGCCCGCCCTGCGTGGTGGCGTCGATCACGCCGAAGGTATCGAAGAAGGCGTAGATGACGTTCATGACCAGCAGGAAGAAGGTCGTCGGCGACAGCAGCGGGAAGACGATCGTCCAGAAGCGCCGCAACGGCCCCGCGCCGTCGATCGCGGCCGCCTCCAGCAGCGACTTCGGGATCGACTGCAGGCCCGCGAGGAAGAAGAGGAAGTTGTAGCTGATCTGCTTCCACACCGAGGCGACGACCACGAGGAGCATCGCCTGCTCGGAGTCGATGATCCAGTTCCAGTCGATGCCGAATTTCTTCAGGAAGTAGGTGACGATTCCGATGGACGGGGCGAAGATGAACGCCCAGAGCACGCCCGCGATCGCGGGCGCGACCGCGTAGGGCCAGATGAGCAGCGTCTTGTAGGCGAGCGCGCCGCGGACCACCGCGTCGGCCATCGTCGCGAGCACGAGCGAGATCGCGATCCCGGAGGCCGCGACCAGCACGCTGAAGAACGCCGTCACGCGGAACGAAGACAGGTAGTGCGAATCCCTGAAGAGCTCGACGTAGTTGCGCATCCCGACGAACTGCGTGGCCA
Organism: Usitatibacteraceae bacterium; assembly: GCA_044220635.1. GTDB lineage: Bacteria > Pseudomonadota > Gammaproteobacteria > Burkholderiales > Usitatibacteraceae > JBGAQP01. The sequence continues at coordinate 28,430 of JBGAQP010000009.1, forward strand.
GCCCGAACGCGTCCTGGACCTGGAAGGAGTAGTAGACCGCCTGGACCGCGGGCCAGAAGAAGAAGACGACCGTGATCGCGATCTGCGGCAGCAGCAGCAGGTACGGCAGCCAGGCCGACCGGAAGACGACGCGCTTTTCCATGGCTGGGACGTGGAAAGGGGCCGGTCACGGCCCCCTTTCTCATGCCCGCTCGGTCATTCCTTGTTGGCAGCCTGGAACTTGCGGAGGATCTCGTTGCCGCGCCGGACGGCCTCGTCCATGGCGGTCTTCGCGTCCTTCTTGCCGGAGAACACGTTCTCCATCTCCTCCTCGATCACCTCGCGGCCCTGCACGAAATTGCCGAAGCGCAGGCCCTTCGAGTTGGCCGTCGCCGGCTTGTTGGTGAGCTGCTTCACCGCGATGTCCGCCCCGGGGTTCTTGTCGTAGAAGCCGGACTTGCGCGTCATCTCGTAGGCGGCGTAGGTGATCGGCACGTAGCCGGTCCCGGTGTGCCACTCCATCTGGATCTCGGGCTTGGACAGGAACGCGAAGAACTTGGCCACGCCCTTGTAGGCGTTGTTCGTCTTGCCCCCCATCACCCAGAGCGAGGCGCCGCCGATGATGGAGTTCTGCGGGGCGCCCTTCACGTCGTCGTGGTAGGGGATGAAGTTGACCGACCACTCGAACTTGGCGGTGCGCCGGATGTTGGCCTGCGCGCCCGTGGACGAGGTGAGCATCGCGCACTCGCCGCTCGCGAACTTGGCCTCGGCCTGGTTGGTGCGCCCGGCGTAGGTGAAGAGCCCCTTCTTCGACATGTCGCCCAGCATCGCGATGTGGCGCACGTGCAGGGGCGAGTTGATCTGGAACACGGTGTCGAGGCCCCCCATCCCGTTCTCCTTCGTGCCGATGGGGACGTTGTGCCATGCGGAGAAGTTCTCGATGTGCATCCAGGAGGGCCACCCGGAGGTGTACACGCACTGCTGCCCGGCGGCCTTGAGCTTCTCGGCCGCGGCGAGGAACTCCTTCCAGGTCTTCGGCGCCTTGCTGGGATCGAGGCCGGCCTTCTTGTAGGCGTCCTTGTTGATGTAGAAGACGACCGTCGAGCTGTTGAACGGGAAGGACAGCATGTTGCCCTTCGTGTCCGTGTAGTAGCCGGACACCGGCGCGAGGTAGGCCTTCGGGTCGAAGGGCTCGTCGGCGTCCTTCATGAGCTTGTAGACCGGGACCACGGCGCCCTTGCCCGCCATCATCGTGGCCGTGCCGACCTCGAACACCTGGAGGATGTGCGGGGCATTGCCGGCGCGGTAGGCGGCGATCGCGTTGGTCATCGATTCGGGATAGCTGCCCTTGTAGCTCGGGACGACCTTGTAGGCCGTCTGGCTCGCGTTGAACTTGTTGGCGAGCTCGTTCAGCTTGTCACCGAGCGCGCCGCCCATGGAATGCCACCATTGGATCTCGGTCTGGGCCTGGGCGCCGGTGGCGGCGAACGCCAGGGCGAGCGCGGCGATAGCGGACTTGCGCGTCATGATTTCGTACTCCTTGGTCGAATGGGGTCGCGCTGCGACGAACTGTTCTTTTGGGGTCCGGGGAGCCCGGACGGTGCCTAATGTTACAACGCCCGGCGGCGGCGCGCGTTTCGCTTCCGTGACGCCGTGCCGCGATCCCGCGCGCGCTTCACCCTCCCGAGAGGGCAGCCACCACGAGCACCTCGTCGCCGGTCGCGAGCCGCACGCCGAGGCCCGCGGCCTGCTCGCGGTTCACGAAGACCTTGATGTGCGGGCGGATCGCGTCCTGCTCGTCGACCATCCGGAAGCGGATGCCGGGAAAGCGCCGGTCGAGGTCCCGGACGAGCTCGGCGAGCGTGGCGCCCTCGCCCTCGACCTCGCGCCGGCCGGCGGTGTACTCCGCGAGCGGGCTGGGAATCACCACCCTCATTTCGCCGCCGCAGTCTCCACCGCGTAGACGTGGGGCAGGTGCAGGCACAGGCAGTGCCAGGCGCGGCCCTCGTCGAAGCTCGCCCAGACTTCGCCGCCCGTGGTCCCGAAGTACAGGCCCACGGGATCGAGGGCGTCGGCGGCCATTGCCTGGCGCTTCACCGTGAACCAGGCCTGGGCACGGGGAAGCCCGCGGTCGAGGCGACGCCAGGAGGCGCCCGCGTCCCGCGTGCCGTAGACCGCGGGCCGGCCGCCGACCGAAACCCGCGGCCAGACGGTGGTGCCGTCCATCGGGAACACCCAGGCGGTCTTCGGGTCGCGGGGATGCAGCACCATCGGGAAGCCGATATCGCCGATGGCCTCGGGCATGTTGCGGCCGATGCGCTCCCAGCGATCCGCCGCGCGCTCGAGCCGGTAGATGCCGCAGTGGTTCTGCTGGTAGACGACGTCGCGCACCGCGGGATGCACCCGCAGGCAGTGGGGGTCGTGCCCGAAGGGCGCCTCGGGGTCGGGGAGGAAGTCCGCCGCGCAGCCGCGGTTGAGCGGCGACCAGGTCGCGCCATGGTCACGCGTCTCGAAGACTCCGCCCCCGGACAGCCCGATGTACAGGTGCGCCGGGTCGAAGGGATCGACGTTGATCGAATGCAGGGTCCCGCCGTCGGGCGGGGCGTCCTGGGGCCCGCCGATCCACCGGCGGCGCTGCGGGTGCGCGTTGAATCCGCCCACGCCCTGCCAGGACTGCCCCGCATCCTCGGAGACGAACAGGGCCTGGGGCGAGGTGCCCGCGTACCACCGCCCGGGCTCGGTGGCGTGGGCCGGCGTGAGCCAGAAGACGTGCCCCACCGCCTCGCCCGCCTCGTCGCCGCTCGCCTTCGGGAACGCGGGGGGAACGCGCGATTCCTTCCAGGTCCTGCCGAGGTCCGTCGAACGGAACACCGTCGGCCCGAGGTGGCCGGCGCGCACCGCCGCGAGCAGCGTGCGCCCGTCGCGCGGATCGAGGACGGCGTGGTTGACGACCTGCCCGAGGAAATGGGGCCCGTCGATCGACCAGCGCGCGCGGGCGCGGTCCGCCTTCAGGACGAAGAGCCCCTTGCGGGTGGCGACGAGGACCAGGAGCGCGGGCATCGCGGCGCCCGGGCGGACGGGACTACTCGTCCTTCTTGATGAGCGACTTGAGCGAGCCCAGGAGCCCGCGCTTTTCCTCCGCGGGCGCGGGGGCGGGAGCGGGCGCGGGCCGCGGCGCCTGCGCCACGGCGGCCTGCGGCGCGGGCTTGGGCTTGGCCGGGGGCGGCGCGGCCGGCCTCACGTTGAGCACGGAGCGCTTGACGATCTCGGCCCATTCGTTCGGCCGCCCGAGGAGGTACTTGGCGAACTCCTCGACCGCGTGGTCGTTCATCTCCTGGGCCATCAGGTTGAAGAGGTCGACCTCGAACATGCCGACGTTCTTCGCGACGATCTTCATGCGGCCGGTCTCGTGGTCGCCCTCGATCTTCGCCTGGACGCGGAAGTCGCAGGCGACCTTGAAGATCTCGTGGGTGATGACCTTCCTCTGGTCGCGGTACTGCTCGCTTTTGTGCTCGATGTTGGACGACCAGAGCGTGTCACGGAACTTCTCCATGTCGTCGGGGCCCTTCTTGATCGTCAGGACCTTGTCCGACCAGCAGCGGAAGGCGATGTGGACCTCGCCGTAGTAGTCCTTGTCGATGAAGTGCTTCGAGCGGAAGTCGCAGTAGAAGTCCTTGAAGATGAGCCCGCCGATGTCGCCCACCGTCGGCAGCTTGTAGACGTAGGGGACCGGCATCTGGACGACGTTCAGCTGCTTGCCGAGGTCGTTCAGGTAGATGAAGGTGCGCCGCAGGGCATGGTCGACCGCCACCGCGTTGCCGCGCAGGCTCTCGGTGCGGTCGGTGTCCTGCGCCTTGAGTGCGTCGGCCTGCTTCTTGAGATCGTCTAGGAGTCCCACGGGGAACCCTCCCGAGATTCCGGATTATCAGGGTGAATCTTAACTTATCATTGCCGCAAAATCAGGAGCCGGGCACTTCCCCGCCATGAAGGCCGTTCTCGCCCTCGACCAGGGCACGACGAGCTCGCGCGCCATCGCCTTCGGGCGCGGGGGTGTCGTCCTGGCGATGGCGCAGCAAGAATTCCGCCAGATCTTCCCCCGGCCGGGCTGGGTCGAGCACGACGCCGAGGAGATCTGGCGCACCCAGCGCGACGCGGCCGGGCGGGCGCTCGCGGCCTCCGGGCTTCGCGCCGGGGACATTGCGGCCATCGGCATCGCCAACCAGCGGGAGACGACGGTCCTCTGGGATCGGGCGACCGGGCGGCCGCTCGCCAACGCCATCGTCTGGCAGGACCGACGCACCGCGTCGCGATGTGACGCGTTGCGACAGGCCGGCCACGAGGCGCTGTTCATGGAGCGCACGGGGCTCGTCCTCGACGCCTACTTCTCGGGGACCAAGCTCGCGTGGCTCCTCGATCACCTGCCGGGGGCCCGCGAGCGCGCCGCGCGCGGCGAGCTCGCCTTCGGGACGATCGACAGCTGGCTCGTCTGGAACCTGTCGGGCGGCGCCGCGCACCTGACCGACGCGAGCAACGCCTCGCGCACCCTGCTCCTCAACCTCCACACCCTCGACTGGGACGAGGAGCTCCTCGCGATCCTCGGCATCCCGCGCGCGGTGCTGCCGACCGTCGTCGCCTCGAGCGGCGTGGCCGCGCGCACCCGCTGCGAGGGCCTTCCCGCGGGCATCCCGATTGCCGGGATCGCGGGCGACCAGCAGTCGGCGCTCTTCGGCCAGGCCTGCCACCGGCCGGGGATGGCCAAGAACACGTACGGGACCGGCTGCTTCCTGCTCATGAACACCGGCGGGAGGCCCGCCGCCTCGACCAACCGCCTCCTCGCGACCGTGGCCTGTCGCCAGGGCCCGGGCGCGCACTACGCGCTCGAGGGCAGCGTCTTCATCGCCGGCGCCGCGGTCCAGTGGCTGCGCGACGGCCTGGGGCTCATCGCGAGCTCCGCCGAGGTCGAGGGGCTCGCGGCAAGCGTTCCCGACGCGGGCGGCGTGTACTTCGTGCCCGCCCTCTCCGGGCTGGGGGCGCCTTACTGGGATCCCCACGCGCGCGGGGCGATCGTCGGGCTCACGCGGGGGGCGACGCGCGCGCACCTTGCCCGCGCCACGCTCGAGGCGATCGCCTTCCAGAGCGCGGAGCTGATCGAGGCCATGGCCGCCGATTCGGGCATCGCGCTCACGGAGCTGCGCGTCGACGGCGGCGCGACCGCCAACAACCTGCTCATGCAGATGCAGGCCGACCTCCTCGGGGTCCCGGTGGTGCGGCCGAAAGTCACCGAGACCACCGCGCTCGGCGCCGCCTACCTCGCGGGCCTCGCCACGGGCTTCTGGCAGGACGAGGCCGAGATCGCCGCCCTCTGGGCGCGGGACCGGGCGTTCGAGCCGGCCGCCGGCGCCGGGCGCGCGGCCGAGCGCCTCGCGGGCTGGAAGCGCGCGGTCCACCGCACCCGCGACTGGGCGCGCGAGGACTGAGGGCAGGGCCGGCTCAGCCGGCCGCGGGAGGCTCGAGCCGCAGGAAGGTCGCGCGGTAGTGCCGCAGCTCCTCGATCGACTCGTAGACGTCGGCGAGCGCCTCGTGGCGGCCCTCCTTCGCCACGCCCGCGAGCACGTCGGGGCGCCAGCGCCGCGCGAGCTCCTTCAGCGTGGAGACGTCGATGATGCGGTAGTGCAGGTAGCTGTCGAAGGCGGGCAGGTAGCGCGCCATGAAGCGGCGGTCCTGGTGCACGGTGTTGCCGCACAGGGGCGAGCCCCCGGCGGGGACGATGGGCTTCAGGAACTCGATGAGCCGCGCCTCGCACTCGGCCTCGGTGAGCGTCGAGGCGCGCACCTTCTCGACGAGACCCGAACGGCCGTGGGTGGCCTTGTTCCAGCTGTCCATCGCCTCGAGGACCTCGTCGGGCTGGTGGACGACGAGCACCGGCGCCTCGGCGATCGTGTTCAGGTCGGCGTCGGTGACGACCATCGCCACCTCGAGGATGCGGTCGCGCTCGGGAACGAGTCCCGACATTTCCATGTCAATCCAGACCAGCGGGTTTTTTTCCTGTGCCATAGAATCCGGGGCGCCCCCGGGGTTTCGGGGCGCGCGATCGCGTGGCGATTGTGTCACGCCGGGACCCCTTCCACCAGACTCGTGAACGCCTTCGCCGCCGTCTTCCTCGCCTTCGCGCTCGCCGCCCTCGCCGCCCGGTGCTGGCTGCTGTCGCGCCACGCCCGCCACGTCGCACGCCACCGCGCCCGCCTTCCCGAGGGCTTCGAGGGGCTGGTCCCGCTCGAGGCCCACCAGCGCGCCGCCGACTACACGCGGGAAAAGGTGCGCCTCGCGCTCGCCGAGGCGGCCGTGCTCGACGGCGCGCTCCTGCTCGCCCTCACGCTCGGCGGGGGGCTCGCCGCCGTCGATGCCGCCGCGGGCCGGTGGCTCGGCGAAGGCACGCTGCGGGAACTCGCGACCGTGTTCGGCGTGCTCGCCCTCGGAGCGCTCGCGGCGCTGCCCTTCGACCTCGCGCGCACCTTCGGGATCGAGGCGCGGTTCGGGTTCAACAAGACCACGCCCGCGGTGTTCCTCGCGGACCTCGCCAAGGCCGCCGCGCTCGCGGTGGCCCTGGGCGCGCCGGTCCTCCTCGCCGTCTTCTGGTTCCTCGAGGCCGCGGGTCGCTGGTGGTGGGCCTACACCTGGGTCGCGTGGGTCGGCTTCTCGCTGGCGCTGGTGGCCGTCTACCCGCGCTGGATCGCCCCGCTCTTCAACCGCTTCGTGCCCCTCGAGGACGGCGAGCTGAGGCGGCGCATCGAAGCGCTCGTGGCCCGCTGCGGCTTCCGCGCCGAGGGGCTGTTCGTGATGGACGGCTCCCGGCGCTCCAGCCACGGCAACGCCTACTTCACCGGCTTCGGGCGCACGAAGCGCATCGTCTTCTTCGACACGCTCGTCGAGCGCCTCACGCCCGGGGAGATCGAGGCCGTGCTCGCGCACGAGCTCGGCCATTTCGCGCGGGGCCACATTCCCCGCATGCTCGCGGTGCGCTTCGCCCTGGCGCTGGCGCTGCTCGCCGCCATGGGCTGGCTCATCCAGGAGCCCGCCTACTACCGGGCGCTCGGCCTCGCCCAGGGCCACCCCGGCGCCGCGCTCGCCGGCTTCGCCCTGGTCCTGCCCGTCTTCATGTTCCCGCTCCAGCCCCTCGCGAGCCTGCTCGCGCGCGCCCACGAGTTCGAGGCGGACGCCTTCGCCGCGCGCCACGCCTCGGCCGGGGACCTGGTGAGCGCGCTCGCCAAGCTCTATCGCGACAACGCCGCCACCCTCACGCCCGATCCGCTGCATTCGCTGGTGTATGATTCCCACCCTCCCGCGGCGCTGCGCATCGCCCACCTGAAGGACGCCACCCCATGAACGAACTCGCGCGCAAGAAGTGCGTGCCCTGCGAAGGCGGCGTCGCCCCGCTCACCCCCGAGCAGATCCGCCCGATGTTGAAGGGCCTGGCGGGCTGGGAGCTCGACGGCAAGGCCATCGCGAAGACCTACCGCTTCAAGGACTACTTCGACACGATGGCGTTCGTGAACGCCGCCGCCTGGGTCTCGCACCGCGAGGACCACCACCCGGACCTGCTGGTGGGCTACAACCAGTGCCGCGTGTCCTACGTCACGCACGCGATCGACGGCCTGTCGGAGAACGACTTCATCTGCGCGGCCAAGCTCGACGCCCTGTTCGAGATCTGAGGCGGCCGGCCGCGCGCGCATGACGACCCGCCGGGAACGCGAGCAGCAGGTCGTCGCCGAGGGGCGCGTCATCGCCGATTTCGGGCGCGAGTTCCTCGTCGAGATCTCCGACCGGCGCCAGATCGTGTGCACCCGCAAGGGCAAGCGCCAGGACGCGGCCTGCGGGGATTTCGTCGAGGTGCGCCTCACGGGCTCCGCGCAGGGCTCCATCGAGCGCGTGGGCACGCGGCGCAACCTCCTCTACCGCTCCGACCAGTGGCGCGAGAAGACGCTGGCGGCGAACGTGGACCAGGCGGTCGTGCTGCTCGCGCCGAAGCCCGCCTTCAGCGAGGCCTTCCTCAACCTGAGCCTCGTCGCCTGCGAGGCCGCGGGCATCCCGGTGATCGTCGCGCTCAACAAGTCCGACCTCCCGGAGCACGCCGTGGCGCTGAAGGCCCTTTCGGGTTACGAGAAGATCGGCTACCCGGTCGTGTCGATGTCGGCGAAGTTCGACGTCGCGCCCCTGCTGCCGCACCTCGAGGGCCGGCTCACGCTGCTCGTGGGCCAGAGCGGCATGGGCAAGTCGAAGACGGTGAACGCGCTGGTGATGAACGAGGTGGCGCGCGTGGGCGAGCTCACCGCCTCGCTCGGCTCGGGGGCCCACACGACCACGTTCTCCCGCCTCTACCGGCTCGACCGCGACACCGCGATCGTCGACACGCCCGGATTCCAGTCCTTCGGGCTCTTCCACCTGACCGAGGACCAGATCGGCGAGGCGATGCGCGAATTCCGGCCCTTCCTCGGCGCCTGCCGCTTCAACGACTGCGCCCACCTGAACGAGCCCGGCTGCGCGGTGATCGAGGCGAGCGCCCGGGGCGCCATCGCCCCCGAGCGGCTGTCCTTCTACCAGGTCCTCATCGAGCAGCAACGGGAACTGCACGAGCAGCACCCCGACTGGTCGCGCTGAAGCGGGCGCTCAGCGCGCGTGGATCTCGAGCGGGATCCGCCGCCGGCCGAACTGGGACTTCGCGTCGAAGGTCCCGAAGCGCCCCGGGATCGCCGCGCCGCACCCGGGGCAGCGGCCCTCGGCGTCGAGGCGGTAGGCCTCGATCCGGTGCCAGTCGCGCTCGATCAGCGCCTGGCCGCAGCCGGGGCAGTACGTGGTCCCGCCCTCGAGGTCGTGGACGTTTCCCGTGTAGACGAAGCGCAGGCCCGCCGCGATCGCGATGCGCCGCGCGCGCCGCAGCGTGGCCGCCGGCGTGGGCGCGAGGTCGGTCATCCTGAAATCCGGGTGGAAGGCCGTGAAATGCACCGGGACGTCGCCGCCGAGGTGCTCGCGGATCCAGCGGCACTCGGCCTCGAGCTCCGCGTCGGAATCGTTGTGGCCCGGAATGAGCAGCGTCGTGATCTCGGTCCAGACCCGCGTCTCCTTCACCAGGTACTCGAGCGTGTCGAGCACGGGCTGCAGGTGCGCCCCGGTGAGCTTCACGTAGAAATCGTCGGTGAAGCCCTTGAGGTCGACGTTCGCGGCGTCCATCCTCGCGTAGAACTCGCGCCGCGGCTCGGCGTGCATGTAGCCGGCGGTCACCGCGACCGTGAGCACGCCCGAGGCGTGGCAGGCGTCCGCGGTGTCCATGGCGTACTCGGCGAAGATCACCGGGTCGTTGTAGGTGAAGGCCACGCTCCGGCAGCCCGACTTCGCGGCGGTCCGCGCGATCGCCTCCGGCGAGGCCTCGTCCATCAGCCGGTCCATGTCGCGCGACTTCGAGATGTCCCAGTTCTGGCAGAACTTGCAGGCGAGGTTGCAGCCCGCCGTGCCGAAGGAAAGCACGGAGCTGCCGGGGAAGAAGTGGTTGAGCGGCTTCTTCTCGATGGGGTCGATGCAGAAGCCCGAGGAGCGCCCGTAGGTGGTGAGCACCATCGCGTCGCCCTTGCGGGCGCGCACGAAGCAGGCGCCGCGCTGGCCCTCGTGCAGGCGGCAGTCGCGCGGGCACAGATCGCACTGGATTCGGCCGTCGTCGAGCCGATGCCACCAGCGGGCCGGCGTGCCGGAGATCGCGTCAGGTTCGCGCGCGTTCATCGGCGAACTTCTCCACGGTGTAGCGGGTGAGGCGCAGGTCCGGGTGCCAGAACCGGCCGGGCAGGCGCGCCTTGCGGCGCAGCTCGGAGAGGAACAGGAGCGGGTCGGGAAGGCTTTCCCAGACCTGCGGCAGGAAGGTCGCCGCCGCCTCGCCGTACTCGAGGTAGATCCCGTCCACGCCGGGGCGCAGGCGCGCGAGCGCCTCGGACTCGCTCGCCGCGGCGATCGGCGTGCGCACTGAAAGCACCGAGACCTCGACCGCGATCGCGGCGAACTCCAGGCGTTCCACGGGAGGGAAGCGCGGGTCGCGGAAGGCGGCCGAGCGGGCGTTGTGCGCCACGTCGGCGCCGAGCGCGCGCCGCGGGTCGATCGAGCCGATGCAGCCGCGCAGCTCGCCGTCCCGGCGCAGGGTGACGAAGGTGGCCGCGCGCTCCTCGAGCCAGGACCCCGTGCGCGGCAGCGCCGCGAGCACGCCGAGCTCGGCGCCGATGGATTCCCGCGCGATCGCGACGAGGACGCCGCCGCGCTCGGCCCGGTTGGGGGCGACGCAATCAGGCACGAATGCCTCCCGGTTCGCGCAGCGCGAACGCGCCGTAGCCCACCACGCGGTCGCGCCCGCCTTGGGTATCGCCGGAGTTGCGCAGGTCGACGAGCTCGATGGCGAGCCCCCGGCGCCGCGCGTACGCGAGCAGCCCGTTGATCGGCGAGGCGCCGCAGGCCTGGTCGTGGTCGAGGGGCCGGAGCGCGACGATCGCCTCGGCAGTCGCGCGGTCCTTGCGGCGCGCAGCCTCGTAGGAAAGGTAATGCGAAAGGTCGGAGCTCACGACGACGAGCGTCTCCTCCCCGCCCCAGAGGGCCTCGAAAAGCGCCGCCATTTCGTCGGCCGAGGCCTCTCCCACCACCACCGGCACGAGCAGGAAATCGCCGAGCACCGACTGGAGGAATGGGAGCTGCACCTCGAGCGAGTGCTCGAGGGCGTGGGCCCGGTCGCTCACTTCGACGAAAGGCAGGGCGCGCAGCGCTTCGAGGGCGGCGCGGTCGAGCCGGACCGCGCCCAGCGGCGTGTCGAAGGAGTCCGCCGCGGGTATCGCGACGCCGGCGACGTAGGCCCGGTGGGCGGGGCCCGCGAGGACCACGCGCTCGATCCGCCCGCGCATCGGCGCGAGGCGGGTGTAGGCCGACGCGGCCACGGGACCCGAGTAGATGTAGCCGGCGTGGGGGGCGATGATCGCCTTGGGCGGGGCCTCGCCTGCGGCGGGACTGCCCGCCTGCGCGAGGTACGCCGCCACCTCGGTGGAAAGCGTTGCCGCCTCACCCGGGTAGAAAGTGCCCGCGACCGCAGCGGGGCGATGCCCTGACATGGAAGACCTCCGTCCGCAACGGAGATGCGGCCAGCCTAGCACTTTGGCAAGGGGGCGGCCCCCGGCCGGATCAAGGTCTCGCGAGATCCGCCGGCGCTAGGCCGGGGCGCGCCGGCGGGACTTCCAGAAACGCCAGGCGCGCGGCAGCATGACGAGCACCGTGATCGCGAGCAGCGTGGCGCTGATGGGATGCGTCACGAGCACCGTCGGGTCCCCCTGGCTGATCGAGAGCGCGCGGCGCAGCTGCTGCTCGGCGAGCGGCCCGAGGATCAGCCCGATGATCACCGGCGCCACCGGGAAATCGTAGCGGCGCATCAGGAAGCCGAGCAGCCCGATCCCGTAGAGGAGGAAGACGTCGAACGCCGACTGGCGCATGCCGTAGACGCCGAGGGTGGCGAAGATGAGGATGCCGGCATAGAGCTGGGGCTTGGGCAGCTCGAGCAGCTTGATCCACATCCCGACGAGGGGCAGGTTCAGGATCACGAGGATCACGTTGCCGATGTAGAAGCTCGCGATGAGCCCCCACACGAGGTCCTTCGAGGTCGTGAAGAGCAGCGGCCCGGGTTGCAGGCCGTACTGCTGGAAGGCCGCGATGAGAATCGCCGCCGTCGCCGAGGTCGGGATGCCCAGGGTGAGCAGCGGCACCATCGCGCCGGTCACGCTCGCGTTGTTCGCCGCCTCCGGCCCCGCCACGCCCTCGATCGCGCCCTGGCCGAACTCCTCGGGCTTCGCCGAGAGCTTCTTCTCGGTGGCGTAAGAGAGGAAGGTCGGGATCTCCGCGCCGCCGGCCGGGATGCAGCCGAAGGGAAAGCCGATGGCGGTGCCGCGAAGCCACGCGCCCCAGGAGCGCTTCCAGTCCTCCTTCGTCATCCAGACCGCGCCCTTCACCTTCTCGACCGACTCGCGGACCTTGCCGAGCTTGGAGGCGGCCCAGAGCGTCTCGCCCACCGCGAAGAGGCCCACGGCCACGGTGACCACCTCGATGCCGTCCATCAGCTGGGGCACCTCGAAAGCGTAGCGCGCCTGCCCCGAGATGCCCTCGATGCCCACGAGCCCGACCGCGAGGCCGAGGAACAGGCTCGCGAGCCCGCGCAGCGCCGAGCCGCCGAGGACCGCCGAGACCGTCGTGAAGGCGAGCACCATGAGCGAGAAGTAGTCGGCGGGGCCGAAGCTGATCGCGAACTCGACGACGACCGGCGCGAGGAAGGTGACGAGCACGATCGCGATCGACCCGGCGACGAACGAGCCGATCGCCGAGGTCGCGAGCGCGGGCCCCCCGCGGCCGCGCTTGGCCATGTGGTTGCCCTCCATGGCGGTCACGATCGAGGCGGACTCGCCGGGGGCGTTGAGAAGGATCGAGGTCGTCGAGCCCCCGTACATCGCCCCGTAGTAGATCCCGGCGAACATGATGAGCGCGCCCGCCGGCTCGACCTTGGTGGTGAGCGGCAGCAGCAGCGCCACCGTGACCGCGGGCCCCACGCCCGGCAGCACGCCCACGGCGGTGCCGATCAGCGCGCCGAGGAAGGCGAGCATCAGGTTGTTCGCCGTGAGGGCGACCTGGAATCCCGCGAGCAGTGCCTGGAAGGTCTCGCCCATGCGGCGCTCAGGGCTTGGGCAGCGGGAGGATGCCGGCCGGGAGCGTGAAGCCCAGGCCGTAGTTGAACGCGACGAACACCGCCGTCGCGAGGAGCGCGCCGACGCCGGCGTTGAGCAGGGTCCGGCGATCGCCGAAGGAGCGCGTGGCGCACACGAAGAGGACGATGCAGGCGAGGATGAAGCCGGCGCGCTCGATGAGGAGCCCCGCCGCGATGAGCGAGGCGCTCACCCAGGCGAAGGCGCCCCAGTCCGTGGGCAGCTTCGCGGCGGCTTCCTCGTCGAGCTCGGCGAAGCCCTCGCGCCAGACGTCGCCCACGAGGGCGAGTCCCAGGGCGGTGATGCCGGTGCCGATGATCGTCGGGAAGAAGCGCGCGCCGATGCCCGCGTAACCGGTCGCGGCCTCGATCGTGGGCACGAGGCCGAGCATCACGACGCCGAGGGCCAGGTAGCCCGCGGCGACCGCCATCTGGTGCTTGGGTCCGGTCATGGCGCGTCGCCCGCCCGGCGCGCGCCGGGCGGGGATCCCCGTGCCCTACTTCTTCAGGCCGAGGCCGGCGATGATCTCGCCGATGCGCTTGTTCTCGGCGTCGATGTACTTCGCGAACTCGTCTCCCGACATGTAGATGCCGGTCCAGTCCATCTTCTTCAGCGTCTCCTGCCAGGCCGGGCTCTTCACGCCCTTTTCCACCGCCGCGGTGAGCTCCGCCTTCTGCTGCGCCGTGAGCCCGGGCGCGCCGAACACCGCGCGCCAGTTGAAGAGCTCCACGTCGACGCCCTGCTCCTTGAGCGTGGCGACGTCGATCCCGGGCATCCGGTTCGGCGACGACAGCGCGATCGCGCGCATCTTGCCGGACTTCACGTGCTCGGCGAACTCGCCCCAGCCGGAAACGCCCACGGTGACGTGGCCGCCGAGGATCGCGGCGACCGCCTCCCCGCCGCCCTTGAACGGCACGTAGTTCACCTTCGCGGGCTCGACGCCGACCGCCTTGGCGATCATCCCGGCGAGGATGTGGTCGGTGCCGCCGGCGCTGCCGCCCCCCCAGGAGACGCTGCCCGGGTTCGCTTTCAGCTGGGCGACGAGATCCTTCATGGTCTTGATCTTGGAGCTCGCCGGGACCACGAGCACCTCGAACTCGCCCGTGAGCCGTGCGATGGGCGTGACCTGCGCGAGCGTGACCGGCGACTTGTTGAGGATGATGCCGCCGACCATCACCATGCCGCCGACCAGCATCGCCGAGCCGTCGCCCTTGGACGAGTTCACGAACTGGGCGAGCCCGATCGTGCCGCCCGCGCCGCCCTTGTTGTCGAACTGGACGCTCTTCACCGCGCCCGCGCTCTGCATCGCCTGCGCGAGGTTGCGCCCCGTCTGGTCCCATCCTCCGCCGGGATTGGCGGGGATCATGATCTTCATGGAATCGAGCGCGGCGGCCGGGCCGGCGAAGGCGAGCGCGGCGGCGGCAATGGCGGCGCGCGCGAAGGCACTGCGTGCATGGCGGAACATGGAGACTCCCTCCCGGATGGATGTGTGGATTCCCGGGTCCGCGATCCCAAGCCCGGGGTGCGCGCCAGTGTATCAGGACGCGATATCCGCCGCTCCGGGACCCTCAGGCCAGCTGCAGCGAGGCGGCGAGCAGGAAGACGAGCAGCCAGACGACGAGCGCGCGCCAGAGAAGCCCTTCGAGGCTCGCGAGCGCCTCCTCGCGCGCGGGCTCCCCGGTGCCGAGCGCGGGCCGGTCGACGAGCGTCCCGGAGCGCGCCACCGGATCGCCCAGGCGCACGCCGAGGGCCCCCGCCCCGCTCGCGAGCACGATGCCGTCGCCGGAGCGCAGCCATTGCGCGGCCTGGGATCTCCAGCAGTAGAGCGCGTCCTCGAAGTCCCCGACGACCGCGAAGGCGAACGCCGTGAGGCGCTGGGGAACCCAGTCGATCGCGTGGAAGGCGCGAGCGGCGAACCACCCGAAGTCGCGCTCGTCGGGCTCCACGCCCTGCTCCCAGGTCCGCGCCGCGCGGCGCGCGAGCGGATGCAGGACGAGCCCCAGCGGGCCCGGAAGCACCAGGAACCAGAAGAGCGGCGCGAACGCGCCGTGGTGCGCCTCGCTGAGCGCCTGCTCGGCGGCGAGCCGCGCCACCGACCCGGGATCCTCCGAGTCGACCGGCTCGCCCTGCCAGTGACCGAGGCGATTGGCCGCCGCGGCGACGTCGCCCTCCCGCAGCGCCCTCTCGATCGCGGCCACCTCGCCCGTGGTGCCCAGGAAGCGCAGGGTGCCGAAGAGCACGAGCGCGTCGAACGCCCAGAGGAACACGGGGTGGAGGGCCGCGGCGAGCGCGGCGAGCAGGCCCACGGGCACGAGGACCGCCCCCATGAGGGCGATCCACGCGAGCATGCCGGAGTTCCGGTCGCCGGCGTTCAGGCGCTTGGAAGCCGACAGGCACATCCGGCCGTAGAACGCGTGCAGCCTCTGGCGGCCGGGTTCGGGCCAGGCGTACTGGGCGAGCAGGGCGACGAGCAGGGCGAGCAGGCTCAAGGAGGGCATTCCCCGGGTGACGCCCACGATTATAATGGCCGCTGGCACGCGTCCCGGACCCGCGCGACGCGCCTGATCGCCCGGCCCCAACTCCAGAGGAGAAAACCATGTTCCAAAGACTCGTGATGGCCTTCGCGGCCGCGGCGCTCGCCCTGGGCGCCTCGGCCCAGGACTACCCCACCCGCACGGTCACGATCATCGTGCCGTTCGCCGCCGGCGGTCCGACGGACACGGTCACGCGCCTCGTCGCCCAATCCATGACCAAGACCCTCGGCCAGACGGTGATCGTCGAGAACGTGGTCGGCGCCGGGGGCACCATCGGCGCGAACAAGGTGGCGAAGTCGAAGCCCGACGGCTACACCCTGCTGCTCTGGCACATCGGCATGTCGACCGCGCCCGCCCTCTACCGCAACCTCCCCTTCAATCCGCTGACCGACTTCGAGTACATCGGGATGGTCACCGACGTGCCGATGACGATCATCGCGAGGAAGGACTTCCCGCCGAAGGACATGAAGGAGCTGATCGACTACGTGAAGAAGAACAAGGAGAAGGTGACCTACGCGAACGCCGGGCTCGGCGCGGCATCCCACCTTTGCGGGACGCTCTTCATGTCGGCGATCGACACCGACCTCACGACCGTTCCCTACAAGGGCACGGGCCCCGCGATGAACGACCTCCTCGGCGGGCAGGTCGACTTCATGTGCGACCAGACCACGAACACGACGCCCCAGATCAAGGGCGGCAAGGTCAAGGCCTACGCCGTGACGGTCCCGAACCGCGTCAAGGCCCTCGCGGACCTGCCGACGGCCAACGAATCGGGGATCAAGGGATTCCACGTCGGCGTCTGGCACGGCATCTACGCGCCGAAAGGCACGCCCAGGCCGATCGTCGACAAGCTGAACAAGGCGATGGTCGCCGCGCTGCACGATCCGAACGTCATCGCGAAGTTCGCCGACCTCGGCACCGAGCCGATGCCCGACAAGATGGCGACGCCGGAAGCGCACGCCGCGTTCCTGAAGGCCGAGATCGACAAGTGGGGACCGATCCTGCGCAAGGCGGGCAAGTTCGCCGACTGAGCCGAAAAAAATGCCCCTCCGGCAGGGCCGGAGGGGCAAACCGCTCTCGGAGGAGAAACGTCGGCTACGCGCCGACAACCTCCTGATTGCAGGGAGCGTGCCAATGGCGGCGCGCTCCCTTTTCTTTTGCGGATCAGGATCTTGGCCGGCGTCGCCGCCGGTGGCGGTGGCGGCGGCGCGCACGCCCTGGTGCGGGCGCACCAAAGGCGGGCGCGCGCGGCCTCAGCGCGGGTGCTTGCCGCGGATCGCGGCGAAGTACGCCTCGACCTTCCGCCGGTCGGCTTCCACGTCCGGGCCCGGATCGAACGCGGGCCCCAGGCGCACGCAGCGCTGCCCGTAGTCGAGCGCGGCGAGCGCCACGGGGACCCCGGCGCCGCGCGCGATGTGCAGGAAGCCCGTCTTGAACCGCTCGACGCGCTTGCGCGTGCCCTCCGGCGCGATCACGAGGACCCGGGGACCCGCCTGCTTGAAGCCCTCGATGGCCTCGCCCACGACTCCGTGCGGTCTCGACCGGTCGACGGGGATGCCGCCCATCCAGCGAAGGACCGCGGCGAACGGCCAGACGAAGAGCGTGTGCTTGCCGATGAAGGAGAGCTTGAGGTCGAGCGCGAACATGGCGGCCGCGCCGACGACGAAATCCCAGTTGGAGGTGTGGGGGGCCACGGCGATCACGAGCTTCGGGACATCGGGGACCGAGCCCTCGACGCGCCAGCCCAGCAGCCGCAGCACCCCGAGCCCGATGGCGCGCCACAGCGCGCTACCCCGCCGGGGAATCCGGTCCGGGATCGTGGCGAGGAGCGTCACGCGAAGAGCGCGGCCACCGCCTTCAGGTCCGCGTTGCCGCCCGACAGGATGATGCCCACGCGCTTGCCGCGCACGTCGATCGGCCCCGAGAGGACGCCGGCGGTCGCGAGCGCCCCGGTGGGCTCGACCACGAGCTTCATGCGTTCCCAGACGAAGCGCATCGCCTCGACGAGCTCGGCGTCGCTCACCGTGATGATGTCGTGGACATGGCGCAGCACCAGGGGAAAGGTGATCGCGCCCATGGACTGGGTGCGCGCGCCGTCGGCGATGGTCTGCGGGTTGTCCACGCGCTGCAGGGTTTTCGTGCGGAAGGACCGCGCGGCGTCGTCACCCGCCTCGGGCTCCACGCCGACCACCCGGATGCCCGGCGAGAGGTGGCCCGCGGCGATCGCCGAGCCCGACAGGAGCCCCGCGCCGCCGCAGCAGACGAACAGGTAGTCGAGCGCTCCCACGTCCTCGATCAGCTCCTTCGTCGCGGTTCCCTGTCCCGCCACGACGTCGGGGTGGTCGAAGGGGGGAATCATGACGCTGCCTTTCTCGGCGGCCAGGCGCGCGGCGACCTGCTCGCGGCTTTCCTCCGCGCGGTCGTAGAGCACGACCTCGGCGCCGTAGCCGCGGGTGGCCGCGACCTTCACCGCGGGCGCGTCGGCGGGCATGACGATGGTCGCCGGCACGCCGAGCAACCGACCCGCGAGGGCGACCGCCTGCGCGTGGTTGCCCGAGGAGAAGGCCACCACGCCCCGCCGGCGCGCGGCCGGATCGAGCCGCGAAAGCGCGTTGTAGGCGCCGCGGAACTTGAACGCCCCCATGCGCTGGAGGTTCTCGCACTTGAAGTACGCCTCGCAGCCGGCGCGCTCGTCGAACTGCCGCGAGCTCGCCACGGGCGTGCGGTGCGCCACGCCCTCGAGGCGCTCGGCCGCAGCCGCGACGTCCGCCCAGGAAACGCGCAGCGCTCCGGAAGCGTCGTTCATGGCGACGCCGCCTGCCTTCCGGCCGAGAGGCTCACTCGAGCGCGATCCTGCCGTCGAAGGTGACGCTCAGGGCCAACCCGTCGATGGACAGGGTCATCTTCGCGGCGACCGTCTCGTCGCCCTTCAGCTTGCCCGCGGCGAGCGCGCGCTCGACCGCGTTCTCGATCTCGCGCTGCGACTGCACGCCGACCGTCTTCAGGAACTTGCGGATGCTCATGTTGAGGGCGTCGGGATTCATCGTTCTTCTCCTATTTCGCTCGGGTGATCGATTGCAGGGCGTCCTTCAGCGTGTCCTCCGGGAGCGCGTTGACGCTCTCGGCGAGGATCTCCGCCTCCGTGGCCACCGAGGCCGGGAGCTTGCGGCTTTCCATGACCGCGACGAACTGCGCGGCGGCTCCCGCCACGCGCAGCAGGCGCAGCCGCTCCGCCATCAGGATCTCGATCTCCTTGCTGAGCATGAAGGTGCCGGTCGATTCGTGCGGGGCGGACATCGCGCGCTCCAAGGGGGGAATGACCCGATTTTACCCCGGCGCGACCCTAGGCCGACGGCGAGAGGGGAAGATTGAGCAGCAGGTTCTGGGGCTTGAGCTTGAGGCCATGGTCCGGGCGGAAGCCGAGTCCCAGGTAGACGGGCCGCCCGCGCATTTCCGCGAGCACTTCCCCGGGGTCCAGGAACTCGAGGCGGAAGAGCGTGGCGAGCCGCGCGCGATCCTCGGGTGCCACCGCCTCTCCGCGATAGAGGGCATTGAGGATCGCGGTCGAGTCGACGTCGAGGCCGACGTGCCAGCGCCAGCGCTCGTCGGCGATCGCGGCCAGGGGCTCGATCGCGACGCGGACCCCGGCAAGGCGCACCACCCAGCGCTCGAGCACGCGGGCGAGCGCCGCGGCCCCTTCGCGTCCCGGCGTGAGGTCGAGCAGGAAGCCGTAGAACTCGTCGCGCAGGAAGTAGAGCGGCGCGTTCTCGCGGCTGAGGACATCCATCTTCACGGCCGGAATCGCCGTCTTCTGGCTGCGCAGCAGCCGCCCGAAATTGCCGAAGCCGCCGGTCTCGGCGTAAGCCTCGATCGTGGTCGCGTCCGCGGCGAGCACCTGCCCGCCTTGCGCGCTCACGCGCTGGCGGCGGAAGAGCAGCTCGGCCGCCCGGCACAGCCAGGGGTCCTCGGTCCCCTCGAGCATTCCGCGCGCGATCGCCTGGGCGAGGGCGTCGACGAACGCGGGGGCGAGGTCGACCTCCGGTCGCCGGAAGAGGTCGCGATAGCACGCCTCCAGCGTCGGCTGGGCGATAACTCGGTCGCGAAAGCGCAGGTAATGCGCCCAGTTCTCCCGGGCGTCCGGGTCCTCGATCGCGGCGAGCTCCGCGGCGGGCACCGCGAGCCGGGGCCGGGAGACGAGGCGCGCGTGCAGGTGGCGCTCCCCGGGACCGGCCTCCGGGGGCGGGCGCAGCTCTTCTCGCTCGAGGAAGCGGGCGAGCCACGCGTCGGTCGCGACCAGCCCGCCCTCGGGGCTGCGACCGAGCAGGCCGTGGCCGCTCGAGGCCCAGAAGTCCTGCGCCAACTCAGTCGCGGACGCCGGAGCGCCCGACGAGGCAGATGAGGGTCTGCATGCCGGTCGCGCAGTGCACGCGCCGGGCACCCTTTTCCACCCAGCAATCGACCTGGCACACGGTGAGCGTGCGGCCGCTGCGGATCACGCGCCCGGCCGCCACGGCCCGCTCGCCGTCGGCCGCCGCGAGCAGGTTGATCTTGAACTCGACGGTGAGCACGCCGGCCTCGGGCGGAAAGAGCGTGAAGCCCGCGTACCCGCCCGCGGAGTCGGCGATCGCCGCCACCATCCCCGCGTGGAAGAAGCCGTGCTGCTGGGAGAGCTCGGGGCGGAACGCGAGCCCGATCTCCACCCGGCCCGGCTCGACGCGCAGGAGTTCGGCGCCCAGGTGCGCCATGGCGCCCTGGCGCGCGAAGCTCTCCCGCGTCCGGCGTTCGAATTCGGGATCGGCCGGAACGAACTCCACTAGGAGCCGAGCACCGCCACGTCGGGCAGGGGAAAGCCGTTGAAGTTGCTCGCGTAGGCGGTGGTGTAGGCGCCGGCGTTCTTGATGTAGATGAAGTCGCCTTCCTGGAGGTCGGCCGGGAAGAGCTCCTCGCGCATCACGACGTCGACCGAGTCGCAGGTGGGGCCGGCGACGTTCCAGGCAATGGGTTCGCCGTCGCGGTCCGTGTAGATGTTGTAGCGCAGCCCCTCGGTCGTCTCGATCACGCCGCCGAAGACGCCCGCGTCCCAGTACATCCAGCGCTGGTTGTTTCGGGTCGCCGTACCGACCACGCGGCAGATGAAGTACCCGGCGTCGGAGACGAGGTAGCGCCCCGGCTCGGCGATCACCGTCACCTCCGGCCCGAAGTGGCGCAGCTCGCGGTTGATCACCTCGGCGATCGTCTCGATCGAGGGCATCGGCTTCACGTGCCTCACCGGGTAGCCCCCGCCGAGGTTCAGCAGGCGCGGGCGCAGGCCCGCGGTGCGCATCGAGGCGAAGACCTTGCGCGCGCGCTCCATGCCCACGCGCCAGTTCTCCGGATTGAGGCACTGGCTGCCTACGTGGAAGGTCACACCCGCGAGGTCCGCCCCGAGCCCGGCGGCCGTCTGGACGAGCTCGGGCACGTCGTTCATGTGGGCGCCGAACTTGCCCGCGAGCGGCCAGTCGCTGCCGATGTTGGGCGCGTCGATCCGCAGGTAGAGCTTCGCGTCGGCCTTGACCGAGTGGACCTTGACGATCTCCTCCACGCTGTCGACGACGAACCACTCCACCCCCTTGGCGGCGGCGTACTCGAGGTAGGCGCGCGATTTCATGGGGTTCGAGTAGAAGATCTCGGCCACCGGCACGCCCAGCGACAGGAGCAGGTCGAGCTCCGCGATCGAGGCGATCTCGAAGCCCGCGCCCTCCTCGATCAGGACCTTGAGGACCCGCGGGTCGGGGTTCGCCTTGACCGCGAAGTGCGGCCGCACCCGCGGCAGCGCCGCGCGGAAGCGCCGTGCCTTGGCGCGCACGATGTGGAGGTCGATCAGGAGGAAGGGCCGCTTGTAGCCGTGGCGGCCGAGGTACTGCGTGACCTGCGTGAAATCGAGGCTGACTTCCGGGTGGGAGTCGAGCGGGAACTCCGGCTGGGGCCGGATCTTCTTTATCGTGGCGGATCGGGGCATCGGGGTCTCTCAGGACGGCGCAAAGGCGAAGGACCGGGCACAAGGCGCGCGCCGGGGTGGCCGGCGTCGGCTCGAACGACGGACTTCCTCGCTCCTGTCATGATGACCTCCTTCAACATTCCCCAGTCGGGTCCGAAAAACTGTTGAGAAATAGTCCCTTACGGGTTCCGCGTCAAAAATTGCGCGAAGTATAGGGCAAAACCCGGCGGCCGATGCAACATTTTTTGCATCGCGGCGGAAAAACGCTCGATACCGCCCCTTCCGGGCTTACGGCCCCGGGGTCAGATCTTCGGCAGCGTCACCCCGTGCTGGCCCTGGTACTTCCCCCCGCGGTCGCGGTAGGAGGTCTCGCAGACCTCGTCGGACTCGAAGAAGATCACCTGCGCCACGCCCTCGTTGGCGTAGATCTTCGCGGGAAGGGGCGTCGTATTGGAGAACTCCAGCGTCACGTAGCCCTCCCATTCCGGCTCGAAGGGCGTGACGTTCACGATGATCCCGCAGCGGGCGTAGGTGCTCTTGCCGAGGCACACCGTGAGGACGTTGCGGGGGATGCGGAAGTACTCCACCGTCCGCGCGAGGGCGAAGGAGTTGGGGGGGATGATGCACACCGGCCCCTTGAAATCGATGAAGGACTTCTCGTCGAAGGCCTTCGGGTCGACGATCGTGGAGTTGATGTTGGTGAAGATCTTGAAGTCGTCGGAGCAGCGGATGTCGTAGCCGTAGCTCGAGGTCCCGTAGGAGACGATGCGCCGGCCGTCGACCTCGCGCACCTGCCCCGGCTCGAAGGGCTCGATCATGCGCTGGGCCTGGGCCATGCGGCGGATCCACTTGTCCGACTTGATGCTCACGGCCCCGCTCCCCTCAGGTGTTCTGGATCACGATCTTCGGGAAGAGCGCGGTGCGGTCCTCCGCCTGGCGCGCGATGCGGGCGGCGACCTTGCGGGCGATGTCCCGGTAGATGCCCGCCACCGGGCCGTCGGGGTCGGAGACCACGGTGGGCTTGCCGGAGTCGGCCTGCTCGCGGATGCGGATGTCGAGCGGCAGGCTGCCGAGGAACTCGACGCCGAAGTCGCGGCACATCTTCTCGCCGCCCCCGGTGCCGAAGATGTGCTCGGCGTGGCCGCACTGCGAGCAGATGTGGATCGCCATGTTCTCGACCACGCCGAGGATGGGAATGCCCACCTTCTCGAACATCTTGAGCCCCTTGCGCGCGTCGATGAGCGCGATGTCCTGGGGCGTGGTGACGATCACCGCGCCCGTGACGGGCACCTTCTGGGCGAGGGTGAGCTGGATGTCGCCCGTGCCCGGCGGCAGGTCGACCACCAGGTAGTCGAGGTCGTGCCAGCGGGTCTCCGTGAGCAGCTGCTCGAGGGCCTGGGTGACCATGGGGCCGCGCCAGACCATCGGCGTGTCGGCCTCGATCAGGAAGCCCACGCTCATGGCCTGCAGCCCGTGGCCTTCCATCGGCTCCATGCTCTTGCCGTCGCTCGAGCTCGGCCGGCCCGTGATGCCGAGCATGAGGGGCTGCGAGGGGCCGTAGATGTCGGCATCGAGCACGCCCACGGTCGCGCCCTCGGCGGCGAGCGCGAGCGCGAGGTTGACCGCCGTCGTGCTCTTGCCCACGCCGCCCTTGCCGGAGGCGACCGCGATGATGTTCTTCACCCCGGGGACGAGCTTCACGCCCCGCTGGACCGCGTGGGAGACGACCTTCGAGGAGACGTTGGCGCTCGCCGCGGCCACGCCCGGGAGTGCCAGCAGGCGCCGGGTGACCTGCTCGCGCACGCTCTCGATCACGCCGCGCGCCGGATAGCCGAGGACCACGTCGAGGGCGACGCGATCGCCCTCGACCTTGACGTTCTTCACGCACTTCGACTCGACGTAGTTGCGCCCCGTGACGGGGTCGACGAGCTCGGAGAGCGCGTCGCGCACTTCTTTCTCGGAAACGGGCATGGGGATCGCGGGAAAAGTGGGAAACAACCGTGCAATTCTAAAGCAATTTGCTACAATCGCGTTGCCCCGATTCACCCTATCGACCCCATCCTTCCACGACCCGCGCGGCCACGCGCGCGATCCTCGAAAGCGCCCGGCTCGCACCGGCTCCATGCCCCGCAAGCTTTTCGTCACCACGGCGCTGCCCTACGCGAACGGGCCGTTCCACCTCGGCCACATCATGGAGTACGTCCAGGCCGACATCTGGGTGCGCTTCCAGCGGCTGCAGGGGCACAAGGTGCACTTCGTGTCCGCCGACGACGCGCACGGCGCGCCGATCATGCTCAAGGCCGAAGCCGAGGGGATCGCCCCCGAGGAGCTCATCGGGCGCGTGGCCGAGTCCCATCGCCGCGACCTCGCGCGCTTCGCGATCGGCTTCGACCATTTCCACTCGACGCACTCGCAGGAGAGCCGCGAGCTCTGCGAGGAGATCTTCGCCGCGCTGCGCAAGGCCGGCTTCATCGAGACGAAGACCATCGAGCAGTTCTTCGACCCGGTGAAGGGGATGTTCCTGCCCGACCGCTACATCAAGGGCGAGTGCCCGAATCCCGCCTGCCAGGCGAAGGACCAGTACGGCGACGCCTGCGAGGTCTGCGGCACCGTCTACCAGCCGACCGAGCTCAAGAACCCCTATTCGACGCTCACCGGCGCCAAGCCCGTGCTGAGGAAGTCGGACCATTTCTTCTTCCGCCTCTCCGACCCGCGCTGCGTCGAGTTCCTGCGCGCCTGGTCCCAGGACGGGCGCCTGCAGCCCGAGGTCGCCAACAAGGCGCGGGAGTGGCTCGACGGCGGCCTCAAGGACTGGGACATCACCCGCGACGCCCCCTACTTCGGGATCGAGATCCCGGGGGCGAAGGGCAAGTACTTCTACGTCTGGCTCGACGCCCCCATCGGCTACCTCGCCTCCCTCAGGAGCTACCTCGAGAGGAAGGGCCTAGATTTCGCCAAGTACCTGGCCGACCCGAAGGTCGAGCAGGTCCACTTCATCGGCAAGGACATCATCTACTTCCACACGCTCTTCTGGCCGGCGATGCTGAAGTTCGCCGAGCGCAAGGTCCCCGACAGCGTCTTCGTCCACGGCTTCATCACGCTCTCGGGCGAGAAGATGTCGAAGTCGCGCGGCGTTTCCGTGAGTCCCCAGAAATACGCGGACCTCGGCCTCAACCCCGAGTGGCTGCGCTACTACCTCGCGGCGAAGCTCAACGGCCGCGTCGAGGACCTCGACTTCAACCCCGACGACTTCCTCGCCCGCGTGAATTCCGACCTCGTGGGCAAGTACGTGAACATCGCCAGCCGCGCGGCGGGCTTCATCGCCAAGCGCTTCAACGGCCGGCTCTCGGAGGAGCCCCTCTCGGCGGGCCGCGAGCTGCAGCACAAGATGCGCGGCCACCTCGCCGCGCCCGCCGCACCCGCCGCCGAGGACGACCAGGCGAGCGCGATCCTCTTCGAGCTCAGGAGCTTCGCCGAGGCGATCGCCGCCGACTACGACGCGCGCGAGTTCAGCCGCGCGATCCGCCAGGTGATGTTCCTCGCCGACCGCGTCAACCAGTACGTGGACGAGCACAAGCCCTGGGAGATCGCGAAGGAGCCGGGCCAGGACGCGGCGCTGCAGTGGTTCTGCACGCTCTATCTCGAGCTTTTCCGCATCCTCACGATCTACCTGAAGCCGGTGCTGCCCAAGGTCGCGGAGGACGTCGAGGCGTTCCTGAACCTCCCGAAACCCCTCACCTGGGAGGACGTGGCCACGCCGCTCAAGCCCGGCCAGCTCGTCCAGCCCTACCGCCACCTGGTCTCGCGCATCGACCCGAAACAGATCGACCAGCTGCTCGAGCCCCCCGAGGAGGCGAAGGCCGAGGGTGCCGGGCCCGCGGCGGGGGAGGCCGCGGAGTTCCGCCTCGAGCCCGTGGAGCCGCCCAAGCCGCCGGTGATCCTTCCGGTGGGCGAGACGATCTCGATCGACGACTTCAGCCGCATCGACCTGAGGATCGCGCGCATCGTGGACGCGGAGCTCGTCCCCGACGCCGACAAGCTCCTCAAGCTCACGCTCGACATCGGCATCGAGAACCGCACGGTCTTCGCCGGCATCCGCTCGGCCTACACCCCCAAGGAGCTGATCGGCCGGCTCACGGTGATGGTCGCGAATCTCGCGCCGCGCAAGATGCGTTTCGGGGAGTCCCAGGGCATGGTGCTCGCGGCCGGGGACGGCTCGAGCATCTACCTGCTCGCCCCGGATTCGGGGGCGGCCCCGGGCATGCGCGTCAAGTAGAAAGCCGATCGCCCGCCGGCTTCCCGGCAGGCGACCTGGCTGTGCGCCTTGCTTTTTGTAGGGGGCCCCTTTGGAGGGGGCCTGCCGTGGCCGGGAACACCGCACCGGTGGGGGCGGGCCGTGGTGGCCACGAGCCCATCGTCCGCCGACGCGCCGTCCCCGCCTGTGCGCCAGTTCACAGGCACGGGCCCGGCGGGAATACAGCTGTAATCGAAGGCCGTTTCGCGGCGTTACAACGGTAATCGCGCGAGATGGCCCGCTTCCGGCTCGCGCGAAACCCGGTTCCGCGCAACCCGGGCGGACGCTTCCGCCCTCGGGTTCGCAGGCCCCCCGAAATGCCGCAGAATCCGCCCCATGCCCCGGCTCGCCCCGCTTCGCCCCCCGCCCTACAGCACCGAGCGCGAAGTGCTCGAGCGTGAAGTCCAGGTCGAGGTGTTCCGCGCCTCGGGTCCCGGCGGCCAGCACGTGAACCGGACGGAGTCGGCGCTGCGCCTCACGCACCCGCCCTCGGGCGTGGTCGTGATCTCGCAGGACACCCGCAGCCAGCTGCGCAACCGCGAGATCGCCTTCGAGCGCCTGATCGAGCGGCTGCGCCGCCTCAACCACGTGCCGAAGAAGCGCGTGGCCACGAAGCCGACCAGGGCCTCGCGGGAGCGGCGCATCGAGGCGAAGAAGCGCCGCGGCGCCGCCAAGGGCTCCCGGGGCCGGGTGCGCGGCGATGAGTGAATCGCGGGTGACGCTGCGGCTCGTGGTCCACGGGCGCGTCCAGGGCGTGTGGTACCGCGAGGCGATGCGCGTCGAGGCCGAGCGCCTCGGGGTGACGGGCTGGGTCCGCAACCGCCTCGACGGGACCGTGGAGGCGATGGTCCACGGCAGGCGGGAGGCGGTCGAGGCGATCGTCGCCTGGGCGCGGCGCGGGCCCGAGGCCGCGCGGGTCACGGGACTCGAGTCCTCGCCCGCGACCGGGGAGTTTCCCGCCTTCGAGAAGCGGCCCACGGCCTAGGGACCGTGGCGGCTCAGTAGACGATCTCGACGTTCTTCTCGTCGAGCCACTCGGCGAGCGATTCGAGCAGCGGCCCGGAAACCTTCACGCGGCACTGGTCGGGCAGGCGGATGTCGCATTCGCCGTCCGCGTTGCGGTAGTGGATCGACACGGGGCACTGGCCCCCCGCGTACTGGGCGAGGAGCGCGCGCAGCTTCGCCGAGTCGGCCTGCCCGTTGATCGAAAGCCGCAGGAGCCGCGCGTGGGCGCTGCGCAGCTCCGCGATGTCCATGATGCGCTCCGCCGTCACCCGCAGCCCCCCGGAGAAATCGTCCTGCGAGACGCGGCCCTGGACGACCACGACCTGGTCTTCCTGGATCACCGCGCGCTTGTCCTGGAAGAGCTCGCCGAAGACCACCACCTCGACGCGCGCCGTGCCGTCGTCGAGCGTGAGCACGGCCATGCGGCCGCGCCGCGAGTTGCGCACCGCGACCCCGTAGATGACGCCGGCGAGCATCACCGGCTCGTTGGCCGGCTGGAGCTGCGCGAGCGGCGTGCGGGCGAAGCGTCGCAGCTCGTCACGCACCGCCGTGAAGGGATGGCCGCTCAGGTAGAAGCCCAGGCTCTGCTTCTCGGCAAGCAGGCGCTCCCGCTCGGACCAGGGGGCGACCCGCGCGAGCTCGAAGGCGCCCGATGCGCCGGCCTCGGAGCCGCCGAAGAGGTTCGTCTGCTGGGCGAACTGCGCGCCGTGCTCGGCCGCCTCGAGCGCGGAGGCGAGCGAGGCGGCGAGCGCGGCGCGGTTCGGCTCGACCGAGTCGAAGGCCCCGGCGCGGATCAGGGCCTCCATGGCGCGGCGGTTGACGACGCGCCGGTCGACGCGCCGGCAGAAGTCGGCGAGGTCGCGGAAGGGACCGTCCGCCTCGCGGGCCGCGACGATCGCGGTGATCGCCTGCTCCCCGGTGCCCTTCACCGCGCCCAGCCCGTAGCGGATGCGCGACGCGTCGACGGGCTGGAAGCGATACCCGCAGGCATTGATGTCGGGGGGCTCGACGACGAGGCGGTTGCGCTTCGCGTCGTCGTGGAGGACCTGGACCTTGTCGGTATCGTTCATGACCGCCGAGAGGTTGGCCGCCATGAACGCCGCCGGATGGTGGGCCTTGAGCCACGCCGTCTGGTAGGCGACGAGCGCGTAGGCCGCGGAGTGCGACTTGTTGAAGCCGTATCCCGCGAACTTCTCCATCTGGTCGAAGAGCAGCGTCGCCTTCTTCTCGGCGAGCCCGCGCTCGGTCGCGCCCTTGAGGAACACCTCCCGCTGCTGGGCCATCTCCTCGGCCTTCTTCTTGCCCATCGCGCGGCGCAGGAGGTCCGCGCCCCCGAGCGTGTAGCCGCCGATCACCTGCGCGATCGTCATCACCTGCTCCTGGTAGGTCATGACGCCGTAGGTGGGCTCGAGGATCTCCTTGAGGCGCGGGTCGAGGTACTCCCAGCGCGTCTTGCCATGCTTGCGGTCGATGAATTCGGGGATGAGGTCCATCGGCCCCGGGCGGTAGAGCGCGTTCAAGGCGATGAGGTCCTCGAGCCGGTCGGGGCGCGCCTTCATGATGAGGTCGCGCATCCCGCGCGATTCGAACTGGAAGATCGCCACGGTGTTGCCGGAGGAGAACACCTTGTAGGCGGCCGGGTCGTCGAGCGCGATCGCCTGGATGTCGAAACCGGGCTGCGCGAGCGCGCGGATGTGGCGCTCGCTCTCGGCGATGATCGTGAGCGTGGTGAGCCCGAGGAAGTCGAACTTCACGAGCCCGACCTTCTCCACGTCGTCCTTGTCGAACTGGCTCACCGTGGCGGTGGAACCCTCGGCGCAGTAGAGGGGCGCGAAGTCCGTGAGCCTGCCCGGCGCGATCAGCACGCCGCCCGCGTGCATGCCGACGTTGCGGGCGAGCCCCTCGAGCGCGCGGGCGAGCCCCATCAGCTCGCGCACCTCCTCCTCGCCCTCCACGAGCGCCTTGAGCTGCGGCTCGACCTCGAGCGCCCTTTCGAGCGTCATGCCGAGCTCGAAGGGGATGAGCTTCGCGATCCGGTCGACCTCCCCGTAGGGCATGCCGAGCACGCGACCGACGTCGCGCACCACGGCCTTGGCCGCCATCGTCCCGAAGGTGGCGATCTGCGCCACGCTCTCGGCGCCGTACTTGCGGCGCACGTAGTCGATGACGCGATCGCGCCCGTCCTGGCAGAAGTCGATGTCGAAGTCGGGCATCGACACGCGTTCCGGGTTCAGGAAACGCTCGAAGAGCAGCTCGTAGCGCAGGGGATCGAGGCCGGTGATGCCGAGCGCGAAGGCGACCAGCGAGCCCGCTCCCGAGCCGCGCCCCGGCCCCACGGGCACCCCGTGGTCCTTGGCCCAGTTGATGAAGTCCGCGACGATGAGGAAGTAGCCCGGGAAGCCCATCTGCACGATGGTCCTCACCTCGTACTCGAGGCGCTCGCGGTAGCGCGGGCGCGCGGCCTCGCGAGCGGCGGCATCCGGATAGAGCGCCTCGAGGTGCCGCTCGAGCCCGGCGAGGGCCTGGCTGCGCAGGTACTCCTCGATGGACTCCCCGCCCGGCGTCGGGAAGTCCGGCAGCCGGCTCTTGCCCAGCGCGAACTCGAAGCTGCAGCGACGCGCGATCTCGACCGCGTTCTCGAGCGCCTCGGGGAGGTCGGCGAAGAGATCGGCCATCTCCGCGGCGCTCTTGAAGTACTGCGAGGGGGCGAACTCCTTTGGGCGCCTCGGGTCGCCCAGCACGTAGCCCTGGGCGATGCACACCCGCGCCTCGTGGGCGCGGAAATCGCCGGGCTTCACGAACTGCACGGGGTGTGTGGCGACGACCGGCAGCCCCAGGCGCCCGGCGAGCGCCACCGCGGCGCGGACGTGGGGCTCGCTGCGCGCGGGATCGGCGCGCTGCACCTCGAGGTAGAAGGCGCCCGGGAAGTCCTCCGCCCAGGCCCGGGCGGACGCCTCGGCCGCGCCCGCGTTGCCCGCCACGAGGGCCGCGCCCACGTCGCCCGCTTCCGCCCCCGAGAGCACGATGAGGCCGCCCTGCCCCCGGAACCACTCGCGCCGGACCTCGGCGCGGCCGCGCCACATGTTCTCGACGTAGGCCCGGGTGAGCAGCGCGCACAGCGCGAGGTAGCCCGCCCGGTCGCGCACGAGCACGGCGACGCGGTACGGCTGGTCGCGGCTGCGCTCGTTGGTGACCCAGAGCTCGCAGCCGATCACGGGCTGCACGCCGGCCGCGCGTGCCGCCTGGAAGAACTTGATCGCGCCGAAGAGGTTGGCCGCGTCCGTGATCGCGAGCGCGGGCATGCCGTCGGCTGCCGCGGCCTCGACGGCGTCGTCCACGCGCGCCATGCCATCGACGATCGAGTACTCGGTGTGCAGTCGCAGGTGGACGAAGCGGGGAGGAGCCATTGCGGAGCAAGCGTTTCGGCAGCGGGAAAATTCTACACCGCCCGCGCCGGTTTCAGGCCTGGCGTCGGTCGGCGAAGAAGCCCCTGAGGAGCGCGCCGCAGTCCGCGGCGAGCAACCCGCCCTCGAAGGCGGTCTGGTGGTTGAGCCGCGCGTTGGCCGCGAGGTCGACCGCGCCGCCGCAGGCCCCGGTCTTGGGGTCGGGCGCGCCGAAGACCACGCGCGCGAGGCGCGCGTGCAGCATCGCGCCGACGCACATCGCGCAGGGCTCGAGCGTCACGTAGAGCTCGCAGCCGGTGAGGCGGTAGTTGCCCAGGCGCACGGCCGCCTCGCGCAGGGCGACCACCTCCGCGTGGGCCGTGGGGTCGGCCGCGCCGATCGGCCGGTTGAAGCCCCGGCCCACGATCTCGCCCCCGCACACGACGACGGCGCCCACGGGCACCTCGCCGGCGGCGGCGCCATCCCGGGCGAGCGCCAGCGCCTCGCGCATGAACGCCTCGTCGCGGGCCTCCGCAGGCATCAGGCGCGCTCCTCGGCGAGGCAGTCCTCGAGGATACCGAGCGCCCGGTCCATGTCCGCGGCACCCGTGACGAGCGGCGGGGTGAGCGTGAGGACATTGCCCATCGTCGTCTTGAACGAGAGCCCGCGGTCGAGCGCGCGGTAGAGGACGCGCTCGGCGGCGTCGTTCGCGGGCGCGCGGCTTTCGCGGTCGGTGACGAGCTCCACGCCGAGCAGGAACCCGCGCCCGCGCACGTCGCCGACGACGGGGAAGCGTCCGCGCCAGCCCGCCATGCGCTCGAGCGCCCGGGCACCCACGCGCGCGGCGTTCTCCACGAGGCCTTCCTCGTCGATCACGGCGAGCGTGGCGAGCGCCGCCGCAGCGGTCACCGGGTTCTTCTCGTGGGTGTAGTGCCCGAAGGCGTAGTCGCCCGCCACGTCGAGGCCTTCGCGGCAGACGACCGCGGCGATCGGCAGGACGCCGCCGCCGAGCGCCTTGCCGAGCACCAGGATGTCGGGCGCGACGCCCTCGTGCTCGCAGGCGAGGAAGCGGCCGGTCTTGCCGAGCCCCGTGGGAATCTCGTCGAAGACGAGGAGCGTGCCGTGCGCGTCGCAGGCCTCGCGCACGGCCTGCCAGAATCCGGGCGGTGGCAGGTAAGGCACGGCCCGGGCGGGCTCGGCGACCACGGCCGCGACGTCGCGCTCGCGCTCGAGAACGTAGCCGACCATCTTGGCGCAGGCGAGCGAGCAGGTCTCGAGGGGAGGATTCCCGTCCGGCCCGGTGCGGTAGCCGTAGGCGCAGCGATAGCACGCGAAGGGCGCCACGTGCTCCGCGCCCGGAAGCAGCGGCCCGATGGGGCCGGAGCGGAAGAGCGACTCCCCGCCCACGCTCGCCGCGCCGAAGCCCGCGCCGTGGAACGCGTCCCAGAAGGAGATCGTCTTGAAGCGGCCGGTGGCCGCGCGCGCCACCTTCAGCGCCACCTCGAGGGCGTCGGAGCCGCCTGTGGTGAAGAGCACCTTGCCGCGCGCGAAGGGTGCGCGCGCGACCAGCGCCTCGGCGAGCTCGACGGAGCGCTCGCAGGTGAAGCGCCGCGGCGCGAAGGAGAGCTCCTCGAGCTGCCGGCGGATCGCGGCGAGCACGCGCGGGTGGGCGTATCCGACGTGGTGGACGTTGTTGCCGTGGAAATCCATGTAGCGCCGGCCGGCGCTGTCCTCGATCCAGATCCCCTCGGCCCTGGCGATGGCGTTGAGACAGGGGGTGGAGACCGACTGGTGCAGGAAGGCCGCCGCGTCGCGGGCGAGCAGCTCGCGCGTCGCTTCATCGAGGCGCCGCGACTGCCACTGGGCGCGGCGCGCGCCGGTGTTGACGTCGCCCTCCCCGGGCGCGGGGCCGCCGCGCGCGCCGGGGGCCCGCGTCACGGGCCGCCGCCCGAGTACATCTGCTTCGGAAGCCAGGTCACCAGCTCGGGGAACCAGAAGACCAGCGCCACCGCGATCAGCTGGATGACGACGAACGGAACCACGCCCCGATAGATGTCACGGGTCGTGACCACCTTGGGCGCGACGCCCTTGACGTAGAAGAGCGTAAACCCCACCGGCGGCGTGAGGAAGGAGGTCTGAAGGCACACCGCGAAGAGAACCACGAACCAGATCAGGTCGAACCCGAGGTTCTTCACCACGGGAGCCACCAGCGGCAGGATGATCAGGGTGATTTCCAGCCAGTCGAGGAAGAACCCGGCGAGGAAGGCGATGAACAGGATGAAGACGACGAGCGCTTCCTTGCCGAGCGGAAGGCCGTGCAGCACGTGGGAGACGAACTCGTCGCCCCCCAGCGCGCGCAGGATCAGCGCGAAGGCGTTCGCCCCAACGAAGAGGCCGAAGATGAACGCCGTGGTGAGCATCGTCTCGCGCGAGACCGCGCGCACGACGGACCAGCTGAGCTTGCGGTTCACCGCGGCGAGGATCGTGGCGCCCGCGGCGCCGAGCCCCGAGGCTTCCGTGGGCGTGGCGATCCCGCCGAAGATCGACCCCAGGACCGCGAGGATGAGGAAGGCGGGCGGCACGACCGCGAGCAGCGTCCCCTTGAGATCCTCCCACGTGATGGCCGGTCCCGGAGGCGGTGCCGGAGCGACATGGGGCCTGAAGTGGGCGATCGCCACGATGTAGGCGATGTACATCAGCCCCATCATCACGCCCGGGACGACGGCGCCCATGAAGAGGTCGCCCACCGCGAGCGAGAGCTGGTCCGCCATGATGACGAGCATGATGCTCGGCGGGATGAGGATGCCCAGCGTCCCGGCGCCCGCGATCACCCCGGCGCCCAGCTCCCGGGAGTAGCCGCGCTCGAGCATGATCGGGAAGGCGAGCGTGCAAAGCAG
The DNA here is from genome assembly GCA_044220635.1 of Usitatibacteraceae bacterium. Classification (GTDB taxonomy): domain Bacteria; phylum Pseudomonadota; class Gammaproteobacteria; order Burkholderiales; family Usitatibacteraceae; genus JBGAQP01. The sequence goes on from JBGAQP010000009.1 coordinate 61,260, forward strand.
CACGACCGAGGCGCCGACGATGCCCGTGGACGCCGCGAGGAGCAGCCCGATGATCACCACCGTGATCGCGAGCCCGCCGCGCAGCCGTCCGAAGACCTTGACGAAGTTCGTCATCAGGTTCTCCGCGACCCCCGAGCGGTCGAGCATCAGGCCCATGAAGACGAAATTCGGCAGGGCCACCAGCACCCAGTTCGACATCACCGCCCAGACGCGGTCGACGATGATCGTGAGGCTGCCGTAGTTCTTGAGGAGGAAGGTGTCGTAGCCCAGGCTGTTGAGCAGCAGCCCGATCGCCGTGAACCACAGGGCGATGCCGCCCATGATCCAGGCGATCGGATAGCCCGTGAAGATGAGGGCCACGAAACCCAGGAACATCGCGATGACGAGAAGCTCGTAGAGCTCCATGGGCCGGCCTCAGCGCCCGTCGCCCGGCTCGTGCGGCCGGGGGAAGTTGAAGAGGAGCGTGGTGCAGCGCGAAAGCCGCGACACGGCCGAGAGCACCAGCAGCGACGCGGCGATGGTGATGAAGGACTTGAGGATCCAGCGGTGCGAAAGCCCTCCGGGCGCCGCGGAGACCTCGTTGAAATCCCACGCCGACTTCGCGTAGGGGATGCCCTCGATCGCGATGATGAGCACGAAGGGGAGCATGAAGGTCGCGAGCCCGACCATCTCGATCCAGGCCCGCGTGCGCAGGGACCAGCGCTCCGCGAGGACGTCCACGCGCACGTGGCGGTCCACGTCGGCCGCGTACGACAGGCCGATCATGAAGCCGACCGCGTAGATGTGCCACTGGATCTCCTCGAACATGATCGAGCCGCGCCCGAAGCCGTAGCGCAGCACGACCTGCAGGACCACGACGGCGACCAGCAGCGGCCAGAGCCACGAGGCCGCGTGGCCCGCGGCCGCGATCAGGGCGTCGATCTTGACCGAGAAGCGGTTGCGCGGGAGGACCAGCGGCCCCCCCGCGATCCCGGCCAGTGGATTGGCTTCCTCCTCCTCGAGAGGCCGTTCCACCGCCGCAGCCTCAGTTCTTCCAGTCGCGCGGCAGGTAGCCCAGCTCCTTCCAGAGCTTGTGCTGCTTCTGGAAGGCGATCTGCGAGTCGTAGACCTTCTTGAACATCGGGTCCTTCGCGGACTCCTCGGCCATCACCTCGGCGGAGGCCTTCTGGAAGGCCTTCAGGACCGCGTCGGGCAGCTTCACCGCCTTGACGCCTTCCTTCTGGAACTTCTGGATGACCGGCGCCTGGAGCGCCTCGGCCTTCGCGATCGCCATGGTCACGCCCGCGGTGCACGCCGTCTCGATCATCGCCTGCGTGTCGGGCTTCAGGCTGTCCCACGCCTTCTTGTGCACGTAGAGGTACTGCGACGTCGAGGGCTGGTGCCAGCCCGGCAGGTGGTAGAACTTCGCCACCTTGTAGAAGCCGAGCTGCTCGTCCACCGTCGGCAGCGAGAACTCGGTGCCGTCGAGCACGCCCTTCTCGAGCGCCTGGAAGAGCTCGCCCGCGGGCAGGAGTGTCACCGACATCCCGGCCTTCTGCGCGACCTTGCCGCCGAGCCCCGCGGCGCGGAACTTCAGGCCCTTCAGCTGCTCGACGCTCTTGATCTCGAACTTGAACCACCCTGCGGCCTCGGGACCGATCGTCCCGCAGAAGATGGGCACGACGTTGTGCGGCGCGTAGAGCTCGCGCACGAGCTTGTCGCCGCCGCCGAAGTAGTACCAGGCGATGTATTCGTCGGGCTCGAGGCCGAAGGGCGTGGCCCCGAAAAGGGCGGACGCCGGGAGCTTGCCGATCTCGTAGCCCATCCAGGTGTAGCCCGCCTCGACCTTGCCGGCGCTCACGTTGTCGAAGACGGCGAGCGCCGGGATGAGCTTGCCCGGCTCCTGCACCGAGAGCTTGATCGCGCCCCCGCTCATCTTGTCGAGGATGTTCGCGACCCAGGGCATGGTGTCGCCCAGCGCCGTCAGGTTCGAGCCGAAGGCCATGGGCACGGCCCAGCGGATGCGGTCCACGGCCTCCGCCGTTCCGGCCGCGAGCGTTCCTAGGGCGAACGCGGCGGTGGCGGCGATCGATGCAAGCTTCCTCTTCGGGTTCTTCATGGTTCCTCCTGGATTGATTGTCGGGCTGCGATGGCGCCGCGCCGGCCCGGTGGTCGGAAACCGCCGGGGACGGGAGCGGCTATCATGCACCGCGCGGTCGCAACCCCGCAATTGCGCCGGCGTCCCTGCGCTTCCGGCCCCCCGGGCGCCCGTCGCCCGGGCCTACTCCCACTCGATGGTGGCCGGCGGCTTCGAGGAGACGTCGTAGACGACGCGATTGATGCCGCGCACCTCGTTGATGATGCGGTTCGAGACGCGCGCCAAGAGGTCGTAGGGCAGTTCCGCCCAGTGCGCGGTCATGAAGTCGGTGGTCTGCACCGCGCGCAGCGCCACCACGTGGTCGTAGGTGCGCCCGTCGCCCATCACCCCCACGGAGCGCACCGGCAGGAACACGGCGAAGGCCTGCGCGACCTTGTCGTACCAGGAGGTCCCGGCGGCGTCCCGGGCCTTGCGCAGCTCCTCGATGTAGATCGCGTCCGCGCGCTGCAGGAGCTCGGCGAATTCCGCCCTGACTTCGCCGAGGATGCGCACGCCCAGCCCCGGCCCGGGAAAGGGGTGGCGGTAGACGAGGCTGCGGTCGAGGCCGAGGGCCACACCGAGCGAGCGCACCTCGTCCTTGAAGAGTTCGCGCAGGGGCTCGAGGAGCTTCAGGTGCAGGGACTCGGGGAGCCCCCCCACGTTGTGGTGCGACTTGATCGTGACCGCCTTCTTGGTCTTGCCGCCCGCGGACTCGATCACGTCCGGGTAGATCGTGCCCTGCGCGAGCCACCGGGCCTTGGGCAGCTTCTTCGCCTCGGCCTGGAAGACCTCGACGAAGAGCCGGCCGATGATGCGGCGCTTTTCCTCGGGATCGGCCACGCCGCGCAGGGCCGCGTAGAAGGTCCCGGACGCGTTCACGCGGTCGACCTTCACGCCGAGGTGCTCGGCGAAGGCCTCCATCACCTGGTCGCCCTCGCCCAGGCGCAGCAGCCCCGTGTCCACGAAGATGCAGGTGAGCTGGTCGCCGATCGCCGCGTGGATGAGCGCGGCGGCCACCGCCGAATCCACGCCGCCGGAAAGCCCGAGGATCACCTCGTCCGCGCCCACCTGCTCGCGGATGCGCGCCACCGCCTGCGGGATGAACTCGGGCATGTTCCAGTGCGAGCCGCAGCCGCAGATCTCGTGCACGAAGCGCGCGTAGATCGCCGCGCCCTGCTTCGTGTGCGTGACCTCGGGGTGGAACTGCACCGCGTAGAAGCGGCGCGACTCGTCGAACATGCCCGCCACGGGGCAGGCGTCGTTCGAGGCCATGACCTGGAAGCCCGGGGGCAGCTTCGTCACCTTGTCGCCGTGGCTCATCCAGACGTCGAGGAAGGCCTCCCCGCGGTCGTTCACGCGGTCCTGGATGCCCGCGAGCAGCCGCGAATGGCCGCGCGCGCGCACCTCCGCGTAGCCGAACTCGCGCACCCGCCCGGTCTCGACCTCGCCGCCGAGCTGCGCGGCCATGGTCTGCATCCCGTAGCAGATCCCGAGCACCGGCACGCCCGCGGCGAACACGAACGGGTCCGCGGCCGGGGGAACCTCCTCGGTCACCGAGGAGTGGCTCCCCGAGAGGATGATGCCCTTCGGGGCGAACGCACGGATGAACGCGGCGTCCACGTCGTGCGGGTGGAGCTCGCAGTAGACGCCGGCTTCGCGCACGCGCCGGGCGATGAGCTGGGTGACCTGGGAGCCGAAATCGAGGATGAGGATCTTGTCCATGGCGGTTCAGGGGGTCCGGAAACACCGAGCGGCGCCGCAGCGCCGCCCGGTTCCCGAGGTTCGCGCGCGACGCCTATTCGACGTGGTAATTGGGGGCTTCCTTGGTGATCTGCACGTCGTGCACGTGCGACTCGCGGATGCCCGCGGTGGTGATCTCGACGAATTCCGCCCGCGAGCGCATCTCCTCGACGGTGCGGCAGCCCGTGTAGCCCATGCTCGCCCGCAGCCCCCCCATCAGCTGGCTGACGATCGCGACCACGGGCCCCTTGTAGGGCACGCGCCCCTCGACACCCTCGGGCACGAGCTTGTCGACGTTCATCTCGGAGTCCTGGAAGTAGCGGTCGCTCGAGCCCTTCTGCATCGCGCCGATGGAGCCCATCCCGCGGTAGGACTTGTACGAGCGCCCCTGGTAGAGCTCGATCTCGCCCGGCGCTTCCTCGGTTCCCGCGAAGAGGCCGCCGAGCATCACGCTGGAAGCCCCCGCGGCGACCGCCTTGGCCACGTCGCCCGAGTAGCGGATGCCCCCGTCGGCGATGCAGGGAACGCCCGAGTCCTTGAGCGCGGCCGACACGTTCTGGATCGCGGTGATCTGCGGCACCCCGACCCCCGCCACGATCCGCGTGGTGCAGATCGAGCCCGGCCCGATGCCCACCTTCACGCCGTCGGCGCCGTGGTCGACGAGCGCCAGTGCGGCGTCCCGCGTGGCCACGTTGCCGCCGATCACCTGCATCTGGGGGAAGCGGCGCTTGACCCATTTGACGCGGTCGAGGACACCCTGCGCGTGGCCATGGGCGGTGTCGACGACGATCACGTCCGCACCCGCCTCGACGAGCGCCTCGACGCGTTCTTCCGTGCCCTCGCCCACGCCCACCGCGGCGCCCACCCGCAGGCGGCCCTGCGGGTCCTTGGACGCGTTCGGGTGCTCGGAGGACTTCAGGATGTCCTTCACCGTGATGAGGCCCCGGAGCTCCCAGTCGCCGTTGATGACGAGCACGCGCTCGAGCCGGTGGCGGTGCATCAGCGCCTTCGCCTCCTCGAGCGTGGCGCCTTCCTTCACGGTGATGAGCTTCTCGCGCGGCGTCATGATCGCCGACACCGGCTGGTCGAGGCGCGTCTCGAAGCGCAGGTCGCGGTTGGTGACGATGCCGACGACCTTGCGCCCGTCGAGGACCGGGAGCCCGGAGATGCTGTGCTTGCGGGTGATCTCGAGCACGTCCATCACCAGCATGTTCGGGGCGATGGTGATGGGCTCCTTCACCACGCCGCTTTCGAAGCGCTTCACCCGGGCGACCTCGGCCGCCTGGGACTTGGCCGGCATGTTCTTGTGGACGATGCCGATTCCGCCTTCCTGGGCGAGCGCGATGGCGAGCCGCGCTTCCGTCACCGTGTCCATGGCGGCGGAAAGCAGCGGGATGTTCAGGGAAACGGTCCGCGTGAGGCGGGTGGAGAGGCTGACTTCGCGGGGGAGGACGGTCGAATGGGCGGGAACGAGCAGGACGTCGTCGAACGTGAGCGCTTTTTGGATGACGCGCATTCAGAATCCCCCGACACAAAAGCGAATTATACAGAGGCTCCTACCCCCGAACAACGCGCGCGGCCCGGCGCCGGGGGCGTGAACGAGTTCATTGACGTTACAGTCTTTTCTCGATAAGGTATCGTAAATGCTTGAAACTTCACGTGTTTGGCTGTTCGCCTTGGCGGCCTTCGCGGGCGCCTGCGCCATGCCGGAAGTCGAGAAGGCGCCCGAGCCCGTCGCGGCGCCTCCGGCACCCGTTGCGCAGCCCGATCCGGTCGCGCTCGGCGAGGCCGCCCGTGCGATGCTCGCCCAGGCGGAGACCGACGTCCAAAGGGCGCGGGCGAAGCGCGCACTGTGGCTGAAGGCTTGGGAATCGCTCGTGGCCGCCCGCCAGGCGGCCGGGGCCAACGACAATGCGGCGGCGCTGCAGCATGCGCGTCGCGCGAGCGAGTTCGCCCGGCTAGGACTGGAGCAGCTCGCCTACCCGGCGCTGGATTGATCGAACGAGGAAGGAGACCGTCATGAACCGCATCGTCGCCGTGGTCCTCGCGCTCACGCTCATCCCGTCGGCCGGGGCCCAGCTCTACAAGTGGGTGGACAAGGACGGCAAGACCCACTATTCCGACCAGCCGCCGCCGGGGCAGGAGTCCAAGCAGCTGAACGTGCAATCGGGGGCGGCAACGGCCGCCGCGCCCCCCAAGTCCTTCCTGGCCCGAGACAAGGAGCTCGACAAGGGGCGGCAGGAATCTCGCGAGGCCGCGAAGAAGGCGGACGACGCGGCGAGGCTCGCCCAGGAAAGGGACGAGAACTGTTCGCGCGCGCGCAGCGCCTACGCGACTTACGCGGACGGCGGGCGCATCCACAAGTACAACGACAAGGGTGAACGCGTCTACCTCGACGACCAGGAGATCGAGGTCGAGCGCGAGCGCGCCAAGCGCGAGATGGACGAGGCCTGCAAGAAGCCCTGACACCCGCCCCCCGGTAGCGGGCCGGGCTCCCAACCACAACAACCGCCATGGCGCACGCCATCCCTTCCTCCCGTCGCATTCGGGCGGCCATCGTCGCCGCGGTGGCGTTCGCCTGGGCCGGAGCGGCCGCAGCCACAGTTCTCGGCGATATCGAGGTGCGCTCCGCACCCGGAGAGCCGCTCGAGGCCCGCATCGCCTTCTCTCCCGGTCCCGGCGAGCCGCTCGAGGAGTCGTGCTTCCGCGTCGCGCGCGGACCGCGCGCCGCGGGAAAGTTCGTGACGCGGGCCCGGATCACCCTCGAGGAGGGCGCGGGCGCGCGGTTCCTTCGCGTCCGGACCCCCGCGCCGATCTCCGACCTCGACGTGATCCTGCGGGTCGTCGTCGCCTGCCCCGGTCCGGATGTCCTTGCCTGGCGTGACTATCGACGGCTCTTCGCAGCGCGGACCGGCACGCCCACCGCGGGAGCGGCGCCCGGGGCGGCCCCGGCGTCCGTTGGCGTGGCGCCGGGCGCAACGACACGTTCGACCGAGCCGCCCCGCGCGACCGGGCCGGGACTCGTCGCGCTCGAAGGCGACAGCCTCGAATCCCTCGCGAGGGCGATCTTCCCGCGCCATCGCAAGGCGCGCGGCGTCTACCTCGCGGCACTGCGCGAGGAGAATCCCGCGCTCGCCTCGCTCGGCGATGGCGATCCCATCGCCCCGGGAACGTCGGTGATCCTGCCCGACCTGAGGACCTTCGCTCGCGGCCGCGATGTCCGCGAGGACTCCGCACCGGCGAAAGCCCCGGCCCTTTCCCTCCCGACCCGAACCGCACCGACACCGGAGACGCCGAAAGCGAAGCCCGCGGCCGCGAAGGCAGCGCCCTCCATGCGCGATTCTCCCGTCGCTGCGACACGGCCCCCGGCCGCGCCTCCCGAAGCGGCCCGGCCCCCCGCCGCGCAACGCCGCGCCGCCACTGCGCGGGATGCCGGAGGCGGTTTCGTGCTGCGCCTCTCGGCGCCCGAAGTGGACCTTTCGCGCTCCCGCGGCGTCGACGACCGGCTGCGCGCGCAATTGCGCGAGCGGCTCCTCGTCCTCGATGCCGACGACCAGGTGGCCGCGCTCCTTTCGCTCAGGAACAGCCTCAAGCAGCTCGAGGGCCGCGTGGCCGATCTTCAACTGAAGCTCGCGGGCATGCCTGCCACGCTTCCGGCCGCCGCACCGCCGCGCGAAGACGCGGCCCGCACGAAACCCGCGACGGATCCGGGCCCGGCCGCAACGACGGCTCCCGCGACCCCGAAGCCCGAGTCCAGGCCGCCCGCACCCCCGCCGCCGACCATCGAATCCCGTCCTGCCGGGCCGGAAAAGGCGCCCACCATGGCGAGCGCGCCCGCCGACCCCGCTGCGGCGTCGCCCCGGACGGGTCTCGAGAAGAAGGGGCAGGCGGAATCCGCGCGGGAGATAACGGCCCCTTCCCCGCCCCCTTCGGCCCCGAACCCGTCGGCGAGACCCGTGCCGGAGCCCAACCGACCGGCTTTCGCCGGCGAGTTGCCCGCATGGCTCTGGGCGGTCGTCGCCCTGCTCGCCGCCGGCGCGGCGTGGATCGCGTGGCGCCTCTGGCGCGGCCGCGCCCCGGGCGCGGGCGACGCCGGGCACGCCGAGCCCGAGTCCGCGTTTCTTCCGGCGGGTGAGCCGGCGCCGGGCGTCGAGGAAGAACTCGAGATCGCGGCGGAATTGTCCGAGCCGCACGCGTCCCCGCCCCCGGCGCCCGCGGGTCGTCGCGTGATGGCTTCCGACGCGGACCTCGCGACCTCGGTGACCACCGGCGACCCGGGGGAGCTGCGCAAGCGCTACCTCGAGCAGCGCTTTCCCGAGATCGCCAACCGGACGATCGCGCTCGATGATCCGGACTCGGTGGTGAAGGGCGCCCGGCTGCTCTACGAGGACGGGGCGCTCCCACGGGCGGTGGAACTGCTGCAGTTCGCGATCGAGGAGAAGCCCGCCGAGGTGAAGCCCTGGCTCGCGCTCTTCGAGATCTTCCGGCTCGAGGGCCTGGCGGGCGAGTTCGCGGAGCTCGCCGGGCGCTTCCGCGAGCACCACGGCCGCGGCGACTACTGGCACAAGGTGCAGTACTTCGGGCGCGAGATCGACCCGGCCAACCCGCTCTACCGCGAGCCCGCGTTCGCGCACCTCGAGACGATCGGCCTGCCGGCGCCCGCGAGCCTGCCGGCGGCCCCGGCGTTCGACCCGCTCGCCGAGAACTGGCTCAACGCGCCGATGGATTTCACCGACGAGGTGCTCGCCAACGAACTGCGGCGCGCGGTCATGGCGCAGGCGGGCCTGAGCGAGCGCGACCTGGTCCCGAACCCGATGCCCGCCCTGCGCAACGTCGAGATGTTCACGGTCGCCTGAAGCCATGAACGCCGCCCATTCCGTCGACGTCGAGCGCATCCTGCAGCTGAAGACCGTGCGCGACGCCCCCTCGCGCGCGCATTTTCTCACCGCGATCCGCGAGCTCGGGCGCGACGGGGGCGAGTTCACGCGCGAACGGCTCGACCCGATGATCGCCGTCGAGGAGCACTTCCAGGCGCTGCTGCTCTACGACCAGCTCGACTTCCTGCGCCAGGGTTCGGCGGTCTCCGAGGCCGAGCGCGACTTCGCCCTCAACGTCCAGCGCATCTGCCTCGAGGCCGCCAACGGCTTCCAGCGGTTCCTGCGCCACCGCGACCAGTGGACCCGGACGCGCGAGGAGCTCGAGCTCATGTACCGCGTCGCGGGCCTCGCCCTCAACGCGATCCACTGCTTCGTGAAGTGGGGCTACTTCCTGAACGAGCCCGGCCGCTCGGCGCCGTGGAAGCAGGTGCACGCCCTGTACCTGCTCGCCGAATCCGAGGGCTTCGCGCAGGTCCCCTTCGTGCTCCACGCCTCGCAGCCGAGCTTCAAGCCCTCGGTCCAGTCGCTCTACCTGCGCACGCTGATCCTCGACCTCATCAATTCCGGGAGCCTGTCGAAGGTCCAGATCGAGATCGCCGACGGCTGGTTCTCCTCGTGGTGCAGCGACTACGCGCTCGAGTCGGAATTCTCCTCGCGCCGGCACCTCTTCTACGTCGACCTCGCCTCCGAGAGCGGCATGCATCTCATGGAGAAGGACAGCCACGGCGACACCATCCGGTATGTGCGCACCGAGGGACTCAAGGCCCAGATCGAGGAGGTCCAGGCGGGGCTGCGCCATGGGCGGCTCTACGCGGGCTACGGGGCGGGTGCCGTGTTCCCCGTCGAGGAGCACGTGGCCCTGCTCACGATCATCGAGAAGCTCTACCGCTCGATCCTCGCGGGCAGCGACAACCGGATCGAGGAGCGCACGCACTTCGAGGACCGCGAGGTCGACGTGACGGTGGGCATCGAGCGGGTCCTGCGCAAGATGCGCGAGGCTCCCGCGGTTCCCGCGGCCGGAGCGGCGCCCGCCGTGGCGGCCGCGGAGACCATCGAGATCTCGCCGGCGGGGCTTTCCCTCGTGCCGGCGGACCCGGCCGCCGTGGCGCCACCCGAGGCCTCCATGGATCCCGACGTGGGGCGCTGGCGCGTCTTCGACCTGAGCTCGCGCGGTTTCGGCCTGCTGGTCGACCGCGCCGAGGCCGAGCAGGTCCAGCTGAACGGCCTCATCGCCCTGCGCAACCAGCACACCGGCGGCTGGATCGTGGGCAACGTCGTTCGCAAGCTCGCCAACCGGGTCCGGGGGGAGATCCTCGCGGGCGTCGAGGTCCTCGCCTACCGGCCGATCCGCTTCGAGCTCGCGCGCGCCGACGGGGGCGCGAAGGTCGAGACGCTCTACCTGCCGGGCCAGGACCCGAATGGAAAGCTCGATGCGTTGCTCCTGCGGGTGGGCGACTTCACCTCGGAGCACAGCTTCTCGCTGCCCGCCGGGGATTCGACCTTCCGCGTGCGCCTGAACCGCATCCTCGCCAAGGGCGCCGACTGGATCAAGGTCCGCTTCGAGATCGAGTCGAAGTCCTGAGCTTCGCGCGCCGGCGGCGGGCCGCCTTCGGGTCGGCCGCGAGGGGCCGGTAGGCCTCGACACGGTCGCCCTCGCGAAGCCGCGTTCCCGGATCGCAGGGGCGCGACCAGATGCCGAAGCGCAGCGCTCCGACATCGAGCTGCGGGAAGCGCTCGCCGAGCGCGGCGGCGCGGACCGCATCGGCGACCGTGCTGCCCTGCGCGAGCTCGAGCTCGACGACGGCCTGGCGCTCCGGGAGGGCGACCGCCACGCTCACGCGGATCGTCGTCATGGCGCGGCCCGCGCGGCCTCGCGCAACCGGTCGGCACGCTCGACGAAGCGCTCGACGAGCGTCTCGGCGATGTGGCCGATGACCGGGCCGAGCAGCGCTTCCAGCGCGCGGCTCGAGAACGCGTAGTCGAGCGAGAACTCGACGCGGCAGCCGCTCTCTCCGAGGGCGGAGAAATGCCAGTGGCCGTGGAAGCGCTCGAAGGGCCCTTCCGTGAAGTCCAGGTGGATCCACTCCGGGGGCGCGTTGCGGTTGGCCGTCGCCACGCGCGTCTTCAGCCCGTGGTAGTCGATCTCGATGCGCGCGCGCGTGGCCTCCACGGTGCGCTCGAAGAGCTCGGTGGCCGCGCACCAGGGCAGGAATTCCGGGTAGCGCTCGACGCCGTCGACCAGCGCGAACATCTCGCGGGCCGGGTGATCGACGATGACGGACTTGAGGACGGTGGGCATGGTCGGCGGGGGCGAGCGGATTTTACGTCCCCCGGCCGGTAGAATGCGAAGACCCGCCGTACGCCCCCGATCCCATGAGCATCGTCGAGAATCGCAAGGCCTTCCACGACTATTTCGTCGAGGAGCGCTACGAGGCCGGCCTCGTCCTCGAGGGCTGGGAGGTGAAGGCGATCCGGGCCGGACGCGTGAACCTGAAGGAGGCCTACGTGATCCTCCAGGGCGGCGAGCCCTTCGTGATCGGCATGCACGTGAGCGCGCTGCCGACCGCCTCCACCCACGTGAACCCGGACCCCACGCGCACCCGCAAGCTCCTGCTCAACGCCGACGAGATCTCCAAGCTCATCGGCAAGGTCGAGCAGCGCGGCTACACGCTCGTGCCCCTGGACCTGCACTACGCGAAGGGGCGCGTGAAGATCGCGATCGGGCTCGCCAAGGGCAAGAAGCAGCACGACAAGCGCGACACCGAGCGCGACCGCGACTGGCAGCGCGAGAAGCAGCGCCTGATGCGCCGGAAGGCCTGAGCCCGCCCCCGAAAGGCGAAGGGCCCGCGCGAGGCGGGCCCTTCGTTGGATGGGGTGGCTGATGGGATTCGAACCCACGACAACCGGAATCACAATCCGGGACTCTACCGCTGAGCTACAGCCACCGTCGAAGCGGGTGTTGGCGCGCCCGACAGGATTCGAACCTGTTACCCCCGGCTTAGAAGGCCGGTGCTCTATCCGGATGAGCTACGGGCGCTTCCGAATCCTCGCGGGGACCGCGGGGGGGTCGGGGTGGAGGGATTCGAACCCCCGACATCTTGCTCCCAAAGCAAGTGCGCTACCAGGCTGCGCCACACCCCGCCGTGCCTTCGTTTCGAGCGGCGATTATACGCCCCGCCTCACTGCGGGGGAGCTTCGGCCTCCGCGGGGGGCGCGGCGGCCTCCTCGCGGCGCGAGGGCGGCTCGAGGAGCGCCTTTCTCGACAGGCGCACGCGGCCCTTGTCGTCGGCCTCGAGCACCTTCACCTTCACGATCTGGCCTTCCTTGAGGTAGTCGGAGACCGCGTTCACGCGCTCGTGGGCGATCTGCGAGATGTGCAGCAGCCCGTCCTTGCCCGGCAGCAGCTGCACGATCGCGCCGAAGTCGAGGAGCCTCAGCACCGGGCCTTCGTAGACCTTGCCCACCTCGACTTCCGCCGTGAGCAGCTGGATGCGCTGCTTGGCCGCCTCGCCCGCCTCCTGCGACAGGCAGGCGATCGAGATCGTGCCGTCGTCCTCGATGTCGATCGTGGTGCCGGTCTCGCGCGTGAGCGCCTGGATGACGCTGCCGCCCTTGCCGATCACGTCGCGGATGCGCTCGGGGTTGATCTTGATCTTGATGACGCGCGGGGCGTAGGTGGAGAGCTCCATGCGCGGGCCGGGCACCGCCGTCTTCATGAGGCCGAGGATGTGCATCCGGCCTTCGCGCGCCTGGTCGAGCGCGACCTTCATGATCTCCTTGGTGATGCCGTTGATCTTGATGTCCATCTGCAGCGCCGTGACGCCGCGTTCGGTGCCGGCCACCTTGAAGTCCATGTCGCCGAGGTGGTCCTCGTCGCCCAGGATGTCGGTGAGAACCGCGAACCGGTTGGCCTCCTTGATGAGGCCCATGGCGATGCCCGCCACGTGCGCCTTGAGCGGCACGCCCGCGTCCATCATCGCGAGGCAGCCGCCGCACACCGAGGCCATCGACGAGGAGCCGTTCGACTCGGTGATCTCGGAAACCACGCGCAGCGTGTAGCTGAACTCCTCCTTGCTCGGGAGCACCGCGACGAGCGCGCGCTTGGCGAGGCGCCCGTGACCGATCTCGCGGCGCTTGGGGCTGCCGACGCGGCCGGTCTCGCCGGTCGAGAAGGGCGGGAAGTTGTAGTGCATCATGAAGCGCTCGGTGTACTCGCCCTGGAGCGCGTCGATGATCTGCTCGTCCTGGCCGGTGCCCAGCGTCGCGGTGACGATCGCCTGGGTCTCGCCGCGGGTGAAGAGGACGGAACCGTGGGTGCGCGGCAGCAGGGTCGGGCGGATCGAGATCGGGCGCACCGTGCGGGTGTCGCGGCCGTCGATGCGCGGCTCGCCGTTGAGGATCTGGCCGCGGACGATCTTCGCCTCCATGTCCTTGAGGATGCCGCGGGTGACGTTGGCGTCCGCAGGCGCCTCGGCGTTGACGACGCAGGCGTCGAGGACCCGCTTCTTGATCTCGTCGAGCTTGCCCGAGCGCAGCGACTTCGACTTCATGCGGTAGGCCTCGGCGAGGTCGGCCTCGGCGAGCGCGCGGATCTTCTCGACGAGCGCGGCGTCGGGCGGGGACGGCTCCCAGTCCCAGTCGTCCTTCCCGGCCTCGTCGGCGAGCTCGTTGATCGCGCGGATCGCGGCCTGCATCTCGTTGTGGCCGTACACCACGGCGCCGAGCATCACCTCCTCGGACAGTTCCACCGCCTCGGACTCCACCATCAGCACCGCCTGCTCCGTGCCCGCGACCACGAGGTTGAGCTGGGAGACCTCGAGCTCGCTCTTCGTGGGATTGAGCACGTACTGGCCGTCGAGGTAGCCCACGCGCGCGGCCCCGATCGGGCCGTCGAAGGGGATCCCGGAGAGCGTGACCGCCGCCGAGGCGCCGATCATCGCGGGGATGTCGGAGTCGACCTCCGGGTTGATCGACAGCACCGTCGCGATGACCTGGACCTCGTTGTAGAAGCCGTCCGGAAAGAGCGGGCGCAGCGGCCGGTCGATGAGCCGGCAGGTGAGGATCTCCTTCTCCGAGGGACGCCCCTCGCGCTTGAAGAACCCCCCGGGGATGCGCCCGGCCGCGTAGGTCTTCTCCTGATAGTCGACGGTGAGCGGAAAGAAGTCCTGGCCGGGCTTCACGTCGGGGCGGCCGACGCAGGTCACGAGGACGACGGTGTCGTCCATGGTGACGAGCACGGCGCCGTCGGCCTGGCGGGCGATCTCGCCGGTCTCGAGGGTGACCTGGTGGCGGCCGAAGCTGAAGGTTTTCTTGATGGATTTCACGGTGTCGTCCTGTTCGTGGGGCGGCGGCGGCGCATCCCGTGGGCGCGCGCGACCTCCGCGAGGGTTCGGGGCCGCCCGGAAACGAAAAGGCCCCGCGTGCTCCTTGGGGAGGCGACGCGGGGCCTGGCCGGGCGGGGCGTCCTTACTTGCGCAGGCCGAGCCGCTCGATGAGCGAGCGGTACTGGTCGGCGTTGCTGCGCTTCAGGTAGTCGAGCAGGCTGCGGCGCTGGCTCACGAGCCGGAGCAGCCCGCGACGGGAATGGAAATCCTTGACGTGGGCCTTGAAATGCTCGGTCAGCATGTTGATGCGCTCGGTGAGGAGCGCGATCTGGACCTCGGGCGAACCGGTGTCGCCCTGCTTGCGCTGGTACTGGGTGAGGATGCGCGCCTTGTCGGCGGTGGTGACGGCCATGGGTGGATTCTCCGTAGCTCTCTGCAGATTCGCGTTTTCTGTGGTCTCTCGAAAGAACCGTGGATTTTAGCCGTTTTCGGGGCCCAAACTCAAGCAAAATCAGGGCCGTCGGTGCACGCGGGCGGCGCCATGAGACGCGCGGGCGCCACCTTGCCCGAGGCCTCGACGAGACCGACGCCGAGGAAGGCGCCCCCGGGCCCGAACAGGGCTAGGTCGCCCGCGACCGCTTGCCCGAGCTCGATCGCCTGCCCATGGCTGAAGCGCCGGGCAACCTCGGCGGCGAGCTCCGCCTTGGGCAGTCCCTTCACCAGGACCGATGGAGGAAGAAGCCGGGCACGACGGGCCTCGAGTTCCTCGCCCTCCAGTGTTTCCAGCGTGACCGCCTGATCGATCCCGAAGTCCCCCACCCCGGTTCTCCTGAGCTCCACGAGGTAGGCGCCACACCCCAACGCCTTGCCGATGTCCATCGCCAATGTCCGGATGTAGGTCCCTTTTGAGCAGATCACTGAAATTACGAGACGTTCGCCGATCTTGGACAGCATCCTCAGGTCGTGGATCTCCACCAACCGGGGGGAACGATGGACCTCGACCCCTTGGCGGGCGAGGTCGTAGAGCCTCCGGCCCTGGTGACGGATGGCGGAATGCATCGGAGGTGTCTGTTCGATCTCACCTCTGAACTTCCGTAGAACGTCTGCGATCGTGCCGAGATCTTCCGGGATCTCCCCATGGATTTGCGGGGGACTTTCAGTGTCACCTGTCGGTGTGGTGGCCCCCAGACGGAGGACCGCGTGGTAGGACTTGGTGGCGTCGAGCAGGAAGCGGGAGAACTTCGTGGCTTCGCCAAAGGCCAGGGGGAGAAGGCCGGTTGCAAAGGGATCGAGGGTGCCGGTATGTCCCGCCTTGTCCGCGCCGAGGAGCCGGCGGGCCCGGCCGAGCGCCTGGGTCGAGGTGAATCCGGCCGGCTTGTCGAGGAGAAGGACCCCGCTCGGGGCGGGGGATCCGGAAGCCATCGCCGCTAGCGGCGCGGGCCGCCTCGCGCGCGGCGCGGGGCCGACTTGCGCGGCGGCGTGTCGGCGACGGGGGTCGGCGCCGTGCCCACGGCCTCGTCGATCAGGCGTGAGAGCCGCACACCGCGTTCCACGGACTCGTCGTAGGCGAAGGCGAGCTCCGGGACCTTGCGCGTCGTGAGCTTGTGCGCGAGGTTCGTGCGCAGGAACCCGCTCGCCCGGGACAGCCCCTCGAGGCAGGCCCCGGCCTCGGCCGCGCCCCCGAGGACGGTGAAGTACACCTTGGCGTGCGACTGGTCGCGGGAGAGCTCCACGCCGGTGAGCGTCACGAGGCGCACCCGGGGATCGCGCAGCTCCAGCCGGATGAGCTCGGCGAGCTCGCGCTGGATCTGGTCGGCGATGCGGGCGAGGCGCTGGACGCTCATCGGGAGTGGGGCGCGCGGCACCCGGGCCGCAGCGCGGCTGCCGCTCAGGCGGCCGAGCGGGCCACCTCGACCACCTCGAAGACCTCGAGCTGGTCGCCGAGCTGGACGTCGCCGAAGTTGCGCAGGCTCAGGCCGCACTCGAAGCCCGCCTTCACTTCCTTCACGTCGTCCTTGAAGCGCTTGAGGGAATCGAGCTCGCCGGTGTGGACGACGACCCCGCCGCGGATGACGCGCACCTGGGAGCCGCGCTTCACCACGCCCTCGGTCACCATGCAGCCCGCGACCGTGCCGACCTTCGAGATCTTGAAGACGTTGCGGACCTCGACCATTCCGATCACCGTCTCCTTGCGCTCCGGCGCAAGCATGCCGGTCACGGCCGCCTTGAGGTCGTCGACCGCGTCGTAGATCACGTTGTAGTAGCGGATGTCGACGCCCGAATGCTCGGCGAGCTTGCGGGCCGCGGCATCCGCCCGGGCGTTGAAGCCGATGATCACCGCCTTGGAGGCGAGCGCGAGGTTGATGTCCGACTCGGTGATGCCACCCACGCCCGTGTGGATGATGTTGACCCTCACCTCCTCGGTCGAGAGCTTCGCGAGCGCGTGCGCGAGGCCCTCGTAGGAGCCCTGCACGTCGGCCTTGATGATGACGGCGAGCGTCTTCGCCCCGCCGCCCTCGGCCATCTGCTCGAACGCGTTCTCGAGCTTCGCCGCATGCGCCTTGGCGAGCTTCACGTCGCGGAACTTGCCCTGCCGGAAGAGCGCGATCTCGCGCGCCTTGCGCTCGTCGTTGAGCACGAGGATCTCGTCGCCGGCCCGGGGCACGTCCTGCAGGCCCTGGATCTCGACGGGGATGGAGGGCCCGGCCTCGGTGACCGAGTCCCCGGTCTCGTCGGTCATCGCGCGCACGCGGCCGAACACGGCGCCCGCGAGCACGATGTCGCCCTTCCGGAGGGTCCCGGACTTCACCAGCACGCTCGCCACGGGGCCGCGCCCCTTGTCGAGGCGCGACTCGATGACCATGCCCTTCGCGGGGGCGTTCACGGGGGCCTTGAGTTCGAGGACCTCCGACTGCAGCTGGATCGCCTCGAGCAGGCGGTCGAGGCCCTGCCCGGTCTTCGCCGAGACCTCGATGAACTGCGTCTCGCCGCCGAACTCCTCGGGGACGACCTCCTGGGCGAGCAGCTCCTGCTTCACGCGCTGGGGATTGGCCTCGGGCTTGTCGATCTTGTTCACCGCGACCACGATCGGCACCCGGGCCGCCTTCGCGTGGTTGATGGCCTCGACCGTCTGCGGCATGACGCCGTCGTCGGCGGCCACCACCAGCACCACGAGGTCCGTGATCTGGCTGCCGCGCGCGCGCATGGCCGTGAAGGCCTCGTGGCCCGGCGTGTCGAGGAAGGTGATCACCCCCCGCGGCGTCTTCACGTGATAGGCGCCGATGTGCTGCGTGATGCCCCCGGCCTCGCCCACCGCGACCCGCGCCTTGCGGATCGCGTCGAGGAGCGAAGTCTTGCCGTGGTCGACGTGGCCCATCACGGTGACCACGGGCGGGCGGTTCTCGAGCTTGCCCTCCTCCTTGGCGACCGCCTCCGTGAGCAGCGCCTCGGGGTCGTCGAGCTTCGCGGGCTTGCCGACGTGGCCCATCTCCTGGACCACGATCATCGCCGTTTCCTGGTCGAGGACCTGGTTGATCGTGACCATGGAGCCCATCTTCATCATGACCTTGATCACCTCGGCCGCCTTGACCGACATCTTGTGCGCGAGGTCGCCCACGGTGATGGTCTCGGGCACGAGCACCTCGATCACCTTCGGCTCGACCGGAGCGGCGAAGGTGTGCGCCGACTCCTCGTCGCGGTGGCGCGCGCCCCGCGCGCCCGAGCGCCAGCCCTCGCGCCCGCCGCTCGCATCCCCGCGCGTCTTGATCATGCGGCGCTTGGCCGCCTCGTCCACCCAGCCGGTGGCGGGGCGCGCGAGCTTCTTGGGCGCCTTCTTGACTTCCTTCTCGCCGGGCTTGAGCACCGGGCGGTGCAGCGTTCCCTCGGTCCCGGCGGGCTTGGCCGCTCCCGCCTCGGGAGCGGGCGCCTCGGCCTTCACCTCGACCAGCACCGGGGCCTCGGCCTCGGTGGCGGGCTCCTCGCCCTTCTTGCGCACCACGCGCTTCTTCTTCGGCGCTTCGCCCTCGGCGGGAGCGGCGGCGGGCGCCTCGGCGGCCGCGGCCTCCTCGGCCTTCTTGCGGGTCACCTTCTTGGTCTTGGTCTGGGCGTCGGCGGCCTGGCGCGCCGCGAGCTCCGCCTGGCGCTTGGCCTCGGCCTCGCGCTTCTTCGCTTCCTCCTCGTCGATGATGGGCGCGGCCGGGACGGCGGGCTTCTCCGGCTCCACCACCTCGGGCTTGTCGACCTTGACGAAGGTGCGCTTCTTGCGGACCTCGACCTGGATCGTGCGCGCCTTGCCGGTCGCGTCCGCCTTCTTGATCTCGGTGGTCTGCTTGCGCGTGAGCGTGATCTTCTTCTTCTCTTCCTTGTTGCCGTGCATCTCGCGCAGGTAGTCGAGCAGCCGCGTCTTGTCCTGCTCCGTGACCGCGTCCTCCCCGGCCTTCTTCTTCACGCCGGCGGCGTGCAGCTGCTCGAGCAGCAGGGCGACGGGGAGCTTGAGCTCCTCGGCGAATTGGGCGACGGTCGATTTGGCCATTTCTCTCTGGTTTCCCGGCTCTCGTGTTTCCCGGCGGCGGCCCTCAGGCCTGCGCGGGCTCCTTGAACCACGGGGCGCGCGCGGTCATGATCAGCTGGCTCGCCCGCTCGGCGTCCATCCCCGTCATCTCGGTGAGTTCCTCGGTGTCGAGGTCGGCGAGCGCGTCCATCGTGGTCACGCCCTTCGAGGCGAGGACGCGCGCGGTCTGGTTGTCCATGCCGTCCATGCCGAGGAGGTCCTCGGCGGCGTGCTCGACGGTCTCCTCGCTCTTGATCGCCTCGGTGAGGAGGGCGTTGCGCGCGCGGCGGCGCAGCTCGTTGACCGTCTCCTCGTCGAAGGCCTCGATCTCGAGCATCTCGTTGATCGGCACATAGGCGACCTCGTCGAGCGAGGTGAAGCCCTCCTGCACGAGGATCTCGGCGACCTCCTCGTCGACGTCGAGCTTCTCCATGAAGAGCGAGCGCAGCTCGGTGGTCTCCGCCGCGCTCTTCTGCACCCGTTCCTCGGTGGTCATGATGTTGAGCTGCCAGCCCGTGAGCTCGGAAGCGAGGCGCACGTTCTGCCCGCCCTTGCCGATGGCCATCGCGAGCTGCTCCTCCTCGACCACCACGTCCATCGAGTGCTTCTCCTCGTCGACGACGATCGAGCTCACCTCGGCGGGTGCGAGCGCATTGATCACGAACTGCGCCGGGTCGGCCGACCACAGGATGATGTCGACGCGCTCTCCGGCGAGCTCCTGGGTGACCGCCTGCACGCGCGAGCCGCGCATGCCCACGCAGGTGCCCACGGGGTCGATGCGCGGGTCGTTGGACTTCACGGCGATCTTCGCGCGCAGTCCCGGGTCGCGGGCCGCCGCGCGGATCTCGAGCAGGCCTTCCTCGATCTCGGGCACCTCGAGCTCGAAGAGCTTCATGAGGAATTCGGGTGCGATGCGCGAGAGGATCAGCTGGGGCCCGCGCGCCTGGCGGTCGATCTTGGCGATGTAGGCGCGGACCCGGTCGCCGACCCGCAGGTTCTCCTTGGCGATCAGCTGGTCGCGCGGCAGCAGGGCCTCCACGCGGCCCGACTCCACGATCAGGTTTCCGCGCTCGGCGCGCTTCACCGTGCCGGTGACGAGCGATTCGCCGCGCTCGAGGAAGTCGTTGAGGATCTGCTCGCGCTCGGCGTCGCGGATCTTCTGCAGGATCACCTGCTTGGCCGCCTGCGCGCCGATCCGGCCGAAGACCTCGGCCTCGAGCGGCTCCTCGATCACGTCGCCCAGCTGGGCCTCGGGATTCTCCGCCACGGCGTCGGTGATCGCGATCTGGTGCGCGGGCTCCTCATGCTCCTCGTCGGGCACCACCGTCCAGCGGCGCCACGCGCGGTACTCGCCCGATTCGCGGTCGATCTCGACCCGGACGTCGACCTCGTCCTTGAAGCGCTTCTTCGTCGCGGAGGCGAGCGCGAGCTCGAGCGCGAGGAACACGGTGTCCTTCGCGACGTTCTTTTCGCGCGCGAGCGCATCGACCAGCAACAGGATTTCCCGACTCATGACCCCTGGATCCTCCGACCCTCAGACTTCCGGAACGAGCCGCGCGCGCTCGATGTCCTCGAACGCGAACGCCTGGCGCTCCCCGCCGACATCCACCACCACGCGGCCGTCCTCGACCCCGGCGAGCCGGCCCTCGAAGCGCCGCCGCCCCGCCACCGGCAGTTTCAGCCTCAACGAGGCGAGGCTGCCGGCGAATCGCTCGTAGTCCGCCACCCGCTTGAGCGGCCGGTCGAGGCCCGGCGAGGACACTTCCAGCCGCTCGTAATCGATGCCCTCGACCGCGAGCACCCGGCTCAGGTGGTGGCTCGCCCGGGCGCAATCGTCGACCGTGATGCCCCTGGGGGCATCGATGAAGACGCGCAGCAGCCCTCCGCGCGACGCCTCCAGGTCGACCAGCTCGTAACCGAGGGACCCGAGGGTTGTTTCCAGCCAGCCTTCGCTACTCGCAATCGGTTTCACAAACAAAAAATGGGCGCTGCCGCCCATCTCATTCTTTTGAAAGCGGGAAATTCTATCACGTTTCGACGTGCCGGAGAAAGCGCGCCGCTTCGTGCCACACGGTGTTGCGCGGCGGCCACAGACCGCCTCCGGATGCGCCCCGAAATGCGCGAAATCCCCCTCCCGGCGAGCCTCGGTAACAAACGGCAAGCCCCTGTTCGGGAAAGGCTTTCGGGCCCTTTCCGTGGATCGCTGCGCGGGGGCGCCACACGCGGTGAACGCCCACAACATTCCGCGACAAGCCGCTACAGACCGCAGGGTCCGCTTCAGTAGCATCGGCGACGCCGCAACGGCGTGATTCGACAGCGAAATCAACAACCAGAGGACAACCCCAGATGAGGAAGTCGAACCAGAGGCTCGCCGCGGCGCTCGCCGCGGCCCTCGCCGCGGCGGCCGACCCGGCTGCCGCGCAGTCCCCGGCCCAGAAGGTCGAGAAGATCGAAGTGACCGGTTCGAACATCAAGCGCGTGGACCAGGAGGGGCCCGCGCCGGTGCAGATCATCTCGCGCGAGCAGATCGAGCGCACGGGCGCCAACACCCTGGCCGAGGCGATCCGCATCCTGCCCGCCAACACCAATGCCTCCTTCGACGAGACGTTCACGGGCAGCTTCGCGCGCGGCTCCGCGGGCGTGTCGCTGCGCGGGCTCGGGCAGAAGTCGACGCTGGTGCTGATCAACGGCCGCCGCATGGCGGTCTACAGCTTCGCGCAGAACCTCCAGGACGGATTCGTCGACCTGAACAGCATCCCGCTCGCGGCCATCGAGCGCGTCGAGGTCCTCAAGGACGGCGCCTCCGCGATCTACGGCTCGGACGCCATCGCGGGCGTCGTGAACGTGATCCTGCGCAAGGACTACCGCGGCCTGGAGGCGACGATCGGCGGCGGCGTCACTTCCGAGCGCGACGGCCAGGAATTCCGGCTCAACGGCGCCGCGGGCACCGGGGATCTCGCCAAGGACGGCCACAACTTCCTGCTCGCGTTCGACTACTTCAACCGCGAGGCCATCTGGGCGCGCGACCGGGCGCTCACCTCGGAGAGCGACTACCGGCGCTTCCCGGGCGGCGAGAACCTGCCCAATTCCACGCTCTCGAACCCCGGCACCTACCTGCGCCGCCCGGGAACGAACCCGTTCCCGGGATTCACGCGCCAGCCCTTCGCGAACTGCCCGCCCGAGCGGGTGCTCTTCTTCGCGGGCAACTTCAACTGCACGGAGAACCTGAACCTCTACCACTCGGCGGTCCCGGAGACGACCCGCGCCGGGATCTACGGGCGCGGGACCTGGGAGATCTCGCCGAGCCTGGGCGCGTTCGCCGAGCTCGCCTTCAACGCGAACGAGACCTTCACCCAGAACCCGCCCTTCACCGTTCCCTCCGCGCAGATCGGTCCCGGCGTGGCGCGCACCGTCCAGGCGATCCTGCCCGTCGGCCACAACTCGAACCCCTTCGGCGTGCCCGTCGAGGTCCGCTACCGCTTCAGCGACGTCGGTCCGCGCCGGATCGTGAACACGACGGACGCGACCCGCCTCGTCGCCGGCCTCAACGGGACCTGGAAGGACTGGCAGTGGGAGGCGGCGGCCGGCTACACGAAGAGCGATTCGGAACAGCGCGACCACAACAACATCCGCATCTCGGGCCTCCTCGCGGCGATCGCCGACGGCTCCTACAACTTCGTGAACAACGCGGCGAACAGTGCCGCGACCTACGACCGCATCCGCGTCGACTACTCGCGATTCGGCACCTCGGAGCTCTCCTTCGTCGACGCGAAGGCGAGCTCGGAGCTGATGGCCATGCAGCACGGGCCGCTCGCCATGGCCATGGGCGCGGAATACCGCCGCGAGGACTACGACGACCGCTCCGACCCGGTGCTCACCTCCGGCGACGTGCTCGGCCGCGGCAGCACCCAGGCGAAGGGCAGCCGCGACATCGTCTCGGGCTACGTGGAGTTCAGCATCCCGGCGGCGCGCAACCTCGAGCTGCAGCTCGCGGGACGCGCCGACCACTACAGCGACTTCGGCAGCTCCACGACGCCGAAGGTCGGGCTGCGCTGGTCCCCCGACCCGAGGCTTCTGCTGCGCGCCACCTACGCCCAGGGCTTCCGGGCGCCCTCGATTCCCGAAAGCGGCGAGTCGAGCGCGTTCTTCTTCCAGACCCTCGAGGACACGACGCGCTGCGCGATCAACCCGACCTACTGCGGCCCGGTCTCGGTCCCCGGGTCCTTCTCCGCGAACCCGGAGCTCAAGCCCGAGAAGTCCGACAGCTGGACGGCGGGCTTCGTCTGGGAGCCGGTTCGCGACGCGAGCCTCGCCCTGGACTATTTCTTCATCAAGCAGAAGGACCTCGTCTCCTCGCGCGACTTCCAGTTCATCCTCGACAACGAGGCGCTCTACCCGCAGTACGTCACCCGCGGTGCCCCGACCGCCGACGACATCCAGCGCGGCGCGCCGGGTCCGCTGGTGATCGTGGCGGTGCCCTTCGAGAACCTCCAGAAGGTGGAGACCTCGGGCATCGACATCGACGCGCGCTACCGCTGGACGGGTGGCGAGGCAGGGCGCTTCACGCTCGGCTTCACGGGCTCCTACCTGCTGTCCTACAAGTCGCCGCTCGCCCCCGAGGAGCCCCTGACGGAGTTCGCCGGGACCTACAACTACCCGCGCTTCAAGGGCGTGGCCTCCCTCGCCTGGGACCGCGGGCCGTGGTCGGCGACCGTCCTCGTGAACTACATCGACGGCTACGACCAGTCGGATGCCGCCTCCTCCACCGCCGATCCCCGGATCAAGTCGTGGACCACGGTGGACCTCCAGGGCGCCTGGTCCGGGTGGCGCAACGCCAAGGTCACCGTCGGCGTGAAGAACGCTGCCGACAAGGCCCCGCCCGTCGCGATCGCCGAGACCCTGCTTTACAACTTCGAACAGCACAGCCTGCGCGGGCTTTTCGCCTACGCGAGCCTGAGCTACCGCTTCCGCTGACGCACCCACAAGAAACCTTCAGGAGAGCCGCCATGAGAACCCATCCGAAATCCCGACTGACCGTCCTCGCCGCCGCGATCGGCGCGGCGCTCGCCGCGAACGCGCCCGCCGCCCTCGCCCAGCAGGCCCAGAAGGTCGAGAAGATCGAAGTCACGGGCTCCAACATCAAGCGCATCGAGGGCGAGGGCGCGCTGCCCGTCACCGTCATCTCCCGCGACGAGATCGAGAAGTCCGGGGTCACCACCGCCGCCGAGCTGATGGACCGCATCTCGGCGAGCAGCGCCGGCGGCTACAACGTCTCCCTGGGCGTGGGCGACTCGGCGACCCCGGGCCTGTCGGCCGTCTCCCTGCGCGGCCTGGGCTCCACCAACACCCTCGTGCTCCTGAACGGCCGGCGCCTGTCGAACTACGCCTTCAACGCCTCCGGCGGCGGCACGGTCAACCTGAACCAGATCCCGCTCGCGGCCGTCGAGCGCGTCGAGGTGCTGAAGGACGGCGCCTCCGCGATCTACGGCACGGACGCGATCGGCGGCGTGATCAACTTCATCCTCCGGAAGGACTACACGGGCATCGAGGTGAGCGCCTACGGCACGAGCACCGACGAAGGCGGCGGCAACACGCGGCGCTATTCCGGTTCCATCGGCTTCGGCGACATCAACAAGCAGCGCTTCAACATCCTCGCGACGGTCGACTACCAGAAGGACACGCCGCTCAAGGCGAGCCAGCGCGCGCGCTTCGCCGGCACGGCGATCCGACCGGATCTCGGCTTCGCCCAGACCTCCGGGAACGTGTATCCGGCAAACTTCGTCTTCGGCGGCCAGAACCTCAACGTCACGGCGGTCGACGGCTGCGTCCCCTCGGCGGGCTCCTTCCGCGTGAACGCGGCCACGGGCGTACCCGAGCCGCTGCAGACGTTCTGCCGCTACGACTTCACCTCGGTGCTCGACATCTACCCGCCTTCGGAGCGCAAGGGCTTCTTCACGCGCGCCGCGCTGCAGCTCGGCAACGACCACCAGGCGTTCCTCGAGTACCACCTGTCGCAGAACGAGGTGACCTTCGCCTCCTCGGAAACGCCGGTGAACGACTTCAACGGCAACGGCCCCTTCCTCTACCCGGCGGGCGGGCGCTACTACCCGGGCGTGGTCAACCTGCCGGGCGGGGGCACGGTCAGTCCCACGGGGGACCTGCCCCTCGCCTGGCGCCTGAAGGACGGGGGCCTTCGCACGAACCGCTCGGACTCCGAGGAGCAGCGCCTCGTCGTCGGCCTGCAGGGCGTGCTCATGGGCTGGGACTACAACACCGCCTACAACTCGAGCAAGTCGGAGGCCGTGGACAACTACGTGGACGGCTGGGTGCGCGAGTCGATCCTGCGCCAGGTGCTCGCCACGGGCAACGTCGACGTGTTCAGCGGCAGCCCCCTCGACCAGCAGGGGCAGGCCCTGGTCGATTCCGCCAAGATCCTCGAGAAGGTGCGCGAGTCCGAGGCCACGGTGACTTCCTTCGACGGGCGCATCTCGAAGGAGATCATGGAGCTGAAGAACGGCCCCATGGCCCTCGCCATGGGATTCGAGCGCCGCGAGGAGGAGCTCAACGACCAGCCGCAGTCGGTGCTCTTCTCCGGCGACATCCAGGGCGGCGGCGGCGCGCTCCCGCCGACCACGGCCGACCGCACGGTCACGGCGTTCTTCGGCGAGCTCAACATCCCGATCCTGCGCAACCTCGAGGCGCAGCTCGCGGTGCGCTACGACGACTACAGCGACTTCGGCAACACCACCAACCCGAAGGTGGCGCTGCGCTGGACGCCCACGAAGTCGACGCTGGTGCGCGCTTCCTACAGCACGGGCTTCCGCGCGCCGACGCTCTCCGACCTCTTCCTGCCGCGCTTCCTGTCGAACACGGCCGACACCCACAACGACCCGATCCGCTGCCCGAACTCGACGCCGATCGGCGGATTCGTCAACGCGGGTCTCGAGTGCGACGCGCAGTTCCAGAACCAGCTGGGCGGCAACACGGCGCTGCAACCCGAGGAATCGCGCCAGTGGACCATCGGCGTGATCTTCGAGCCGACCACGAACACCTCGATCGGCGCGGACTTCTGGACGATCCGCCGCGAGGACTCGATCGGCGCGCTGGGCGACACCACGGTCTTCGACGTCTACGGCGGCGCGGACCCGTTGAACGGCGGCGGCCGGTTCGTGCGCACGGCGCGCCAGCCCGACGGCTCGTGCGTCGGGGATCTGCCGGGCGCGCCGACCCCGGCGAGCATTGCCTGCCCGATCGACTACGTGATCCAGGTTCAGGAGAACTTGGGCAACTTCGTGGTCACGGGCGTCGACCTCTCCGGGACGATTCGCTTCCGGGCCTCCGACTGGGGCCAGTTCACGCTGCGCGGCGAGGGCACCTACATCTACCGCTACCGCTACCAGCAGCAATCCGGCGGGCCCTACATCGACAACGTGGGCAAGTTCACGGCCGACAACGGCGCGATCCCGCGCTGGCGGCATTTCATCACCCTCGACTGGCGCAACGGGCCCTGGGGCGCCACCCTCGGCCAGAACTTCCAGCTCGGCTACGTCGACGCGAGCGGCGCGCGCCGGGTGGCGAGCTACGAGACCTGGGACCTGCAGGGAACCTGGGCGGGCTGGAGGGGCCTCACCGTCACGCTCGGCATCCGCAACGTGCTCGACCGGGACCCGCCCGCCTCCGACCAGGGCCAGACTTTCCAGATCGGCTACGACCCGACCAACACGGACGCCCACGGGAGGACCTACTATCTGGGCCTCAAGTACGCGTTCAAGTGACCGCGGATGCGGGCGCGGCGACGCGCCCGCCCTCGCGTAAACTGGCGCCGCCCGCCGGATCAGGAGAAGGCATGGACATCTCGGACGTGAATACCCTCGCCACCACCCAGCGGGTGCTCCTCGTGGAGGACGATGCCCGCCTGGCGGACCTCATCGCCGAGTACCTGCGCAAGAACGGGATGGAGGTCCACTGCGAGCGCCGGGGCGACCTCGCCATCGAGAGGACCTACGAGCTCGAGCCCGACCTCGTGGTTCTCGACGTGATGCTGCCGGGCCGCGACGGCTTCGACATCTGCCGCGAGCTGCGCTCCCGCGGGGCGACCCTGCCGATCGTGATCCTCACGGCGCGCGACGAGGACTTCGACCGCGTGCTGGGCCTCGAGCTCGGCGCCGACGAGTTCATCCCCAAGCCGATCCAGCCGCGCGTGCTCCTCGCCCACATCCGCGCGGTGCTGCGTCGCGCGGGCATGGCCGAGCGGCCGGGCGGCGGGGCCGACACCCTCGCCTTCGGCAAGCTCGAGATCGACAACGCCTCGCGCGAGGTGCGCCTCGCGGGCCAGCCCGTCGACCTCACCACCTCCGAGTTCGACGTCCTCTGGCTCCTCGCCCGGCATGCGGGCAAGGTCCTGTCGCGCAACGACATCCTCCAGAGCCTGCGCAGCCTCGACTACGACGGCTCGGACCGCTCCGTCGACTGCCGCATCTACCGCCTGCGGCGCAAGCTCGGCGACCTCGCGGCGAGCACCGAGCGCATCAAGACGATCCGCAACGTGGGATACCTCTTCAGCCCGACGAACTGGTAGCCGCGGGCCCCTCGCGGCCGGCCCCGCCATGATCCGGCTCTTCCTCAAGCTCTACGGGCTGCTGATCGCCACGCTGCTCTTCTCGTTCGTGGTGCAGACCTACCTCATGGACTACGTCTACCGCGAGATGTCCTCGGGGTTCGATTTCCGCAACCGCTTCAAGGCCACGTTCCACCTGCTCGAGGAGTCGCTCGCCCCCCTGCCCCCGGACGCCTGGCCGGCGCGCTTCAGGGAGCTCGCCGCGGGCTTCGCCCACCCGGCGCGGCTCGAACGCCTCGAGGCGGTGGCGGGCGGCGCGGCGTTCGAGGCCGCCAAGGCGCGCTCGCTTCGCGAGGGCGCGATCGTCCACCTCGAGCGCGAGGGCGGGGGATTCCGGCTCTTCAAGCGGCTGCGCGGCAGCGACTACGTCGCCGCCCTGGAGTTTCCCGGCCCCGACAACCAGCGCATCCGGTTCGTCACCTACGCGGTCAACTGGACCACCGAGTTCCTGATCGTCGCGGTCCTGGTCTTCTTCTGGGTGCGCCCCTTCTGGCGCGATCTGGGCAAGCTCCGGGGCGCGGCCGATGCCGTCGGCGCCGGGCGCTTCGACGTGCGCGTGGCCGTCGGCCGGGGTTCGGCCCTGCGCTCGCTCGCCGAGGGCTTCAACGCGATGACCGAGCGCATCGCCGCCCTCGTCCAGTCGCACAAGGGACTCACGAGCGCGGTGTCCCACGAACTGCGCACGCCGCTCGCAAGGCTCAAGTTCGGCCAGTCGCTCGCCATCGACGAGCCCACGGCCGAGGGCAAGGACCGCTTCCTCACCCGGATGGAGAAGGACATCGCCGAGCTCGACGAGCTCACCACGGAGCTCCTCGACTACGCGAAGCTCGAGCGCGGCACCCCCGAGATGCGCCTGCAGAGCGTGCCCGCGGAGCCCTGGCTCGAGGACGTGATCGCCGATGCACGCCAGTCCGGCCTCGAGGCCGGCCGCCCGGCGCGCATCGCGCCGAGCGTCGAGGTCGAGCAACTGCGCTGCGAGCCGCGTTACATGGCCCGCGCGGTGGTGAACCTGCTGCGCAACGCCCTGCACTACGCGCGCTCGACGGTGAACGTCAGCGTGCGCTCCGAGGGCGGCCGCACGATCATCGACGTCGACGACGACGGCGCGGGGATTCCCGCGACCGACCGCGAGCGCGTCTTCGAGCCCTTCGAGCGCCTCGACCGCAGCCGGGATCGCGATTCCGGCGGTTTCGGGCTGGGGCTCGCGATCGTCCGCCAGGTCGCGCGCTGGCACGGCGGCGAGGCCTCGATCTCGCAATCCCCCCTCGGGGGCACCCGGGTCACCATCGCCTGGTAGCGGCGGGCCCTCCCGGCCCCCCTTCATCCTCTCCCTCGATCTTCCGGTCCGCGTCCGCGGCCCCGGGACCTTGCTGTTCGCCTGGGTTCCATACCGCTGCTGCGCGCCACCCGCGGTGACTCGGCCGCGACCAAGTGTTGCGTGGGCACCACAAAACGCAACAACTTGTTGGAAATTTGGCGTTGTATCGCTATTCTTCGCGGATCAATAAGACCACCCGGGCCGCAGTCCCAGATCCGGGAACCTCTGTCCACCCCACTTCCATTCGGGAGATTTCATGAAGCAAATCAAGATGAAAAAGCTTCCCGTCGCGCTTTGCCAGGCCCTCGGTGCCGGCGTCGCGCTGTCGGTCCTTGCCGTGGGCGCCCAGGCGCAGCAGGCCCAGAAGGTCGAGAAGATCGAAGTCACGGGCACGAACATCAAGCGGGTCGACACGGAGACTCCCGCCGCCGTGTCGATCATCACGAAGGAAGACATCCAGCGCAGCGGCTCGACGACGATCTCGGAAGTGATCCGCCAGATCCCGGCGAACAACGCGGGCAGCTTCAGCGAGAACTCGCTCAACAGCTTCGCGGCGGGCGCGGCCTCCGTGTCGCTGCGCGGCCTCGGCCCCCAGGCGACCCTCATCCTGCTGAACGGCCGCCGCCTCACCAACTACGGCTTCGCGGTCGGCGCCCAGACCACCTTCGTCGACCTGAACACGATCCCGCTCGAAGTCGTCGAGCGCATCGAGGTGCTGAAGGACGGGGCCTCCGCGATCTATGGCTCGGAGGCGATCGCGGGCGTGATCAACGTGATCCTCCGGAAGGACTTCAAGGGCGCGGAAGTCGGCGCCTCCTACAGCCAGACGAGCGAGCACGACGCGAAGGCCTGGCGCGGCACGGGCACGATCGGCTTCGGCGACCTCGCGAAGGACCGCTACAACTTCTTCGTGAACGTCGAGCACCGCGAGCAGGACCCGATCAAGGCCGCCGACCGCGCCTGGACCTCCACGGGCACGCTCGTGACCTTCGGCAACCAGACCCGCCGCTCGATCAACGGCTACCCCGGCAACTACCAGGCCCGGGCGGGCACGACGCCGGGCTTCACGGGCACCGCGCCCGTCGCGGGTTGCGCCCCGGACCGCCTCATCGCCAACGTCTGCCGCCTCGCGGAGGTCTCGAGCTACCTCACGACGGTGCCCGAGAACGAGCGCAACTCGATCTACGGGCGCCTCAACTGGGAGGTCGCGGCCAACCACACGTTCTTCGCCGAAGCCGGCTACATGAAGAACGAGACCTACATCCAGTCGACGCCGACCTTCCCGACCTCGTGGCTGCGCGCGACCGACCTGACATTGCAGACGATCAACCCGATCATCCTGCCGGTGGGCCACCCGAACAATCCCTGGGCCGCGCCGGTGAACCTGCTCTACAGCTTCGAGGACATCGGCCCCCGCGACCAGCAGCTCACCTCGGAATACACGCGCCTCATCGCGGGCCTCAAGGGCACGATCGGCTCCTGGGACTACGACTCGGCCGTGGGCTACAACGAGAGCGAGACGACGCAGGAACGCGGCGGATTCATCCGCGCGAGCGTCTACAACCGGGTGCTCGCCGACCAGTCCTACTACTTCGGCGACCGCAGCCGCAACTCGGATGCGCTGTACGCCGAGCTTTCCCCGAAGCTCCAGCGCGTGGGCGAGACGAGCACCACGTTCATCGACTTCCGGGCCTCCACCGAGCTCATGCAGATGGCCAACGGGCCTCTCGGTCTCGCCGTGGGCGGCGAGTACCGCAAGGAGGACATGAAGGACTCGCCCGACGAGCTGGTGCGCAGCGGCGACATCGTCGGCCTGGGCTCGACGGCGGCGAGCGGCGACCGCAACGTGACCTCGATCTACGGCGAGCTCTCGATCCCGGTGCTGAAGACCCTCGAGGCGCAGCTCGCGGTCCGCTACGACAAGTACAGCGACTACGGCAATTCCACCACGCCGAAGGTCGGCCTCAAGTGGACGCCGCACCGCACCTTCGCGATCCGCGGCACCTACGCCGAGGGCTTCCGCGCTCCGGGCCTGCCCGAGATCCAGGACAGCTTCGCCGCCGGCTTCTTCAACGGCGTCGAGGACCCGGTGCGCTGCCCGGTGACCGGCGCGACCGCCGACTGCTTCTTCAGCATCCCCGCGGTCATTGGCGCGAACCCCGCGCTGCAGCCCGAGGAGTCGAAGAGCTGGACCGTGGGCCTCGTGTGGGAGCCGACGCAGGACATCTCGGCGACGCTCGACTACTACAGCATCAAACGCAACAACGAGATCACCACGATCGACCTCACGTTCCTGCTCGCGAACGAGGAACTCTTCCCCGGGCGCGTCACCCGCGGCCCGAACCTGCCCGCGGACCCCGCGGGCATTCCCGGCCCCATCCAGTCGGTGAACCTGATCTACGCGAACCTCTCGGAGACCGAGACGGCGGGCGTGGACGCGGAGCTGCGCTGGAGGATCCCGCTCGCCGAATACGGCAAGCTCACGCTCGCCGGCTACGCCGCGTACACGGACAAGTACAAGTTCGCGGTCGAGCCCGGCGCCGAGATGGTCAACTACAACGGCACGCACAACCAGCCGCGCGTGGTGGCCAACGGCAGCGCCGTGTGGGAGCGCGGTCCCTGGAGCGCCGGCGTGGGCTTCAACTACGTGGGCAAGAACCTGTGGATCGGCTCGCCGTTCCAGACCTGCTCCGCGGCGGTCAACTCGGTCGGCGGCTGCGTGATCAAGCCCTGGACGACGATGGACCTGATGGCGCGTTACACGGGGTTCAAGAACTGGACGGTCCGCGCGGGCATCAAGAACGTGCAGAACAAGCGCCCGCCGCTCGACATGAACAACACCGAGCTCTACAACCTCGTCTACCACAACATCCTCGGCAAGATCTACACCGCCTCGATCAACTACTCGTTCCGTTGATCGCGGGCGTTTGCCGCAGGCAATCGGGGGGCTTCGGCCCCCCTGTTTTTTTCAGGCTTATCAGGGATCAACCATGATTCGTGACCGACTGTTGCAAAAATGCAACATTGGTCAAAAAGATGTTGGATAATTCACAGGCAGTCGCTATCATCCTCCGCGTGTCAAAGGCCTGGAAGGACAACAAAACCAAGCCTCAACCCTTCCGCAAGTCTCTGTTTTTCCGAACAATCTGGTCATCCAAATCCTGGGGGTTTACACAATGAATCCGAAGATGAAAAAGCTCTCCGTCGCGTTGGTGCACGCGCTCGGCGCGAGCGTGGCGGCGACCTTCGTTGCTTCCCCGGCCCTGGCCCAACAGGCACAGAAGGTCGAGAAGATCGAAGTCACGGGCTCCAACATCAAGCGCATCGAGGGCGAGGGCGCGCTGCCCGTCACCGTCATTTCCCGCGACGAGATCTCGAAGTCCGGCGCGCAGACCGCCGCCGAGCTCATGGACAAGATCACCGCGAACACGACCGGCTACGCCGTCGCGGTCGGCGTGGGCGACTCGGGAACCCCGGGCCTTTCGGCCGCGGGCCTGCGCGGCCTGGGCTCCACCAACACCCTCGTGCTCCTGAACGGCCGGCGCCTGTCGAACTACGCCTTCAACGCCTCCGGCGGCGGCACGGTCAACCTGAACCAGATCCCGCTCGCGGCCGTCGAGCGCATCGAGGTGCTGAAGGACGGCGCCTCCGCGATCTACGGCACGGACGCGATCGGCGGCGTGATCAACTTCATCCTCCGGAAGGACTACACCGGGGCCGAGATCACCGCCTACGGGACCCACACCGACCAGGGTGGCGGCAACACCCGCAAGTACACGGGCGCCATCGGCTTCGGCGACATCAACAAGCAGCGCTTCAACATCCTCGCGACCGCCGACTACCAGAAGGACACGCCGCTCAAGGCGAGCCAGCGCAAGCAGTTCGCCGGCACGGCGATCCGCCCGGACCTCGGCTTCGCCCAGACCTCGGGCAACGCGCCGCCCGCGAACTTCATCTTCGACGGCGTCATCTACAACACCGCCGCCGCGCAGGGTTGCGACCCCGCCGCCGGTTCGTTCCAGGTCAACGCGGCCACCGGCGCCCCGCAGCCCGAGCGCCTCAATTGCCGTTACGACTTCACCTCGGTGCTCGACATCTTCCCGCCCTCCGAGCGCAAGAGCTTCTTCACGCGCGCGGCGCTGCAACTCGGCAACGACCACCAGGCGTTCCTCGAGTACCACATGTCGCAGAACGAGATCACCTTCGCCTCGTCGGAGACGCCGGTCGCGGACTTCACGGGACTCGCGCCCTTCTTCTACCCGGCGGGCGGGCAGTACTACCCGACCTCGTTCGTGACCCCGGCGGCCGCCGGCGGCCAGACGATCACGCCGACGGGTGACCTCACGCTCGCGGGCTGGCGCTCCAAGCAAGGCGGCCTGCGCACGAACCGCGCGGACTCCGAAGAGCAGCGCCTCGTCGTCGGCCTGCAGGGCGTGCTCATGGGCTGGGACTACAACACCGCCTACAACTCGAGCCGGTCGGAAGTCACCGACAACTACATCGACGGCTGGTTCAGCCAGCAGCGCCTGAGTGCGGCGATCGCCACCGGCGCGATCAACGTGTTCACCACGGGCCCGCTCGACCAGGCGGGAATGGCCGCGCTCAACTCCGCGAAGATCCTCCAGAAGGTGCGCGAGTCCGAGGCCTCGGTCGAGTCCTTCGACGGCCGCATCTCGAAGGAGATCATGGAGCTGAAGAACGGCCCCATGGCCCTCGCCCTCGGCTTCGAGTACCGCGAGGAGGAGCTCAACGACCGTC
Organism: Usitatibacteraceae bacterium; assembly: GCA_044220635.1. Classification (GTDB taxonomy): domain Bacteria; phylum Pseudomonadota; class Gammaproteobacteria; order Burkholderiales; family Usitatibacteraceae; genus JBGAQP01. The sequence goes on from JBGAQP010000009.1 coordinate 94,559, forward strand.
CGGATCCGGTGCAGTTCACCGGCGACATCCAGGGCGGCGGCGGCGCGCTTCCCCCGACCAACGCCAACCGCGACGTCACGGCGTTCTTCGGCGAGCTGAACATCCCGATCCTCAAGAACCTGGAAGCCCAGCTCGCGGTGCGCTTCGACGACTACAGCGATTTCGGCAACACCACCAACCCGAAGGTGGCGCTGCGCTGGACGCCCACGAAGTCGACGCTGGTGCGCGCTTCCTACAGCACGGGCTTTCGCGCGCCGACGCTCTCCGACCTGTACCTGCCGCGCTTCCTCTCGAACACGGCCGACGTGCACAACGACCCGATCCGCTGCCCGAACTCGACCCCGATCGGCAGCTACGTCAACGCCAACTTCGAGTGCGACGCGCAGTTCCAGAACCAGCTGGGCGGCAACACGGCGCTGCAGCCCGAGGAGTCGCGCCAGTGGACGATCGGCGTGATCTTCGAGCCGACGCCGAACGCCTCGATCGGCGCGGACTTCTGGTCGATCCGCCGCAGCGACTCGATCGGCGCGCTGGGCGACACCACGGTCTTCGACGTCTACGGCGGCGCGGACCCGGTGAACGCCGGCGGGCGGTTCGTGCGCACCGCGCGCCTTGCGGGCGGCGGCTGCGTGAACGACGTGGCGGGCTTCCAGACGCCGGCCGACATCCCCTGCCCGATCGACTACGTCGTCCAGGTGCAGGACAACCTCGGCAACTACGTCACGACGGGCGTGGACCTCTCCGGTTCGCTTCGCTTCGCGCCCTCGGGCTACGGCCAGTTCACGCTGCGCGGCGACGGCACGTACATCTACCGCTACCGCTACCAGCAGCAGAAGGACGGTCCGTACCTCGACAACGTGGGCCTGTTCACCGCGGACAACCTCGCGATCTCCCGCTGGCGCCACAACGTGTCGCTCAACTGGCGCAGCGGCCCCTGGGGCGCGACGCTCGCGCAGAACTTCGTGCTGGGCTACACCGACGCGAGCGGCACGCGTCGCGTCGGCAGCTACGAGACCTGGGACATCCAGGGCCTCTGGGAAGGCTGGAGGGGACTGCAGGTCACGCTGGGCATCCGCAACGTGCTCGACCGCGACCCGCCGGCCTCCGACCAGGGCCAGAGCTTCCAGGTGGGCTACGATCCGCGCTACACGGATCCGCGCGGCCGCATGTACTACATGGGCCTGAAGTACGCGTTCAAATAAGAAGCGGAAACAGCCGCAATGGGAAGGGGCCCTTCGGGGCCCCTTTTCTTTGTCCGTCGCCGGGGCGCGCGCTATCCTCGCCCCATGCCGAGCGCGCCCATCCGCCCCGCCGCCGCCGCGGACCTCCCCGCGATCGTGGCGATCTACAACGCCTCGATCCCGGAGCGCCTGGCCACGGCCGACACCGAGCCCGTGACCGTCGCCCAGCGCGAGGAATGGTTCCGGGGCTTCGACCCGCGCTCGCGCCCGATCTGGGTCCTCGAGGAGGACGGTGCGATCGCCGGCTGGCTGGGGCTGCGCTCGTTCTACGGGCGCCCCGCCTACCACCGCACCGTCGAGGTGGCGGTCTACGTCGCCCCGGGGGCCCGGCGCCGCGGCGTGGCCCGCGCGCTCCTCGCCCGCGCGCTCGGCGAGGCGCCGGGCCTGGGCATCGCGACGATCCTCGCCTTCGTGTTCGCGCACAACCGGCCGAGCGTGGCCCTGTTCGAGCGCTTCGGCTTCGCGCCCTGGGGCCGCCTGCCCCGCGTCGCGGAGCTCGACGGCGTGGAGCGCGACCTCGCGATCCTGGGCCGCCGGATCGCCTAGGGCGCCGGGAGCGATCCGCTAGAATGACGCCTTCCCGATCGCGATGAAGACCTACCTCGACCTCCTCTCGCACGTGCTCGCGCACGGAGCGCGCAAGTCCGACCGCACCGGCACGGGCACGCTCTCGGTCTTCGGCCACCAGATGCGCTTCGACCTCGCGCAGCGCTTCCCGCTGCTCACCACCAAGAAGGTCCACACGAAGAGCGTGATCCACGAGCTGCTCTGGTTCCTCAAGGGCAGCACGAACGTCGCCTACCTGCGCGACAACGGCGTGACGATCTGGGACGAGTGGGCGGATGCCTCGGGCGAGCTCGGGCCCGTGTACGGCTACCAGTGGCGCTCCTGGCCCGCGCCCGACGGCCGGCACATCGACCAGATCGCCGAGGTGGTCTCCCAGATCCGCGCGAACCCCGATTCCCGGCGGCTCATCGTCTCCGCATGGAACGTCGCCGACATCCCGAAGATGGCGCTCGCGCCCTGCCACGCGTTCTTCCAGTTCTACGTCTGCGACGGGCGGCTCTCCTGCCAGCTCTACCAGAGGAGCGCCGACATCTTCCTCGGCGTGCCGTTCAACATCGCCTCCTACGCGCTGCTCACGATGATGGTGGCGCAGGTGACGGGCCTGAAGCCCGGCGAGCTCGTCCACACCCTGGGCGACGCGCATTTGTATCTCAACCACCTGGACCAGGCGCGCGAACAGCTCGCCCGCGCGCCGCGCGAGCTGCCCGTGATGCGCCTCAACCCCGACGTGCGCGACCTCCTCGCGTTCCGCTACGAGGATTTCTCGCTCCAGGGCTACGACCCGCACCCGGCGATCAGGGCGCCCATCGCGGTCTAGCCCGATGCGCCGCTCCCTCATCGTCGCCATGGCGGCCAACCGCGTCATCGGCCGCGGCAACGCGCTGCCCTGGAGGCTGCCCGCGGACCTCGCGCACTTCAAGCGGATCACGATGGGCCGGCCCGTGATCATGGGCCGCCGGACCTGGGAATCGATCGGCAAGGCGCTGCCCGGAAGGCACAACATCGTGGTGACACGCACGCCGGGCTTCGCGGCGCCGGGCTGCGAGGTCGTCGATTCGCTCGCGGCCGCGTGGCGCGCGGCGGGCGCGGCCGACGAGGCCTTCGTGATCGGCGGTGGCGCGCTCTACGAGGAGGCGCTCGCCACGGCGGACCGGATCTATCTCACCGAGGTGGAAGGCGAGGTCGAGGGTGACACGCGCTTTCCCGCCTTCGATCGCCGCGGCTGGCGCGAGACCGAGCTCGCGCGCCAGAGCGCGGACGACCGGCATGCCCACGCGCTTCGCTTCGTGCTGCTCGAGCGCGAGGCCCCGGCCCGTTGACCGAAATCAACCGGTAGCGTCGGCCCCGACCTAGACTCGACCGATGCAGACCGACCGCCCGGCCGCCGCGCCGCACGAAGCCGTCCTCGACGTCGAGGGGGTGGTGTGCGGCGCCTGCGTAGCGCGCGTCGAATCGGCGCTGCGGGGCGTGGAGGGCGTGCGCGAGGCGAGCCTCAATCTCGCCACCCGCCGCGCCCGAGTCGCCTGGGACCCGGCGCGAACCTCCCTCGACGAGCTGCGCGCGGCGATCGCGCGCGCGGGCTACCGGGCGCGAGAGCACGAGCGCGACGATGCCGCGGACCGCGCCGCGCGCCGCACCGCCCTGTGGCGCGTGTCGGTCGCGGGCTTCGCGATGATGCAGATCATGATGTTCTCGACCCCGGTCTACCTCGCCGACGAGGGCACCATGACCTGGGACATCGAGCGGCTGCTCGCGATCGCGAGCCTCGTGCTGACCGTGCCCGTGCTCGTGTTCTCCGCCGTGCCGATCTTCCAGGGAGCGTGGCGGGGCCTCCTCGCGAGGCGCCCGGGCATGGACCTGCCGGTGGCCATCGGGGTCGTCGTGAGTTTCGTCGCGAGCGTCTACGCGACCTTCGCGGGCGGCGACCTCTATTACGACTCGATCGCGATGTTCGTCTTCTTCCTGCTGCTCGGGCGTTACTTCGAGGCGGGCGCGCTCGCGCGCACGGCGGGCGCCGCGGAGGCCCTCGCCGAGCTGCTGCCGCGCCGCGCCCAGCGCCTCGTGGACGGGCACGCGCAGACCGTGGACCCGGTGGTCCTCGTGCCGGGCGACCTGGTCGCCATCGCCGCGGGGGAAGCCGCCCCCGCGGACGCCGTCGTGGTCGAGGGCCGCAGCGACTTCGACGAGGCGCTGCTCACGGGGGAATCGGCCCCGGTCGCCAAGCGCGCCGGCGACCTGGTGCTCGCCGGGACGGTGAACCTCGCGGCCCCAGTCACCGCCCGGGTCGAGCGGCGCGGGGAGGACCAGACGCTTTCCCACGTCCGCCGGCTCATGGAGCGCGCGGCTTCCGAGAAGCCCCACTGGGCCCTGCTCGCCGACCGCGTGGCCACGCGCTTCGTGCTGGGCGTGCTCGCGCTCGCCGCGGCGGGCGCGATCGCCTGGCTCTGGATCGATCCCTCGCGGGCGCTGTGGATCGGGGTCGCCACTCTCGTCGTCTCGTGCCCCTGCGCGCTGTCGCTCGCCACACCGGTCGCCCTCACCGCCGCGGTGAACGCGCTCTCGCGCCGCGGCGTGCTGGTCACGCGAGGGCGCGCGATCGAGGCGCTCGCCTCGGCCACCCACGTCGTCTTCGACAAGACCGGGACGCTCACCACCGGTCGCATGCGCCTCGCCGCGGTCGAGGTGCTCGGCGGCGAATCGCGCGAACGCTGCCTCGCGATCGCCGCCGCGCTCGAATCCGCGATGCCCCACCCCATGGCCCACGCGCTGGTCGCCTCCCGGCCCAGGGAACCCGTCATCGCCTCGGGCCTTCGCGCCGTCCCCGGCTCCGGGGTCGAGGCGCGCGTGAAGGGGACCACCTACCGGGTGGGATCGCCGGATTTCTGCGCCGGGCTCTGCGGCACGCCCTTTCCCCTGCCGGTCGACGCCGCCGAGCCGCTCGCCGCGATGTCCGACGAGAGGGGATGGCTCGCGGTGTTCCGCTTCGAGGACACGCCTCGCCCGGAGGCCGCGGACCTGGTGCGCCGGCTGCGTTCCGCGGGCCTCGAGGTGGCCCTGCTCTCCGGGGACCGGCCGGCGGTCGTCGAACGCATCGCCGCCGAGCTCGGCATCGCCGCGCGCATCGCCGGATCCTCGCCGGAGGAGAAGGCCGCACACGTCGAGCGCCTCGCCGCGGGCGGCGCCACGGTGGTCATGGTGGGCGACGGCGTGAACGACGCGCCCGTACTCGCCCGCGCCCAGGTCGCCATCGCCCTCGCCCAGGGCGCGGCCCTCGCCCAGTCCCAGGCCGACCTCGTGATCCTGAGCCCCTCGATCACGGCCGTGGCCGAGTCGATCGAGGTCGCCGGTCGCGCCCGCCGGGTGATCCGGCAGAACATCGCCTGGGCGATCGGATACAACGCGCTCGCCCTGCCGCTCGCCCTCACGGGGCTGCTCACGCCCTGGCTCGCGAGCCTGGGCATGTCCGTCTCCTCGCTCGCCGTCGTGGCCAACGCCCTGCGGCTGCTGCGGGCTCCGGGGACGGGGGCCGCGGGGCCGGCCCCGGACGCCGTCGCCGGCACGCCCGCCTGAGAGCGCCCCATGGACATCCTCTACCTCCTGATCCCCCTGAGCGTGGTCCTGGTGCTCGCGATCGGGGTGTTCTTCTGGTTCGCCGTCTCCGGGGGGCAATTCGAGGACCTCGACCGCGAGGGCGAGAAGGTGGTCCACGACCGGGAGGAGCCCGGAGGGCCTGCCGCCTAGCCGATCGGGCGCGGTTGATCTCGGTCAAAAGCGCGCGCCGGCGGGCCGATATAGTCCGGTGGGGACCGAAAAGGGCCAGGGGTGGTTCTTGCGGCCGGAAACAGAGGAGCGGGGATGAACAACGACCAACTGTACAATTACAAGGTGGTGCGCCAGTTCGCGGTGATGACCGTGATCTGGGGCATCGTCGGGATGCTCGTGGGGGTCCTGATCGCCGCGCAGCTCGCGTGGCCTGCGCTCAATTTCGACATCCCCTGGCTCAGCTACGGGCGCCTGCGCCCGCTGCACACCAACGCGGTGATATTCGCGTTCGGGGGCTCGGCGCTCTTCGCCACCTCCTACTACGCGGTGCAGCGCACCTGCCACGTGCGGCTGTTCTCCGACGGGCTCGCCGCCTTCACCTTCTGGGGCTGGCAGGCCATCATCGTCGCGGCTGCGATCACGCTGCCGCTCGGCTACACCACCGCCAAGGAGTACGCGGAGCTCGAGTGGCCGATCGACATCGCCATCACCGCCGTCTGGGTCGCCTACGCGGTGGTGTTCTTCGGCACCATCGTCAAGCGCAAGGTGAAGCACATCTACGTCGCCAACTGGTTCTTCGGCGCGTTCATCCTCACGGTGGCGCTCCTGCACGTGGTCAACAGCCTGGAGGTGCCCGCGGGCCCGCTCAAGAGCTACTCGGTCTACGCGGGGGTGCAGGACGCGATGGTGCAGTGGTGGTACGGGCACAACGCCGTGGGCTTCTTCCTCACCGCCGGCTTCCTCGGGATGATGTACTACTTCATCCCGAAGCAGGCGGGGCGCCCGGTCTACTCCTATCGGCTGTCGATCGTGCACTTCTGGGCCCTGATCTTCACCTACATGTGGGCGGGCCCGCACCACCTGCACTACACGGCGCTTCCCGACTGGGCGCAGTCGCTGGGCATGATCTTCTCGCTCATCCTGCTCGCACCCTCCTGGGGCGGCATGATCAACGGGATCATGACGCTCTCGGGAGCGTGGCACAAGCTGCGCACCGACCCCGTGCTCAAGTTCCTCATCGTGTCCCTGTCGTTCTACGGCATGTCGACCTTCGAGGGGCCGATGATGTCGATCAAGACTGTGAACGCGCTGTCGCACTACACCGACTGGACCGTGGGCCACGTGCACTCGGGCGCGCTCGGCTGGGTGGCGATGATCTCGGTGGGCAGCCTCTACTACCTCATCCCGCGTCTCTTCGGGCGCACCGAGATGTACTCGACGCCGCTCATCACGCTGCACTTCTGGACGACGACGATCGGCATCGTGCTCTACATCGCCTCGATGTGGATCGCCGGCGTCATGCAGGGCCTCATGTGGCGGGCCGTGAACGACGACGGCACGCTCACCTACACCTTCGTCGAGAGCGTGAAGGCCACCTACCCCTATTACGTGATCCGGCTCGCCGGGGGCCTGCTCGTGTTCTCGGGGATGCTCGTCATGCTCTACAACACCGTGAAGACGATCACGATGGGCAAGGCCGTGGAAGCGCCGATTCCCGAAGTCCCCGCCGGCTCGCGCATCGACGCGCCGGCGCACGCCTAGGAGCCGCGCCATGAAACTCACCCACGACCTGATCGAACGCAAGACCGGCCTCATGGCGGCGCTCATCGTGCTGGTGGTGAGCGTCGGCGGCCTCGTCGAGATCGTCCCGCTCTACTTCCAGCGCTCGACCACGGAGCCCGTGGCGGGCGTGAAGCCCTACAGCGCGCTGCGGCTCCTGGGCCGGGACGTCTACATCCGCGAGGGTTGCTACAACTGCCACTCGCAGATGATCCGGCCCTTCCGCGCCGAGGTGGAACGCTACGGCCACTACTCGGTGGCGGGCGAGTTCGTCTACGACCACCCGTTCCAGTGGGGCAGCAAGCGCACCGGGCCGGACCTCGCGCGCGTCGGCGGGCGCTACTCCGACGACTGGCACCGCACGCACCTTCGCAATCCCCGCGACCTCGTGCCCGAGTCGAACATGCCCGGCTACCCCTGGCTCGCGAAGACCGCGGTGGATCCCGCCTCCGCGGCGCCGAGGATGAAGGCGCTGCGCTCGATCGGCGTGCCCTACAGCGACGCGCAGATCGACGGCGCGGCGAAGGAACTCGCCGGCAAGACGGAGGAGGACGCCCTCGTGGCCTACCTCCAGGAGCTCGGCACCGCCATCAAGGCGCGGAGGTGAGCATGGACATCAACACCGTCAGGACCGTGATCGAGGTGCTCGCGTTCGCCGCGTTCCTCGGCATCGTGGCCTGGGCCTGGTCGGGCCGGCGCCGCGAGGATTTCGAGCAGGCCGCCCGCCTGCCCCTGGACGAAGAGGACATCGCAGCCGCCTCCCGGAGGAACCATGAGTGACTTTGTCGACGGCTTCTGGAGCCTCTACGTCGCCGGCGTCACGATCGTCTCGATCGTCGCCTGCGCGCTGCTGCTGACCATGCAGCACCGGAAGAAGGTCCCGGGCCAGGCGGTCGAGACCACCGGCCACGGCTGGGACGAGGACCTCGCGGAGTGGAACAACCCCCTGCCGCGGTGGTGGATGGGCCTCTTCTGGATCACCATCCTCTTCTCGCTCGTCTACCTCGCCCTTTACCCGGGGCTCGGCAGCTTCGCCGGCATGCTCGGCTGGACCTCCACGGGCCAGCTGCGCGCCGAGCAGGCGGAAGCCGACGCGCGCTACGGGCCGATCTTCAAGAAGGTCGCCGCGCTCGAGGTTTCCGCGATCGCCTCCGACCCCCAGGGTCGCGCGATGGGCGAGCGGCTCTTCCTCACCTACTGTTCGCAGTGCCACGGCTCGGACGCGCGCGGCGCGAAGGGCTACCCGAACCTCACCGACGGCGACTGGCTCTACGGCGGCGAGCCGCAGCAGATCCTCGCGACGATCCTCGACGGGCGCAAGGGCATGATGCCGCCCATGGGCGAGGCGGTCGGCGGGCCGGCGGGCGTGGCGGAGGTCGCGAACTACGTGCTCTCGCTCTCGGGCTCCACCCACGATGCGAAGCTCGCCGAGGCCGGCAAGGCGAAGTTCGCCGCCTGCGCCGCCTGCCACGGCCCCGAGGCGAAGGGCAATCCGGCCCTCGGGGCCCCCAACCTCACGGACAAGGTGTGGCTTCACGGCGGCAGCCTCGCCACGATCTCGGAGACCATCACGAAGGGCCGCGAAAACCTGATGCCCGCGCATCGCGAGTTCCTCGGCGAGGAGAAGTCGAAGATCCTCGCCGGCTACGTCCTCGGACTCTCGAAGGCGAAGGGCGGCGGCGCGGGCTCTTGAACAGCGCCGCGCCGCGCGATCCCGGGGGAGCGCAAGCCGCCCCGGTGATCCCCATCCGCCCCGCCGCGCCGCCGCCCGGCGAGGAGGGCGAGCAGGCCCTCTTCGAGGTCCGCAGGAAGATCTACCCGCGCGCGGTCCACGGCTGGTTCGCCGGCTGGCGCTGGGCGCTCGTCTGGGCCACGCAGATCGTCTTCTACGGGCTGCCCTGGCTCGGCTGGAACGGCCGCCCCGCGGTGCTCTTCGACCTGGGCGCGCGCAAGTTCTACGTCTTCGGCTTCGTCTTCTGGCCGCAGGACTTCATCTACCTCACGCTGCTGCTGGTGGGCTCCGCGGTCTCGCTCTTCCTCTTCACCGCGGTCGCCGGGCGCCTGTGGTGCGGCTACGCCTGCCCGCAGACGGTCTACACCGAGATCTTCCTGTGGGTCGAGCGGATGATCGAGGGCGAGCGCACCGCGCGCACGAAGCTCGACAGCGCGCCCCTCACGCCGCGCAAGTTCGGGCTCAAGGCCGCGAAGCACGCCGCCTGGGTCGCGATCGCCTTCTGGACCGGCTTCACTTTCGTGGGCTACTTCACGCCCATCCGCGAGCTCGCCGCCTCGGTCGCGAGCCTCACCACGGGGCCGTGGGAGACCTTCTGGATGCTCTTCTACGGCTTCGCCACCTACGGCAACGCGGGCTGGATGCGCGAGCAGGTCTGCAAGTACATGTGCCCCTACGCGCGGTTCCAGGGCGCCATGTTCGACCGCGACACGCTCGTCATCGCCTACGACCCGGAGCGCGGCGAGCCGCGCGGCGCGCGCTCGCGCAAGGCCGACCGGAGCGCGATCGGGCTCGGCGACTGCACCGACTGCCAGATCTGCGTGCAGGTCTGCCCCACGGGCATCGACATCCGCAACGGCCTGCAATACGAGTGCATCGGCTGCGCGGCCTGCATCGACGCCTGCGACCAGGTGATGGACAAGATGGGCTACCCGAAGGGGCTCATCCGCTACTCGACCGAAACGGCGCTCAAGGAGCACCTCGGCCTCAAGGGCATCGTCTCGCGCTTCGTGCGCCCGCGCACGCTCGTCTACACGTCGATCCTCGCCACGGTGGTGGTCGCGGCGACCACGGCGCTCGTCTTGCGCGTTCCGCTCAAGGTCGACGTGATCCGCGACCGGGGGGCGATGGTGCGCGAGGTCGAAGGCGGGGAGCTCGAGAACGTCTACCGACTGCAGGTCATGAACGCGACGGAGTCGCCCCACCGCTACCGCCTCGAGGTCGAGGGGCTTGCGGGGTTGCGCGTGGCCTCCGAGCCCGAGTTCGAGCTGCCGGCGGCCTCCACGCGGGCCGTGCCCGTGCGGCTGCGCGTGCCGCGCGAGGGACTCGCCGAAGGTTCGCACCGGATCCGCATGCGCGTCGAGGCAGCTGACGCGCCCGCGCTGCGCGTCGACGAGAAGGCCATCTTCCTCGTGCGCTGAGCGCGAGGCCCCGCTCGATGAAGACCCACGCCCACGCCCGCCCCCACCCGCGGCCCCGGCCCTGGTACCGCGAGCCCTGGCCCTGGATCCTGATGGCGGGACCCGCGATCGTCGTCGTCGCCGGGATCGCGACCGGCGTCATCGCCTTCGCCGGCGCCGACGGCCTGGTGCTCGACGACTACTACAAGCAGGGGCTGGGCATCAACCGCACGATCGAGCGCGACGCGGCGGCCCGGCGCCTCGGCGTGGAGGGCGAGCTCGCGATCGACGGCGCGCACGCGCGCGCGCGCCTCGCCGCCGCCAAGCCCCTGCCCGACCGCCTGCGCCTGCTGTTCGCGCACCCGACGCGCGCCGGCGCGGATCGCGTCGTGTTCCTCGCGCGCGGCGCCGGGGGCGAATACGCGGCGCCCCTGGCCGCGCTCGCGCCCGGGCGCTGGCGCGTGATCATCGAGGCCGACGACTGGCGCCTGTCGGCGCTCGTCGACACCCGTCTCGCCGGCCCGTACCGGCTGGGCGGGGACGCATCCTGAGAAGGCGCGCGGGCGGGCCGCGCGGGAAACGGAGACGACCATGCTGCTGCAACGCGTGATGTGGGTCATGTGGCCGGGCTTCCTCGTGGCGGCCGCCGCCGAGACGCTCTTCTTCACGCTCTTCGATCCCCAGGAGCTCACCTTCTTCGGCGACCCGATCGAGGCGAGCCGGCTCGCGATCTATTCCGTGGGCTTCTTCTTCTTCTGGGCGGTCGGCGCGGGCTCGAGCGCCCTCACCTGCTTCCTGCAGCGCTCGCCCTGGGAGGTGAACCGCTGCCCGCTGCCGCCGGTCGAGCGCCCCGACGGCTGCCCGAAGCGCGACGACCCGATCGGCTGTTGCGGGGACGGGCGCGAGCCTTCCGGCGGGCGCTAGAGCTCCTTCACCGCGCTCACCACGGTGCGGTCGCCCGGCACCGGGTAGACGTCGTAGTCGATCGCCTCCATGAGGTCGAGCATCGGGTCGTTCTGCGCGAGGATCACGCCGCGCAGCCGCCGCACGCCCGCCGACTTCGCGCACTCCTCGAGCCGCGCCATCAGCAGGCGCGCGAGCCCGCGCCGTTTCCAGCGGTCGGCCACCACGATCGCGAACTCCGCGCTCGCCGGATTGGGGTCGCGCACGTAACGCGCCACCGCGACGATGTCCTCGCCCTCCTGCGCGCGCGCGACGACGATGAGGGCCATCTCGCGGTCGTAGTCGATCTGCGTGAAGCGCGCCACCATCTCCGGGGTCACGTGGCGCACGAGCGACAGGAAGCGCATGTAGCGCGACTCGTCCGAGAGCTGGGTGATGAACTCCGTCTCCATCGCCGCGTCCTCGGGGCGGATCGGGCGGATGACGACCTCGGAGCCGTCGGGCAGGCACACGGGGACTTCGAGGTCCGCGGGGTACGGATGGATCGCGAGGTGCGAGTAGGTCGCGTCGCGGTGCAGCCTGCGCGGGTCGACGACGATGCGCGCGTCGAGCGCGAGCGCCCCCGAGGGATCGAGCAGCAGCGGGTTGATGTCGAGCTCGGCCACGCCCGGCAACGCGCACACGAGGTCCGAGACCCGCAGCAGCGTCTCCACGAGCGCCGCGCGGTCCGCGGCCGGGACATTGCGGTAGGCGCCGAGCAGGCGCGCCGCGCGCGTGCGGTCGACGAGCTCGTTGGCGAGGCGCACGTTGAGCGGCGGCAGGCCGATCGCGTTGTCCTTGAGCAGCTCCACCGCCACGCCCCCGGAGCCGAAGCTCACCACGGGGCCGAAGACGGGATCGGTCGCCACGCCGATGATGAGCTCGCGGCCGAAGCGCCGGAAGACCATCGGCTGGACCACGACGCCCGTGATGCGCGCCTCGGGCCGCAGGCGCCCGACGTCCGCGAGCAGCTCGTCGAACTCCCGCGCGACCGCCGCTTCGCCGCGGACGTTGAGGCGCACGCCGTTCACGTCCGACTTGTGGGTGATGTCGGGCGAGAGGATCTTCAGCACCACGGGGCCGGCCATGCGCCGGGCCGCGGCCACCGCCTCCTCGCGGGTGGTGGCGAGCGCGAACTCGGGCGTGGGGATCCCGAAGAGCGCGAGCAGCGTCTTCGCCTCGATCTCGTTGAGGAGGTTGCGGCCCTCGGCGCTCGCGCGCCGCAGGATCGTGCCCGCCGCCTCGAGGTCGACCTCGGGAACCACGCCGCGCGGCGCCGGGGCTTCGAGCAACAGGCGCTGGTTGCGCGCGTGCCGCGCCATCACGCCGAAGGCGTCCACGGCGCTCTCGGCGCTCGCGTAGGCGGGGATGCCCTCGCCCTCGACCCGCCGGCGGGTGCCGGCCACGCCCGATTCGCCGAGCCAGGCGGTGAGGAAGGGCTTCGCGCAGGCGGTCGCCACCGGGAGAATTCCTTTCGCCACGTCGTCCGCGTCGGACACGCCCGTCGGGCAGTAGACCGCGAGCAGGCCGTCGACCCCGGCGTCGTTGGCGATGACCTGGGCGGCCGCCGCGAAGCGCTCGCCGCCCGCATCCCCGATCAGATCCACGGGGTTGCCGTGCGACCAGTGGGCGGGAAGCGCCTTGTTGAGCTCGGCGATGGTCGCATCGGCCAGCGTGGCGAGGTGCACGCCCGCGGCGGAGGCGGCGTCCGCGGCGAGGACGCCCGGGCCGCCGCCGTTGGTGAGGATGGCGAGGCGCTCGCCGCGGGGGCGGCGGCGCGTGGCGAGCGCCTTCGCGGCCGCGAAGAGGTCGTGGTAGCCGTCGACCCGCACGACGCCGCAGCGCGCGAGCACGGCGTCGAACACCGCGTCGTCGCCCACGAGCGCGCCGGTGTGCGAGCGCGCCGCCTGCGAGCCGCTCGCGTAGCGGCCCACCTTGAGCACGACCACGGGCTTGGCGCGCGCGAGCGCGCGCAGCGCGCTGATGAAGCGCCGCCCGTGCTTCACGCCTTCCACGTAGAGCAGGACGCTCTCGGTGGCGATGTCGAAGAGCAGGTAGTCGAGGACCTCGCCGTAGTCGATGTCGGCCGCGGCCCCGAGCGACACCACGGTCGAGAGTCCCACGTTCGCGCTCGAGGCCCAGTCGACGAGCGCGGTGCAGATGGCGCCCGACTGCGACACGAGGGCGATGCCGCCCGGCCGGGAGGCGGTGCGCGCGAAGGAGGCGTTCAGCCCCACGGGCGGGCGCATGAGCCCCACGCAGTTGGGGCCGAGGAAGCGCACGCCCGCCACGCGCGCCGAATCGACGAGGCGGCGCTCGAGTTCGGCGCCCGGGCCGCCGACCTCGCCGAAGCCCGCCGAGAGCACCACGAGCCCGTGCACGCCCGCGCGCCCGGCCTGGGCGACGATCGCGGGCACGGTCGCCGCGGGAGAGGTCACCACGGCTAGGTCGACGGGCTCGGGGAGCGCGTCGAGAGAGGGATAGCAGGGTTCGCCCGCGACCATCGGGTGGCGCGGGTTCACGAAGCGGATCGGGCCGCGGAAGCCGCCCGAGCGCAGGTTCTCGAGCACCGCGTGGCCCACGGAGCCGGGCCGCTCGCTCGCGCCCACGAGGGCGACCGAGTGCGGCGAGAAAAGGGCGTTGAGCGGGTGCGCGTTGCTCGACGCGCTCTCTTCCGCCTCGTCCTCGGCGCGGTGCGATCCCGCGCCGAGCCGGAACGAGAGCCGGCCGGGCTTGGTGGCGCGGCGCTCCTTGACCGTCATCCGGCGCGCTTCCGGCGGCCGGCGCCCTCCTCGCCCTCCTGGCAGGAGACGCAGCGCGCGGCCGTGGGCTCGGCCGACAGGCGCGCGAAGCCGATCGGCAGGCCGCATTCGATGCACACGCCGTAGCCGCCCGACTCGATCCGGGCCTGGGCGGCGCGGATCGCCGCGAGGTGGACGCGCAGCTGCTCGGCGCCGGCGAGGTCGCGCTCGAGTTCGGCCTCCGCGACGGCCCCGTCGCCCGTTCGCGTCAGGTCGCGGAAGAGCTCGGCGTCCTCGCCCAGGATCTCGCCCTGGGCGCGATCGGCGGCGCGCTCGTAGCGGCGCGCGAGGGCCTCGAGCCGGCCCTTGAGCTCGCCCCGCTGGGCGGCGTCGAGCGGCAGCGGCGGTGCGGACGCCGCGCCCGGATCGCGCGGGCCGGCCATCAGCGGACCACGAGGATGGGGATCGTCGCCTTCGCGAGCACCTTCTGGGTCTCGCTGCCGAGCAGCAGGGCCTCGAAGCCCTTGCGGCCGTGGGAGGCCATGACGATCACGTCGGCCTTGACCTTGCGCGCCGCGGCGAGGATCGCGTCGGCGGGAGAATCCGAGAACTCGTGCAGGGTCGACGGGTCGATGCCTTCCTTCAGGCAGATCGCGCGCGCCTTCTCGAAGAGCTTGTCGGCCGCGGCGGCGGAATCGCGCGCGTAGTCCTTCTGCGTGGGCCACTCGATGGGCACGCCCTCGGGATAGTACGGCGTGCGGTACTCGGGGCTCGAATGGAACAGCGTCACCAGCCCGCCGCCCGATCGGGCGAGGGCGGCCGCGGTCTTGACGGCGCGGGTCGAGCGGGGCGTGCCGTCGGTCGGAACGAGGATGCGCCGGTACATGGTGACCTCCTAGCGGGCGCGGGCGGGACGGGACCGCCCTGCATTTTTCATGATAGGCCGGCGCCCGAGCGCGCCGTTGACCGAAATCAACGCCGCCTCAGGCGGCGGGCTGGGCGATGAGGGTCCTCAGACCCTCGAGGTCGACGATGCGAACGTGCTTCTGGTGGACCTCGATGAGGTGGTCTTCCTGGAAGCGGGAAAAGAGGCGGCTCACCGTCTCGAGCTTCATGCCGAGGTAGCTGCCGATCTCCTCGCGCGTCATGCGCAGCACGAATTCCGAGGGCGAGAAACCGCGGCGCGTGAGGCGCTGGGAGAGATTGAGCAGGAAGGCGGCCAGGCGCTCCTCGGCGCGCATGCTCCCGAGCAGCATCATCACGCCCTGGTCGCGCACGATCTCGCGGCTCATGACCTTGTGGAAATGCCGCTGCAGCGGCTCGAACTCGCGCGAGAGCTCCTCGACCCGCGCGAAGGGCATGACGCAGACTTCGCTGTCCTCGAGCGCGGTCACGGTGATCGAATGGCGCTCCGAGCCGATGCCGTCCATGCCGAGGAGCTCCCCGGCCATGTAGAAGCCGGTCACCTGGTCGCGGCCGTCGGCGCTGGTGAGCGTGCTCTTGAAGAAGCCGCAGCGCACGGCATAGAGCGCGGAGAACGCCTCGCCCCCGTGGTACAGGCTCTCGCCGCGCTTCACCTTGCGCCGCGTCGAGACCATCTCGTCCAGGCGGTCGAGCTCCTCCTGGTCGAGGCCGACGGGCAGGCACAGCTCCCGGAGGCTGCACTGCGAGCAGGCGGTCCGGAGGTGGCTGAGCGGAAGCGGGCGCGGAAGGGTCACGAGGGGCATTTTACTAGCGCCGCGAGCGCCCGGCGACGGTTGATCCATGTCAAAGGCCGTGCAGGCGGCGGGCGGATGATGCGACACATGCTAACCGCCACCGCGCCTGGCGCCGCGCCGCGCCCCGAGAACCTCCCGGCGATCCTCGACCTCGACCTCGTCCGCCGCTTCGACGCGAACGGACCGCGCTATACCTCCTACCCCACGGCCGACCGCTTCACCCCCAATTTCGGCCCCGAGAACTACGCCCGGGCGATGCGCGAACGCGCGGCCGCCCCCGCGCGCTCGCCGCTGTCGCTCTACGTGCACCTGCCCTTCTGCAACACGATCTGCTTCTATTGCGGGTGCAACAAGGTGGTGACGCGCGACCACTCGCGCGCCGAGCGCTACCTCGACTATCTCGGGCGCGAAGTCGCGCTGCAGGCCGCCCTCCTGGGCGAGGACCGGCGCGTGCGCCAGATGCACTGGGGCGGTGGCACGCCGACCTTCCTCTCCGAGGACGAGATCCGCTCGCTCTGGGAGATGCTGCGGGGGAGTTTCCAGTTCGATCCCGCCGGCGAGTACGCGATCGAGATCGACCCGCGCTCCTGCCCCCCGGGGACCGTGCGCCTGCTCGCCGAGCTCGGGTTCAACCGCGCGAGCTTCGGCGTGCAGGACTTCGACCCCGCCGTGCAGCGCGCGGTGAACCGCATCCAGCCCCAGGAGATGACCGTCGGGGTGATCGAGGCGGCGCGGGCCGCGGGCTTCAAGTCGCTCAACGTGGACCTGATCTACGGCCTGCCCAAGCAGAGCGTGTCGAGCTTCGCCGACACCGTCGAGAAGGTCCTGCAGCTGCGGCCCGACCGCATCGCCCTCTACAGCTACGCGCACCTTCCGGCGCGCTTCAAGCCGCAGCGGCGCATCCTCGACGCGGACCTGCCGAGCCCCGCCGAGAAGCTCGGCATCCTCGCGCGCGCGATCGAGCTCTTCAACCGCGCCGGCTACGTGTACATCGGGATGGACCACTTCGCCCTGCCCGGCGACGAGCTCGCGGCGGCGCAGCGCCGCGGCACCCTCACGCGCAACTTCCAGGGCTACACCGTGGGCCCCGACGGCGACCTCGTGGCCCTGGGCGTGTCCGCGATCGGCAAGATCGGCGCGACCTACAGCCAGAACGCCAAGGAAATCCCCGCCTACTACGACGCGCTCGAGCAGGGCCGGCTGCCGGTCGTGCGCGGCATCGAGCTCGGCGCCGACGACCAGGTGCGCCGCGCGGTGATCCTCGACCTCATGTGCCAGTTCGTGCTGTCCTTCGACGCGGTCGAAGCCGCGCACGGCATCGACTTCCGCTCCTATTTCGCCCCCGAGCTCGAGCGCCTGCGCGAGTACGCCGACCTCGGGCTCGTCACGCTCGAGAACGACTGGATCGGCGTGACCCCGCGCGGGCGCTACTTCGTGCGCGCGATCGGCGCCGTCTTCGACCGCTACCTGCAGGGCGACAAGGCGCGGGTGGCCTACTCGCGCATCATCTAGGGCGGCGACCTAGCGGCGATCGGGGCCGCGCGGCTCGATGCGCTGGACCACCTTGCCGACGACCCGCCCCTCGCGGTCGATCATCACGGAGAGGTCGGCCTGGTAGCCCCAGGCGTCCAGGAAGCGGTAGTCCCAGGCGACCTGCGCGAGGTTGGCGAAATCGACCGTCTGCCAGGGCGGCCCGATGAGGCGGCGCACGTCCTCGCGCGTGCTCGTCCCCGGGACGATGCGCGCGAAGTGGGCCTCGTCGAGCACCTGCTCGAGGCTCACCAGGCGCCCGTCGCGATCGACCGTCGCCATGAAGGTCTCGGTGCCGAGCGGACCCTGGGGATAGGCGAATCGCCGGCTGCCGTCGGGGAGCGCGAACTCCATCGCCGGCTCGCCCATCGCGCGGCGCACCTCGGCCTCGGTGGAGCGTCCCGGCTCGAGCCCCAGGCGCGCGAAGCCGGCGCAACCCGCGAGGAGGGCGAGCGCGGCTGCGGATGCGATTCTCGTGGCGATTCCCATGGCGGCTCTCCCGGACCGGACGCGATGACATTATGATGCGATTGCGTGCCGCGAGTTCGCCCGCGGCCGCGATCGCCCCCCACCCGGAACCCCCATGAGCGACGCCCTCAACTACCTCGTCAAGGTCCGCCCCGACGCGATCGGCCCCTACCTCGCGTTCCTGAAGGAGGCGGGCCGCCACCTCGACCCCAAGACCCGCAACCTCATCTCGGTGATCACCAAGGTCCACGCGCAGACCGCGAGGGGATTCCGGCAGTATCTCGGGCGCGCGCTGCGCGAGGGTGCGAGCCCCGACGAGATCCTCGACGCGCTGCTGATGGCCTTTCCCGCCCTGGGGCTCGCGAAGATCGTCTGGGCGATCGACATCATCCTCGACATGGACATCCCCGGATTCCACCCGGATCGCCTCGGCGCCGGGCCCGAGTGGCACGACGTGGCCGCGCTGGCGGACCTGCCCGAGGACAGCGTCCGGCGCCTCGAGATCGGGGAGCGCGGGCTGTTCGTCCACCGCCAGGCGGCCGAGATCCGCGTCTACGACAGCCGCTGCCCGCACCAGGTGACCAACATTCCCGAGCTCGCGATCGAGGGCCGCACGCTCACCTGCCCCAAGCACCAGTGGGCCTTCGACCTCGCCACCGGCCAGTGCATCGCCAAGGGCACGAGTCCGCTCCATCGCCTCGAGCACCGGGTGACGGGCGAGCGTCTCGAAGTCCTCTGGTAGGCGCGTCGGCGACCGAGGAGATGGGGATGAAAATCTGCATCGTTTCCGACAGCCACGACCGTGCCGATCCCCTCGCCCGCGCGGTGCACGCGGCGAAGGCGCTGGGCGCCGGG
This sequence comes from Usitatibacteraceae bacterium, assembly GCA_044220635.1. Taxonomy (GTDB): domain Bacteria; phylum Pseudomonadota; class Gammaproteobacteria; order Burkholderiales; family Usitatibacteraceae; genus JBGAQP01. Next base: position 113,075 of record JBGAQP010000009.1, read on the forward strand.
GCCGTCATCCACTGCGGCGACCTCATCGGCGCCCAGACCGTGAAGCCCGCGCTCGCGGCGGGCCTGCCGGTGCACGCCATCCACGGAAACAACCTGGGCGACGCGCAGGCGATGCACTACCAGTCGCGCATGAGCGGCGGCCTGCTCCAGTACCACGGCGCGGAGGCCCGCCTCGAACTCGCCGGCCGGCGCATCATCGTCACGCACTACGACCACCTGGGCTACGCGCTCGCCTGCACCGGGGACTGGGACCTGGTCTGCTGCGGCCATTCGCACCGCGCGGAAACCCGCCAGGTGGCGGACGTGAAGGGGAGCAAGTCCTGGCTGGTCAATCCGGGCACCGTGGCGGGCCTGGCCGGGCCGGCCACCTGGGTCCTCGCCGACCTCGCGGAGATGCGATTCGAGGTCCATACGATCCCTTTATAGGGGCATTGCCGAATTCTTTGCACTTGATTTGGGCAGCCCTTCATAATTGTCCATTGTCCCGCGACTCGTCAGATCGTCCAGCAGGGAGGAGACCCTAGATGTTCACCAGCAATGCCTTTGCGGCGGTCTCGGGAAGCCTGCCCGCCGGCTTCATGCAGTGGTTCGTGGGGCTGATGATCCTGGCTGTCATCGTCGGCACGCTCCTGGACGTCCTCCACAAGGGGAGCGCGACGTACTTCTTCGCCAACTGGCGCAAGACCCGCGGCAAGGGCGCCCCGGTCGACGTCGCCTCGATCGCGGTCAAGACCGTCGTGGTGGACGTCCTCGCCTCGGGCGAATTCTGCAACCCGCGGCGGCGCATCGCCCACCTGCTGACCATGTACGGTTTCACCCTGTATCTCCTCACCACCCTCGTGATGGTCTACGCCTACCCGACGGCCGCCACGCCCACGCCGGCCCTGCTGCCGCAGCTCTGGTGGCTCGGCGCCCTGATGGCCCTCGCCGGGGGCTACTGGTTCTGGTTCTTCATCCGCGTCGACGTCGCGGCCGAGGGCGGCACGCCCCTGCGCCTGATGCGCGCCGATCTCTTCATCCTCTCGCTCCTCGCCAGCGTGACGCTCGGCCTCGTCTGGGCCTGGCTGCAGGCGCAGGCGAGCGCGGCCTCCGGCGTCTTCTTCGGCCTGTACCTCACCGCCACTGCGGTGCTCTTCGGCGGGGTGTACTGGTCCAAGTTCGCGCACATGTTCTTCAAGCCCGCGGCGGCCTTCGAGAAGCGGGTCGCCGAGGCCAACGGCACGAACATGAACCTGCCGACGCAGAACCGGGACGATCCCGCACAACGGGAGCGGCACTCGATGGAGCTGCTGAAGGACGCCCCCATGGACATGGGGCTCGGCATCAAGCGCGAAGCGCCGCGCCACTACTAGAAGCCAACCCGCTTCCAGCGGAACAGAACAGGGAACCCACCTATGCCTACCTTCGTGTACATGACGAGGTGCGACGGATGCGGACACTGCGTCGACATCTGCCCCTCGGACATCATGCACATCGACAAGACCTACCGGCGCGCCTACAACATCGAGCCGAACATGTGCTGGGAGTGCTACTCCTGCGTGAAGGCCTGCCCCCAGCACGCGATCGACGTGCGCGGCTATGCCGACTTCGCCCCCCTGGGCCACAGCGTCCGCGTCCACCGCGACGAGCAGAAGGGCACGATCGCCTGGCGGATCAAGTTCCGCAACGGCACGGAGAAGAACTTCCTCTCCCCCATCACCACCAAGCCCTGGGGACAGGCGATCCCCAAGCTCGCGGAGGTTGCCGGACCCAGCAAGGAAATGCGCGCCGGCGAGCTGCTGTACAACGAGCCGAAGTACATCCGCATGGATGAAGGCGGCCTGCGCACGCTCAAGGACGCGGGCCTCAAGCTGAAGAAAGGCGTGTACTACTAATGGCCTACGAAACCATCATCGAAGACGGCATCGACATCCTCGTCGTCGGTGCGGGACTGGGCGGCACCGGCGCCGCCTGGGAGGCGAGATTCTGGGGGCAGGACAAGAAGATCGTCATCGCCGAGAAGGCGAACATCGACCGCTCGGGCGCGGTCGCCCAGGGCCTGTATGCGATCAACTGCTACATGGGCACGCGCTGGGGCGAGAACAACCCCGAGGACCACGTCCGCTACGCCCGCATCGACCTGATGGGCATGGTGCGCGAAGACCTGCTGTTCGACATGGCCCGCCACGTCGACTCCGCCGTCCACCAGTTCGAGGAGTGGGGCCTTCCCATCATGAAGGACCCGAAGACCGGGCGCTACCTGCGCGAGGGGCGGTGGCAGATCATGATCCACGGCGAGTCCTACAAGCCCATCGTGGCCGAGGCCGCCAAGAAATCGGCGGACAAGGTCTTCAACCGCATCTGCGTCACGCACCTGCTGATGGACGAGAGCCGCGAGAACCGGGTCGCCGGTGCCGTCGGGTTCAACGTCCGCACGGGCAACTACCACGTCTTCAAGTCGAAGACCGTGATCTGCGGGGCGGGCGGGGCGTCCAACATCTTCAAGCCGCGCTCCGTGGGCGAAGGGTCCGGACGGACCTGGTATGCGCCCTGGTCGTCCGCGTCCGCCTACGGCCTGCTGATCGACGCCGGCGCCAAGATGACGCAGATGGAGAACCGCATCGTGCTGGCGCGATTCAAGGACGGCTACGGCCCGGTCGGCGCCTACTTCCTCCACCTGAAGACCTATACGCAGAATTGCCTTGGCGAGGAATACGAATCGAAGTGGTTCCCCGCGCTGCAGCAGATGGTCGGCAAGGAGTACCTCGATCCGGAGGCGTCGCACCTGACCCACCGGCCGATTCCGACCTGCCTGCGCAACCACTGCATCATCCAGGAAGTGAATGCGGGCCGCGGCCCCATCCACATGGTCACCATGCGCGCCTTCCAGGATCCGCACCTCGAGGAGGTGGGCTGGGAGAACTTCCTCGGCATGACCGTCGGCCAGGCGGTGCTGTGGGCCGCGACCGACGTCGATCCCAAGAACGAGAACCCCGAGCTGACCACCTCCGAGCCCTACGTGATGGGCTCGCACGCGACCGGTTCGGGCGCCTGGTGCTCCGGCCCCGAGGACATCTCCCCTCCCGAGTACTTCTGGGGCTACAACCGCATGACGACCATCGAGGGCCTGTTCGGCGCCGGCGACGCGGTCGGCGGCACGCCGCACGCCTTCTCCTCCGGCTCGTTCACGGAGGGGCGGCTCGCCGCGAAGGCCGCCTGCAAGTACATCGACGACGGCAAGGCCGAGGGCATCGTGATCTCCGACGAGCAGGTCAACCGCCGCAAGGCGGAGATCTACAAGCCCCTGGAGCACTACAAGGTCTATCGCAACGAGATCGTGGCGGGCGACGTCAACCCGCACTACATCAATCCCAAGCAGGGCCTGGACCGCCTGCAGAAGCTGATGGACGAGTACTGCGGCGGCGTGAGCGTCAACTACATGACCAACGAGAAGCTCCTGAACATCGGCCTCAAGAAGCTCCGGATCATGGAAGAGGACCTGGAGAGCCTGGCCGCCAAGGACATCCACGAGCTGCTCCGCGCCTGGGAACTGAAGCACCGGCATCGCGCCGCCGAGTGCGTCACGCACCACACGCTGTTCCGCAAGGAGACCCGTTGGCCGGGCTACTACTACCGGGGCGACGCCATGAAGGTGGACGACGCGAACTGGCACGTGCTGACGGTCTCGCGCCGCGACCCGAAGACGGGCGAGTACACGATGGAGAAGGCGCCCTGCTACCATCTCGTCGCGGAAGAGGCGTAGCGCGGTCCCGGCGATGCAAGCTCGCATCGACAGCCTGCGTGGCACCGAGATCGGCGGCGCGCCTCGCGCGGCGAGCCCCTCGGCGGCGTCATCCGCTCGCGCGGATACGCGCGTGAACATCACGGAAAGGACCGACGAGGAGCTGCTCGCCCTGGCGAAGCCCCTGTGGCGCGACCTCGTCAGGTACTCGAACGAGGGCAAGTACGGGGAGTTCACGAGGAACTTCTCGAGTTCCCTGGCGCGCGCCATGGACCAGGTCGCCGTGGGGCACCAGTTCGCGAACAGCGAGCTGGCGAGGAACCTGGCCGAGGACGCCGATTTCCTCGGCATCATCCGCCGGGGCGAGCACGTGACGGTTCTCTTCCGGCAGCGCAGCACCAGGAAGCCGGGCGAATGGCTCGGCCGGCTCGTCCTCGGCTACGAGGACGGCCAGGTGAGGATCTTCGGTGCATCCATCTTCTGAACGCTTCGTCGGGGCTTGAGGTGAGCGAAGCCATCCGCGACGGCAAGTTCGTCGAGCTGACCTACAAGGTGACCGACCGCAGGACGGGGCACGTCCTCACCCGCGTCGAGTTTCCGCTGGGCTACATTCACGGACACAACGAGATCCTCGCCCCTTCGGTCCACATGCAGCTGGAGGGCAATTCCGCCGGCGACGTCATCGAAGTGGTGATCGACGGCAGCCAGATCTTCGGTCCCCGGGACGAGTCGCTGGTCTTCACCGACGACATCGACAACGTCCCCGAGGAGTACCGGCAGGTCGGCACCTCCATCCTCATGGAGAACGACCGCGGCCAGACCCGGAGCTTCCTCGTGACGCAGGTGGACGACGAGAAGCTGACGGTCGACGGCAACAATCCGCTCAGTGGCCGGGAGGTCGTCTTCGTGCTCGAGATCCTGACCGTGCGCGACGCGACGGACGAGGAGACCAGGGCGGGCGGGGCGATCCCCGCGGGCGCCGCTGTCGACCCGGCGCGATTGCGACCCGTTGGCTGATCCGCACCCGCATTTCCCACTTCACCGCGAGAAAGGTGACCCATGAGCGATCACAAACCGCCCCCCGCCAAGGTTCCCGACGGCCATGCGCGCTTCCTGACGACGCGTCAGATGCCGCCGAACGAAAAGGGGTTCGTCGGCTACGAGACCGTCTGGGAGCCGTTCCAGAAGGAAGCCGAGTACAAGACGCCGAAGAAGCCGTAGGCGCCATCCCGTAGCCTGGACGAGCCGGCTCGCGCGGCCGGAATCCGCCCCGCCCCGAAACCCCGGGGCCGCCGCTCGGCGGCCCCTTTTTTATGCTTGAATAAGCCCCTTGAATAGGGGACAGGGCAATGGCGGATCGGCGGCTCCAGGTCTTCCACGCGGTCGCGAAGCACCTCTCGTTCACCAAGGCGGCGGAAGCGCTGTGCATGACGCAGCCCGCCGTGACCTTCCAGATCCGCCAGCTGGAGGAGCACTTCGACACCCGGCTGTTCGACCGGTCCCATGGCCGCATTTCCCTCACGCCCGCGGGAGCCGTCGCGTTCGCGCATGCCGAGAGGATCCTCGCGCTCACGGCGGAACTCGATTCGGCCTTGAGGGACCTGGGCGGCCAGGTCGCAGGTCCCCTGCTGGTCGGCGCGAGCACCACGATCGCCGACTACCTGCTGCCGCAGATCCTCGGGCAATTCATGGCGGCCCACCCGGGCGTGGCGCCAAGCCTGTTCGTGGGCAATTCCGAGACCGTCCAGGAGCGCCTGCGCGAGCGCGCCCTGGACATCGGGTTCATCGAGGGAGACACGTACCTGCCCACGCTCGCGGGCGAGCGGCTGTGCAGCGACGAGCTGCAGGTCGTCTGCGCGCCGGGACACCCGCTCGCGCGCCGCCGGTCGGTGGCGGCCGGCGACCTCGTCGAGCACGCCTACCTCTCGCGCGAGCAGGGATCCGGCACCCGCGAGGTGATCGACCATTACCTGGAAAGGGCGGGGGTCGAGCCCGGCGCGCTTCAGGTGACGATGGAGGCGAGCAGCCCGGAAGCCCTGAAGGGGCTCGTGGAGGCCGGACTGGGCTTCGCGATCATGTCGCACGTTTCCGTCGAGAAGGAAGTGCGGCTGGGCCTGCTCGTGCGCATCCCGCTCTCGCCGCCGCTCACGCGGCAGCTGACGGCGGTCTATCCCCGCGAGCGCATCCAGTCGGGGCTCGTGGGAGCCTTCGTGCAGTTCGCCAGGCGGCGGCTCGAGCCCCGTGCGCCGGAGGGCGCGGAGGGAAAGGAACCCGCGCTCAGCGCGCGGAGTGCCCCGTGAGCTTCACCTCCACCCGGTCCTTCTCCGCGATCGTCGCGTAGTACTCCCGCAGGATCGCGAGGACTTCCGGGCGGCTGAACTCCGCGGGCACCTCGGCCCCTTCCGAGAGCCACTTGCGCAGCTTCGTCCCGGACACGAGCAGCCGGTCCGCGTCGCCGTGCGGGCAGGTGCGGGCGGAGGCCATGCCGCCGCACTTGTAGCACCAGAACGTCCAGTCGATCTTGAGCGCCTTCGTCTCCAGCGCGTCGTGCGGGATCTGGTCGAAGATATGGTGCGCGTCGAAGGGACCGTAGTAGCTGCCGACGCCGGCGTGGTCGCGCCCCACGATCTGGTGCGAGCAGCCGTAGTTCTGCCGGAAGAGCGCGTGCAGCAGCGCCTCGCGCGGGCCGGCATAGCGCATGTCGAGGGGGTAGCCGGCCTGCACCACGGTCTTGCCGAGGAAGTACTTCTCGGTGAGCACGCCGATCGCCCGCGTCCGGACGTCGGCCGGGATGTCGCCGGGCTTGAGGTTGCCGAGCAGCGAGTGGATGAGCACGCCGTCGCAGACCTCGATCGCCACCTTCGCCAGGTACTCGTGCGAGCGGTGCATGGGATTTCGCGTCTGGAAGGCCGCCACGCGGGACCAGCCCAGCCGCTCGAACTCCGCGCGCGTCTGCGCGGGAGTCATGAACAGGGCCCCGTACTTCGCCTGGAATCCGCCGTCGGACAGGACCTTCACGGGGCCCGCCAGGTTGACCTCGCCCTGTGCCATGACCATCTGCACGCCGGGGTGCTCGGCCTCGGTCGTCTTGAACACGCAGGCGCACTCGTGCGCCTTGTCGATGCCGTATTTCTCCGTGACGAGCATCGTGGCGAGCGTCGAGCCGTCGTCGGGATCGACGAGCGCGAGGTCGCGGCCGACCTCGATCGACCCGGCCTCGGCGGCGCCCGCCGACAGCGTGATGGGGATCGGCCAGAAGAGCCCCGAGGCCGTCCGCATGCCGTCGCACACGCCCTCCCAGTCGGCCCGCGTCATGAAGCCCTCGAGCGGCGTGAAGCCGCCGATGCCCAGCATGATGAGGTCGCCCTTCTCCCGCGAGGTGACGCGCAGTTTCTGGAGTCCTGCGGCGCGGCGGCGCTCCGCGGCGAGGGCCTCGCCTTCCAGGAGGAGGGGGCGGAGCGTGCCGCCGCCGTGGGGTCTTACGAGGGCCATGTCGTCATCCGTTCTCGAAAGGCGGTCGCCATCGCGGGGGTGCGCTCAGGCGACGGCCTGGTAGTAGAGGTTCTGGGGGTGGTTCGCCTCCGCGAAGAAGAACCAGCGCTCCGCGAAGAGTCCGAGCATCTGCACGGCGAAGGCCGCGGCGAGCGCGGCGGCCGAGCCCGTGGCGAGGGAGGCGGCCACGAGCAGCGCCGGCACCGCGAAGGCGGCGACCAGGAAGAACGCCTTGGTCCCGCGCAGCCACCGCCGCGAGCGGCCGTGGAAGAACTCGCGCAGGTTGAAGGCGTCCGCCGTGAAGCCCCGCGAGATCTGCGTGATCCGCGGGTGCTTCACGCCGATCGCCGTCTGGATCGTGCTCACGGGGCGCAGCCGCCGGTTGCGCGCGAGCGAGGCCCCGCGGGAGGCCGCCGCGGCGACGATGAGGGCGAGCGCGGTCGGGGCGAGGAAGTCCGTCATCGCCGGCGCGACCTGCGCGGCCCAGGCCGCGGCGAGGGTGAAGCCCGAGGCGGCGCCGAGCAGGATGTAATTGGCGACCGTGAGCGGGCTGTGCCATTCGCGCAGGAACTTGAGGCAGGCGTAGATCATCGCCGTGCACACGTAGAGCAGCAGCGCCAGCGCCGCGCCCGCGAGGCCCAGCCACGCGCTCGCCGCGAACCCCGGCGCCGGGTTCCACCCGCTCCAGTGCAGGAAGCCCCAGAGCGCCACGGCGCCCATGAAGGCCGGCATCACGATCACCTCGCGCGAGAGCCACGAGGTGCGCCACTTCGCCGCCGAGCGCCACGCGCGCTCGGGCCGCCCGAGGTGGAAGAAGGAGGCCACGAGCCCCGCTCCGAGCAGGCCGAGCGCGAGGAGGCTCCCGCCCGCGTAGAAGGCAGCGTCGCGCGGCGGCGGGAAGAGCCCCCAGGCCGCGCCCGACTCCACCGCCACGAGCGCGAGGAACAGGCCCTGGCCCGCGCCGATGAAGGTGGTGAGGAAGATCACGGAGAAGGCGGGCTGCATCGCGGGTTCCTGCCTACCAGGTGACCGCGTCATCGAGCGTCGGCTCGGACTTGGCCGGCCGCGGCAGCTTGCGGTCGATCTTGAGCGGGTTCTCGGCGCGCTCGAGCTCGTCGGCGTGGAGCCTGAGCGCGGTCTTGCGCCGCGGCAGGTAGTGGTTCGCCGGATGCGTGCCCCATTCGGGCATCAGGGGGTAGCCGCCTTCGTCCCGGATCGCGCGCGAGACCTCGCTCTGCGGGTCGTGGATGTCGCCGAAGAGGCGGGCGTTCGTCGGGCAGGCCTTCACGCAGGCGGGCTTGCGGTCCGCGGGCTCGAGGCGCTCGTCGTAGATGCGGTCGACGCACAGGGTGCATTTCTTCATCACCTTGTTCTGCGCGTCGAGCTCGCGCGCCCCGTACGGGCAGGCCCAGGAGCAGTACTTGCAGCCGATGCACTTGTCGTAGTCCACGAGGACGATGCCGTCCTCGGCGCGCTTGTACGAGGCGCCGGTCGGGCACACGGGCACGCACGGCGGGTCCTCGCAGTGCAGGCAGGACTTCGGGAAGTGCACCGTCTCGGTGAACGGGAAGGTCCCGACCTCGAAGGTCTGGACGCGGTTGAACCAGGTGCCCGAGGGGCCGGCGCCGTAGGCGTTCTCGTCGGGCAGGGGCCCCGCCGCGCCCGAGGCGTTCCATTCCTTGCAGCTCGTGACGCAGGCGTGGCAGCCCACGCAGACATTGAGGTCGATGACCAGCGCGAGTTGGGTCATGGCCGTGGCCCCGGGCCGCGCCATGCGGCGGCCGCCCGTTCGCGCGAGCGCGACGGGATCGGCTTCCGGGCTGCGAAGTCCTCGATGACGAACACCCTCCGGGAGCGGCTTCTCGGGCCGCGGGATTGACCTTCGGGATTGCCGGACCATTACCGCAGCTTGGGGCGGTGGCGTCTATTACCGAAAGGGGGAAGGGTCCCCTACCCACTTGGGGGGTTGCCCGTCACGGCGCGTGGCAAGGGGCGCGGCCCCGGCCCGGGAAGGGCCCCGGATTGAGGCTCCGCAAGCCACCCCCCATTTCCCGGTAATATCCTTCCAAAGAGCGCGTCGGGGACCGCAGGACGGCCCCCCGCAACCGGCCCGGAGGAGGGCTTCGAGGCGTGGCGAGACGGCAACTGAGGATTGTCCAGGGCGGGTCCGTTCCCGGAGTCCGGGGAGCGCTCGCCCCCGTGGACCGTGGCGGGATCGCCGAGGAGCTGGCGGCCAACGAGGGGCTGCGCGAGGTCCTCGAGCGCGGCCTCAGCGCGATCGTGGGGCTCACGGGAGCCCGGGCGGGGGCGATCCGCATCGCGCCCCCCGGCGCCGAGCGCATGAAGCTGGTTTCCTCCGTCGGGCTTCCCCCCGAGGTCCTCGAGGCGGAGCTCTCCGTCGAAGCCGATTGCGGCGTCTGCGGCCAGTCGCTGCACACCCGCCAGTTCCAGGTCGAGACCAAGCCCTTCGTCTGCGCCCGCCGGATGGGCTTCCCCGACGAGGGCGGGGAACTGGGCCCCATGCTCGCCCTGCCCCTGCACAGCCAGGGCCGCGTGATCGGCGTCTTCAACCTGCTCTTCCCGGCCTCCGGGCGCGTGCCCCAGGACCTGGAGCGCCTGCTCGCGCCCGTGGCCGACATGCTCGACCTCGTGCTCGACAACGCGCTGCGCGAGGCCGAGCGGCTGCGCAGCTCGCTCAGCGCCGAGCGCCAGATGTTCGCCGGCGAGGTGCACGACTCCCTCGCGCAGGGCCTCGCCTTCATGCGCATGCGCATGAGCCTGCTGCAGGACGCGATCCGCGAGGGGCGGCGCGACTACGCGCTCAAGTACTTCCGCGACGTGAACGACTCGCTCGGCGAGGCCCACGGGCGGCTTCGGGAGCTGATCACGCATTTCCGCCAGGAGGTCGACCGCCAGGGGCTGCTGCGCGCCCTCGAGGAGACCGCGCTCACCTTTGCGGAGCGCACCGGGGTGGAGCTGCGCATCGAGAACCGCGCCCCGGGCCTCAAGCTCGCCCCCGAGACGGAGGAGCAGGCCTTCCGCATCGTGCAGGAGGCGCTCGCCAACGTGATCAAGCACGCCGGGGCGCGCGGGGCCCGGGTCCTCATCGAGCGCGACGAGGCGCAGGTGCGCATCAGCGTGGAGGACGACGGGCGCGGCGCGCGCATCGGCCGGCGCGCGCGCGGCGAGGAGGCGGGCGGCCACTACGGCCTGGAGATCATGCGCGAGCGTGCCGGGCGCATCGGCGGGCGCCTCGAGATCCGCAGCGCGCCGGGCCAGGGGACGCGGGTGAGCCTCGTGCTGCCCGCGACGGTGGCGGACTGACCATGGCCGACTCCCAGATCCGGGTGGTCCTGATCGACGACCACGGCCTGTGCCGGCGCGGCCTCGCGGAACTGCTCGAGCACCGCGCGGGCATCCGCGTCGTGGGCGCCACGGGCGAGCCCGAGGCGGCCGTGCGCCTGCTGCGCGAGCTCAAGCCCGACCTCGTGATCATGGACCTGCGCATGCCCGCCATGCATGGCTTCGCGCTGCTCAAGCGCTTCCGCGAGGAGGGCCTCGAAACGCCCGCCCTGATCCTCACCATGTGCGACTCGCAGGAGGACCTCGCGAACGCGCTTCGCGCCGGGGTCCGCGGCTACCTGCTGAAGGACATGGATCCCGACGACGTGGTCGACTCCATCCGCCGGGCGCTGCGCGGCGAGCTCGTCGTGGCGCCCGCCATGGCGATGAAACTCTCGCACCTGCTGGGCGCCCAGACCGGCCGGGAGGAAGGCACGGCGCGGGCGCTGACCGAGCGCGAGCTCGAGATCCTCGGCTACATCGCCCAGGGCATGAGCAACAAGGGCATCGCCAAGGCGCTCGCCATCAGCCACGACACGGTGAAGCTGCACGTGCGCCACATCCTCGCCAAGCTCAACGTGAGCTCCCGGGTCGAGGCCGCGGTCTACGCGGTCGAGCGAAAGGTTTCCGGCTCCACGGGCTGAGGGCCCTCAGGACGGGGCGTCCGCCGCCCCGGGGCTTCGCGCCTCGAACCACTTCAGGCGCTCGCGCAGCCGCACGACCTCGCCCACGATGATCAGCGTCGGCGGCTTGATGCCCGCCGCCGCGGCGCGCGCGGCGAGGTTCCCGAGGTCCCCCGTCACCACGCGCTGGTCCGCCATCGTGCCGTGCTGGACGATCGCGGCCGGGGTCGAGCGCGCCAGACCGTGGGCCGCGAGCCCGTCGAGGAGCGCGGCGAGGTTCTGGAATCCCATGTAGATCACGACCGTCTGGCGCGGGCGCACGATCGCGTCCCAGTCGAGGTCGAGGCTGCCGTCCTGGAGGTTGCCCGTCACGAAGACGCAGGACTGCGCGAAGTCCCGGTGCGTGAGCGGGATGCCGGCGTACGCGGCCACGCCCAGCGCCGCGGTGATGCCCGGCACGACCTCGAAGGGCACGCCCTCGCGCCCGAGCGTCTCGATCTCCTCGCCGCCGCGCCCGAACACGAAGGGATCGCCCGCCTTCAGCCGCAGCACCCGGCGCCCCGCCTTCGCGTATTCCACCAGCAGCTCGTTGATCGCCTCCTGGCGCATCGCGTGCTCGGCGCGACGCTTGCCGACGTAGACCCGTTCCGCGCCCGGGCGCACGAGCGCCATGATCTCGGGCGAGACGAGGTGGTCGTAGAGCACGACGTCGGCCGCCTCGATCAGGCGCAGCGCCTTGACGGTGAGCAGCTCGGGATCGCCCGGGCCGGTGCCGACGAGGTAGACCTCGCCCGGGGCGAAGGCGCGCGCGGGCACGGGCTCAGCCTTCGGCGCCGCCCTCGCCGCCGGCACCCGGGGCGGCGAAGACGAAGCGGAAGTCGCCCGGCTCGACCTCGACGTAGTCGAGGACGACGCCCGCGAGCAGTTCCCGGCTCTGGGGCGCGACCACCACGACCACGCCCCCGGACTCGACGCGCGCGTCGCCCGGGCGCGGCTCGTCGAAGCCCATGCCGAAATCGACCGAGCCGTCGGCCTCGCGGCGCGCCGCGCGGCGCCGGCCCGCGGGGGGCGC